>CAYTWB010000071.1:0-13502 GCA_964441945.1 uncultured Syntrophobacteraceae bacterium
TTAACGGTGAGGCTGAGACAGGTGGAAGAGATCGGTTATCCTTGCCGGCACCCCGGGGTGCAGCGGTTATCCTGTTCGTCTCCCGGTGGTATCGCCCGCCGTCGCGGGCTCAACCACCGGCAAATGGCTTTGAACCCTCCGGGTTCGCTTCCGATCGTCATTCCATAAGATCACCCAATGAAAACTCAGGCTCGGGTGAGAATGCGGCCCCGTCAGACAGGGAACCTTTCAAAAGCCCTGGCCGACAGTTTGGTTTTCAACAGAGAGGGGAACACTTCGTTGTGGAGCTCGGTGCACCACTGTTGAATCAAGGCTTTCCGCTCTTCCGGGATGGATCCTGTTTCTTCAAGGTATTCAGCGAACCAGTACAGCGAATTGAGGGAAACGATGGCAGCGGTGCTGTCCAGGAAGAGGAAGGACTTGCAGGTCCTGGCAATTGTCGTTTCGATCTTTTTCTTGGTGAAGACAAACGTCTCCCTGGGGCGCTTTCCTTCCGGAATGACATAAGCGAGATACCTCAAGGCCATCTTCCTGTAGAAGTCCGCCGCCAACCAATCCTTTCCCTTCTGCTCATGGAGGAATCCCATGAAGTTGAGGCTCACTTGATAGTATCGATCGATGACCTCGCTCCTGGTTTTACAGTCTCCTATATTCCAGCCTTTTCGGTTGTTCAAAATGAGCTCGAAACGCTGCCTCAGGAAATCAGGCTGATAGAGCTCGTCAATCAAGGAGACCCTTATGGTCCTCAGTCTGGAAGCCAGTTCCTCCAGGTCGGCATGCGTGAAATCAGGCTTCAGGAAAGGAGCCATGTAGGCCATGACCAGGATGTCGATGAGCTCATCTCCTCCATAGATTTCCGAACAGGTGCACACATCGTAATAGACGTCCTGGACCAGGTCGGTGACCATTTCCCGGCAATTGTTCGCCATCATGAATTCAATGACTTTGAAGAGATTGTCCGGATCGTGTTCGGGATACTCTCTGAAGTAGTTCAGAAAGTTCGCTGCTTCGTCTTTGAGACCGACTGTGATCTTATGACTGATTATGTCGTGATCGTAGTAGCCGAAGCTCTTGAGATACGAATCGGCGAACCGGTTCCGCATTTCCAATAGGAGATCGATATACTCCGCGTGCCTGCCCTGGCTGACATAATCGGCACCCAGCTCAAACAACACTTCCCAGTGCAATTCAAGATTCGGAACCAGTTTGGGATGGTCACGCAGGAAGTTCTCAAGATGCTGCCTGATTTCCTCAACCTCGTGCATTTCCTTGTATTCTTTCCACCACCTGTCAACGATCTCCTGTTCTGCATCGCTGATCGGGGGGCTCTCCTTCGGCACTCTCCTGCGGGGCCTGCATTCCGCTTCCGAGTCCTCAAGGGTTTCGTCTATTTCTTCTTCCTCGTCCATCTCGTCTATATCGTCATCGTAGAAGTCTTCTTCGGGTCCCTCCTCATCGGGTTCGTCTTCGAAAAGGGCCCTCTCTTCTTCGGCTTGTTTCCTGGCCAGAAGCTCTTTCCTCTCCTGCTCCTCCAGGCGGGCTCGTCTCGCTTCCTCATCTTTCGCGAGACAACACTTCTTGTACTTCTTGCCGCTCCCACAAGGGCAGGGTGCATTTCTTCCTATTTTCGCCATATCATGATCCTCCCCCCCAAAGGTGACCGTTCTGATCCTTCTTGAAAGAGCCTTGCCGCATTCGGTTCAAATCAGTTTGTGTTCCTCGTATTCCATTACGGCAGGAAGGCCATTGTATCAAGAACAATCTGGCGGTGACAATGGGCGTAAATTTCACTCCTCTCGATGGGGAAAATCGCGTAGTTTGGGTCTTCATCCGGGATAGAATTTGAGTATCATGAAATGGAGCACTTGATGCGATTCCGCCCATACCCTTTGACAGGCAATACTGGGAGGTGCCGATGAGGGAGAAGATAACGACGGGAGCATTGCTTCTCGTGTTCCTCTTTTCTTGCGGGTGCGGCCGTGTTCAATATCAGGGGCCGGGGATCGGGGCCGGCGGTGATCCGTTGGTTGCTGCGTCAATGCACGACGAACACAGCGATCAGATATTGCGCCTCAAAAAGGACCTGGAATCCCTGAGTCACCGTGTCGACGATAAAGAAGCCTTCCTGATCGCTGACACGGCGGTCCGGTTTTCGATGGTCCTTGCGAACCGATACGAACTGGTCCGCCCACCGCTGTGGCACAATCATCTTGTCAACACAGGGAAAAAGAAGCGGGGATTATGTTTTCATTGGACACAAGATCTGATCAGACGCCTCCTTAAAGTCGATCAGAAGAGCTTTGACCTCCACTGCGGCATTGCATACCCCGACTCATTATGGGGAATTACTCACAGCAGCGTCATCATCTCTGCAAAGGGGCAGTCCTTCGAGAAAGGAATAGTCCTCGACCCGTGGAGAAACTCCGGCAGGCTTTACTGGACCTCAGTCAAGGAAGACCGATATCCATGGCAACTGGAACCTGCCCCAATTGAGCGGTCCTTGGTCGGCGAATGATCGTTCGTTATTTCAATATGCATCGATGTGCCAATCATTCCGAGTCATTCCGACCACAGCGGTGTCGCACCGTAGTGATACCAGCCATGGCTCACCACGAAATCGGCACAAGGACGAGGGTCGTTAGCAAGCTGTCCTTGACAGTATCGACAACCGCTGCTATCGAAGGATCCTGAGAAAGCGATTCCCTCAGCATCCGCGTTCCTATCAGCCCCTGAAGCCGAAGCGGCCAGGCTATGCCGGCAAGACCTTCGACGGGTACGAGTGGACCCACGGGGCTTCACCGATGGTGGCTATTAGCCGACCGAACGTTTTGGACTCCGGGCCCCCGCAAGAAAGCGGCGGTGAGCCTGCCTGGGGTGACTAAGGGCCAGGTCGTGGTCCTGCGGAA
The DNA here is from genome assembly GCA_964441945.1 of uncultured Syntrophobacteraceae bacterium. GTDB lineage: Bacteria > Desulfobacterota > Syntrophobacteria > Syntrophobacterales > Syntrophobacteraceae > JADGQM01. The sequence continues at coordinate 2,907 of CAYTWB010000071.1, forward strand.
GGATGCGAAGGGAAGGATTGACCTCACCGAGATCCAGATCATCGTTTCGGCGAAGGATGGTCGTGTGTGGTGGCCATGACGGGTCTTGCCCCGTTCCCGGTATCTTCCGGAAACAGGTGCAATCGCTCTTAGACTCCAAGCGCGCCTGAATGAGGAGACAACAACTATGCAACCTGGGACCTTCCCCGCGAACCTTCTGTTCGTAATCATTTTTGCCGGTGCCGTCATGTTTTTCTTTCGGACCGCCAGGCGGCTCTACCTGATCATGAGGTTGGGCCAACCTGAGGAACGCTTTGATCGCATCGGCGAACGGGTGAAGGGTGTAGTCTCCTACGTACTGGGGCAGCGGCGGGTTGTGCGGGAGCCCTCGGGCTGGGGCCACTTCCTCATCTTCTGGGGTTTTGTCGTCATCACCATCGGGAGCATAGAAACCTTCGGGGTGGGAGTCTACCATGGGTTCGCCTATTGGAAATTCCTGGGGAGACCTTTTACCGCTTTCCTCTACCTTCTCCAGGACCTTCTTTGCGCCGGTGTGGTGGGGGCACTCCTGGTCGCCCTCTACCGTCGATTTGTCCAGAAACCGGAGCGGCTTCGGAGCAGCGACCAGCGAGCCGCCAATCTGGATGCAACCCTCATCATCGCCTTCATCATCGCCCTCATCGCCCTCCTCTTTGGGGCCCGGGCAGTGGAATACCTCATCGCCCAGGGGGACCCGTCCCGTTACTTCCCCACGGCGGCCTTCATCTCTGTGGGTCTCTCGCCACTCTTCTCCGGTCTTTCCCCGGAGGGTCTGCACTCCTGGTATGCGTTCTTCTGGTGGGCACACACCCTGGTGATCCTGGGTTTTCTCGTCTACATTCCCTTCTCCAAGCACCTCCATATCCTCGGGGCGATTCCCAACGTCTTCTTCCGACGCTTCCGGCCTGTAGGTGAGCTCGCCAAGATGGACCTCGAGGATGAGAATGCGGAAAGCTTCGGTGTGGGCAAAGTGGAAGAGTTCACCTGGAAGCAACTCCTCGACCTTTACGCCTGCACCGAATGCGGCCGCTGCTCTGAGAACTGCCCGGCCAATCTGACCGGGAAGCCCTTAAGCCCCAAGGAGACCATCCACCGTCTCAAAGAGCACCTCAAGGCCAAGGGGAACCTCATGCTGGCGCGTCCTTCGGTGCCCGCTGCCGAAAACGTTGCCAACCCCGGGGATGAGCTGGAGAGGCCCCTGATCGGCGACGTCTGCCTCCATGACGAGATCTGGTCCTGCACCACGTGCGGCAACTGCATGGAGCACTGTCCGGTTTTCATCGAGCACATCGACAAGTATGTGGACATGCGCCGCTACCTGGTCCTTACCGAGAGCAACTTCCCCCAGGAGGTGCAGGGGGTTTTCCGCAACTGGGAGACCAACTCCAACCCGTGGGGTATCGGTTTTGCGACGCGAGGGGACTGGGTCAAAGGTCTCCCGGTGAAGACCCTGGCCGAAGACCCGAAGGTCGACTATCTTTTCTATGTGGGCTGTGCCGGGAGCTTCGACGAGCGGGCCAGAAAGGTCACAACCGCCATGGTGACACTCCTCAACCAGGCAGGGGTGAGCTTCGGTGTCCTCGGGGCCGAAGAGAAGTGCTGCGGGGAGACGGCAAGGCGGATCGGCAATGAGTACCTCTTCCAGACGATGGCCATGGAGCTCGCAGAGATCATCAACGGCTACGGCGTCAGGAAGATCATCACCACCTGCCCCCATGGTTACAACTGCCTCAAGAACGAATATCCCCAGTTCGACGGGAAGTGGGAGGTATACCACCACACCGAGTTCCTCTCCAGGCTCTTACAGGAAGGTCGACTCAAGCCGGTGCGAGGTCTTGAGAAGCGCCTGGTCTTCCATGATTCCTGCTACCTGGGCCGCTACAACGGACTCTACGAGGAGCCTCGGGCCCTGCTCAGGTCCATTCCCGGACTCCGGCACTACGAGATGGATCGGAACCGCACCAGGTCCTTTTGTTGCGGTGCAGGCGGAGGGCGGATGTGGATGGAGGAGACCCTCGGGCACACCAAGATCAACAACGCCCGCACAGAGCAGGCCCTGGCCCTCAATCCCGACCTCGTCGCCGTGTGCTGCCCCTACTGTACCACCATGTTCGAGGACGGTCTGAAGGCCGGAAACATGGAAGAGAAGGTGAAGGTCTACGACGTCGCCGAGTTGCTGGCCCAAACCGTCGCTCCCTAGGACCTTGTCTTTGTCGTCCCTGCAATGACAACAATATCAATGAGTTTGTTTTCAATGAACGCTCAGGGACCGTGATCGCCATGGCCATCACCAGCCAATCTCAGCGTGCCGGATTTCCTCTCACCCTTGAACTTGACCCGAATGACCTTCCAAAACGCTCCCGGGTGAAAATCAGTCACGTCCGCACCTTGTCAACAGAGCGAATCGGCAAAAAGATCGGCACAGTATCACCGGAAGAGTTGGGCCAGGTCGTCGGACGGGCTTGAAGACGCAGAAAAGCTAGGGGTCCCGAAAACTCGCGTTTTTTGAAGTGCGTGAAGAAGAGATTGGAAAGAGATCGGAGGATGCCGGCCCAATGGAAGAACAAGACGATCTGCAAAGGATGAAGGAAAAAGCGGAAGCCGTACAGACGATGGTGGCCGATGTGGAAAGCCTTGACCAGGCTTTTCTCTACGCCGTCGAGGTGACCGCCAGGCAAGGCGGATCGACGATTGCCGCCCCCGGATTGGATCCAAGCGAACGCGCTCAACTGGCGAAGCTCTGCGAAGCATCCGGGATCACTCTTCTCACCGGGGACCTCAGGGAGCATATCGGCAGCATTCACACCGGCTTCACTCAGGGTGACTGGGGCATTGCCGAAACGGCCACCCTGGTGCTGGATTCGACCTCGGAAAACCTGCGCATTGCGACCATGTTGAGTGAAACCCACATCGCCGTGCTGCCCACATCCCGCATCAAAAGGGATGCCATGGAACTGGAGCGGGAGCTTTGCGAAATGACCCGATCCGCTCCCTGCTATCTTGCCTTTATCAGCGGTGCCAGCCGGACAGCCGATATCGAAAGAGTACTGACCATCGGCGTCCACGGCCCGCAGGAACTGCACCTTCTCTTCCTGAGGGAATGCGAGGGGGAGGCCCCATGATCAAGACACCCGGAGACATGAAAGCCTACCGGAAGGACCTGAGAGAGGCCCTACGGAATCAGTTCCTGGGCACAACCCTGGACAACTTCGCAGCCGCGTACAGGGCGTCCCGCGTCAAAGCCTTCGAGGAAGTCGATCTGGACGCGCTCGTTGCCGAAATCGCGTCGGAGAAGGATGCTGCTATTCCCCGTCTCGAGGAGCTCTTCGCAGCCTTCAAGGCCCGCGCGGAAGCGGCAGGCGCCACGGTGCATATCGCCCGCACCGCTCATGAGGCGAACTCCATCATCGCAAATATCGCCAGGGCCAACCATGTCAGGAAAATTGTCAAGGGCAAGTCCATGACGGCGGAGGAGACCTTTCTCAACGACCACCTCGAAAAGGAAGGTTTCTCAGTGACCGAAACCGATCTCGGCGAATGGATCATTCAGCTGCGCCGTGAAGGCCCATCGCATATGGTCATGCCCGCCATCCACCTCTCCCGGAAAGAGGTCGCGGAGCTCTTCTCGAAGGTTACGGAACAGCCTCAAGACCCCGACGACATCAACGGCATGGTCAAAGTGGCGCGGCGTGCCTTGCGACAGGCTTTCCTCGAAGCCGATATGGGCATCACGGGAGCCAATTTCGCCATAGCGGAAACAGGCACTGTCGGATTGGTGACCAATGAAGGCAACGGACGCCTGGCGACTACCCTGCCTCGCGTTCATGTGGCGTTGATCGGCTTTGACAAACTGGTCCCCGACATGAAGGGCGCCTTGCGTATCCTCAAGGCGCTCCCGCGCAACGCTACCGGCCAGCTCATTTCGACCTATGTCACCTGGATCACGGGGGCGACCGAATGCACGGGGGCCCCGAACGGCAGCAAAGCGATGCACATCGTTTTTCTGGATAACGGCCGGCTGGCCCTTGCGCGCGATCCGCTGTTTTCCCAGGCGCTGCGGTGTATCCGCTGCGGGGCCTGTGCCAATGTCTGTCCCATCTACAAGCTGGTCGGCGGGCACCAGTACGGCCATGTCTACATTGGGGCCATCGGTCTCATCCTCACCTTTTTCTACCACGGACGCGAAAACGCCCGGGCCATCGTTCGCAACTGCCTCAACTGCCTGGCCTGCAAGGCCGTCTGCCCAACCGGCATCGACCTGCCGTACCTGATCAAAGGGGTTTACCGGACCATCCTGGAACTGGAACGGGAGGTACCGGTCAAGGACCTTCTCCTGAAGAGCGTGCTGGTCAACCGCAAGCGCTTTCATTTTCTTCTGCGCCGGGCTTACCTTGCCCAAAAGCCGCTCGCCGAAGGTCAGTTCTTGCGCCACCTGCCCCTCTTCTTTTCGAGGGAACACGGGTTCCGAAGCCTGCCCGCGATTGCCAAAACGCCCTTAAGGGATATGTGGGACCGGATCAATCCGCGGCTGGAAAATCCCCGCTACCGGGTGGCCCTCTTCGGGGGATGCCTGGTTGATTTTGTCTATCCCGAGCAGGCCCTGGCCCTGGTCCGTGCCCTCAAAAACCACAATGTTCAGCTGGAATATCCCATGGAACAGACCTGCTGCGGTTTGCCCGCTATGATGATGGGTGAAAATGAAACCGCCAGGGAAATCGGATTGCAGAACCTTAAGGCTATTGACGCCGCCGGCTACGACCATGTGCTCACCTTGTGCGCTTCTTGCGGTTCCCATATGAAGGAGAACTATTCAAAACTGCTTGGACGCGATGAGGGGATCGGAGTGAAGGTCCGGCAGCTCGCGGACAAGCTGATCGACTTCAGTTCCTTCATGGTGAATGTCCTGCACGCCGGGCCGGAAATGTTCTGCGGAAACCGCAGGAAAGTGGCCTATCACGCTCCATGCCACCTCTGCCGGGGCATGGGAGTGACACGCGAACCCAGGGAGCTCATTGCCGCGGCAGGCATGGAATACGTTCCGGCCATGGACGAGGACGTTTGCTGCGGTTTTGGAGGATCGTTTTCCCTGGACTTTCCGGAAATCTCCGCTGAACTGCTGAAACGCAAACTGGCAAACGTGGAGGCAACCGGTGCAGAAATCCTGGTGACGGACTGCCCCGGGTGCGTCCTGCAGTTGCGCGGTGGAATGGATCGCAGAAACGGCCGAAAGATAGAGGTGGTCCACATTGCCGAGCTCTTCACGGAATGAGTGGCCGGGGCTATTGCAGGGGTTGCCTGAGCATGAACGGAAGCCGAAAAGCCTTCTTCATGGAATCGAACAATCCCGACGCCACCGCTGAGGGAGAGACTGCTGTGACGGTTGGATTGGACAGATCTCCGCCGACCTGAACGGGAATCGAGAGCGGAGAGCCTCCAAGAATGCGTTCGGCAAGCGGAATATAGCCGATCACCTGCTCCACGGTCCTGAGCGGTGACACCAGGACCGTGATGTTTACCTTCTGGCTTTCGAGTTCAATTTCTCCTGTCCCGACCATCTTGGCGCAACTGCCGTCAAAAACGGCCTCATCTATCAGCAGCCGGCCGTTCTTCAGGGTAAACCCGGCTTGAATTGAGCTGTAGGCGCATCCTTCTTTTACCAGATCGGGGAGCTTTCCCCTGAAGATGTCGGCGACACTGAGCAGGCTGAAGATCCTGATCAAAAGGGTAGAATGATAGACGCGGCCGTCACGAGCCAGAAGCTCCAGACTGCCCTGTAGGGTCCGGCTCATCTTTCCCTGGTCTAACGTTGCGGATAGTTCCCCTTTTAGATCGAAGGTGCCGGTGACCACCACTCTTCTGTCCCAGAGACAGGAAAGCGCGGGATCCAGATCCAGGTCGCGTGCGTTCAGGTTCAGTATAAGCAGCCGGCCCTCGTCAGACGGGATGATCCTTGCCGGAGTCGGAATCGAGCAAAGCCTGGCATCCGTCACTTCCGCGCCGAGCCCGTTTGGAGTGAATGTGAGCCGCGCCTGAAACGGTTTCCATGTGGTGTCGCCGGAGGTGAATTGTCCTGCATGGACCCTTACCGTTCCCCGAACCGGCATGCCAAGGAATGATTCACCGCTCGTTGCCGTCTTCTCTCGATCATCGGTTTCGGTCTCCCACGATGCAAGGGAAGACCGGAGTGAGTCCCAGTCGATATCGGAGGCGGAAAGATCCAGATCGAGCTGCAGTTCCCCCCCGGTCAATACAACGTTTCCTTTCAGATCGTAGGGCGTCTCCTGCAGCCGGATTGCGGCCGTCTTGACTTGCAGGATGTCCCCTTTTGCATCCATGACGGCGCTTTCCACTCTCACAGGCACCCCCCGGGCGGGAGTGTAGCATAAATCCCTGACGGTCAGGGTCCCATCGGCCGTCAACCCGGCCAGGTGACTCGATGCAATGCGACCGCTCACATCTCCCTCAAGAGATCCACTCAGTCTCAGGTCCTTATGAAAGAGCCTTTTGATCGTCTCGGCACCCAGGTCCCCCTTGAATCCAAATTCGATTGCATCACTGCTGATGCAGAGGGCCAGTACGGCGTTGGATTCCTCATCGGTTATGGTCAAACGCTTTGCGCAGAGCTCTTCCGGGCCCCGTTCGAGCTCTATGGAAAGCTCCGGGCCTCCGGCCAAATTGCAGGACCCGGAGACCCGGACCGGTGCATTCCGGTTCCAGGTCAGGCGCATCGCTTGAGTCGAGACGGGGTGGCGGACCCTGAGGTCGGTCGGCATGTGAATCAGGTCTGCCACCCAATCACCGGCCTCAGGTCCGATCGTGCCATGAAAGCTGAAATCCAGGGATTTCGGATCGAAGACCGGCTCGATGATCTTGCCGGATGCTGTCAGGGTGGCGTCGGCGCATGACAGATCAAAATCGACGATCTGCAGGGTCTCAGGGGAGGCAACAAACGCCCCGGACTTTATGCGTAGAGTATCCGGGAGCCGGTCGGAATCGACGACAAGGTCCTTGGTCCGGCCATTCAGAAGGAATTCCCAGCTGTCCGGACGGGTTAGGTTCCCTTTGAAGGCAAACGAATCGACCCAAAGCGTCCCTGTCAGGGCCCGGATGTTCGGCAGCCTTTTCATGGCGCCGGGTAAGGTCTTCAACCATGGGAAGAGCGCATCCACCAAGACCCTGGAAGTGTTTGACGAGGCCAGATCAAGAACGGGTCCCCGGCTCCAGTCGAAAGATCCTGAAACATTGTTCACCTTCGATTGGCCGATATGACCGTTGAGCGACCGCACTGAAAGGGTGGGACCTTTGTAGAGCAGGCAGCCCCCATCGAGTTTGAGGCTGAAAGGAAAGCGCTGATAGCTCCCTTTGAGGTCCCATTCGTTGACCTCCACTGCGGTCTGGGTCTCCCCCGAACTATTGTCCAAAACCAGCCTGCCGTTTGCCCGGCCCTCAATGATTTGCACCAGATCCAGTTCCCTCAGGAAGGCCTGGTCGCTCACCGCGCGTGCCAGCACCGGCGGGAGTTGAACGAGGTCCGCATCGATTTCGATGTCCAGGTGGAACGGGCCTTCATTGTCCCCAAGAGCAACCGTCAATGACCCATTTCGGCCCGTCGAGGCGGCAGCCTGACCCCGCAGGTTTCTCCCCTCCAGAATGCCCTTCGAAATGAGGACGTCCCCGTTGGCCGCATTCACACTCAAATCGACCTTGGGGATAGAGATCCCGCCGTCCCTGAGGCTGCCGCGCACCAGCAGGCTCTCCGTTCGCTGTAATCCTTCGGTGGAAGCAGCATGCCCGTCAAAGGTCGCCAGGGGGACCCAGCCTCCTCTCAGGACCTGAAAGACATCCTGAACCACCTCGATTTTCCCGGCAAGCGCCAGGGCCGCTTCACGAACCGATCCCGCATCCGTATCGGTGCATTCAAGGTGGTAGCTGACCTCAGAGGACCGGGTGTCCGATAGGAATCGGCCTGAGAGTGTCAACCGAGGGTCCTCCATGGTCAGCCGGGCTTCCCTGATTTCGAATCTGCCGGCCGTTGCTCGTATCGTACCGGTGAGAACCGGGTCCTTGAAACCGGCCTCTTCATCTCCCATCCGGAGTGTCAGGGCTGGACTGAAGCACTTGACCGTTGCGCTGAACGTTTCGGGGCCTTCACTTGAAAAAGAGAGGTCGAGACTGATCGGCGAGTCGCCGGTCGGCTTCGGTGCGTCCGGCGGGAGATAGCGGGCAAGGGTTTGAGCCCGGAGACGATCGAGGATCATGCGGCCCTTGCCTTTTGATTCTCCTGGTGCAAACGATCCCTTCAGTTTGAGCCTTTCCCAGAGGTCGGACCTGCACTCAGCTTCCACGGTGAGGTTTTCCCGCAGAAGGGCTATGTCGGCGGAAAGCCCCGTAAGGGAAAGCAGGGAGCGAGCCTCCTCCTGGATGCGCAAACCCCCCTGCTCAACCTGGAGATGCACTTCCCCCAGCTGTTCGGCGAAACTTTTGACGGCCCGCTGCATGCCGGCCCCTGAATAGGGTGCAGGGAATACCTCCGGCTGCCGTTCTTCGGCCGGGGTCGGGTCCTGGTTGAGGGTGATGTCCAGATCGGGCGAGGAAAACCGAAGCTTCGCGACTTCGATGCGGCCGGAGAAAAGCGGCAGGACCCTTGGGAACAGGGACAAGGATCGAACCGTTCCGGAGAGCCTTCCGGGAACGGCGATCCGCACTTGAGAAACAACGACATGCGGCGCGGGCAGCAGGAAGAATTCGGCTTGATCGTAATCGAACCGGCATTCTGCATATTCACAGAGCTTCGCAACCACTCTGTCCTTGAGTGATTCGAGCGGAATCAGCCGGGGGATGAGCAAGCCGAGGGAAACGGTCAGGATGACAACCATCGAGACCACGAACATCAGCCAGGGAAACCTGCCCATCCATCGTGCCATCACTCCTCGCCCTCACCATCCAACGGGGATGAGACCTCCCGGACCCGCCGGTCACAACCTTTCTTCCAGGCGGTCGTCCGGCGGGTCCACAGGATCGCAGTCTGCATCAGCGGGCGTTCATGGCTCGCAAACGGCGGATACGCTCCTCGATCGGGGGATGGGTGCTGAACAGATTGGTGAGGCTTCTTCCCGACAGGGGATTGACGATAAACATATGGGCCGTTGCCGGCTGCGCATTCTCCATGGGAATGCGGTGAGAGGCCATGGCCAGCTTTTCGAGGGCTCGAGCCAGGTACTCAGGGCGATGGGAGAGCCTGGCTCCGGTTTCGTCGGCAAGATATTCCCGCGATCTCGAAATGGCGAATTGAATCAGCATGGCTGCAATGGGAGCCAGGATGGACATAAAAAGAAGAGAGAGGACCCCGCCGCCGCCTTCCTCGTCGTCCCTTCCCCCAAAGCCTCCAAATATTGCCCCCCACCTGGCCATGTCTGCGAGCATCATGACCACGCCCGCCAGGGTCGCTGCAATGGAGCTCACCAGGATGTCACGGTTCTTGACGTGAGCCATCTCGTGGGCCAGGACGCCCCGGATCTCCTCAGGGCTGAGCAACCGCCAGAGGCCTTCGGTCACGGCCAATGCAGCATGTTGAGGATTGCGTCCGGTGGCAAAAGCGTTCGGGGTTTCTTCCGGGATCATGTAAACGCGCGGCACCGGAATCTGCGCTTCTGCAGCAAGCTCCCGAACGATTCGGTAGAGCCCCGGGGCCTGGGTTTCATCGAGTGGTTGGGCCCGGTACATGGCCAGGACGATCTTATCCGAAAACCAGTAGCTCCCGAAATTCATGGCAACGGCAAAGACAAACGCTATGATCATGCCGCTTCTGCCGCCGAAGTGTCCCCCGATCCACACGATCAATACCGTCAATAGCGCCAACAAAACGGTTGTTCTTATTCTGCTGCTCATGCTTGAATAACCTCCATTTCATCTCTCATGCGTCATCCGGCAGTAACCGGGACCCTTTGGTGAGTGGCCGGTGACCCGGATCTTTTTGCAATGACTACGGTCAACACTCCATCCTTGAGCTCAGCCTGTACCGCTTCCTCGCAAGGATTGTCCGGTACTTCGAAGGTGAGAGCAAAATTGCCTCGCGACCGTTCGATCTGATTTGCCTTCATGCCCGCAAGAACCGGCTTGGTCTGACGCTCTCCGCTTATGATCAGGCAGTTTTCCGCTAGTCTTACCTCGATGTCTCGTTCTGCAACACCCGGCAGATCAACCATGAGCACCCACGAGTCCGCAGACTCGAAGACATCCATCAATGGCTTCCAGGAAACCGAAGGCCCGGTCTTTTCAGGCAGCTCTTTTTGCACGCCGGCGGTGTTGAAATTCCTGGTATAGAGCTCATCCATGCGGTGTTTCATTTCATGTAACCGGGCAAAGACCGGATTCAAGGGTATCCGCTCCACTAAATCCTCCCTAGTAAACGATTGACCTGTGTTTTAAAATCTCTTTCTGTGAGGGCTCACAACAATCCCATCGTACGTGCCGGAATCGCTGTAACGAATCTAATCTAAAGAATGAGCCCTGAACTGTCAAGTTAGCGCCTTCCGAGAAGACCCGAAACAGAACCATTCAAACACGAAGACACGAAGA
>CAYTWB010000071.1:13602-18847 GCA_964441945.1 uncultured Syntrophobacteraceae bacterium
ACACGAAGACACGAAGAGAGGGTCCAGACATGATCTTCACAGCTTTCTTCGTGCTCTTGGTGCCTTTGTGTTTACAAACGGTCCGGGCCGGCCTTACGAGCAGGCTTGCCCTGAAACGCAAACGGAAGTACTGTGGCACGGCCTTGAGGAGGTACGACGGCCATTGGCGAATTGATAGGGGAGCGCTTTCTTTAAAGCAGCAGGGAATAAATCAAAGGAATACAACATGTCCGAGAAAAATACCTGGGAGAAGTTTTTCGACGCTCACGCACCGATCTACGAAGACAACGTCTTCACCAAAAACACCGTCCAGGAAGTGGATTTCCTGCTTGACGAACTGCAGCTGCCCCCCGGCGGCTCAATCCTGGATGTCGGTTGCGGCACAGGTCGCCACGCCATTGAACTGGCGAAACGGGGCTATGCGGTAACGGGGCTGGATCTCTCATCAGAAATGCTCGCCAGGGCGGCAGCGAGGGCCGGGACCGAAAATGTATGCGTGGAATGGATCCGCTCGGACGCGATCCGATTCTCGCTGCCTGCCGGGTACGATGCGGCAGTTTGTTTGTGCGAAGGGGCCTTCGGGCTTCTCAGCCAAAGCAACGATCCCATCGATCAGCCACTGGCCATCCTGGGCAACATCTCCCGCAGTCTGAAGCCACAGGCGAAGGCCGTGTTCACAGTGCTAAACGGCATCGCCATGCTCCGCAGGTATCAGAATGAGGCTGTGGCGGACGGACGCTTGGACCCCCTCACCCTGGTAGAATCGTCAGCACTCCCACCCCGGGAAGGGCTGCCTGCCGTTGCGGTTCGGGAACGGGGTTTCGTCCCTACCGAGCTGCGCCTGCTCTTCCGACTCGCGGGACTGACTGTGCTCAGCATGTGGGGTGGAACCGCCGGAAACTGGGGAAGAAGGCCCATCGACCTGGACGAGATCGAGATCATGGTCGTGGCCCGTAAGACCGCTGAGCCGTCTGCTGTGGACAGTATTTGAGCAGAATCATTGGAAAGGATAAAGGAGGGAGCTATGTGGAATTTCGCAGTATGGATCTGTGTGCCATTGATGCTCTGTGCTGCAGAGAACATCGCAGTGGGGGCGGGTTTCGATTGCACCAAGGCCTCATCGAAATCTGAAAAGCTTATCTGCTCCAATGAGAAGCTGTCCAGCCTGGATGACCGTCTGGGCGAAGTGTACGGCAGGGCACTGAAGAAATCACCGGACAAAGAGGCCCTGAAAAGGGAGCAGGTGAACTGGATCAAATCCAAAAGGGACGCCTGCCCGGACGCTCCATGCATGGCTGCAGCCTACGAAGCAAGGATCTCGGCCATCGAAAACACCATTCGAGGGATGATGCCCAAAGTGCTTCAAGAAGCCAGGGAGCGGTTCACTTTTGAAAGGAAACTTATCAATCCCCGTGCACTTCAGGAACTGCTTCCCTGGCTTGCGGACAACCTCCCCGGTCCGGTCGCCGTGGATGTTGAAGGGACAGCGGCCGATACCAATCGGTATTTTGCGGACGTGACGGTCGGCGAAAATGGGCAGGTTTCTGCGAAATGGACAGAGGAAAAAGAGAACATGATCTTCTCGTACCAGCGTCTCGGAGTGCTTGGCGACGGAGTGCAGGTGATCCAGACCTGGTCGAGGGGCGGAGGCACGATGGTCTCTACCAATTTGATCCTGGTCAAGTTCACGGCCGATACCGAGTATGTTGACGGGGGGGCGGTTCGCGACAGACTCCTGATGGTCCGCACCGGTGCGTTCGGCCTGGGAGATCGATACAACGGGACCATTCAGGTGAAGGCCAAAGAAATCACCATTGGGGCAGGAGGTGTTCTCAGCAAACCCGAGACAATCCTTTTCAAGTAGAGCAACACCCATCGCCTGCTCGGTTGCCTGAGGGTCCCTGTTCATCCGGTCCCGAAGAGAGTTGTCCGCATCCGGTAATCATGGTTATACTGACGGCTCGATTCTCTCCATCCTAAGGCACTGTGCCTGCAGGATCGGTATCAGGTCAAACGGCTGTTGATTGAAAGCTTATGGTTCTATTCGATAAGGAGACACAAGAATGGTCAGTGATCGGATGATTTGTAAGAACATGATGGGCTTCTTTTGGTTGACCCTGTGTGTCCTGTCTCTCTTGTGCCTGGCCTCGTGTTCAACCACAAGAGAGGCAACAAGCGCCCAGCCCGTTGTCGAGCAGGCTGCCGGGGAGGAGGAACAACCGGAGACCGGGATATCCGCTCCGTCGCTGCCGGAACCTCCGCAACGATGCGCGGGTATTCAGGAATTGACGGACCAGTTGCTGGCGGAACGGCTCGGCATTTCCGTGAAACAGCTCGAGCGTCTCAAGAGGTCCAAGAGCATTTCCAACGAACAGATCTGCAATATGTCAAGCTACAAGCTTGTGCGTGCCCTGGCCAAATCCAAGAAGGAAAAGCGATTCGATAAGCCCAACGAGTGGGCCAGGCTCAGAGCGATGCAGCAGGCCGGCGACAATCGCCTGGTCAAACCGGATGGTTACATCAGGGCTTCGGAGCAGAGGAGGGCCCTGCTGTATGAACAGAAGCCCCAGCTTGGAGGATTATCGAGTGCGGAGTGGACGTTCATTGGCCCGGGGAATATCGGGGGGAGGACGCGCTCCATTATTGTTCACCCGAAGACCCCTGACACGATGTGGCTCGGCAGTGTGAGCGGCGGGATCTGGAAGACCACCAATGGAGGGGAGAAATGGGAACCCGCTGATGATTTCATGGGCAACCTCGCCGTAAGCGCCATGACGATCGATCCTAACAACCCCGATAACCTCTATGCTGGAACGGGAGAGGGTTTCCTGAATGCGGACGCGATCCGCGGCTATGGCGTATTCAAGTCCGACGACGGCGGCGCCACCTGGAATCATCTCCCCTCGACCACTCCTTCCGCCAATGCTCCCAACTGGTACTATGTGAACCGGCTGGCTATGTCATCCAAGAATGTCTTGCTGGCTGCCACGGGTTTTGACGCGGAATCCGGAGGGATTTACCGTTCCGTAAACAACGGGGACACCTGGACCCAGGTCTGGGACCAATCCAAGGTCCTTCAGGTCCTCTTTCATCCGACGAATGCCGATACGGTCCTGGCAACTACCGTTGTTTGCACTGAGAAAGATGAGGATGACAACTGTATCGCCTGGGAATCCGATATCCTCCGGTCGACAAACGGGGGGGTTGCCTGGAACAAGATCCACACCATTCCCGGTAGTGCCGGCCGCATCGAACTCGCCTTTGCTCCGTCCAACCCGTCCATTATCTACGCTTCTTTCGACGACATCCCCGACGGCAAGAAGGGCAACAGCGGCCAAATCCTGAAGTCGGTGAACGGGGGGGCCAACTGGAGTGTCGTGAGCCGTCCCAAACACCTTCAGACCCAGGGGTACTACGACAACACCATCTGGGTATCGCCCAAAGATCCTAAGCTGGTGGTAATCGGCGGGATCGATCTCCATCGTTCAACCGACGGGGGGGATACCTGGAAGCAAATCAGCCAGTGGGATAAGTGGCCCAAGTCGGCCCATGCCGACCATCATGCCATTGTGCATCATCCGCTCTTTGACGGCACCACCAACAAAACCGTCTTTTTCGGCACCGATGCCGGTATCTTCAAGGCCTCCGACGTCACCTCGGTGGCCGGAACAAAGGGCTGGGAAAGCCTGAACAACAATCTGGGAATCACCCAGTTCTATAGCGGGGCAGGCTACGAGAAGATCGGAAAGATCATTGGGGGGACCCAGGACAATGGTCACCTGATGTGGACCAAAGGCACCTCGGGAAGCACGACGGACTGGAAAATGGTCGAAAGCGGCGATGGAGGTTTTGCTGCCGTAGATCCGAAGGACGGCAAGTTCATGTACGGCGAATACACCAATCTTGCCCTGTACCGTTCCACCAACGGAGGGAAGAACTACGACTATATCTGCAAGGGCATTTTGGAAGGGATGAAAAGAGATGGTGACAATGAGTACTGTGACGGCACAGGCGAAGCACTCTTCATTGCCCCCTTTGTTCTCGACCCCAACCGGCCCAAAACCCTGCTTGCCGGGGCGGCATCACTCTGGCGCAGCGAGAACGTTAAGGATGAAGAACCCGTCTGGACCCGAATCAAGAAGCCGATTGTCAAGGAGTGCAATACCGAGGGTAAGGGATGCATATCCGCTGTCGCGGTTGCTCCGGGCAATTCGAACGTCGTCTGGGTCGGACACCAGGATGGAGAGGTGTTCTATACCAAGAACGGCAAAGCGAAGCAACCTGTGTGGACACAAGTCACAACGCTGACTCCGAAACGATACGTCCAGAGGATCATGATCGACAAAGACAACAATACAAAAGTCTACGTAGCGTTCGGCGGCTTCGACAAAGACAACCTGTATGTGACCTCCAACGGGGGAGTGACCTGGAAGAACATCACCGGCAATCTGCCCGCCGCACCGATCCGCACCATCGTTCGACATCCCACGAAACCTGACTGGCTCTATGTCGGGACCGAGGTGGGTATCTTTGCGAGTGAGGACGGTGGGGTCCATTGGAGCACCACCAACGACGGTCCGGCGAATGTGTCCGTAGAAGAGCTCTTCTGGTACAGCGACAATCAGCTGGTTGCGGCAACCCATGGCAGAAGCATGTTCATGGCCACTCTGGCCGAGGAGTAAGCAACTATCTCGGAACTTGCTCAGACCGTCATCACGGAGAGCGCCCATACGCGTCAAACTAAGGATTTCCTGTGTGGTATCCAATGGTTACAAAAACGGGAAGGCCCCCAAACGTCATTCCTGCATGTTTGGGGCCGGTATGCAAGTCCTTGAGAGTCCCCTGGACCCCAATACTGTTGAATTGAGCGGGACCTCCCTGCGCGGCGCCGTCACCCCGGCGAAAGCCGGGGTCCAGAAGATATTGAAATCACTGGATTCCGGCTTTCGCTGGAATGACGCACAGGGCTTCAACAGGGAGATCCTGGCCGTTAATTCAACAACATTGCCCCTGGACCCCGGCTAAATGCCTGCCGGGGTGACGATGCGTGTTGGCATGCAGAACCCCTATATATTCGAAAGTACACTCGAATTCTCTCAAATTGAGGTGCATGGGATTTTGCTGGAATGACGTTTCCAGAAAGAAGAGGAGCCCCGCCGCAGCATGATGCGCGGCGGGACCTTGCATTGCATTTGAACCCCCTGTTTCAATACCGCCCCCGGCGCTCCAGGAAACCAGGGGAAGC
>CAYTWB010000072.1:0-18552 GCA_964441945.1 uncultured Syntrophobacteraceae bacterium
TCATCGTTTTTCTCAAAAATGGAAAACGCATCCAGAGAAGAGCGAAATGTGAGTTGGATGTCTTCTTTTGTGTTTCTTCAAGCCCAAATGTCACCAATCTTTTCTGCGGGGTTGCGAACCATGCAGTCGAACCTGTCGCCATTGAATCCCCTGCCGCATCGATGTTGCACGCCAGAGTATCACGCCTGACAGGGGGGCGGGGTGCCTGGTTTGGTTACACGATAGCTATCCGCTTGCTTGAATCATCAGAGAGGCCGATCAGAAGCTGATCGACCGGAGATAATGATGCTCAGGCCTGTGGCGAATCCTATGCCCTCGTGTTGAGCGAGTGCAGCCTTGAAGCGATGCAAAGCTAAATCACAAAGGAAAGGAGGTGATAGAATTGAGTTGGGCATGGCTGATCTTGAAATTCCTGCTGTTCGTTGTATGCAGCGTGGGCGGTTACTTCATTGCTGCTCAAATGGAGAGCCTGGCAGAGTTCCGATGGGCGGCTTGGGCAGGTTCCCTGGTGGGCGGGATCGCCGCCTTGCTTGCCCTATCGGTTGAAAAGCTCATCAAGCACATGCCCCTTAAGGGGCTGTTGGGCGGGACCATTGGCCTGGTAGCCGGCCTTTCTGTGGCGAGACTGATTGGCTCCGGTTTCATTGCTCTGGAGAATCACATAATCCAGGCGGCGATCTATGTCATCCTATCATGCATTTTTGGATATATCGGAATAGTCTTGGGAAGTACTAAGGTTGAAGAAATACGATTACCCAACTGGGCCTGGCTGATGCGCGGCGGACCGTCTCGATCGGGTCAGACTGCAAAGCTACTTGACACCAGTGTCATAATTGATGGCCGTGTTGCGGACATTGTTACTACAGGGTTTCTGGCCGGGGTTTTGGTGATTCCTGAATTTATCCTCCAGGAGCTCCAGCGCATTGCAGACAGTCCGGATCCTGCACGGAAGGTCCGGGGGCGACGCGGTCTGGATATCATCAAACGGCTGCAACAGGAAAAGCTGGTTGAGATTCGGATTGAACGGCAGGACTTTGAAAACCTCAATGAAGTGGATGCCAAGCTGGTGGCTCTGGCGTTGAAGCTGAACGCCAAGATCATTACCAATGACTACAATCTGGCGAAGGTTGCGGAAGTGCAGGGCATCCGGGTGTTAAACATCAATCAACTCGCCAACGCATTGAAGCCCGTCGTGTTGCCGGGAGAGGTCCTGCGCCTGCAGATCCTGAAGGAGGGAAAGGAGCAGGGGCAGGGGATAGCCTATCTGGAAGATGGGACCATGGTCGTTGTGGAAAACGCTTCCAGGTTGTTGGGCAAGGAAGTTGATGTGGCTGTGACCAGTATCCTGCAAACAACTGCCGGCCGGTTGATTTTCACAATCCTCAAGGATGTGGAACAGTCTCGTCAGCAGCATTGATCGATTGAACAAACGTTGTACCGGCTCTCTGAAGGGCCTCACTTGCAGGGGAAACTCGACAACGGACGGGAAGCCTTTTTCGAAACTGGCAGAGGAAGTGTGTTTGCCCCCCGACAGGGTGTTCGAAGTGTGTGATCCTGATACCGGGCAGCGGTTGGATGTATTTCTCAGCCGTCGGCTGGAGGGCTGTTCAAGGAATCAAGCCAGGGCTTTGATCACAGAGGGGCGGGTACTCAACAATGGCCTGCCGGTAAAGCCAAGTCACTCCATGCGGAGAGGAGATAGTATCTCCGTTTGCCTGCCGGAACCGGATTATCGAACCGGCTTAACCCCGACGTCGATGGGCCTCGGTGTTCTGTATGAAGATGAGGAGATTATAGTCCTCAATAAAGCTCCGGGAATGGTGGTCCATCCGGGCGCCGGGCACTCAGAGGGTACCCTGGTGCATGGGCTCCTGGCGCACTGCGGCCGACTGGCGAGTCAGGGATCACCCCTGAGGCCCGGGATCGTGCATCGGCTGGATCAGAATACGTCGGGAGCCCTTGTCGTAGCGAAAAGCGACACAGCCTACCTGGATCTCATCCGGCAGTTCAAAGAACATACCGTGCAGAAACACTACCTGGCGTTGGTGTATGGAACCCCTTCTCAATCAGGGGGTGAAATCAATACCCTGCTGGGGCGTCATCCGGTAGATCGCAAGAGAGTTGCTGTTCTCAAAGGGAAGGGGCGCGAGGCCTTGACGCGCTGGCGTGTGGAAAAGGCTTGGGGCGAAGTTGCCCTGCTTCGGGTGACCATAGAGACGGGCCGAACCCACCAGATCCGTGTTCATCTCAGCCACCTGCAGCATCCTGTCGTTGGGGACGCGACCTATGGAGGCGGGAAACGCAGGGCCCGGTTGTTGCGCTCAAAGGACCTCCAGGGTCTGCTGGTTGAAGTGGATCGCCAGATGCTTCATGCAGAGACCCTGGGCTTTCTGCATCCGAGGACCAGGGAACCGATGGTCTTCAAAGCCCCCCTTCCTGATGACTTTGCTCTGCTACTGCAGCAACTCGAAGCGGGCGTCACTCGAACGATTGGATAGAGCGGGTTCTGCCGCCGCCTACTGTTCGATCCTGCTCTTCAGGTTGCGAAGTTTGTCCAGGAATTCCCTCGTCACATCGCTCTCCCGGCGGTCAACCACATAGGGAGTAACCGCGATGATCAACTCCGTCTTATCGGTTTTCTTGAGCTTGCTTGAAGTAAAAAGGGGCCCCACAATGGGCACATTTTTCAGATATGGGATGCCGTCGTGAACATCGCTCTGTATGGTTTGTATGATCCCCCCAATGACTACGGTTGAACCGCTTTGAGCGAGGAGCGAAGTCGTCACGTTCCGCTCGGCAAACCTCGGGGCCTTTGTGCCCGGCGAGACCTCGACCGTGCCCGATTCGACTCTGCGGATAGTCTGCTGTACGTCAAGCCGCACCAGACCACCAACATTGATATGGGGTATCAGGTTGAGGATGATGCCTGTTTCTTCATAGCTGATGGTGGACAATATCCCCGTCCCAACAGTCGAACCGGTATAAGACCCTGTAGGGACCGGTTCTCTGCCTCCCACCATGATGCTGGCTTCCTTGTTGTCGACTGCGAGCAGGGTAGGAGTGGAGAGCACATTGACATCGGTCATCGAGGATAGCAGCTGCAAGAGTACCCCTATCTTTTGATTGTCGGTGGCCCAAAACAATCCCAGTCCGGAGCTGGCCACCGAGGGGAGGCTGCCCTGCGTGAGGCTACTAATGCCATAGCCGCCTGTAAACAGGCCGGCGAGGGAAGCCGGGGTCCCTGCAACCTGCGCGTTGATGTTCTTCAGGAAGAATTCCAGCCCATACTGAAGCTCATCCGTTAAGGTGACCTCTGCAATGGTCACTTCAATGAGGACCGCTCTCGGAAGAATATCGAGGGTTTCGATAGTCTTTCTGATCTTGGCGTAGTCTGCCGCATTCGCTCGGATTACGAGAGCGTTGTTGACTTCATCGGGGATGATATACACATCTCCGGTGAGGGATGGAGGGCGCTGGCCCGGTGTTCCGGTCCCCCCTCCAAGGCGCGCGGAAGTTGTGCCGCCTCGTTGTGCAGAGCTCGTGCCGAACGACGACAGACCGCCGGATAAGCCGCTGAACGTCTGACTGGACGACCCGAGAGAACCGGCGTAGCCGGACGATCCGGAACCGGAAGACCCGAGACTGGACGATCCGAAACGAGAGACCCCAGAGCCGGATGACCCGGAAAAAGAGGATCCTGTGCCGGAAGTCCCAAATCCGGAAGAACCGAATCCGGACCGCCCCCCGGTTCCAAACGCACCCTGCTGAGTGGATTGCACAGCCCTTTGTCCGAATGCTCCACCGGTCGTTCCGGCCAGTCCATAGACCTGGGTGAGGACATTGCCGATGTCTACAGCCAGGCTGTTTTGGGCGAAATAGACGTAGATCTGCTCTCCAGTTTCCTTTCCCTGCATATCCAGGGCGGTGAGCCAGGATTTTGCATTCCGTAGGACCTCGGGATCGTGAGCCAGGATGAGTACGCCGCCAAAGTTGGGCAGAGGGATAAATGCCAGATTGTTCTTCAGTGAGCTTTCCTTAAACACGGCCAACTTGCTGACCAGGGCATCCATGCCCTGAGCGGCGTCCTGGGGAGTGATGGACTGGACGGGCACGATTTCCATGTTCAGTTCCCGGAATACATTGATGTCAAGGGCTTTCAAGACAGCCAGAATGGTCCGGGCGTTGTCGGAGTTCTCGACAAAAATCAGGGTATTCGTCAGCACATCGGAAGTGATCGGCCTGCCCGGGGAGAGAAAAGACTTCACGATGTTGGCTGCTTTAGTGGCATCGACGTAATGGAGGCGGTAGATCACTACCACCGGTCTCGACCCGCTCTTGTCATCCTGCAAGGTGGCGGTGTCTGCGACTGGCAGGCTGCTGCTCGTACTTCGTTGAACCGGCTGTATATAGTAGATGCCGTTTCGAGGGGTGATGGAGATGTTGTTGGCCTCGTAGATCCTGGTAACCATCTGGAACAATTCGTCTTTAGTGTAATCTCCCTCGAGATAGACACTGATTCGCCCCTGCAGGGTTGGGTCCGAGACGTAATTGAGCTTCAGGTATTCGCCGAAGATCTGATTAGTCACCTCGGCAACGTCCGCTTTCTCGAAATTGAGCACGACCTTCTGTTTTTCTTTATCTGCCAGGAACGGTCTGTCAATCTTTCCCGGAGAGGATTGGCCGAGAAGCCCATACGGAGCCGTTCCCTTATGGCCGGAAGGGGCTGTTCGTTTGGACGACACGGCTGGTGCTTTAGCGGGGTCTTTCGATTCTGATGAAAGGTCTACAACGCGTTCTTTTTCGTCCGTCTGGTCGGACGACAGGGGTGGTTTCGCTGGAGAGCGATATCCGGTATCTTGCCTGGTCAGTGCCTGATCGGAGGAGGTGGCACAAGCCTGGAGAACAATCATGAATATCAATGACAGAAGCGCCCGCTGCATCTTCATGAAACAGCCCTTTCCTGATGTGATTCGGATGTTGCTTCGCCGGAAGCAGCCCTGGGTATGGCTTT
The DNA here is from genome assembly GCA_964441945.1 of uncultured Syntrophobacteraceae bacterium. Lineage (GTDB taxonomy): Bacteria > Desulfobacterota > Syntrophobacteria > Syntrophobacterales > Syntrophobacteraceae > JADGQM01. Next base: position 5,012 of record CAYTWB010000072.1, read on the forward strand.
GAGACAGCAACTACAGTTCTTCGTGTGCCCCACTATGTCTTCTCCCCCTTCTCCATCAATGCCGCAAGAATGACATTGATGACAAGGTCCGGGCCGGTTTTTCGCTGAACTTTCTGGATATTGATTTCCTGGATCAGTATTGCGGTCTCGAAAGTCCGGAGACGTTCCAGGAAAAAATGAAGCCCTTCGATAGTGGTCATAAAATTGAATCGAAGGTGGACCTCCTGGTAGAGGCCGTATTCCTTGCTGGCCAATACTTGATAGGTCTTGATGTCCAACATCTTTTTCTTCTCGCCCTTGGGGGAAAGCGAATCACCCAGTGATGCCGCAAGCTGATAGGGATCGTTGCCCCGAAAGAGGCGCTTCTGCATCGCTTTGAGCTCATTTTCCTGCTTTGTGAGATTGTCTTTGATGCTCTGGGCCTGGTTCAGTTTTTCTCGATATTTTTGAACCAGCTCACTTTGCTGTCTGACTCGCATCTCCAGATCGTCATTTTCCGATGCCAGGGGAGCCACCCACAGTGAATGGGCGACCACAAGCGTCGCCGCAATGGCAAGCGCAATCATCAAGGACGATCGCTGTCTTTTGATCTCTACCCACCTGAATCTTGAAAAGGTCATGAACCGGTCGCCTCGTCAGGTTTACTGAGCGGTCTCGGGTTCACTATCCATATCCTCATCGTCCTCTTCATCCGCTTCGTCCTCTTCTTCCATCTGGTCCGTCGGTGCTGCTGACTCCGGTTTGTTTTCTATAATCGGCGCGACGGTGGGGGGTTGGTCTAGAGAGCTCGGATCCAGGCTCTCTTCTCCTTTGCCAAAATCCATCGCCGAGAGGGTCTTTCGAAGCTTTTCATTATCAACCTGCAACTGAACGTTAAACCGCTCATCTTCGGAATTCGGGCTCCGGGTTACCGGCGATGCGAAGCGCACATCGCTGAAGCCCTCTATCTTGGACAGTTCAGGAAGATACTTGATCGCGGATTTGCTGTCGCCTCTCAGGATGACCTGACCTTTTCTGATAGAGAAGTAGTTCAGCCAGGTGTCCTCGGGGGTCACCTGTGAGAGGAGGGAGAGGATTTCAAGCAGCGGGTAGCCCTCGCGATTGAATTCGGATAACGTTTTCTGGTCCTCCTGGAATTTTGCAATGCGGGTCTGCAGTTGTTCGATCGGCTTCCACTGCACTTCAAGCTGGGCGATCTCCTTCTTGAGCCGACGGCTTGCTTCTTGAAGCTGGCGGTGGGTGTGGACCATAGAAAGAGCAAAGACCAGGTAAAGTCCGATCACTACCAGGATCGGCCAGGCAATCCTTGGAATTTGCCAGGGCTTGAGGAGCAGTCGCTCATCAAAAGTCTGAATGAGATCCTGTTGAAAGAGGTACTCCATCCAATGAGAAACCAGTAATCCTTCAAGCGGCTTGATCTCGAAATGGAGTTCATCGCTGAAGAAGGGCTGCAAACCGTCGGTTCTGAGAGTCTCATGGCTTGTGCACAGGATGTGGACAGGTGGAATCTGCACATCCGGGCCATCGTCGATGGATCGCAGCTGTTCGAGAAAGACAAGCCGGTTGTGCTGGTTATTACCGAGCAGTACTGAATCCAGAAACTGCCCATTATAGAATCGGTGCAACTCAATGTGCGAAGGATCGACCAGGCGGCCGAATATCTCCAGCTCTGATGGATCAGATTGTGCCGGGCTGCGGGCAACAAACGCCTTGTAAGCCAGGGCAGTCGGGATGACGCGGAAATTCCGAAAAGCAGCAGCGCCGAGGATTTGATAGAACCTGTCAAATAGATCGCGCTGTAGAGTAAAGATGGGCACTGACAGGTTGTGGTTCAAAGAGAGAGCAGGACCGGGAAAACACATCATCCGTTCATGCTCCAGGAATACATTCTCCTGCCAGTCAAAATTCAGGGCCTCCTGCAAATGGTCCCGGAGTCCGGAAGGGTAATGTTCTCTGTGAAAAGTATAGAAAGTCAGAGGCAGGAACAGGAGCAGGGTGGTTGATCGGGTGTCCCCAGATCGAAGATTGAGACGTTGGAGATATTCATAGACCGACTCGCCTTCCGGTATATCAAGGTGCTCCGCGGAATCGACTTGCCAGGTCCGCAGCTGGCGATGTGCGCGAAGGATCTCGACCCCCTGCTGTTCTACATAGACAACCAGAAGCTGCCGGGGGCGATGTTCCTTGGATAGTCTCAGCATCCAGTAATCCTTCAAGACGTCCCAACCTCGCTACAAGATCTTCCTGGACAGCACCTCATAGCCCTGCTCCGATTGACGAACAAACCGGACAATGAGGCAAATCGTGACTGCAGGGGGACCATTATACGCCATCCCGGTGGAAATGATGCGGTAGATTCCTTCATCCTCCCAGGTCATGATTTCTTCCTGGATGTCTCGGTCGAAATCCGTTTCTCGCAAGGCGGTATTTGTACCATAAATAGTCAATACCTGGAACAATGAAGCTTTTCCGGGGATCATCGGGGTACCGGTCTCTGAGGCCCCTTCTCCAGAATCACTCTCCTTTCTCAGATAACCATACAGAAACGGTTCTGTGATTCCAGGGATGAGAAGCATCTGATCGAGTCTGGTCAAGGGTCCGTTAAACGGGCCATAGGAGAGTCCCTGGCGTTTGTATCCGGGTGCTTCCATGCCGTGCAGTCTCCGCAGATCATCCGGATCGACAAAGTCCGCAATGACATCGGCCAGGCCTTCCGCAGCGCCTTCTTCCGCTCCGGCCGCTATCAGGGCTTTTTTCAGTTGCTCAGGATTGGCGATGTTCACGTTGACTTTAGTTGCCTCGGAGTCGACACTGACCAGAGCTTTCCCTGTTTGATATTCCAGCACGTGTTGGATACCGTTGGGTTGCCAGCTCAAATCAGGCCCCAGCTCCAGACCTGTAGGGGGACGCTGGCCCATTCTCGCCAGTGCTTCATAACAGCCTCCGATGGCCAGGTAGTAGGCTTGCGCCCGGCGGAACAGATGGACCTGTTCTTCACCCTGTATCCGTGACATGGCACCAATCTGCAGCGTGAACCACATTACCAGGGTGCAGATCCACAGGACCGCAATCAGCACGACCCCTTCTCTTCGGTGTATCAGTCCTGGATGATGGTCTTCTCGGCACCGTATCCTTTCCGTTCCACACATCTTGGACTTCTTCTTCCTCCAGATTACTTTTCTTATCTCAATTTAATCCGACGTCTGCTCCGCCTTGATTGGGTTGGCTTCCTCAGACGATTCACCGAAAGGTGAATTGACGAACATCAGGGCGGAGAAGAGCGTCGAGTCTCCCCGAGAAGAACAGCTCACCCGCACCGCCGGGGGGACATCGGCCTCATCGTCCAGTGATTCGGCGAACTCGCTCTTCTCTTCGGTAGCGTACGAAAGAGCAAACGTTGTCACTTCAAAAAGATAGAAATTCGGCCCCGTTTTCGATTGACCCGGACTCATCTGGAGAAACTGCTGAATCGGTTTGGGGTGATATGGATCAAGGGGCAGTTCGGCATAATAGAGTGCTCCCCTTTCCGGTACGAAAATATATCGAACGATGACCGGAATGCCCTTTGAAATCGCCCTTACGGAATAACCTGTCGCAAAAGCAAGAGAGTGTTCATTGCCCTGGAAGATGGGACGCTGTTTCCCCTCAAATTGAACCGAGACGGGCTCAAATTGCGACAACTGCCTCTTGAGCAGGTCAATGATGGTCGGGGCCTCACTGATTTCGCGGTTCTGCTGGCGTTCCCAGGTGCGAAGCGAGACGGAAAGGGCTACCGAGAAAATCCCGATTACGAGCGAGGAAATGAGCGTGGCCAGTACCAGTTCCAGAAGTGTGAAGCCGGAGGATCGCCCCGGCAGTCTATCCCCTTTCGGAAGGTTCATCGTTTCAGCGCGAGAATTCATCCGCACCTTTCCTGTCTGAGCGAGTGACATAGAGGCTAAATTCCAGCAATTGACCACGGCATTCCAACAATACCCGGTAGAGGTCCCCGGCGCGGATGGCCATCCCCTTCGGTTTGGGAAGCTCCACGGGTGTCAACTGAATGTTGACCTGGTGGGCATCGGGGCCGCTGCCGATGACGATTGACCGGGCTGTCGCCTTTTTCGGGTCGGCCAGGATCTCCTGGGCGGCCGAATCCAATAGCGGCTGGATCTGTGCTTTCACCTTCAAGCGTTGGCCATACTGCAGGGAGACCGATATCAAACCCATAAGACCACCCAGAATCAGGGCCCCCAAAGTCAGGCTGACCATGACTTCCAGGAGGGTGAACCCTCTCCTGTCGGACCGGAAACTAAAGCAGGCAGGATTGTTCGTCATGATTTGATTTCGGTAACATGGACGGTGCCGATAAGAGGGTTTATGGAAATATGGAAAGCGCGTTCTTGATGAAAGGTTATCTTCAGATCACTTCCGGACATGCTGCCGTCGGGAAAGAAGAGGATCAAGCTGTCCCTGGTTTTAGGGTCGATTTCCAGGGAAACCGCGTCGATGTCCACATTGGAAGGGATCGGTTTTTGAGGAGGGAGCTCCAGATCGTAAACACGCTCGGAACCGCGGATGCGGAAGGCGACGATCCCTCCCGAGTTCATCGCGCGAAGGCGGGCGCGTTTGAGCGTTTGAACGAATTCCTGCAGGAATTCGCGATCTTCCATACGCCTCCAGCTCGCTGCCACTCGCGGCAGGATCATTCCAATTGAAAGACTGAGAATGACCATGACCACAATGAGCTCGATGAGAGTGAATCCCCTCGGACCTCGTTGATGTGAATCGGGCATACAAACCGCCTCAATCGACGCCGCGATCAGAACTGTATTTCGTTGATGCCGAAAATAGCTGAAAACATACTCAAAACCATTGTGCCTATGCCCAGGGCTGTCGAGACAATGACCGCCGGCTCCAACAGAATCATCACCCTGTGGATCCTCCTCTGCAGCTCCCCCTCAAAATGGTCACCCAAACCCAGGAGACCGTCACCCAGGTTGCCCTGTTCCTCGGCAATGCGGAGCATGGTGCCCATACGGCCGGGAAACGGTTGATGCGTGCGGAAAAAATTGCTCATCGATTTTCCCGCTTTGATTTCTCGATGTACCGGTGCAATCGCCTCCTTGAGCACGCTGTTAATGAGTAGTTCATGCCCCAGAGTGAGTGCTCGCATCAGGGGTACGCCGGCCTGAATCATGGTGCCGAGGGTTCGGCAGAACCGGGTGAGCTCGCTGTTGAGGATGAGATTCCTGGTGAACGGAATTCGAAACAACAGTCGGTCCACAATACGCCTGGCTTTCGGTTGCCTGTATAGATGGCGCCCTCCCCAGAATCCAACGGCCAGAAGCAGTGGAAAAACCCATCCATATTCCTTGAGGAGGACCCCGGCCTGCAGAAGCATCTGCGTCAGAAAGGGGACTTCCTGGTTCAGATCCTTGAATATCTGGGCGAACTTGGGGATAACGTACACGAGCAGAATGACTATTGAGATGGCGCTCGTTCCGAGAAGGATGCAAGGATAGATCATAGAGGAGACCAGATTCTGCCGGAACGCTTTGCGCTGTTCGAGATGCTGTGCCAGGCGTCTGGTGATGGGCCCGAGCGTGGCACTGGCTTCTCCTGCCCTCACCATGTGATCGGAAAGCTCGCCAAAAACGTCACGGTACTTGCCTATTGCACCTGAAAGGTCCATACCTCCCTGGACCTCTTCCAAAAGGTCCTGGACCACCTGCCGGAAGACCTTGTGCGTTTGGTTTGTGCTGATGAGCGCGAGGGCCCTGTCTACCGGCAGGCCTGCGGACAGCAAATCGGACAGATCAAAGAAGAAGCGGATAACGTGTTCTTCCGGTACGCGACGAGGCCGGCGGCTCTTGATCGCTTTGATCTTGACCGGATAGAGCTTGCTGGATTTGAGCTTGCGAGCCGCTTCCGGTTCCGATAAAGCCTCCAAGATCCCCTTGTGAACGGTGCCCTGCAGGTCGCGAGCCTGATATTGAAAGTATCCCATGATGCTGGTGGCAATCCCTTTTACTCTATTCCGACAACGAGAGACTGGTGACTCTGAGGACCTCAGAGAGCGTTGTGAGGCCCTCGACAGCCTTGCGAAATCCATGATGGATCAATGGGCGAAACGTCTCCTTCGAGGCAAGATGGGAAATGGCCCCGGCATCCTTTCCTGCGACGATTGCAGAACGAACGGACTCGCTCACCGGCAGCACTTCAAAAATGGCCTGGCGACCCCGAAAGCCGGTATAGCCACACTTCTCACACCCCTTATTGGAGTACAGTGTCAGGGGAGCGGAGACCTCGGGCAGGACTTCTCTGATGCGTGCCTGATCAACCTCCCTGGCCTCGTACGGTTCTTTGCAGAAAGGGCACAGCAGTCGCACCAGTCGCTGTGCGAGAATGGCAAGGAGCGAGTCGGCCATCAGGAAAGACTCGATGCCGATGTCACGAAGGCGTGTGATGGCGCCGGGGGCGTCGTTGGTGTGGAGTGTGGAAAGGACCAGGTGGCCTGTCAGGGCCGATTCAATGGCAATGTCGGCAGTCTCCTTGTCCCGGATTTCACCGATCAGCAGGACGTCCGGGTCCTGGCGCACCAGGGACCTCAGGGCATTGGCGAAGGTCAGATCGATTTGCGGTTTTACCTGGACCTGGTTGATCCCGCTGATTTGATATTCCACGGGATCTTCGACTGTGATGATCTTTCTGGTTGTGGAATTGAGTTTTCGGAGCACGCCATAGAGTGTGGTGGTTTTTCCCGAACCGGTGGGCCCGGTAACGAGAATCATTCCGAATGGGCGCTCGATCAGGGTTTCAATATATGACAGGTGTTGAGGATCCATCCCCAGGCTGTTCAGGCTGTAGTCGACCGATTCCTGGGCGAGCAGCCTCAGGACAACGCTCTCCCCGAATATCGTGGGAACGCAGGAGACACGGATGTCCACCTCACGGTTGCCGAATTTTAACTTGATTTTCCCGTCCTGAGGGAGCCGCCTTTCAGCGATGTTGAGATTGGCCATGAGTTTCAAGCGGCTGATGATGGCTGCCTGCATGGTTTTGGGGGGTTGATCCAAATCATACAACACTCCGTCGACACGGCTTCGGACTTGAAAGCTGCGCTCAAAGGGTTCGAAATGAATATCCGAAGCGCGCATATCAAGAGCCCGTGAGATCAGAACATTCACCAGCCGCACAATGGGCGCCTCCTGGGCCAGCCCCCTGAGGTGCTCCAAATCCTCTTCAAAGGAGTCCATACCAAGCGATGCTCCGTCCCCTTCGCGGGACAGGGCTTCCGCCTCGCGGGCTGCGGTGCCGTAGAGTCGGTCGATGGCGGTCCGGATTTCCTCCCGTTGCCCGAGGCACAGGTTCAGGTCCATGTCGGAAAAGTAGCTGCCAAGTATGTTTAAGAGCGGCAGGTCTAGCGGGTTGTTCACGACGACCTGTACGCGACCGCTTTCCACATGAATGGGCAGAAGGGCGTGTTTCCTCAAAAAGAACATGGAAACACCCTCCAGAAGCACCGGCTTTTCGGGATAGTCTTCACGCTCCAGGAGGGGTAGCTGGAGGTAATCTGCAAGGATGTGGAGCACTCTCCTTTCGTCCGTCACCCCGATCCCCTCGAAAGCATCCATCAATGGAATGCCATTGATGAAGCAACCCATCCGAAGCTGCCTCGCCTGATCGTCTGACAAACCCAGTTCGCTCTGAAATACACTCAGAAGGGATGGAGAGTGGGACATAAACACTCCAGACAAGTTGTCGATGCGGCACAGGGCAAGGAATATCGTTGGGAATATCCTCCCTGAACTGAACGGCTGTCTCGAAATGACAACTCAATCAATCAAGGACCTCCCTTCGGTGCAGAAGGTTGGTTATCTCCTCTTCTCGACAGCTATCCAGGCTTTCGTGTAAGGACCTGGAAATGATCGAGGCCACCAGTTGCGCGGAATGTATTCTTGGAATGAAGACAAAATCAGCGCCTTGCTGATAAAGGTTGAGCGCCGTTTGCAGGGTGTTGGCCGTCACGATCACTCGAGCTTCTGGACAGAACCGCCTCGAAAAGCGCAGCAGGTTTTCATTGGTTGTGCCCCGAAGGATGGAATCCGGTATGGTGCAGACAACCGCTTTAGCGCAATCAACGTGAGCGTGTTTCAGGGTGTCCAGACTCGAAATGTCGCCATAGATGCATTTGACGTCGCGTTTATTGAGTTCGCAGTGGACTACAGGATTGAAATCGACAACCAGGACCTTGTCGGTCAGGGGAGCTCCATCTCCGTCCTGGATGGATTCGATCTCATGGAATATCGAACTGGCCTCCCTGAAGAATCCCAGGAAAACGATTTCCTTTTGATCCATTTCCATTGTTTCGGCGGAGGACTGCTTATCTATGTCCTTGAAACCGAGCTTTTCCAGAAAGGGAGCGACCTTCATCTGGATTTCGTGGTTGTACTGGATCATGTAGGTGGACAGCACGGAGGTTATTGCAAAGACAAAGGTCAGAATTCCAACGACCTGGGAGTCTATATGGTTGAGTCCAAGGCCGAGAGCCGCGATAACCAGCGAGAACTCGCTCATTTGTGAAAGATTGATGGAAGGGATGAGGCTTGCCCGCAGACCATTTTTCATGGAATAGAGCACAGGAAAAATGGAAAGCAACCTGGTTGCGATAAGGAAAAGAGAGGCTATCGCAGCGTAGGCCAGCAGCGATGTTGTCGGCACAGGAATCTGGAGACCAAGGCCAACGAAGAAAAGCGTCACAAAAAAGTCCCTTATGTTGATCACCTTGGAAATGACATCGATATTGTAGGGGAATGTTGACAGGCTGACCCCGGCCACTAGGGCACCCATCTCCTTTGAAAGCCCAACCTCACCGGCGATACCGCTTATCAGAAAGCACCAGGCGATTGCGGTCACAAGAAGCAACTCGGGAATCTTCGCAATGAATGAAAAGAGATGGGAAAGAATGTACCTGGTTACGACAAGGCTCAGGAGTACTATTCCTGCACCCTTCAAAAACGACAGCAGAATGATCGAAACCCCGGGGTTCAAGAGATTCGGCTGAAGAGACAAAAAGAGGATGGCCCAGATGTCCTGAAAGACCAGTATTCCCAGGGTAATTCGGCCCGGCAGGGTTGTGAGCTCGAATTTATCATAGAGGATTTTGACAACGATCATGGTACTGCTGAGGGCCATTGCCACCGCAAGATACAGAGCGTCAAAGCGGCCGGCTCCAATTCCAAAGCCGATAAGAACAAAAAAGCCGATCCCAAGCGCCACGCAAATGGCGAATTGGGAAATGCCGGAGATAACCAGGGTGCGCCCTGCCGAGAGAAGCTTCTTGAGATCGATTTCAAGGCCAATGATGAAAAGCAGGAGAATAAGCCCTATCTCGGAGATGAGTGTGATGCTCGCCTCGTCTTGTATCAGGCCAAACCCAATCTTGGGCCCCAGTAAAATCCCCGCAGCCAGGTAGGCCAGGAGCAGTGGCTGTTTCAATGCTTTGGCCAGAAGGGCGAAAACGGTTGCAGCAACTATGGCAAGTCCGATGTTCGATAAGAGATCAACCTCATGCATGTGCAATCAACTCCATAAAAGATGAGAACTTTGAACTCAATGCGGTCAACCGTTTTGCGGCGGTCCGTAATCAAATCCCATACTGGCCGTGCAGTCACTCTCTTTCTTCAATAACGCGGGCTATACTCAAGAAAGAGATGCCCTGTGTGGATTGCGTGCTGATCATCACAGCCTCCACAATGGGCGGGTGAACAGGCCCATTGCTGTCCCACTCGACAATGAAAAGCGCGCTTATCCCGCCGCTGCGATCCGACTCGTGCACGATATGCTCTTGAGCGGCGAGAGGGGATAACGAAATGGGACCATCGACATAGGATCGAATGAGTTTCCCCTTTGAATCGAAATAACGGACCGATCTCACAGTGATTGAGCTTTTTCGGTCAGTATTCCTGATACTTAGCGTCGCAGTGAGGCCAAACGTAAATCCTCTGTCGCCATAGGGAATTTCCGAATAGATCGGCACATAGAGAACTTGGCCCAGTGAGCTTTTCTCTTTTGCCTGGGCGTTGGCAGCCTCTATGCCGAAGACAATCAGAAAGGCAGATACACACAAGAACAATCTCAAAACCTTCATTTGTCGAACCTCCGAATAGGGCAGCTTGAATCAAATGAGCTGTGAGCGCTGCCATGGGGTCATAGATCCCATTCTTATCCTTGACTCTAAGACGATACCATAGACGCCGGTGAATCTCTTCCTGAATGAGTGAGTCCTCGCTTGTGGCCCTAGAATATTCTGTCGGAAGCGGTCTGTAAACCGCTTTCTAGGCACAAGTCCGCAGAACAAGGTGTCCTGATTCAGATAACCCAAACCGGCGGACATTCCCACGCTTTTGTTGTACTCCAGGCTGAAATCTGCTGCCGGGAGAAAGCCGACATGCGTGGATGGAAATCACCCCATGTGATTGCCCTCGCCGAAGATGAACGCAATGTACGCAACCGGGTGGCTTCGTCGCCCCCCTGTAGCGTCATTTCTGGCGCGAAGAGGCAGAACGGTCTTGCTCGTCGCTGCGAGCAAAGCCTCTCCGAAGTCGCTCGCATGGTTGGGATGGGTCGACGAATCGTTTAACGCTGGATGGGTCGCTTCCTGTTTGTTCGGGTTTTCTGGTTGTGAGCGAAGAGACTCCTCACTTTACGCCTGTTTTACAACCCTCCTGGTAACATCCATGAACGCCTGCAGGGTGGGCGATATCCACCTGTCTCGAAACCAGACCATTAAAATCGCCACTTCGATGGCCCCCTCCGACCACGGGAGAATGGCCAGTTCTTTCCGCTGGACCTCTTCGGCCACGGCAACTTCTGGAAGGACGGAAACCCCCACGCCCGTGATCAGGCTTCTCTTGATGACTTCAACGCTGTGAAACTCGAACAGGTTATACGAACCGACCTCTTCCTCTTTTAAGATCTGTTCGAAAACTCTCCTGTAACTGCAGTCCACCCTGGAAAGAAGTAATGTGGCGCCGGCAAGATCACGCGTGTGGACACTCCGCTTTGAGCTAAGCGGGTGATGGGGACCTGCAACGAGCACTACCGATTCAAAACCGAGTGTTTCCACCTCGAGATCCTGAGCGCTGATCGATTCGGCAAGCAAGAAGGCCAGGTCGGTCACTCCCTTGCGCAGGTCCTTCTCCAACCCCTCAAGAGCACAAGTGATGAAATTCAGTTGAACCTTCGGGAACCTGGTGTGGAAATCCTTTATCACGGGTGGCAGGCGGTGAGCTCCAAAAGATTCGGGAATCCTGACCGTTAGCGAGCCTACCGGTTCTTTGTCTGCAGTGACCGCCGAGTTGGTTTCGTCAACCAGATCTAATATCTTATTGGCGTATTGGAGAAGCATGGCCCCATTCTCGGTGAGCTGAACCCGTTTCCCCAAACGATCGAAGAGCTGTACGCCCAGCTCTTCTTCCAGCGTTTGTATTTGGACTGAGATGCTGGACTGGGCGTAATTGAGCTGCCCCGCCGCTTTGTTGAAGCTCAGAAGATTGGCCACTGCCCTGAAAGATTTGAGTTGGCGGATTTCCATTGGGACCCTCCAATCGATAGTAACGATTGATATAGTCAAAAAAATTCGTTGGACTCGATTGAAATAGCTGATTATTCTTTTAGCACGATCTAAGCTGCACTGCAACAAAAAGAGAGGGAGGCGGAAAATGAGTGAAAAGAAGAGAGTGGAGATCGAGCAGAGGGTTTTCGACTACTACCAGTCAGGCTTCAACTGCGCGGAAGCTCTGTCGCGGGCAGTGGCGGAATCCTATGCAAAGGAGATCCACACCGTCATTCATGGCGTGGCCACCGGTTTTGGTGGGGGGATCGGGGCCTCGAGAGCCGAGACCTGTGGAGCATTGACCGGAGGCATTATTGCCATCGGGTGCCTCTTTGGCAGAAAGGAGCCCAAGGACGACAAGAAAGCCGCTTATGAGTTGGCGGCCGAATTCAGGAAAAAATTCATTGAAGCCTTTGGGTCAAGTACCTGTCGGACTATCCTGGAAGGATTCGGAGAGCAGGAAAACCGTATCGAATGCAAGAAGATGACCGTGCGGGCTGCGGGCATACTCTGCACACTGCTTGACGGCGTCATTTCCAAGACAGCCTGAGTGGTAGGGAGTGCAGGTTCATGAGAGGCTGAAAAGACCCTTGAAGACCTTGTCGGGCTGCTGTCAAGAAACCACGGACAACCGCTCCGAATACGCTAGGCCCGACCTGGGAGTGCCATCAACGCTTACCTCACGGGTCCCGCTCAGGAAGCTGCCTGCCATGATTCAGTAATAATCCTGCTTTGCTTCACATTCATCATTGCTTCTGTCAAATGCCAATTCGATAGAAAGGCCCCGTAGACGGCTTTCATAGCATCAACCTTGATAACTTTATCGGGGCAAACGTACACGCAATGCATGCAGCAGATGCAGGTGCTGGGGTTCGATAACCCGGTGTCCGCATCAAACGCCTGGGCAGGACACTTTGTTTCGCAATCACGGCACATGCAGCATTCCGCCACAATACGCACCGGGTTTTTCCATGATCGTTCCGTGATTGGCTGGTTACTTGCCAGAGAGGCTATAGCCTGATTATAGCCAAAGGGTTTCTGCAACCTGAGAATCGGGGGGGCTTCCTGCGAAAAACGCTCGCTCGCCAGGACCGCGTATTCTCGTGCAACAGCAAAGTCTTGTGCGTCAGGGCGTTCAGGCAAAATCCTCCAACCGCCCACATTAAACGAATGCCGTCCAAGAAACTCGGCTGAGAACAACACGCTAAAGTGAGCCTGCTCCAGTAGCAATTTGGTGTGGAAATGCGCGTACCCCGATGTTCTTCCCCCGTAGGTAAAAAACATTGCACATTTCTTTCCCTTACCGTCCAGTGTCGGTAGCCACTCATTGATCACACTGGGTGCAAAATCAGAGAATACCGGGAATCCGAAGATGACCCCATTGCAGTCATCAAGTGCCGGCGGACTCTGGCGAGACGAATACGCCGTCACGTTTAACTCCTGCACCGCACAGCCTGACTTCAATAGTCTGTCCTGCATGATTTTGACATAGGTATGCGTAACATCTGTGGCAGAGAAATAAACAAGGGCGATTTTGATCTCAGACATAAACCTTTCTCCCTATCCATGCATCAGATCATGAGTCGGTGACATCCTCGGCATCGGCTCATAATACGGCGAACGTCTCGAACCTGCAAAGGCTTCTTAATTGGCGAATGCGATCTGCAATGGTGCAGGATTACCGACGGCATTAGAGAGCGGACATCCGGATAAGCTCCAGGCGAAAATCCTTCTTTCCCCACAGGGCCGCAGCTCGGCTTTCCCAGGGTGCCAGGGCCACTTCCCATAGCCGGAAGAGTCCCTGGTGACGCCGACAAACATCAGTTTCGGGCCGTGAAGGTTGGCCGCTGAGGAATCAAGAAAATGAAAGATAGCGCGAGATACGCTAAAATTCTAGCCAAAGATATTTGAAATTTTAAAGACTTGCATTCCATCGGTCGTT
>CAYTWB010000073.1:0-18428 GCA_964441945.1 uncultured Syntrophobacteraceae bacterium
GAAGAACGACCGATGGAATGCAAGTCTTTAAAATTTCAAATATCTTTGGCTAGGTCTTTATACGCAACGATGCCATGCGGTCTGCCACCGAACCACGCCGGGCATATACCGCAGCGTTTCCTGTGAAGCCTCGGCAGCACGGTTCGGTGCCGCTGACGACGGACGTTAGGTCCTGGGGAGGCAACATGCCATACGTGAACATCAAGGTAACCCGAGAGGGCGTAACATCTGAGCAAAAGGCCAGGCTGATCGCCGGCGTGACCGAGCTCCTCAGGACAGTATTGGGGAAGAACCCGGCGACTACCGTTGTCGTCATCGATGAGGTTGATACGGACAACTGGGGGATTGCCGGAGAACAGGTCACTTCAAGGCGCAGCAAGGGGCAGTAGGAGAAACACCGCACCAACCATTGAGGTGATCAGTGCGCAGGCTGTTCATTATTAAGGCTGGGACCACTTTCCCCAATACGGCTCGACAATGGGGTGACTTTGACTTGTGGACGCTTAATGGGCTCCAGCTGAGCTCCAGTGAAGTAGAGGTTGTGGACGTGGCGGCCGGAAGTCCCCTGCCGGACGCAAAAGCATGCAGCGGGGTCGTGGTGACGGGGTCTCATGCCATGGTGACGGACAATCTCCCGTGGAGCGAGGCAACCGCAGCCTGGATTCCTTCGCTCATTGCTGCTGAGGTCCCTTTCCTCGGGATTTGCTATGGCCACCAACTCCTGGCACAGGCGATGGGCGGCAGGGTAGGCTTCCATCCTGGAGGAGAAGAAATCGGCACGGTTGACATTCACCTGCTTCCGAACAGCCGGACCGATCCGCTTTTCTGTTCGCTCCCATCGCCATTCAAGGCCCACACCACGCATTCACAGACCGTGCTCTCTTTGCCGCAGGGCGCAGTGTGCCTGGCTTCGAATTCCTTTGAACCCCACCATGCTTTCAGGCTGGGTTCGTGCGCCTGGGGTGTTCAGTTTCATCCGGAATACGATCGAAAGATCATGGAGTCCTATGTCGTGGAGCAGACCGAAGGGCTCGAAGCGGCAGGACAGGATGTCCCTGAACTGCTGCGAACCATAGCCGATACGCCGGAGGCAGCCACGATTCTGAGAAGGTTTGGCCGCATGATGGGAAGATGGAGGTAAGGAAAGATCCGCACGAACAGCTCATGGGGTGCTGTCAGCCTCATTCGTCCCTACTTCAAACGCCATGCATGGAGGATTTCCGCGGGTTTTGCTGCACTCATTATCGTGGATTTCCTGCAGCTCGTCATTCCCCGAGTAGTCAAGACAGCAGTCGATGATCTGCAATTCGGATCGGCAACGCAGCAGAGCCTTTTGACATGCGGGTTTTATATTGTCTTTCTGGCCCTGCTCATCGGCATTCTGCGCTTTTTCTGGCGCATCTTGCTGCTTGGTTTTTCCCGCTCCCTGGAGACCGATCTCCGCAGTCGGCTGTTTGCTCACATCCTGACTCTGGACAGGTTTTTCTTCCAGCGCAGGACAACCGGGGAGATCATGGCCCTGGCCACCAATGACCTCTCATCGGTCCAACTGGCAAGCGGGATGGGGTTGGTGGCTCTTGTTGACGCCGCCTTCATGGGTGTGGCAACCATTGCATTCATGGCCTATATCAGCCCCGGTTTAACAGCAATCGCCATCGCTCCCATGCCGCTTCTTGCAATCATCACCCGTTTCCTATCCGCTCGCCTGCATCGTCGGTTCAAGAAGGTCCAGGAACAGTTCTCCGCCTTGACGGAGTTCGCTCGCTCAACGATTTCCGCCATCCGGCTGATCAAGGCCTATACCCTGGAGGCCTATCAGGGCAAGCGCTTTGAAGCGATGGGGGAAACCTACATTCAAGACAATGTCAGGCTTTCCATGGTATACGGCACGCTGTTTCCCATCTCCGGTTTTATCGGCAATGCCGGCCTGCTTCTGGTGCTTGTCTTCGGCGGTCGCATGGCGATTGAGGGGACTATTACGGCAGGCGATTTTGTTGCCTTCATCAATTATCTCATGCTCATGACCTGGCCGATGATGGCAATAGGCTGGGTAACGGACCTCTTTCAACGGGGTGTCACCTCTCTTGGACGAATCCAGTCACTGTTCAATGAAAAACCCGACCTGCGAGATCCGCTCACTTCACAGCCCCCAGCCGCTTTGAGCGGTGGAATTGAGCTCAAAAACCTCTCTTTCTCCTACCCCCATCACACCCAACTTGCGCTTCAGGACATCGATCTGGAGATTCGACCGGGTCAGTTCCTTGGCATTGTGGGACGAACCGGCTCGGGTAAGACCACCCTGTGTCACCTCCTCACCAGGCTTTATCCCGTTGAGGACGGCACCATTTTTTTTGACGGGCGGGACGCAAACAGCCTGCCGCTCTCTGCCATAAGAGAAGGGATTGCCTTCGTTCCCCAGGAGGTCATCCTTTTCTCCGACACCCTGGCTTTCAACATCACGATGGGCAAACCCGACGCCACTCAGGAGGAGATCGAAAGGGTATCAAAAGCCGCCGCCATCCACGATGAAATCATGGCCATGAAAGACGGTTATCTGACCCGGATCGGGGAGCATGGAGTGAAGCTGTCCGGCGGCCAAAGACAACGGGTGGCCATAGCCCGTGCCTTGCTCCTCAATCGCCCGATTCTCATCATCGACGACGGTCTCTCCGCTGTCGACATGGAAACGGAACACAACATCATTGGCTCGATTGCCGACTATCGAAAGGGGAACACGTGCATTATCGTTTCCCACAGGGTTGCACCCCTTGCCGATGCCGACGGAATACTGGTCATGGAGCATGGATGCATCGTCGCCAGTGGAAAGCATGAAACACTCCTCGAGGCGAGCCCTTTCTACGCCGGCATCTACCGGCAACAGACCGAATCGTTGAGTGGATGATTCATCCAATGGAGGGACTACGGGATCGCTCGGAGGATTTGGCGATCCGGCAAAGGCAAATCAGGATACTTCATGCAACACACCTATGGTTACTTTGAAGACGATCATATCGGCCAGATAAGTGATGTCAGCCTGTGGCGGCGCATGCTGGGATTCATCCTGCTCCAATGGCGATGGGCCGCCGCCGCAATTCTGCTCTCTTTTCTCGTAACCGCCACGAGTCTCGCTTTGCCTCGTCTGATACAGGTGGGAATGGATCGCTATATCGTCTCGGCCGATCTTGGTACGGAAGAACGCCTCTGGGGACTGACAAGGCTTGGCATACTGTTTTTAGGGGCCGTTGCTGTTGGTTTCGTTGCCAACTTCTTTCAGGTTATTGCCCTGGAGTGGACGGGTCAACATATCATGCACGCAATCCGCTGCCGGCTGTTCGCTCACATGCTGAACCTGAATCTTTCCTTCTTCAACATTCATCCAATCGGAAGACTCGTCACACGCCTCACCAACGACATCCAGAACCTGCACGAAATGTTCACCTCGGTTATTGTGACCCTTTTCAACGACGGCATTCGCCTCCTGGGAATTCTTGCCATTCTCTACTGGATGAACTGGCGCCTGGCCCTGTTGCTCTGCCTCACACTCCCGATCATGCTCCTCGTCACCACATGGTTTGGCCGCCTGAGCCGGGACGCATTCCGGCAGCTGCGCACGCACCTGGCATCGATCAATGCTTTTCTCCAGGAAGCCGTCTCCGGGATTTCCGTGATCCAGCTGTTTCTGAGGGAAAAGGACATGCACCGGAGATTCACCGGACTGAACGACCGCTATTACGACTCAGCCTGTTATCAGATTCGGGTTTTTGGCCTGTTCATGCCGCTGATCGAGGTGATGAGCTCCGTTGCCCTGGCCCTGATCATCTGGTACGGAGGCGGCGAAATCATCGAGCAACATATGACCATCGGGACCCTAACAGCCTTCATTGCCTATATGAGGCTCTTTTTCCAGCCCGTGAGGGAGCTCTCTCAAAAGTACTCCATCGTGCAGTCCGCCATGGCTTCCGCGGAGAGGATTTTTCATCTCCTGGGACTCAAGGACAGCCTGCCGACATTGGATCACCCCGTCGTGTCCGAAGCCGTTCGCGGTGAGATCGTCTTCTCGCAGGTCAATTTCGCCTACGAACCGGATCATCCGGTGATCCGAGACCTCTCGATTCAGATTCTCCCCGGAGAGACTCTGGCGATCGTCGGCGCCACCGGATCAGGGAAAACTACTCTGATCAATCTTCTGGAGCGTTTTTTCGATCCCTGTGGCGGGTTGATCAGTCTGGATGGAGTGGATTTGCGCAGACTCGATCCACAGTGGCTGAGAGAGCAGATTGGACTGGTGATGCAGGACGTTTTCATCGTCCCCGCTTCCGTAAAAGAGAATATCCTACTGGATCGGCAGCTTTCCGAGAAAGAGATCCAAAGGGTCATCGAGCTCTCCCAGCTTTCAGGCATGGTCGAGAGGCTTCCATGCGGGCTGGAAACCAGGATCGGAGAAGGAGGGATGGATATTTCGGCCGGTCAAAAGCAACTCCTCGCCCTGGCCCGTGTGTTTGCCCGAAATCCTCGAATACTGATTCTGGACGAAGCCACCGCCAATGTGGACACGGAAACGGAACTGCTGCTTGAACAGGCCATTCAATCTGCCCTGCAGGACCGGACAAGCATCGTCATTGCTCATCGCCTCTCCACCATTAGGAGGGCTGACCGCATCCTGGTCATGGATCAGGGCCGAATTGTCGAACAGGGAAGCCATGGTGCCCTCATGCAACAGCGTGGGCTCTATTATCACCTGCAGACCCTGCAAAACGGGAACTTGTGAGCTCTCGAAAAGGTAGTCCGAAAGCTGAAAGGACCGAAGGATTATCGGCCACCCCACCCGATAAAAATTGGAGCGCCGAAATCTCCCGGGAGTCGTTCAGCTGTGATGTTTCCTCTTCGCCGGTCAATCCGAAGAATCCAGTTCCCGCTGAATCATTTCCTTCTTGACGGACGAGCCTTCGGGACCTGCTTCTTGAAGGCGCTTTAAACCCTGGCGATAGCCTTTCAGGCCATTTTTGGTCTTGAGCTTCTGTTCCCCAAGGTCTTCCGGGAGCCGGTTTCTGGACCAATTTGAGAGGACCTGGAGCTTGACCTCCGGTTCCATAAAAGGATGGCCGGCAACGAAGTCGACCAGTGCCGACCACTCGAGAGGAGAAGGTCCTCCCCACTGCCTTGCCAAAGCAAAAAGGCGGTAACACGTCACGGCCGCTTCACGCTCCTCCTCCGTCTGAAAATGGCGGCCGCTGTAAACCCGCATAGCCTCCCTCCCAACCTGGCTGATGAAGGCAAGGTAGAACCAGCGCAGCAGGTAAAAATAGCTTTCACGGCTGATCTCTTTGCCTGCCCAATAGAGAGGGTTGGTGAGGTTCTTTAAATTAAGGGCCCACCTGGCAACCCGGTAAAGATGTGGATTTCTCTTCAGGAGTTGCATGACGGGATGGCCGTTGATCTTGCGATAGATCTGGTAGTACCGCTGGTAATCGCTCAGTCTGCGATTGCCCAGGTATCTGAACGGGATAACGCTTCCCAGCCGTGCCAGTCTGGCGCTCACTCGACGCACCAGCTGCAGCAGCTCGGTCAGGGAAGCCTCATACTTTGGGATGAGAGAATCGGGATGATAGACCTCGGCGATGGCGGTGACGATGCGGACGGCACGCTGGCCGAGGGCTTCGATGCTCAACTGCAGCTCGGCGTCAGGCAGCTGCCAGACCTCACTTCGGAAATCCTTGATGAGGTCCAGGGCCTGGCGATCCTCATCGCTGGTGGGCGGAAGAACATCCAGATCAGCCTCATCGTCATATTCCCCTTCCAGAAGCTTTTTCCATCTTCGCCTGATCCACCATCGAACGGAGAGAACACTAAGAAGAGTGAAAAGCGTGAGGAGGAGAAAGCAGGCACTCAACCAGTGCTGGTGAAAAAAATCGTTGAGGACCTGCCATTCAAGCTGAATATCCATGACGGCTCATAAACAGGCAGTATCAGCGCCCTTCGGTAGGGATAAGACAATCCAACGCACGGCAAGCAGAAGTATCAAGGCCTTCCCTGGTGCAGCAAGGTGAGTTATCAGCGGCTCAAACGCCGGTTGAACCGGTCAGGGAGTTGTGCCCGGGAGTACTCGATCATCGCGCCATAAATGCGTTCCCCCCGTCTGGCGCCCATGCCTTCAGGCACTCTGCGCCAGTGGACGCTGAGCGTCCAGCGTATGCGTTCCCACGCAGAGCGTGGGAACGAGGGAAAACGAACTTACAGTGCGAAGAACTAGGCGTTTTCCTGGGGCCTCTCCTTCATCCACGTTTTGATGCGAGGCAGGGAATCCCTTTCCCAGGCCGGGCTCAAACGCAAGCCCAGGAACATTTCGAACAGCTTGTTCAAAGCGGTGGAGACCTCTTCGAGGAAATACATTCTCTCCAGGAATTTCCCTTCCGCATCGTCGTCTTCAAAATCGGGCAGCTGTTTCGGGGTCCTGAGCCCTTTTACAGCCCATAAAAAACTGTCGAGTGTCAGGAAGTACTCGTTCTCCCCAATTCTCAAGAATAACTGGAGCTCATCAACCAGCTTGCCCTGCCTGAGTCCCGTTCGTGCTTCATGGAGTATGTTGGCCTGAGTGGTGCAGATCACTCGCTCCTTCCCATCAGCTGGGAGCGTAAGCACCAGGCGTTCACCCAGACTGATTTCGACTCGGCGGCCTTCCGTAAGCTCTATGGCCTCTTGGGCATTTTCCGTCATAAACCAGAGCCAGGTCAGGAATTCAGATCCTAAGGGGCGCCCTTCATACATCGCATTGGGAGACTTGGCCGAAACCAGGGAAGCAAGCATATCTTTCTGCCGCCCATCAAGCGGTACCATATTGAGCGCCCAGTGGACGTGGTAGAGAGGGATCGGGTAAACCCGAAAATGTTTTTCGAAATGGGTCAGGAAAGCGTCTATGGTTTTCGTGCCGGTCCCGCCCAGGAGCATCCACTTTGCCGCAGGGTTCCATACCACCTCACAACCGCCGGGTTTGGGTATGATCCGGTTCATCAACCAGTTTTGGACATTCTCCTGGATCTCCTGACGTTCCTGTCGCGACGGCCACTTGCCGTTGTTTTTGACGCGATATTCGTCAACCTTTCGCCTGATGTACTGCTTCCTTACGATCGGCGGCACCGTCCGCTGGTCTACTCGAAACTGAAAAGCAATGTACTCTCCCTTATGATAGGAATTGCCGCCAAACGAGGGATCAAAGAGATCATCCCAGGAAACGAATCCCATCGCTTGCTCCTGGTCGTCTTCACACTCTCTAAAGCTTCCTGCTCGAAGTTTTTCGTCGATGTAGCTCCAGAAATCTCCGCTGACCGCATCAGGCACATAGAATCGGACAAAACTGGCAGAGGCGGATTGAATGCCCATATCTTCTCACTCCTAACGAATTTCAGATCTCACTCAAAGCGGACCATGCTGACCGGTTTTCGTTCTCGTCCGCTTCGCGAGATGCTGCCGCGATTTCTGTTCCGCGCTAAGCAACTTCTTTCGTTTCTCCTTCCGGCGGCGGCGGCGGTCCAACTCTTTTCGTCTCTCTGTCTTCTTGTGTTTAGCCATAAAACCTCCCCTCCATTTGTGTTCAACAGGAGCTCTCCACAGCATTGTTTGAATGGAGAAGCCGCCCTAAGCGGAACAAACCGGTTCAGAACTTGACGGTCCTGACTATCATTTCATACTCCTGAATCTCTTCCGGGGTCATCTCCCTGCGCAGCAGCTTGCGGTTAACCAGGATCGGGCATTTCTGATGCAGTGCCAGTGCCACAGCATCACTGGGTCGGCTGTCGAAAACGACCTCCTTGCCCTGGATACCGGCATAGATTTTCGCATAGTAGGTATTCTCCTGCATTTCGTGGATCTCTATGCGGTCAAAGACCACCCCTGCATGATTCAATATGGAAAGATACAGGTCGTGAGTCAGCGGTCTCTTCGGCTCCACAAGTCCCTTTTCCTTGGCAATGGCAGTGATTTCGGCATCTCCGACAAACATCAGGAAATAGAGGGAATCCTCTTCGGATTCTTTCAAAATCACCATATTGCCTTGAATTCGATCCGTCTTGATAAAGACCTCTTTGGCCTCCAGGAAATCCTTCGAGCTCATGTTCGCCTCCTGCAAACTATCCGTGTCCATTCTTCATAATGACAAGGTAATCAAAGGTGCTGTTCCAGGATTCGATTCAGGCGCCAACGCGCCAGCGGGTACCCTGTGGTGTGTCCTCAAGAAAAATCTTCTTCTCTTCCAGCTCGCTCCTGATGCGGTCACTCTCTGCAAAGACCTTTGCCAGCCTGGCCTGGCGGCGAAGTTCGATGAGGCGCTCCACCTCCTCTTCGGTCATACCGGTCATCTTCAACTTGAGTTTCCGCTGTTCCTCGAAAAAGACCTGGTGTTCCCTGGAGAGCAATCCCAGGACCCGGGCACATTCCAGCAGCTTATCGGCTCCCCGCCGAACCAGAACGGCGCCGGCGCCCTTGAGCTTCTTTTGCCCAAACTGGTCAAGAAAACGCTGCAGACGCCTCTGCAACGTGAAAAGATACCCTATGGCCTGAGCCGTATTGAAATCATTGTTCATGGCATCTTCAAAGGCTCCTGTGACCCCGGCGATGTAGTCGTAGAGCTCCGGGTCCTGTTTATGAAGGGCGGTCTCGTTGACCGGCAATTCCGGCGGCTGCGCTGCGCGCTCGTCAATGGCAGACAATGTCCCGTACAGCTTCTCCACACCCCTCTCCGCTTCAACGATGTTTTCATCGCAAAAGTCCACAGGACTCCGGTAATGCTTGCTGAGAACAAACAAACGCAAAACTTCGGGATGCACTTCTTTGAGAAAGTCACGGATGATAAAGAAATTGCCTAAAGATTTCGACATCTTCTGGTTGTTGATATTGACAAACCCGTTATGGATCCAGTAGCGAACGAACGGAACATCGAAGGCCGCTTCACTCTGAGCGATTTCGTTCTCATGGTGCGGGAAAATGAGGTCCTTCCCTCCACCATGAATATCGAAGGTCTCTCCGAGATAGCTTCTGCCCATGGCTGAGCATTCAATGTGCCAGCCGGGCCGCCCGGGACCCCAGGGGCTCTCCCACATCGGTTCACCCGGTTTGCTTCCCTTCCAGAGCACAAAGTCCAGGGGGTTCCGCTTGTTGACATCAATTTCGACCCGTGCTCCCGCCACCATCTCTTCGAGCGACCGCCCGGACAGCTTGCCGTATCCCTGGAAGCGCTCCACTTCAAAATAGACGTCGGTGCCGGACTGGTAGGCCATTCCCTTTGTAACCAATCCCTTAATGATTTCCACCATCTCCGGAATATGATCGGTTGCCAGCGGTTCGACATTCGGCCGCAGAATACCGAGTGCGTCCATATCCTCATGAAACGCTGCAACAAAACGATCGGCGATGACTCGATAGTCGACGCCCAACTCATTCGCCCGGCGAATTATCTTGTCGTCGATGTCGGTAAAATTCCTGACATAGGTCACTTCATAGCCAAGTCGCATCAGGTACCGGTAAATGACATCAAAGACAATGGCCGAACGGGCATGTCCGATATGACAGTAATCATACACTGTAATCCCGCAGACATAGAACCTGACCTTTCCGGGTTCCAGAGGAACGAACTCCTCCTTGTTCTTCGTCAGGGTGTTGTAGACCCGCAATCCCATGCGCTACGATCTCCTCATGTGTACGGTACCCGATTGACTCACACCAAACAACACTACCGGCATCCCGATACGGCCGTCATGAAACCGCTCACCCTATTCTTCCTCAAAGGAGGAATGGAACGGTGTCGCTTCATAGTATCCACCATCAGGCTCGAACCATCAAGTACACAGTTGAACCGCCCCGAACCGGGTAAGCGATGGAGTCCCCGGTTCGAACAGCAGGGGACCCGGTATCGCTCACGACTGCATTATGAAGATATCTTCTCCAGCAGCGCCACGGCACAGGCTGCGATACCTTCTTCCCTCCCGGTGAAACCGAGCCGCTCTGTTGTTGTTGCCTTGACGTTGATGCATGATTCCGCAAGACCGGTCATGCGAGAGATCTGTGTCACCATTTGAGGAACATACGGCGCAATGCGGGGTTTCTGAAGTACCAGGGTCGTATCGATATTCCGAATTGCATAGCCGCATTTCTTGATGAGGGAGACGGTTTGCTGAAGAAGAACGAGGCTCGATATGCCTTTGTACGCCGGGTCGGAATCCGGGAAATGACGCCCGATATCCCCCTGTCCCGCCGCTCCCAGAAGCGCATCGCAGATCGCATGAAGCAACACATCCGCATCGGAATGACCAAGCAGTCCATGAGTATGAGGAATCTCCACTCCGCCCAAAACGAGGCGTCGATCCAGGGCGAAGGCATGAACATCGTATCCGAATCCAACTCGCATCGCTTCTATCCCACCTTATCAGCGGAATCACTCTGCCGGCCGACCTGCGTCAGTAAAAAGCTCCCCCAGACCAGGTCTTCCTGCGTGGTAACCTTAATGTTGGATCGCTCCCCCGGCACTACGGCAACAGGCAGGCCAAGCCTCTCCACAAAAAAGGCGTCATCCGTGCCCGAGCAACCCTGCCTTCGAGCTTCCAGGTAGGCGGTCAGGAGAATGTCCTTTCGAAATACCTGTGGAGTCTGGACAAGCCAGATTTCATCTCTGGGAAGAGTCTCCCCCACCCTTGCATCCCGCACGCGTTTGACGGTATCGGTGGCGGGCAGGGCCGCAATGGCTGCACCGGTCTTCCGAGCCGCCTTCCAGGTATTCTCGATCAATATGCTGGAGACAAACGGCCTCACACCGTCGTGAATGAGGACCCATTGACAATCGCCAGGCAGCGCCTGGAGGGCATTGAACACGCTGTCCTGCCGTTCGGTTCCACCCAGGGTCAGAGTGACAAACTTCCGGCTGCCGTCCCAACTGCCGGCCGGGGCCGCCCCAGGGGCGCACAGCTCATCCTCGTGCAGGCTGCACCGCTCCTGGAGCTCTTCTTTGGATAAGTAACAGAGCCTGAGCAGATTGTCGGCACAGTAACGGCTCACCAGGCTTTCCGCTTCGCTGCAAAAATCCTTCGGGACCACCAGCAGAATCCCCGAAAGGAAGTCCACTCTGGAGAACGTCTCCAGGGTGTGCAGCAGAATGGGCCTTCCGGACAATTCCAGAAACTGTTTCGGTTTGGCGTTTCCCATCCGCACACCGCGGCCGGCGGCGGGGATGATGGCACAGGTTTTGGACATAAGGAGACAATCCAGAGCAAAAGAGCAATAGAAGAAAAGATTTGGAGCAGGTCGTAAGCCGGGTTCTGTTCCTCTCGGCAGCCGCAATGGCTGCGGAAAGGCAATGATCATTCCTCTAGTCCCGCCGTTGCCGGCGGGATCAAGCAACCGACCCGAGAGCTCGGACGGGCCGCCCTCAGACGCTCTCCTATTTGGTCTTGCTCCGGGTGGGGTTTGCCTAGCTTCCGATGTCACCACCGGAACTGGTGAGCTCTTACCTCACCGTTTCACCCTTACCCCGCCTGCGCGGGGCGGTTTGCTTTCTGTGGCACTTTCCTGCTCGTCACCGAGACTGGGTGTTACCCAGCACCCTGCCCTGCGGAGCCCGGACTTTCCTCCCGCCCCCCTTTCGGAGGACCGGCGATCATCTGCCCTGCTCCAAATACCTCAATGAACTTTCGGCTGTCAGCCGGCATGCACAACATCCACCTGGTGAGAGTAAAACATTGCACACAGGCTTTAGTCAATGGAGCACATAACAAAGCTGGGGTCAGTTTGCAAGATTTGAATGGATGGGCTGGAACTCCACCTGTACGGGTCGCTTTTTCCCGCCGATCTTCAGAACAGCGCCGCACAATAGAGTGACAATCATCGCATGGCGTGATTCCGGCATGCTGTTGGCCGGAATCCAGAAAAGCTTCCTGGATACCGGCCAAGAACCTGCCGGTATGACGAATGGGAATTCGGACACTCATTTATACGGAGCGGTACTTAGAGGCCGTCTGAAAAATACCCGCATACGTCATACCGGCGAAGGCCGGTATCCAGAAAACCGCGTAATTCCTGGATGCCGGTTTTCACCGGCATGACGTTGAGGGCACCGTGAGCCAATTTTCAGACGGCCTCTTAGAGATGAGTGACGATCACACCCCCTGAGGCTCACGCACGTCAGTGCATCACTTGAGAAGTCTTGTCAGCCGAAAACTTGCCTGGAGTTCCACCCGAACAGATCAAAAGGTTCTTTCTGAATGCGACAGATCAGCTTGCGATTGGCGGCAGGGAAGGTGTAGCGATCGAGCTCTTCAAAATCCACCCACCGCCCGTCGACAGCTGAGCGGAGGACAATTCTGGGGCTGGCATCCGTGGTCTGACACGCGAAGGCGTGGAGTGTGACTCGAAAGGTGGTGTACTGGTGGCGGATCACGGCAATCTTTTGCAGCACACGAATGTTCAGCTCCAGCTCTTCCCGGAACTCTCGCACAAGGGCCTCCTGCGGGGTTTCTTCACCCTGGATCTTCCCTCCCGGGAATTCCCATAAATGCGGCATGAGTCCGGAAGGCGGACGTTTCTGGATGAAGACCTTTCCTCCACGCCCCAAAATGCCCACCGCTGTCTGAATGGAAACAATGTCTTTAGCCCTTTGAACTCTAGGCCTCGATGACACCACATCCATTTGCAGCGCCCGACAATGGGCTCTGACCGGACACCGGGTACATGAAGGGTTTCTCGGCGTACAGACCAGGGCCCCCAGGTCCATGAGCGACTGATTGAAGCTTCTGGCCTTTCCTTCGGGAAGAATGCCCCTGGCCATACTCCAGAGGACTTCTTGGCTCTCCCTCTCCCCGACGGGTGCAGCCACATCAAACAACCGGGAAAAAACCCTGGCAACATTGCCGTCCACGGCCGGAAAGTCAAGGTTGAAGGCTATGCTCAGGATCGCCCCGGCCGTGTAGCGCCCAATGCCCGGCAGCCGAGTCAGCAGATCATAATCTCTCGGGAAATCTGCACCGTAGTCCTTGACCAAAACCTGAGCCGCCTTGTGAATATTCAGAGCACGAGAGTAGTATCCCATGCCTTCCCAATGTTTGAGAAGATCCTCTTCCGGCGCCAGGGCAACCGACTTCAGGTCGGGAAAACGCTCCATCCAGCGGGAATAGTAGGGAAGCATCGTCTTAACCTGGGTCTGCTGGAGCATGATCTCGGAGATCCAGACTTCATAGGGTCTGTAGAGCAACCGCCACGGCAGCTTTCGCTGGTTTGATTCAAACCAGTCGAGAAGCTTCACCTGGATTGGTTCATATCCTTTCTCCGGCATTGCCATTTGGAACCCGCTCTTCATTGCTGTGACAAAAAGGGTGGGCACGCAGCCTCAGACGAAAGCTGCGCAGAAACTTCCAAAGAATCCTGTGCAGGACCTTGTCTTACAGCCATTTGCTACCGCCAATCATAATAGAGGCTTTGACGGTTGAGCAGTTCACAACCCTTTTCGGTAATGCGAACCATCTCTTCCAGTCTCACTCCGCCGTAGCCCCTAAGATAGATTCCCGGCTCAATGGTGACCACCATGTTCTCCTGGAGTATCATGCTCTTCTGCTTTCGAAGTCCGGGCTTCTCATGAACCGCCAGTCCAACCCCATGCCCCAGGCCATGCCCGAAATGGTCACCATATCCTTCCCCGGCAATCAGCCTTCTCGCCACGCCATCGACTTCAGCCGTATCTCTTCCCGCCCGGATGAAATCCATAGCAGCCAGTTGGGCGTCTCGAACAACCCGATAGATCTCTTGCAGTTTGGGCCCCGGCACCCCAGCGAACCAGGTCCGGGTCATGTCCGAGCAGTAATGTCCGAGCCTCGCCCCCACGTCCAGAACCACCGAATCACCGGTGACAATGCTTCGGTCCGTCGGCACCGCATGGGGCAGTGCCGCGTTGGGGCCGCCCGCAACGATGGGAGGAAATGAGACGGCTTCTGCACCGGCTTCTCTTATAGTGCGCTCTATCTCCCAGGCGATTTCCTTTTCCGTGCGACCCGGGCGCAGGTTCTCCCACACGCCGACCAGCACCTTTTCAGTCAGTGCGAGCGAGGACCTTATCTTGTCAATCTCCTCCGGCTCCTTAACCATTCGAATCTGCTCAACAAGGTCTTCGATCGGGACCAGACTGGCTGCGGATTGAGCCTTCCTCAGGGCTTCCTCAACTTCGCGATATTTGCTGAATGTCAGATGGTGAGACTCAACCCCAACCCGTTCCACCGCAAACTCCGAAAAGAGCTGAGATAGAACCCGACTGAGCCCATCGTCCAGAATCAAGACCTGAAAACCACCGGCCTCGTTCTCGGCCTCCTCTTGATAGCGGAAATCTGTTATGAGACACTGTTTCGAGTGAGTGATCAAGAGATATCCGGAGCTTTCCGTGAGCTGCAAATCCCCGGCGCCATAACCGCTCAGATAATAGCGGTTCTCTGGAACCGCCACCAGGAAGGCATCGATATGCCGCTCATCGAGCAAGCTGCGCAATCGATTCAGCCGACCGGCAAAAACTTCTCTTTCCATTGCTCCCTCTTTTCTGAAGAACAATGCACTGAAATCTCGCCCCCCGGGAAGGAGGCGAGGGTCAACTCCGGAGCGATTGTATACGAAAAAGACACCAAAAAGAAATGCTGTCTGTTCTTGTGTTCTTGGAACCCAAACCACTCAAAGGCCGCCTCGACCTCTTTGGCCGGCTGTCGACTATCAGCCGTTGTTTCTCTGCCGCCGGATTCTGCCCGAAGCATGACAAATCAACAGATGAGGTTTGGGATTCTGCCGGGATATGGTATGGTTTGAAGGTCGAAAATGCAGGTCAAAGGAGTACAGAAGGAAGGAGCCGTGAAAAATGAACGCACGAATGCTGGTTTTGAGGTTTCCTAAAGATATCGTGGATAAACCCATCATCACCTACCTGGTCCGGGACTATGATTTGACGTTTAATATCCTGAAAGCCCAGATCTATCCCCGCAGAGAAGGCATGGTCGTGATGGAGCTGCGAGGTGACCCCGGCAACTTTAGAGAGGGTATTCAGTATCTCAAGGATATGGGGGTTTACATCGAACCGGTTGCCCACGGCATCAGGCGAGATGAGGAGAGATGTTATCAGTGTGGTGCCTGTACGGCGGTCTGTCCGACGGGAGCTTTGTACATTAAAAGGCCGGAGATGGAGGTCCTGTTCGATTCCGAGGCATGCAGCGCCTGTGAGCTCTGTGTGAAGACCTGCCCTTCCAGGGCGATGATCGTGACCTTTGACAAGACCCTGGTTGAATAGGAGACCGGCAATTGCCGGGAGATAGCTCAGAAAAGACGGCTTCATTTGGAGCCAGTCCGCCCTTGGATTGACAGGTCGAGGCAGATGACAACAACCGTAGCCCTGGAAACACTCGGATGCAAGGTCAACCAGTATGAATCCTCCTCCTTCCTTGGAGTTCTCAAGGAAGCGGGGTATCGCCTGGTTTCTTTCCGAGATCATGCCGACATCTACATCATTCATGGCTGTGCCGTAACGGCCAGGGCAGCTTTTCAGACCAGACAGCTCCTGAGGAGAGCTCAACGCCTCAATCCCGTAGCAATGATCGTCTCGGCGGGGTGCCAGGCCGAGCTCGAAGCGGAGCTTATTGCCAAAGAACAGCTGGCAACCCACATCCTGGGCAACCTCGACAAGTTTGATCTGCTTGCCCGGCTTCAGGCCCCGGGCAGTCTGGCTCATCCCTTGATGGCCACCGGTACCTCACGGAGATCTGACGCCTTAAAGCCCCTGCCCGTCGACTCGATGCATTCAGGCCGGGCCCGTGCCTTCCTCAAGGTCCAGGACGGCTGCAACGCGTTTTGTTCCTATTGTGTTGTCCCCCACCTCCGCGGCAAAAGCCGAAGCCTCCCTGAGGATCACGTCCGCCTGCAACTCGATCGTTTCCTCGCAAACGGATACCAGGAAGTGGTGCTGACCGGAATCCATCTGGGACAATGGGGCAAGGACCTTTCCCCTCATGAGGACCTCGACTCCCTTCTGACATTCCTGAGCCAGGGTAGAATGCCCTATCGAGCCCGATTGAGCTCACTGGAACCCATGGAATGGAGCGAAGCGCTCATAGAGCATCTTCCTCACCGGGATTGGATCTGTCCCCATTTCCATATTCCTTTGCAGAGCGGCGATGCCGCCATCCTGGAACGGATGCGCCGCCCCTATACTCCTCACCAATATGCCGAACGGATCATGGAGCTTCACCGCATCTTCCCCCACGGAGCCTTGGGAGCGGATGTGCTGGTTGGATTTCCGGGAGAAACAGAAGAGCAATTTGGCAATACCTATCGGCTGATTGACCGACTCCCTCTGACTTACCTTCACGCCTTTCCCTTTTCACCGCGCCCGGGAACACCCGCAGCCTCGATGCCGGACAGGATTCCCGTCCGGGAGTTGAAGCGAAGAGTCCGTATTCTCAGGGACTTGAGTGACCGGAAGAAACGGGCTTTCCAGGCTGGTCTCTTGGGACAGTACGCAGAGGTCCTGGCTGAAGACGAGACTGAGCCGGGATGGTGGCAGGGGACCTCTGAGAATTACCAGCGCGTGGTCTTTCCGGCTTCAGGAGCCTTTCAAAAGGGGCTTATCGTCAGGGTGAAGCTTGAGAAGCTTTCGGCGAGGGGCTTCATGGGGAAGCCAGTCACTGTGCCTCTCCAAAGGCAAAGAACTTCACCAGCCTGGGATCCGGCGGGTTTGCAGCACAAAATAGGGACATCTCCTGAGCATACTCGTCAAACAGCGGGTTGAGATATGCGTCGATAAGGTCTCTTCGGCGCTCATCGTGTACGATCCCTTCAACCCATGAGCGAATTGATGGCACTACAGCTTCCGGACTCAAGAGAGCGAAGACTTCAGACCATTTATCCACTCTGATGCTTTCAGCTTTCCAGATTCCCTGGATCTGTTGATTTGCGGCTGCCGTCCAGATCATGACCCCAAGGGTAAGGTCTTCGACAGACGTGATTTGCCCATCCTGCCATAGCCGTGCGCTCAAATTCGCTGCCTGCGTGGAGAGGCCCTCCGCAAGGGACCCCAAAGCAGAAATCACGTCAATGGAGTGCTTCACCCGTGACAGGTCCCGTCGATCTCTGAAGAAGTCCTCGCCTTGAGTGGAACCGGGACCGGAGACCGGTCGCACGAGCCGCGGAGTCCTCTGAAGAAGCCGTTCCACCGCCTCCATCCAATCCGTTTCGAGACCTTTGGGACCCGTTGGCCAGCGAGACAGCCAGCCACGGCAGATCAGTTTCTGTAAACGACCTTTCAGGTGCATGACCCGGGTATGCGCAAGACGAAAAAGGTGTTCGAAAAAAACCGTTCGCAGGACCTTTGCCGCGTCCTGGAGGTCGCCTTGACTCAGGACATCAAGCCCCAGGTTGACATAAGCCAGGGTTTTTTCCATCGCCTGACGCAGGGCGCCAATCTCATCCAGCGCCAACCCGTCTGCAATGATCACCTTGTTGGCAAGAGAAGCCAACTCCAATCGAAGGGCATCCTTCTCACCGGTATCATGGATTTCTCCCAGGGTTTCATGAAGGAGGTCATTGCCTGCCAGCAGGGCCATGGCGAAGGAGGGCGGAGGCGACACGCCGGCCTCCGGATTTTCAGCACCTTTATTGTATGGAAGCTCCTCTCGAAGAATGGAGCGATAGATAGTCATGGCATCGTAGAAGTTGGGAATGGCTTGATCCTCAAGGCGACCCCGATTGAAACGGTAGGCGTCTTCTTCGATTTCCGCTTCGGGACCCCAGATGACCTGGTTCATCAATTCATTATAGTAGCCGGGGTGGACTTCAAAGATGAGTGACAGCAAGCGCGAGAGGAAATCTTCAAACTGGACATAATGGGTGTCCCAGAAGAACTGGTCATCCAGGGTGTGTTTGGGCAATTGTTCGCTCGCTTCCAGAGGGTCGACATCTTCCGGGGTGAGCACCACGTGGATCCACTTCTTGAAAAGAGACACCAGCAGTTCAAAATCAGCACGATAGAGCCACTCCAGCAGCCTGGCCTCGCTGGCGAACGCCAGTCTCTCCAGCCATTGGAGGGCCTTCGCCGGTTGGAGTTGATCCTTACTCCACCATTCGATATCGAAAAGGTGGATGAGTTGCTCGCATTTCCCAAGAGCCAGAAGCGGCCCGGCATCATCAGGGCCGATTTCCTGTACGAAAAGAAAGAAATCCTGGACCGGAAGTGCCGCAACAACGGCTTCGGCATCCGGCCGTGCAAGAATTTCCGCCAACCTCTCTCTGGCCGGCAATTTCATCAGATGCAGGATCAGGTCATCGGACTCCGGTTCCGACGGGTGGTAGGCGTTGATTTCAGCGAGGTCTCTGATCATAAGGCTTCATCCAGAAATAACATAGAGCAATAATATTTTCATGTGGTAGCCGTT
>CAYTWB010000074.1:0-18416 GCA_964441945.1 uncultured Syntrophobacteraceae bacterium
CTGATTCGCTCACTCGGGAAGGTCGCTCAATCCAACTGAATTTTGTGACCATAGGGAATAACGGCGTGGTACGCTCTAAAACGCCACAGAATCGATTTTCTCTGACCGGGGGTACTTTGAAAAGCCGAAACTTGATAGTTCACCTGGGGACGCCGGTGGGAGAAAACGGAAGGCAGGCTTCTCGATTTGGGGGCCTGCTTTTTGTGTTTTGGGGTACCTTCAATCCTTCAGGGTGTGGAAAAAGTGTGGAAAAAAGTCAAAAATGAAGGATTAAGAAAGAATAACAATTTGCAGGATGTCTCTAAACTGGTGCCTGGGGCGGGAATCGAACCCGCACACCCACAAGGAGTAAGGGATTTTAAGTCCCTTGCGTCTACCTATTCCGCCACCCAGGCATTCTTGACTATTCTTTATCTACTATGAAACCCTGTTGTATCTCAATGGAAATCCTGACAAAAGATCTGCCGTTTCCTGATGGAACGCTGATCATGGATCCATTCAACAATGAGAACCCTATCGGTCAACCGCCGGCTAAATGCCTCCTAATGGCGACTTATGGCAACCGCCGGCAAAATGAACCTTGACGGTGGCTTCTAAAGAGGTAATACGTTTTCTGAGCCTTTAAGCCGTTGAGGGGCATGCCGGGGTTGGCACAAAAGGGTCAGGTGGCCATTCCTTGCAGAAGAATGCTGGGGCTTCATGTCTTTTCACGACCTTCGCAATGAGAACAGACCTTGAAAAGAAAGGATTAGCCGATCATGTCCGGCAGCTCGATCCAGGAGAGACTACGCCAGATCCCCAGTGTGGAGAACCTGCTCCAGTTGGATGCCATTCGTGAAGCACTCTCGCGGCACCCGCGCAAACTGGTGCTGGCAGGTATCCGTCAGGTGCTGGAAGAAAAGCGCAGGTCGCTCATCGCCAAACCCGAGTCGGCTCACACGGTGAACCTCGATCCGTCTCATCTGGCGCGACAGGTCCTGCAGCGCATGGAAGTTCTCAGTGCCTACACCCTACAGCATGTGATCAACGCCACCGGTATCATTGTCCATACGAACCTCGGACGGTCCCTGATAGCTGAAGAGGCGGCCGAAAGACTGTTCATGATCTGCCGCAACTACAACAATCTCGAATATGATATCGAAGAGGGACAGAGGGGATCTCGCTACGTTCATGCCGAATCCATTCTCTGTGAGCTCACGGGCGCCGAGGCGGCCCTGGTTGTGAACAACAATGCCGCGGCCGTGCTGCTCACCCTCAACACTCTGGCATGCGCGCGGGAGGTGGTTGTCTCGCGGGGCCAGCTTGTGGAAATCGGGGGCTCCTTTAGAATTCCTGATGTGATGCGCAGCAGCGGAGCCATTCTGCGCGAAGTCGGCTGCACCAACCGCACCCACCTGCGGGACTACGACGCGGCCATTACGGAAGAGACGGCCCTGTTGCTGCGAGTGCATACGAGCAACTACCGCATTGTCGGCTTCACCGCTGAGGTCGCGTTGGAGGAGTTGGTCGGGCTGGGACAAACGCGTGGGATACCGGTCATGGAAGACCTGGGGAGCGGTTCTTTTATCGATTTGGCCGGATTTGGCCTGCACGGAGAACCCACTGTGCCGCAGGTCCTGAGCACAGGAGTCGATGTGGTGACGTTTAGTGGGGATAAGCTGCTGGGAGGTCCCCAGGCCGGGATCATCCTGGGAAGAAAGGAAATCGTCGCAGAGTGTCGAAAGAACCCTCTCACTCGGGCGCTGCGGGTCGATAAGATGACGCTTGCCGTGCTCGAAGCGACCTTGCGCTTCTATCGGGACGAGCGGCAGGCGCTGGAGAAAATTCCAACCCTTCGGATGATTGCCTTACCCCTGTCTACCCTTGAAGAACGGGCCGAGCTTCTGGCATCGCTTATTCGCGAGGTGGACCGGGAGAACCGGCTGGAAGTGCAGGTTCGACGGAATGCTTCGCAGGTCGGCGGTGGGGCTTTGCCCAACCAGGACCTGCCGACCTGTGTGGTGGCTGTGAATTCGCCCGAGGTGAGTACGCATTCCATCGAGAGGAGCTTGAGAAACAACAGGCCTCCAATCATTGCCCGCATTGAATCGGATCACTATCTCCTGGATGTTCGAACCCTGGATCCGCAGTGCTTTCAGGTCATACAGCAGGCATTCCGGGATTTCCTGGGCTCACCCATGCCGAATGAGTAGCCCGGGACCCAAGAATTCTATTGACACTCCGACCGTTCTGATTTTACTAAAGGCCTTGTTAAGGAAAGAACTCGAGGAGCTTGAGGCAGCGATGTTCAGCATGAACTATTATCGATATTATTTTAGCTTCGCCGGTGGCGAAATGGCGTGCCAGACCTGCCCCTGAGTTCCGGTCCGGAACAAGTGATGAAAGCCGCGGGTCCTGCCCGCGGCTTTTTTTTTGAGTACCAAAAACCGGAGATGGAGAAGAAGGTTGAAGGAAGCCTGGGTCCATCTGGAAGAATGGTCCAAAGAGATGGCAACCGCAGCCCTCGAAGGTGGTGCTGACGCGTTGATCCTTCCCGCCGGCCGGCAAAAGGAGGTCAAGGCGCTCGGTCGCATTACCACGGTTGGCCGGGATGGGAACCTTAGACCCGGCATCGAGGTCTTTTTTGAAACCTTGGGATCGCCTGAAGACGAAGCGAGGATTGCGAGGCTCCTGCAACAGGCCCCAGTCGTTCTGGAGCGGAAGGAGCCAGCAGGCATCGAAGGGGGCCCTCGCCCGGGTTGGCAGGTCATCCCGCTCGAGAACCTGGTAGCCCGAGGCGGTCGTCTTCTCGTGCCGGTGTCATCACTGGAGGAAATCGATCTGGCACTCGGGGTCCTGGAGACCGGAGTGAGCGGGGTTGTGATTCATGCCCGCCACCCCGAGGAGCTCAAGGCCCTTCTGGCACGCGTTAAAACGTCCGGTGAAAACCAGCTCCTTCAGTCGGCCGTGATTGAAAGGATTCGGCCGGTTGGAATGGGAGACCGGGTCTGCATCGACACCTGCACGCTTATGACCGAGGGGGAAGGGGTCCTGGTCGGCAATGGGAGCGGCTTTCTCTTTCTGGTCCAGGCGGAGGTGAGAATGAACCCCTATGTGGCTCCCAGGCCTTTTCGGGTCAATGCCGGGCCGGTGCATGCCTACGTCAGGGTACCCGGTGGGCAGACCCGGTATTTGTCTGAACTCCAGTCCGGGGACCCGGTACTCATTGTGCATGCCGCGGGGACGGCCCAGACGGCTGCCGTCGGTCGCTCAAAAATCGAAAGAAGACCGCTGCTGTTGATTCAAGCGAGCTGTGACGACCAGATCGGGTCGATTCTCCTGCAAAATGCCGAGACGATTTGCCTGACCGGTCCGGATGGGGAATCCCGGTCAGTCGTCGAATTGCAGGCAGGAGATCGAGTCCTGGTACAGGTGGAGAAATCCGGGCGTCATTTCGGAATGAAAGTGACTGAAACCATTGTGGAGCAGTGATTGTGGAAGATAGATTTGGAGATTTGAGAAAGGCCATCGATCAGACGGATGCGGAGCTTCTCAGGCTGATCAACAATCGCATGGAGCTCTCGTGCAAAGTTGGTCGCATCAAAGCGAAAGAGGGATTGCGGCTGTTTGATCCCTGCCGGGAAGAAGCCATTCTGGAGCGGCTTGCAAAGGCAAATCCCGGACCGATTGCGGAAGCCTCGTTGCGGTCCATCTATCGAGAGATCTTCTCCGCATCCAGGCTGCTTCAATACAATCTTCAGGTGGCCTACCTCGGCCCGGAATGGACCTATTCCCATCTGGCCGCGCTTTCGCTTTTCGGGCATTCCGCCAGGTATCTCCCTTCTCCAGTGCTGGAAGACGTTTTCGATAACCTGATGAAGGCCAAGGCACATCTGGCCGTTGTTCCCATCGAGAATTCGCTTCAGGGCGGGGTGGGGCATACTCTGGATCTCCTCTATGAAAGGGACGTGAACATCCTGCACGAATGCTATCTGGAAATCGCCCATTATCTTTGCGGCCGATCCGGCCCCATGGAGGAGCTCAAGCGTCTTTATGGACATCCGCAGGCCATCGAACAATGCCGCAAATTCATCCTTGAAAACCTTCGCCACGTGGAATTCTTCGAATGTTCCTCCAGTGTGCAGGCCGCCCGGCTGGCAGCCGGGGACCGTTCCTCGGCCGCCGTCTGCAATCTCCATGCGGCCTTTCAACACGGTCTCCAGGTGCTTGCCGAACGAATCGAGGATCATCCTGAAAACACCACGCGGTTTTTTGTTCTGGGCAGCCAGTTGAACTCACCGACGGGCAATGACAAGACATCTATTCTCTTTGCCGTCCCGGACCATCCGGGAGCGCTTCACACGGCGTTGGAAGGTTTTGCTCTCTTCAAGGTCAATATGACCCGGATCGAGTCCCGGCCGAATCCCATTCGTTCCTGGCAGTATCTGTTCTTTGCCGATCTGGAGGGGCATTTCGACGACGAGTCGGTTGGGAATGCCCTCGATTATCTCAAGAAACAGACCACCTATCTGAAGATTCTGGGTTCCTATCCCAGCAAGGACCCGCGGCATCCCATCCGTCTGGACAGAGAGCAAATGCGTTCTCTGGCGGCGCAACCGCCGCGCCTCTCCCATGAAGTGAGGCTGGTGAATTCCCATGAAGCCTGAACATGCCCTCTGTGGTTGTCTGACCGATGTCCCGGCCGGGAAGCTGCCCGAGCTCTTTTGCCATCCGGAAGTGGATCTTCTGGAATGGCGTCTGGATGCTTTCTTCAAGCGGTACGGCCTGGAGGAAACCATCGATGCACTCTCCATGCTCTCGGACCTCCCACGCCATCCGGTGCTGGCAACCAATCGTACGAAGAGCGAAGGGGGGCTGTTTGACGGCGCCGAGCACCTGAGGCTGGAAATCCTCGGCAGGGCCGTGGATGCCGGCGCAGAGTGGGTGGATCTGGAAGACCGGATTGTAGAGAGTGCCCTGCAGCGTTTTCAGTCGAAAAAAGCCCGCATTCTGCTTTCCCATCATGACTTCTCGGGTACTCCGGATCGGCTGTCCCTGCGGCGCCTCGCCAAAACGATGGCACAAAGAAAGCCGCATGCCATCAAAATCACTACGTATGCCCGGTCTCCGGAAGACAACCTCCGGGTCCTGGAGCTCATCCCTTACGGCCGGCAGGAATTGGGGATGGATGTGCTTGCCTTTTGCATGGGAGCGCTGGGCAGCTGGAGCCGGGTGGTCTCTCTCCTGCTCGGGGGCCCGTGGGCCTATGTACAGCTGCCTGGGCTGTCAGCCGCCGCGGAAGGGCAATTTACGGCCGGGCAGATGCGCTCCCTGCTTGGACTTGTGGCTCCTGCAGCTTGACAGTTGCAGCAAGCGCCACAGGATCAAGTGAACGATCCTGATTTGTCATTCGGGAGGAGGTTCATAGGCGTCAGTTTGATCGTATAGGAATTTCCATTTCTAAACACGAACGCACGAAGAGCACGAAGAAATCTGTTGAAATCATGTTGGAATCATCTCTTCATGTCCTTCGTTTCTTCGTGTTTGAACTATTCTGTTTCGGATCCATTTTCGGAGCCTGCGCCAACGGGCGTTCCCCGGGATGGGCGTCTGCGTCGACTTTAGGACTGTTCGTGTGGTACCAAATGGTTAGAGAATGGTGAAGTCTTCCAAACGTCATTCCGGCATGTTTTTGGCCGGAATCCAGTTCTTGAGAGTCTTCTGGACCCCGGCCAAATGCCTGCCGGGGTGACGGTGCGTATCTGCAGCCGAAGCCCTAACTCTTCGAAAGTACACTCGATTTCTCTTAAGTTGACGCGTATGCGGAATGCAGGGATTGGAGGCTTTCGTTTTACAACACACCCTATTGGAGGTAAACAGATGATCCGACCCGTCCAGAAAGGCCTCTATGCGGTGATCGGAAATCCGGTTGCACACAGCTTAAGTCCGATTATGATGAATGCTGTGTTTGAGACCTTGAAAATACCCGCGGTCTACCTGGCCCTCGAGGTGGATCATCCGGAAGAGGACCTGGCGACCCTATCGAAACTGGGTATACAGGGTCTGAGCGTGACAATCCCTCACAAGGAATCGGCCTGCCGTCTCGCTGTGAGCGTTGATGAACCGGCAGAGGTCATGGGAGCGGTGAATACCCTTCGCCTCTGCGGCACCCATTGGGAAGGGCGCAACACTGACTGGATTGGGGTTGTCGCTTCCCTTCGCGGCCATTTGGAGCAATTTGCCGGGAAACGGGCACTGGTCATCGGTGCGGGCGGCGTTGCACGGGCTGTGGTCTATGGGCTCAATCGCGAGGGGGCGGTCGTTACCGTCGCCAACCGGAGCATCGATCGAGGGGAAGCTCTCGCCCGAGCTTCTGGATGCGACTTCCTGCCGCTAGCAGAACTGCAGCGGTCAAAGATCAGGGCTCATTTCGAGTTCGATATTATCGTCCAGTGCACACCGGTTGGACTCATGAACCAGGGACCTTCGGGGATCATTTCTGAGACTCTTCTCCGCCCCGGTGTGGTGGTTCTGGACACGGTCTATCGGCCGTTATGGACTCCCTTCTTGTGCGGGGCAAGAGCTGCGGGATGTATCGTTGTCTCCGGAGCGGAAATGCTGCTTCACCAGGGAGTCGCTCAGTTGGAGTGGTGGTTTGGGGAGGCGATACGGCCCGAGGCGGTGCTTCCGATCATGAGAAGCGCTTTGATGGGAGTGCTTGAGCATGAATAAGACGATCAAGAAGCTTCGACAGGGCGCTGGACTCAGGGCTCGGATTCGGCTGCCGGGGTCTAAATCGATCACTCAGAGGGCCCTCATCATGGCTTCGCTGGCGGACGGCGAGAGTGAATTGACCCATGCCCTGGCGGCGGAGGATACGGTGCTCACCGCCGAAGCTTTGCGACAGCTTGGAGTCGAGGTGATCTGGGGGGAAGAAACGGTTACCGTGAATCCACCCGAACATCGATGGGCGCAGCCCGAAGCCCCCGTAATGCTTGGCAACAACGGCACATGCATGCGCTTTCTGCTGTCGGTGGCGGCGGTTGGTGAAGGGAGGTTCCTCTTCGACGGCAGCAAGCGCCTTCGCGAACGGCCTGTCGGTCCGATCCTGGCTGCGCTTGAAACCCTAGGGGCGACATGCCACTGTCTCAAACAGCCGGGCTATCCCCCGGTGGAAGTTGTCGGCCGCGGGCTGAACGGCGGCGAAATCCTGGTTGACGCCAGGCAAAGCAGCCAGTTTCTCTCTTCTCTTCTCATTGCCGCTCCCTGTGCCCGGCAGGAAGTGCGGATCGGCTGGCTCGAGCCCCTTGCATCTTTGCCCTACGTTACCCTGACCCTGGCGATGATGCAGCAGGCAGGGATTCGTTATCACCGCACGGCAGCCAATGAGATCGTCATCCCTGCGCCCCAGAATTATCTGGCGGCCCGTTTCGCGGTTGAAGGAGACTGCTCGTCGGCATCCTACTTCTGGGCCGCAGCGGCCCTTACCGGGGGAGAAGTCCACACTCACCCTCTTTCACAACAAAGCCTGCAGGGAGACATCCATTTTCTGGAAGTGCTGGGGGAGATGGGCTGCCGTATTTCCTGGGAAGATGAAGGAGTCACGGTGAGCGGACCGGATCGCCTGAAGCCTCTCGATCTGGACATGAACACCATGCCCGACATGGTCCCGACGATGGCCGTGGTGGCTGCATTTGCCGAGGGTCGCAGTCGGATTCACAACGTGTCCCATCTTCGGGTCAAGGAATCGGACCGACTGCATGCCCTGGCGACTGAGCTGGGCAAATTCTCTGTACCGGTTGTGGAGTTTCCGGATGGCCTGATGATCGAGGGGGGGCATGTGCGTCCGCCTCAGGAAGGGATCGAGGTCTACAGGGACCATCGGATTGCCATGGCCTTTGCCCTGGTTGGGCTTTGCACCGACGGGGTAAAAATCATTGGGGCGGAGGCTGTGGCAAAGTCCTTCCCCTCTTTCTGGGACCTTTTCGAGCGATTGGGTGGGGATTGATGCTGCGCCGGCATGCAAACTCCAGGCAGCGATTCCTGATCGCAATGCTGGTTTTGTCCGGTATCTTGGGGGTTCATTCCCAGAGTGAGGGATACCAGGAAAACCTTCGTGCCACGCTGCAACCTTCTCTGATCAGGCTTCATAAGACTGCCCGGCAAGCGGGCATCCAGGTCCTTGACCTGTCCTCCGGAAAAGTGCTGTACGACTATCGGGCGGACGAGACCTTTATCCCGGCATCACTGGTGAAGCTCTTCACCAGTTACGGGGCGCTGAAGCAATTGGGCCCCAATCACCGTTTCAGCACGGCACTGTGGGTTCGGGACATGCCTCAGGGAGACGTGATTGCGGGAGACGTGTGGGTCAGAAGCGAAGGAGATCCTTTCTTCCTTGAGGACAATGCGCGGCAGCTTGCCTGCCGGGTTAAGGAACTGGGGATTAGGCGCATCCGGGGCGGAATCCATGTCGACAACAGCTACTTCGAGCCGCTGCTGGAAAGGATTTGCCTCGATGGGAACTGCCGCGACAGCTACAATCCGACCATCTCCGCAACAGCCATGGATTGGAACACGGTCACCTTTCGGTTGCGGCCCGCCCTGAAGCCGGGGGCCGCGGTTCAGGTGGAATGGTTTCCTCCCGGAGACTACGTTCTCATGAGCAATCTTGGGGCTACCACGGGCAAGAAGGCAAAAAGCAGCCTGAAAATCGAACCAATCGGGATGACCCCCGAAGGCAGGGAAAGATACCGGATCACGGGGAAACTCCCCGTCGGCTCCGCAAGCACCCAGGAACATCGATTCAATGCCGAGGACCCGAACGCATTCGTGGCGCGGTCTTTCCGGGCGCTTCTGCAGAAAGCCGGTATCGATGTTCCGTCCACAACCGGCCGCAGCGACTCCTCACCGCCGGGGGCAATCAAGCTTGTTTCCACCGAATCTCCGACGTTGGCGGAGATGATTCACGGATTGAACCGGTACAGCAATAACTTCATGGCAGAAATGCTTTTGCGAAGCCTGGGCGGGCAGGTCATGGGAGTGCCTGGAACGGCTGCCAAGGGGATTTCGGTGATTGAAAGGACGCTGCGTGAGGTCGGGATTCCGGAGCAGGAAGTTCGGCTGGATAGCGGTTCGGGGTTGAGTCGAAACTGCCGGGCAAGCCCCCGGAGCCTCTGCCGGGTGCTCCTTAAAGTCTATGAAGATGCAGCTATTGGCCCGCAGTTCATGGCGACACTCGCTGTGAATGCCCAGGAGGGGACCCTGAAGAACCGTCTGCCTCAAGCGCCCGGCACGGTCAGGGGCAAGACGGGTACGCTGAATGATGTCGTCGCTTTTGCCGGCTATGTTTCGACCCTCAAAGGCCGTCTGTTTGCTGTGACCATCCTGCTGAACGAAGTCCCCAATCTGTGGGAGGCCAGAGAGGCCCTGGATGCCTTTCTGGAAAGCGTGGCGCGGGTGAATGAGGGGGCTTGATCCAGGCACAATGGAAGGACTTGAGAAATCATGAGCGTTGAACCGAACAAAATCATCTATTCCATGATCGGAGTCAGCAAGTATTACAGCAAGAAGCCCATCCTGAAGGACATCTACCTCTCCTACTTCTACGGTGCGAAGATTGGAGTGCTGGGTCTCAACGGTTCAGGGAAGAGCTCTCTGCTGCGAATTTTGGCCGGAGTCGACAAGGATTTCATCGGGAAGACCGTTGTCGCACCGGGACATACCATCGGTTTTCTCGAACAGGAACCCAAACTGGATGAAACAAAGACCGTGCGGGAAATCGTCGAGCAGGGAGTACAGGAAACCGTCGATCTGCTGAACGAATTCAACCGGATCAACGAGCGGTTTGCCGACCCGATGTCCGACGACGAGATGAACCGGCTCATCGAACACCAGGGTGAAGTGCAGGAGAAGCTCGATTCGCTGAACGCGTGGGACCTCGATTCGAGGCTCGAAATGGCCATGGACGCCCTGAGGTGTCCCCCGGGCGACACTCCGGTGAAGCTGCTTTCCGGGGGCGAGAAGCGGCGCGTGGCGCTCTGCCGTCTTTTGTTGCAGGAGCCTGATATTCTGCTCCTGGATGAGCCCACCAATCATCTCGACGCCGAATCGGTCGGCTGGCTCGAACAGCACCTTCAGCGCTACGCCGGCACGGTGATCGCCGTCACCCATGACCGGTATTTCCTCGACAATGTGGCGGGCTGGATCCTGGAGTTGGACCGGGGGCAGGGAATCCCGTGGCAGGGGAATTACTCGTCCTGGCTGGAGCAGAAGCGAATCAGGCTGCAGAACGAAGAAAAGAGCGAGAGCGAACGGCAGAAGACCCTGGAGCGGGAACTGGAGTGGATCAGGATGTCGCCGAAGGGGCGCCACGCCAAGTCAAAGGCGCGAATCAACGCCTACGAATCGCTCCTGCGGGAGGAGCAGGACAGGCGGGCGAGGGAGCTCGAGATCTACATACCACCCGGGCCAAGGCTCGGGAAAGTGGTGATCGAGGCCGACAACGTGAGCAAGTTGTTTGGCGACCGCCTGCTCATAGAAGGCATGTCGTTCCTGCTTCCGCCCGGCGGGATCATCGGGGTCGTCGGACCGAACGGTGCCGGCAAGACCACCCTCTTTCGAATGATCACCGGGCTGGAGAAGCCCGATTCAGGGATAATCAAAGTAGGGGAATCGGTGAAGCTGGCTTATGTGGAGCAGGACCGTGAGGGGCTCGACCCGGAGAAGACCATATGGGAAGCCATTTCGGAGGGAAAAGACACCCTTGATCTGGGGAAGCGATCGGTGAATTCCAGGGCTTACGTGGCCCGGTTCAACTTCTCGGGAACCGACCAGCAGAAGAAGGTCAGCTCCATTTCCGGCGGCGAGCGAAACCGGGTGCATCTGGCCCGGATTCTGAAAGAGGGAGCCAACGTGATCCTGCTCGATGAACCGACCAATGACCTGGACGTGAACACCATGCGAGCGCTGGAGGACGCCCTGGAGAATTTTGCCGGCTGTGCTGTGGTAATCAGCCACGACCGCTGGTTCCTCGACAGAATCGCAACGCACATTCTTGCCTTCGAGGGTGAGAGCAGGGTCGTCTGGTTTGACGGCAACTACTCCGACTATGAAGCCGACAGAAAGGCCCGCCTTGGCGCGGCGGCCGACCAGCCCCACCGGATCAAATACCGGCAGCTGACGCGGGCGTAGGCGGATCGAACCTGCACGGGCCCGCACGCTCTGCGTGGGAGTCCATGCCTTCGGGCACTCTGTGGCATTGGACGAGGAGCGTCCAGCGTATGCGTTCCCACGCAGCGCGTGGGAACGAGGGGGGAACGAACCTGCGGTGCGAAGAACTCGTACTCCTGGGCGCAAGTCCCTGACCAGTTTAATTGGCGTGTGAACTGCTGTTGCAGGGGCGACCTGCCGGTCGCCCTTGGAGTCTATCTCCGGACTCGCTCACACCGTCACCCCGGCGAAGGCCCATACGCGTCAACTTAGGAGAACTCGAGTGTACATTCGAATACATCGGGCTCCTGCTGCCAACATGCACCGTCACCCCGGCAGGCATTTGGCCAGGGTCCAGAAGACTCTCAGTAGCCTGGATTCCGGCCAGAAGCATGCCAGAATGACGTTTGGGAGCCTTATCGGTTTTGTAACCATTTGGAACCAAAAGGAATAGCCTTAAGTTGACGTGCATCGGCGAAGGCAGGGGGCCAGAACTTATAGAAGCCTGGACTCCGGCTTTCGCCGGAATGACGTTCAACGGCCTTTGTGCCATTTTGAGATGGTCTCTTACTGTTTGCCAATCGGTAAAAGATTTCTGCCGTGCTGTACCAGGATGCTGTCAAGTTGATGACGTAAGAGTGGGACCATCTCTCCACGCCTTTCTACCGTTGCTGTCGATACTTGGGCCGCACTTCCCGGTATTGGGAGAGAATTTGTTCATTGCGTTTCCAGTCTTCCTCCGTTTCGTTCTGCCAGCCAGGAAACAAATCGTAGCCTGCGTACCACTTCACTTTGTGCCGCTTGCATATGAACCAGTGAGACTTATAGACGTTTAAAAACCCATCGTTGCGGCCACATTTCGGGCAATCCCCAAGGCGACCGGGTTCGGGGAACTTCAGGATAAGCCCTGCATTCATAGACAAGTTCCTCTTGGATCGAGTGATCCGAGGTCAGCCGTCGCCTAATTGCCGCCAGGCTTCGGACTGTCGATGTCTTCTCGCTGCCGGAGCAGTTCCTTGATGTCCTGGGTATGGTCTTTGTGAACAACAAGGGTTTTTTGGCCGGTTCGCACAATCACCAGATCGTTGACTCCTATCAGCACAACCTGCTCTTCCGGATCATCGCAGAAGACGATGTTTTGGGATGCATTCAGCGTGGCAATTCTTCCTCGATAGGCGTTGCCTTCGGCATCGTCCGGCAGAAAATCGCGCAACGCAAGCCATCCGCCCACATCCGTCCAGAAAAAGCGTGACAGCACGCAGCGCA
This sequence comes from uncultured Syntrophobacteraceae bacterium, assembly GCA_964441945.1. GTDB lineage: Bacteria > Desulfobacterota > Syntrophobacteria > Syntrophobacterales > Syntrophobacteraceae > JADGQM01. The sequence continues at coordinate 12,454 of CAYTWB010000074.1, forward strand.
CGTCACGAGCTTTCTCCATGACGGCAAAATCGATGGAGATCGATTTCAGGAGCCCGAAACCCGCTTTCAGTGCATGCGGCCAATTGTCCGAGTCAGCGGATCGGCATGCCTTGGAGAGAATTCTCACGTGATCGGGAAGGTGGGTTTCCAATTCACGAAGAATGGCTTCGGCAGTCCAGACAAACATGCCGGAGTTCCAGCAAAACGATCCCGACGCGACATAACGGCGGGCGGTCTCCGTGTCCGGTTTCTCTTTGAACCGCCGCAACTCGAAGTGTTCGATACCTTCGTCTTCGACCACTCGTGGCCCGAGCTCCAGGTAGCCGTAAGCCGTTGCCGGGTAGGATGGCTGAATCCCGAAGGTATAAAGTGCCCCGCTGGTGCGTGCAAAACGCGCAGCGGATAGGAGCGTCCGGTGAAAGAGATCAGCCGGCTCGATGATGTGATCGGCTGTCAGTGTGATGATGACCGGGTTACCGAAGCGTTTTTGGCAGAGCACCGCACCGAGGGCGACCGCCCCGGCCGTGTCCCGCCGCACCGGCTCTCCGATGATGTTTTCCATCGGGACCTGCGGCAGCTGCTCTCGAACGAGAGGCACAAAGGCCTCATTGGTGAGCACGAGGACCCGCTGAGGGGGTGCCAGGCCGGATATGCGGTCAAAGCTCTTTTGAAGGAGACTTCGTTCGTCGAAGAGACTCAGAAACTGCTTCGGTCTGACTTTGGTGCTGATGGGCCAAAACCTGGTACCCACGCCGCCGGCCATGATTAGGAAAACCATATTTTCCCCGGTGTGTTCCATCCTTCTCTCCTCGAATTGACCGATGAGAACGATGATCGGCCAGGCCCGATACCGAAGAAGTGCACCCATACCGAATATATGTGCGGAACAGTGAACAGTGCAGAACAAGTCCCGTGATATCTTCTCAAACAATCATTCCTCATTGAAATAATCCGGATACAGTTTTTTTGCACAGTCCGGGCATATCCCGTGGCTGAATTCCACTTCCGAATGGGCATGCAGGTACGATTCCAGCCGATTCCAATAGCCCTTGTCGTCCCGAATCTTCTTACAGTAAGAACAGATGGGCAGGATTCCCTTCAGGGTCTTGATCTCATCCATAGCATTCTGCAACACTGTGTTTTTATTTTGAAGTTCGCTGCTCATATGGGTCAGCTCGAGGTTGATCTTCTGCAATTCTCCCAGGAGGCGATCCCGCCTTAGCACAAGATAAGCGGTTACAGCGGCCACAACAAGGAACATAATCGCCCTGATGATGGGAGCGACCTTGATTGTTTCGACTGCTCTATAGTCAGAGGCGATATGAATCAGTCCCAGTGCGGCAGCCAGGAAGAGGGCATATCGTGGATACCATATTCCTGTGAGAATGATGGGTAGATAGAAGAGATGCGTGTAGACCGTATCTATGCCATAGAAGGCGTTAACTACAATAGCTAAAGCAATGCATATCAGGAGGCTGACACACAGGAAAAGGAAGCGGAAATTCATTATTTCCCCCAACAGCTTCGAATTGCGAGTATGAGCATTCGCTTTCTTTTCAAAAGCGAAGAAATTTTTGGTCGTTGCAATAACAGAGCCTCTGGGTGTGGTCAAGGGCCAACTGAGCAGTACCTGAATTCGCTTTTGGCTCTCATGGATCAGAGAAACGAGGGCCCTGCTCTCCGAGCGGTTTCCAGAATGCTGCGAGGGCCGACGCATAGAGGATCAGAGCCAGTGTGATTACCATCTGGAAACCCAGGTGCACCGCAAGAATGGCTGCCAGTACAGCACCTGTCACCGAGGCACAACCGTTTACTCCCCATGACCATGGGATGAGGTCTTCCGCGGTCTCGGCCACTCGTGCCAGGCCGAGCGGAAAGGGCATGCCCATCAACAGGGCCGGAGGTCCGATGAGAAGGAGGGAAAGCAAGACCCTTCCTGGATCTTCCAGGAACATGAAGTATTTGAATATAGAGGGTAATCCCCAGGCATAGAGGACTGAGATAAGAATAATCCCCAGCACGCAAACTCCTACAGGCAAACCGGGTCTGGATGGACACCATTTCTCGGTCAGGCGGCCCAACCTTTTCGAAAGGCTGCTGCCCAGGCCGGCAAAGACCAGGAAAGCGCTCAATACCACTGCTACCGCGTAAACCGGGTGGCTGAGAAACAGGATGAACTTTTGAATAAAGGCAATCTCTACAAACATGAAGGCGAGTCCCAGGCAAACGAAATAGACGCATATACGAGACTGCAGTGACCTTGAGCCCGGCATCGGTCCCAGAAATCGGAGCGGCAGAAGGACCCACACGAGACTGGCCAAAAAGGCCTGAAGCAGCGTCAGGACCACGGTCGGAAAAGTCCACTCCATGAGCGACAGGCCACCTTGTCTTTTCAACGACAGAATCTCCGGAATGCTTCTCCACTTGATGAAATGAAAAAAATAGGGTCGATCGTCCGTCGCCGGGGCAATGTTGAACTTGTAGTCCCGGATGAAATCCTCGTGATGGTCGCCGAGAAGAGCTCTTGCGCCATCATAGATGTACGGTTCCTCAGCGATGTTGTAGCGATTGGCCGCGGATCGTGGAAGGCCGGGGGAATAATCCACATCGAAGGAGCGCGTTTCACAAAAAGTGCGAATCTGCTCCGTTTGACGGCTGCTGAATGCGCCGTTCTTGACAAGGAGCGTCGTGGTGTCCCAACTGCGAATCAATGCCAGGCAATTCTCCGGTTTTCCCAGGCCAGAGGCTTCCATCGCCGCTGCGGCCGTTGCAAAGAGCTTCAGGCTTTCCCGTGGAGGAAACTTGATCCAGCGGGTAATGGACAGCAGCCCGCCCGGCTTCAAATGACGGAGATACTCCTGGAATCCCTCGATCGTGTAGAGGTAGGTTTCATTGAGTGCCGAGGCACCGGTGAGTGACGTGCTGAAGGAATCGAGAAGGGACAACTGAATCAAATCATAAAACCCGGTCGCCCTGGCGACAAAACCTCGGGCCTCTGCCACATGGACTCTGACGGTTTGTCGATCGAAAATGCGGCCGGCATATTCCCCAAAGGTCCGCCGTACCAGGTCCACTGTCCGGTGATCCAGTTCAACCGCATCGACACTGCCGGCCCGATGGTATTCCGCCATCAGCACATCCATGCCCCCCCCTGCTCCCAAAATGAGCACCTTAGGCCGCTGCAGCAGGTGATAGGGGAGGGCCGAGGTGAGACAGTCCAACCAGGCAAGCGATTCCATGCGCCCGTCATGGCGGGTTATGGGGCTCATTGCGTCCCCGTCGGTGAATACACCCAGCTGAGGCGGGGGGCCCAGAGAACAGTTTAGACTCATTCCCGGTGCATGGCGGAAGGGGATCGTCGGACTCTCCACCACCGCCAGATATGAGAGCGGACTGAACCGCTCTTCAATCACCCTCGCTCCCGGGACCCTCAAGGCCATGCTCAGCCCCTTGTATTCCGAAATGCGTGGTTCAAGCCAGGCATCCGGCCAGGCAAAAGGCAGCAGGCAACCGCTGCCGAACAGGATGGCCGCCAGGAAGAACGACTTGCGTGACCGTTCATTGAGAACAGCCGACGCCGCGGCAAAAAAGCCAAAGGCCGAAAGCACCCTGAGGCAGGACTGTGGAGAAAGAACAGTCAGCAGAAGGATGATGCCTGAAGCACCGGTACCCGCTCCCAGCAAGTCAAGAAGGTAGACCTGGTGAATCCGATCTTTGAGTCGGACCACAACCAGGATGATGCAATTGGCGGCAAACAGGAATGGGAGCGAAAGGACCAGGTAGACCTGAACCAGGTAGAGCGTTTGTTTGCCGTCCCACAGGATTTCAAGAGGATTCAAAGGAATTCGCTGAACCGTCGCAAAAGTCAAAACCAGGGCCATACTGAAGAGAAGTCCATTGCCGACCAGCAAACTCTGTGATCGATGGCGGAACCGTTCCAGGGCAATCGTGGTGAAAGTGCCTGCGGCGCCATAACCGAGCATGGCCAAACTGATGATCAGGTAGGCAAAATGATGCCATTGAGTGATGCTCAGGAGACGCATGAGAAGGACTTCAAGGGCGAGTGCAGCTGCTGATGTGAAGAATACCGTCAGCCCCAAAAGCATGGTTCTTCCTGTATCCCGCAGCGGATTCGGTGCATCGTCCTGTCCTTTCGAGCACCCTATGTGGCTGATTCTCTCACTGCTATGGTTCCGGCGCCGGGCTTCAATGTCCACCCGTCAGGGGGACAAAAGCGACCGGGAGCAACTGCTTCGTCCTCACCCTGGGTCCTTCGTCCTTTTCCACCAGCATCAAATACTGGGTCACAAAGGGACCACCAACCGGGATGATCATCTTGCCGCCGGGTTTCAGCTGTTCTATCAAGGGAGGCGGGATATGACCGGCCGAAGCGGTCACCACGATTGCGTCGAAGGGGCCATGCTCCTTCCATCCGTAGTAGCCGTCGCCGACACGGACCTCAACATTTTGAAAGCCCAACCGTTTCAGCCTGGCTTCCGCCTCTTGCCCCAGTTCAGGAATGATTTCAATCGAATAGACCTGCCTTACACAGTGAGCGAGAATCGCGGCCTGATAGCCGGAGCCCGTTCCGATTTCCAACACCACCTGGTCTTTTGCCGGATTGATCAGGTCGGTCATGATGCCCACAATGTAAGGCTGAGATATGGTCTGGCCGTATCCTATGGGCAGCGGCCGATTCTCATAGGCATAGCGCTTGAGATGTTCCGGGACGAATTCATGCCTGGGAACGGTGGTCATGGCTTCGACAACCCCTTGACTCAACGTCCCTTTCCCGATTCGACCACTGGTGACCCTCATGTCCTCCTCAATCTCTTTCATCAAGGCTGCGCGCTCAATTCGGTAAGGGTCATCGCTGCCGCCGGACGCAAACATCGGGATCATAGGGATAAGGAATAGAAGAGCGACCCAAAGGAAAGCCAGGGCCGGAGCCAGTCCGGGAACCGTGGGTGGCGGATTTCGGATTTCTTTCATATGGGATCCCCCAGGACAGGAAGAGGGTTAACAGTCAGGCGTCCGGAAACACAGCAGTTCCTGAGCCTTTCAGAACAGTATACACCACCGGGGAACGGAGACCAAGGCGCGAAAATCCGTCCATCTCCCACCCGGAGCGTGTCGGCAACAGATGATAGAGAAACCGTCCTGGTGTATTATATTAGAAGTAACATATATTGATTGGTGGGAGCAATGGATATCAATACAACCAGTAATATATTTCATTTAACATAATAAAAACTGTAGAAAGATAATGTTTGAATTGTATTTTGGTAAACATATATAAATACTGGTATTTGTTGTCCGAAAACGCATTGACAAATATCTTCTTCAGTATAATATGACGGCCGACAGTTGCATGAATATAGCAATCAAGCAAAATATGATGATTTCTGTGAATCAATGAAACCCGCTTTGGCATCCAGGTCCGGCCTATGGCCCAGAGTGCAGGTCTCTGCCTCGAGGTGATGTGGTCATCAAAGCCGGGGCGGAAACCGAGGACCTGGAGTTTGCCGAACGAGTCAAGGTTGGCGTGTCGGCGTAGAAGTCGAGTCACACTGCGATGCCGGTGGATATCCGCCAGTTCGTGTGGTTGCGAACCTTGTTGAGAGATCGTTCATGTTCCTTTTCCCTATGTGTTTGGTTTGAAATCAGGATGTGCAAGGTGAGTTCACGTTTATGAAGACCGGCTTTCCGGCCAATAGTGCATTGGCCACGTGAAACCTGCCGGCTGGTCGATCTCCGATTTACACAGTCTCCATCCTGGAATTCCGGCCCTCCCCAGATGCTTCCGGTATCCGTCGGGAGGGTGTCACTTCTGAGCGATACCGCTCTGTTTCCCGCGGCTTCACCAGGCCCGTTTGGCCTTTCTCATTCAAACTATCAAAACGATTTTGGGAGGAAGTAGGCGATGCAAGAGAAATTGCAGGAGATTTTTTCCCAGCACTACC
>CAYTWB010000075.1:0-18356 GCA_964441945.1 uncultured Syntrophobacteraceae bacterium
ACTTCCCATAATTCTTTGCTGTACATATTGTAAGTTATGTTCTGCTGCACATAACTTACATTCCCAAACGGTGTGTGATAGGCTCTTTTTCACCTGTTGCTCCTTCCGTACTGAATCCGTCGCCGAGATGGTCAGGCAGCCACCTTACGGAAGGAGCTTTTTTCTAGCAAATACTACAGCATAGCTTGTGCAACTCTCCCCAGCATAGCTGGGGGTTTAGCTCAGGAATTAGAAGCATCGAGCTATGCCTCGCCTCCAATAGAGGGAAAGGAATTCTATCTTCTCGGACGGGTCCCCAGTGCCTTGCGTGTGAGCTCGGCAATCTTCCTGAGGTTGAGCGGTTTCATAACGAATTCCCTGATCCCCATGGCCATGGCCTTCTCTTCGTTGATGATTTCGCTCAACCCGGTGCAAAGGATGATGGGCAGGTCCGGCCGGAGCTTCAGCATTTCTCTTGCCAGGTCGGCCCCTGTCATCCCGGGCATCGTCATATCGGTTATGACGAGATCGAATTGACCCGGCTGAGCGCGAAAAAGCTCCAGGGCCTTCGTGCTGTCTGCAACTGGCGTGACCCGGTAGCCCAGCTCTTCAAGAAGGTAGCGCCCCATTTCCATGAGCATCTCCTCGTCATCGATGAAGAGGATGTGTTCCCGGCCGCCGACCAGGGGTTCTTCCGTTTCCGGGCGTACTTCCGCCATATCCGTGATAGCCGGCAGGTACACCTTGAAGGTGGCCCCGGCACCGGGTTGGCTGTCCACGGTGATCGATCCGCCGAACCCCTTCACGATGCCATAGACCACCGAAAGCCCGAGTCCCGTCCCTTCTCCTTTCTCTTTGGTCGTGAAGAAGGGGTCGAAGATCCGGTGCATGACATCGGGTGGGATCCCGATACCCGAGTCCCTCACCGTCAAAACCACGCAGGGACCGGGTTTGACGTCCAGTCCGGTAGGGGCCGACCCCGCCGTGATCTCGATGTTTTCCAGTTCGACTTCGAGCACTCCGCCTTTTTCCCGCATGGCATGGGCCGCATTGGTGCAGAGGTTGATCAAAACCTGGTGAATCCGAGTAGGATCGGCACGGACGGTATGGATATTGGCCGCGCTCTTGAATCGAATCTCGATAATCGAGGGAATGGTGGCGCGGAGCAGTTTGACGGCTTCCTTGGCGATGAAAGAAATATCGACCGGTTTCAGCTCCAGTTCCGTTGCTCGACTAAATGCCAGAATCTGGGCAACGAGATTCCTGGCCCGTTCGCAGGCGTTCAAAACATGGTCCAGATGACGACGCAGTGGGGGCTGGTCGACCTTCAGCCTGGTCATTTCCGTGAAGCCGATGATCGCCGAAAGAATATTATTAAAATCGTGGGCGATTCCGCCGGCCAGGGTGCCGATGGCCTCCATCTTCTGGGCCTGGTTCAGTTGCCTGGTGAGCAGGGTCTTTTCTTCTTCCGCCGCCTCGATTTGCGCCAGGCGTGCCTGGAGCTCCAGGGCGTAATTCTCGGCCCTGTGGTAAAGGAGGTTGTTCTTCAAACCGATCGCAATCTCGCTGGAGAGCGTTTCGAGAAACGCCGCTTCGTCCGCAAAATTCCTCTGGTGGTTTGAAGCCACTCCCAGGACCCCGATGATCTCGCCGGCACTGAGCAGCGGCAGGGCCCCAAAAGAAGAGAGACCTGCCTCCCTGCATTCCCTGAGGGTACAGCGGAGATCCGTGTGAATATCACTGGAAAAAACCGATGTTCGCTCGCTTATCGCCAGACCGCAAAGGCATTCTCCCGCGTGATGGGGAGGGAAATCTTGAACCCGGAAGCCTTTTCCTTCCGGCAGGAGCCCTTTCAAAATGAGCTGGCCGTCCTCCAGCAGGAAGAGCATGGCCACATCGGGCTCGACAGCCCGGATGACATGTTTGAGTGCGGTCCGGACGGCATTGCCAACAGTGAGATCAAACCCCAGGTCGCGCATCAGTTCGTTCATGACCGTCTGTTCAAAGGCCCGTCTCTCGAGCCTGATTTCGGCGGCCTTTCGATCCGATATGTCGGCGAGAGAGCCTTGAATTCCGGCAACGCACTCTCCCTTGAAAACGGGGCGACCTGAAACGCGTGTCCAGAGGAATTCGCCCGATTTCTTGCGTACTTCGAACTCAGCCTGGAGGATTGCTCCTGTCAGCACTTCCCGAAACAGCTTTTCCACATGGTTGAGCTGCCGAGGTGCGACAAACTCCCGGAAGTCACGTCCCAGGACCTCCTCCGGACGGTAACCGGTCATGCTCTTGATCACGGGGCTCAAGTAGGTGATCCTTCCATCGAGATCAACCCTGAAGAGCCCCTCGTTCATGTTCTCCACCAGCTCACGGAACTGTTTCTCACTGGCCTTGAGAGATTCCGTCGCCCGCGCGGCCCGGATGGCTTCTGAGCCGTACGAAGCCAGCAGTGCGCCGATTTCGAGGTCCCGTTCCGAAAATGGAGGGTCGGTCTTTTTGTGCAGCAATATGACCCCAAGCGATTCATCGGGGCTGCTGATAATCGGAAAAGCAAGCAGAGAGCCTCCCTTGAAGGCTTCCACTCCGTCACAGGATATCCCGGCATCAGCCGTGACGCTGGGAACAAGCACCGGCAGTCTCTTGTCTAAAACCCTGCCAAACAGGGAGGTCGCAGGGACCGGGAGTGGAATGGAAGTCATTGCCGGCTGTGTGTCGAGAACATGCTTCAACACCAGGTGACCGTTCTCCGGCATGTAGAGGCGGCAGTCCTGGGCGACCAGGTTGGAGGCGAATTCTTCGAGCAACTGCCGCGCCACTTCCGTTGTTGAAGTGCAGACCATGACTGAGCGCGAAGACCTGACAACCGCCTTCAACCGCTCGTTCAGTGCCGAAATCTCCTGGGTGCGCCAGAATACTTCGTCTTCGAGATGATCTTCATACCGGCGTTTTTCTTCCAACAGCCGGGCACGTTCCAGGACGTTTTGCACCACGTGTTCGAGCGCGGCCATGTTGATCACCGGTTTCATGACGTAGTCCCAGGCGCCCTTGCGGATGGCATCGAGGGCGTCAGCCATGACCCCGGTCCCTGAAAGGACCACCAGCGGGGTTCCCGGGGACTCTTCGACCAGGGTTTCGATGACCTGCAAACCACTCACCCCCGGCATCGCCAGGTCTACCAGTACTACCTCGGGATGCCGGTCGCGGAAGATCGCCAGCCCTTCCTGACCATCCCGAGCCTCCAGGACCTCAAAACCCGAATCCTCGAAGTAGCCTCGAATGCTTCTCCGGAAGGCTTCCTCGTCATCAATAGTCAGCAGTGTGCATGGCTCTTTCATAAGACATCCCCAACAAATATCACAGGAGACCGCCGGTCGGCTGATCAAGCAGGGCCCGTCGTCCTTCCTTCCTCGTCTTCATCCCGTGTTTGCAGGACTTCCGTGAGTGCGGAGACCAGTGGGGTCATGTCGCTCAGCGGCTTCATGAAGACCTGTGTTTCTGTCAATCCTATCCTGGTGAGGCGCTCGGGGAGCTGGTACTTTGCCGAACCCGTATAGATCAGGAAACCCAGTTGCCCATCCAGCTCGTGGGCACGCTCGATGAAGGTGTTGCCGTCGATGCCCGGTAGACGCATATCCACGATGGCCGCCTCGAAGCTGTCATGGGTCAGCATCTCGAGGCCTTCCTCCCCGCTTTCCGCGCCCCGGACCTCAAAGCCTTCGTCATCGAGATAGATGAGCAGGTTCCGCCGAATACTCTCCTCATCATCCACTACGAGAATGCGTCCCTTGTTCTCCTTCATGGATTCTTCCCTTCCAGCGGCAGCTGGATGATGAACCGGGTCCCGGTCCCCGGGCTCGATTCGACCTCCAGGGTCCCGCCGTGTTCCTCGGTGACGATGAAATAAGAGACCGACAATCCAAGGCCCGTTCCCGATCCCACCGGCTTGGTGGTAAAGAACGGTTCAAACACACGTTTGCGGGTTGCGTCGTTCATCCCCGGACCATTGTCCTCGATCTCAACCCGAACCATGGCGTTGTCCCGAAAAACCCGCAAAATGAAGCAAGGCCTCTCGTCGGTACCGCCTCCCGTTCGCATTGCCTCGGCGCCGTTGCGCAAGACATTCAGGAAAACCTGCTGAATCTTGCCGGACTGACAGATGACTCTCGGGGTATCGGGTTGATACTCCCGCACGACCTCGATTTGGCGGAAATCGTAGTGCTTCTTCAAGTCATAGTCGCTGGCTGCAAGGGTGAGTGTCCGATCCAGCAACTCCGCCAGGTCCGTGGAGGTCCCTCCGTCCTCGGCCTTTCGACTGAAATTCAACATGTTTGTCACAATCTCCGCCGCCCGCCGGCCGCTCTGGCGGATATCCTCCAGGAAGGTCGGGACCTCCCGCCGTACCAGGTACTCCTGGAGACTGCCGAGGCTGATGCCGCACTCTTCCGCCACCCGGATATTGATCGGCAGGTCAGGAGAGACCCTTCTTTGCAGGTTCTGCACGGCCTGCAGGATCACACCCAGGGGATTGTTGATCTCATGAGCCATGCCCGCCGCCAGTCCTCCCACGGAGAGCATCTTCTCCGACTGAACGATCATCTCCTCGATTCGCACCCGCTCGGTCACGTCATCCACCCGGATAACCGCCCCCTCTATTCCATTGCACGTCAGCGGATAGACCGTTACGTCCTCATAGCGTATCTCGCCATTGACAATCCGAGGGACCTTTGTTTCGGTTTCCACCCTGCGGGTGCGCATCGCCTGCCGCAACCTGTTGGCTTGGCGGTGCATGGCCGGAAGCACCTGGTCGAGCATCTGTCCCATGGCTTGCTTCGATTCCACCCCGGTTGCCTTTTCCGCTGCGTTGTTCCACTGGGTCACGCAACCGTTCACATCCACCCCCACGAGCACCGATGGCATGGAATCGATGATATTGCTGAGAAAATTCCGCAACCGCCGCGTTTCTTCTTCCGCACGCTTCAGTTCGGTGATGTCTCGGATCGATTCGATAATCCCAATGAGGTTGCCCTCTTCATCGTAGAACGGGCTGACGGCCGCTAATACATAGGCGCCACGGCCATTATAGACCGCCGGCGTATGCGCTTCGGCATAGACCGATGAGCCGAGGCGTCTCACATTGGAATAACCGGTCTTCAATTCCTCATCGTCCACAAAGGCCAGATCCATTAATGTTTTTCTCACCTGCCCATAGAAACCGACTGCAATCTGATGATGGTCCAGGCCCATTGCGGCCGCCTTGGGTATGCCGGTCATCTTTTCACTGGCGCGGTTCCAGGCAATGATCTTGCGGTCCCTGTCGGCGATCACAATCGCATCGGGCATGAACTCAACCACGTCTTCAAACCATTTCTTTGCGGCTTTCAGGGCTTCTTCGGCCATTCTTTGCTCGGTGATGTCGATCTGCTGAACGACCACATTGACCACCCGCCCCTGAGCATCCAGGACCGGCGACAAGTTGACGTCCAGGACCCGGTGTACTGTCTCGTCGAATCGCAGTGTCTGAAGCCGGGAGGTGTCGTAGGGAAGAATAAAGCGGGCCTTCTCGCCGCCTTCAAAGACCCGTCTCACCAGCGGCATAGCCCCGTGTTCTTCGATGATGTTGTCCTCAAAAAGGCGGTACTTCCCGATCACCTCTTCGTCGGTGATGTGGAGCAAATCGCGGCAGGACTGGTTTATCCGTATGAGGATGCCCTGGTGGTCATAAACCGCCATCGGTTGAGGGCTGTGCTCGATGATGGTATCCAGGAACGCCTCTGAGGCCCGCAAGGCTTCCTCCGCCCGTTTGCGCTCCGTGATGTCGAGCACGGTCGCCGTCACCCCTTTGTCCGCATCGGTCGGGTCGAAAGGACTCTGACAGAGCAGGACATCGATCACGGCACCGTCCTTTCGTCTGAGGTGCGTTTCAGAAATCCCCATGCCTGTCCTCGCCATGTGTTCGTAAAGCTCCCTGCCCGCGCGCTCATACGTTTCTTCATCCGGATAGAGCAGCTGTGTTTCCATTCCGATCATCTCCTCTTCCGAATATCCCGTTATCGTGCACAGGGCGGGATTGACCCTTTGAAACACCCGATCCACCAGCAGAGCAACTCCTGCAGGGGTCGCTTCAAGCAGGCTTCTGAGCACGGCTTCGTTCTGCCGCACCGTATCCTCCGCCGACTTGCGCTCGTTGATGAATCGAGCCTGTTGGACATTTTGATGGGCAATGCTGGAAAGTTGATGTGCCAGCACAAAAAGGGCCTGCGCGATTTGCTCGAAGCGCTCCTCCGACATGACCGGTATCCGGCGGTAGGCCTCAAGAAACGCCGTTTCATCGGCCCCTATCTCGCGGGCATAGGCGACGATCTCCTCCTCGCTTTTGGCTTCATCCCGCACCTGGCCGATCAGCCAATTGGCCAGATGTTGGCCGCCGACGGAGATGCTGGCGCCGGCATTGCGCAATCCCACACTCAGGCACGGTTGAATGATTGGTCCTGAGGGGTTGTAACGGCCGATGATCGCATCGGAGTGCTCACAGTTCCTCAATCCCTTCGGGGTCTTACGAATGATTCCACCACAAAGAGAAGAAAAGTTGGCGGGACGAGTGATCGGTTTGCCATCCGGATAGGTGATGAGGGAAGCCACGCCGCAGACCTCGGAGAACCGGTCCTGGAGGGATTGCAGGTCCGCCAGGTCGAACAAGTCCTCGAATGCGATTTCACCCCCTTCTCCGATCGGCCGGGTCAACGCCACCAGGCGCTTTTCCAGGGCTTCCTCCACCCGCTTACGTTCGGTGATGTCATTGATAAAAGCGATCAGAGCCGGACCATCCGCAAGATTGACCCTGGCCACACTGTTTTCGTAATGGAACCGGGTGCCGTCTCTTCTGATCCCGACGGACTCGTAATGAACGGGTGCCGGTTCATTTTTCGCTCGCGCCGCCATGTACCCGCGCACCTCTTCCTGCTTCTCGGGAGCGACCGTCTCCAGCAGGCTGGTATGCAGCATCTGATCGGGCGAATCCACCCCGATCATCCGGCAGTAGGCGTTGTTGACATAGATGAATTGTCCATCACGGGCTATAACGATGGGCAGGGGTGAGGACTCGATGAGGGTGCGGAATCGCTCTTCGCTGAGACGCAGCGCTTCTTCCGCCCGCTTGCGCTCGGTGACGTCCACGGCCGTTCCGATCATTGCGGGTTGGCCCTGGTAAAGAGTGCTCGTGCTGTAATCCTCGACATACCTGAGCTCCCCGCTCTTCGTCACAATGCGGAAGGTTGCCGCCTGCGAAGGCGGCACTTCTCCCCTGCTTCTCTTCTGCACAGTCTCTGCAACAACAGGCAGGTCTTCAGGGAAGATTGCCTCGTCCGCGGGCATCCCGCCGGTCATCTCGGAGACGCTGCGGCCATGCATTTCAGCAAATCTCGCATTCACATACTTGAACAGTTTGTCCTGGATGATGTAGACGCCGACAACCGCTTTTTCCGCCAGGTCCCTGAACTTGCGCTCGGATTCCTGCAACGCTTCTTCCGCCCGTTTGCGTTCGGTGATGTCGATAACGGTGCCACGGTAGGACACTGCTTGCCCATCAGGACTGCGTTCAATCACCGTGTGATCATCCACCCAGCGGACGTCTCCCGCTTTGGTGACAAGCCGGTACTGCTGATGGAACTGGTCGACACCGGAAGCAGCGTATGCCTGGACCTCGGTCGCTACCCGTTCCAGGTCCTCAGGGTGAACCAGCGACGAGAAGGGAACGGTGCCGGTGATCAGCTCTTCCGGTGTATACCCAAACTGGATCACGTTCTTCGATACCAGGGCGACAGGCCACCCTTCAGTCGCTATCCATCGGAAAAGCACCACCGGGCTGCTTTCAACCACCAGGTTTGCCTGCCGCAACGCTTCCTCTGCTCTGCGTCGACGAACAACGGCAACGACCAGAAGCGCGATCAAACCGCTCAATACCAGGACAACAGCGGCTGTTGCCCAAACGATCGCCCCGTTCTGCATCAGTGCATGCAGGGTCCCGTTCATGACGGAATCGGTCCAACTGAGGGCGGCATACGAGGAATGAACCATCGGTTCGTATTGGGCGGAATTGGGTGAAGCAGCCTCAAGCGGCGAGGTGCCCGGAAAGAGCAACAGCCGGATCGCAACAATATAAAGCAGGCAGAGAGAGCGCTTCATGGAATCCTCTTCTTCCTTCCCCCCCTTTCTTCAAAGGGGGCAGGGGGGATTTTGTGTATGGTGCTGATTCTCTTCTATCCAACTACTTCACTATTCGAGTCTTTTCAGTAAACTGTGGATAAAGCGGCATCACACTAACCAGGTCATGTCCGTAATCGACATACGCTTTCCGGACATCGACCATCTTGAACTGATACAAAGGATAGGCCGCCATATCGTCCAGGACCTTGATCTGAGCCTGTTTCCAGAGTTCGATCTGGCGGCCTGGCTGAGTCTCCAGCCGGGCGGCTTCAATCAACCGGTCGATCTTGTCGTAGTGGGAAAAATTGGTATCCGGTCTGGCACCCGTCATAACGATGGAATCGGAGTGAAAGAAACGGGTCAGGTAATTATCGGGATTGGGACGCCAGGCCGAGTAGACCACCAGGGCATTGGCATCCTCACGGATAAGCCTGTGCATGGTGGAATGGTCTGTAGGCTTGATCGTGAGCTCAATCCCTATGTGTGCAAGCTGAAGCTTCATCGCTTCATAGCTCAGGCGATAGATGGGTTGTCCGGAAGTCACCACTTCCAGGGAGAAGCCGTTGGGATAGCCGGCCTCAGCCAGCAATTGCCCGGCTTTTGCCGGGTCGGGAGCATAGTCCAGACCCAGCGCTCGTACTTCCGCTTCAGTCAGGCCGCCTGGCAGCAGATTCCCCGGTACCGGCGAATAGACCTTCTCCAGGATCACCTCGCGGCCGAAGTGACTCAGGGAAGCGTCCCGGTTCAGAGCGTAAGCGACAGCCTTTCTAACCCTTGCATCATCAAAGGGTTTCCTGGTGGTGTTAAAATAGAGCGTAGCGATCTCACCGGGGCCGTGCAGGTCGACTTTAACGCCTTCCTCCTCTTCCATCCGGTCAATCCAGGCCTTTTCGACCTTGCCCCAGAAGCAATCGACTTTGCCGGCCTTGAACGCAGCCTCGCGATCGGCGACATCCGGCAGAAACACGATTTCGACGGCATCGAGGAGCGGGCGCCCACGGAAGTATCCTCTATTCGCTACAAGCCGAACCCTGTCATTGGCGGTGCAGCTCTCGTACATAAAAGGCCCCGTCCCGATCGGGTGGGACTGGAAGGCTTCATCTCCCATGATCTCCACGGCTTTGCGGCTGACGATAAAGCCCCCCGAATAGTCGGTCACCTTGGGCAGAAAGAGGAGTGGAGAAAGCGGTTTTTCCAGCACAATCCGGACGGTGTACGGGTCGACCTTTTCGACGTTCATCCCCGTGTACTCGCCGGCGTAGGCGGAACGCTGCGGGTCGGCCGATTTTCGGAATGAATAGACCACATCGTCAGCAGTCAGTTCATAGGGCCCCGTCTTGGGGCCGGGGTGGAAGAAAACCCCCTTTCTCAATTTGAAAGTCCAGGTCTGTTTCCCTTTTTCGATCTCAGGTTCGGGGACCTCCTCGGCCAGGTCCGGTTCGATCGACGGAGCGTTGCCCGGTTGATATCGGAGCAGCCCGTTGAAGAGCATGTCTGCTACGGCGCGATCCTGGGTTGTGGCCGCAAAGTGGGGATCGCGGGTGCCCAGGTCGGCAACGCCGTAGGCATACCGCAGGACCACCGGCTTGAGCGGTGACGGTGGGGCCTCAAGCCGTGCACCGTTTCCCTCTGAATCGGTTTTCGCTGCTTCGGCAGCCTGAGCCCTGGCCGGTTCCATTGGAGCCAACAGAAGCCCTGCCAGGACAACTGCCACAAGAATGACCGGAGGAAATCTTCTCTGCTCCATCGTATGATCCTCCCAATGCTTTCCGGGTGTCCTCAGACCGAGCCTCAGAGTCGTTGATGGTCCTCGATATGGGCTTTGATCAGGGCCTGGATCTGCATGATTTCGAAGTTCATGGTCAGCTGTAGAAGATGGTCTGCAAAGGGTTTGTATTGCTCGCCCATCTTTTCGATATGAGCAGCGCGCTCCCGAATCCGGCGTATCTTCCCCAAGAGGGAAAGCTCATAGAGGACCTGGAGTTCCTCCTGCGGAGGAGGGACCAGTAGATCAACAGCGATCGCCCGGCTTCCCGCAGCCCCGTCCAGCAGCAGGGGGACCTGTACGGGAACGGGATATCCGGCCACGACTCCACTCTCGGTCCGGATCGAACCGATCTCTCTGCTCACCTCCGGCAGCGGCAGTTCAAACCGGAAGATACTCCCTTTCCCCACCTCACTTTCAACCTGAATGGATCCACCCATCAGGTCGAGCAGCTGGCGGCTGATTGCCAACCCCAGCCCGGCGCCTCCCTCGCGGCGTCGGACATTCTCCACCTGTTCAAACGGAAAGAGGACCCTTTCAAGATCTTCCGGTGCTATTCCGATGCCGGTGTCTTCGACCTCAAAGCGGATGCGTTTTGCCGGTCCTTCACCCGCATCGCTCCGTGCGCAACCCGCAACCCTCAGGGCCACCCGTCCTCTGTCGGTGAACTTCACGGCGTTGCCCAGCAGATTGAGCAAGACCTGGCGAAGCCGGTTATCATCCACCAAGGCGGTTGTGGGCAGGTCGGGGGACGCTTCGAGGCTGAAAGAAAGCCCTTTCTCGCTGGTTTTGATATGAATGATATCGGCTATTCCCTGCAGAAAAGAGGGAAGATGAATTTCGGCAGGGTCCAGCTCCAGCCTGCCCGCTTCGATCCTGGAGAGATCCAGGGTATCGTTGATCAAGGTCAGCAGATGCTCGCCGCTTTGCTGGATGGTGTTTACGGCGGTCGCTTGCTCGTCGCTGAGCCGCCAATCGCGCTTGAGTATCTGGGCATACCCCATGATGGCGTTCAACGGGGTGCGCAATTCGTGGCTGATGTTGGCTACAAAGGCGCTTTTCGCCCGGTTCGCCACTTCAGCCCGCTCCTTGGCTACCGTCAGCTCGGCCGTTCGTTCTTCGACCAGTCTCTCAAGCTGATCGCGGTGCCTCTTCAATTCCTCTTCGTCCTTTTTGCGTTCGGTGATGTCTTCGGAGATGGCGAGAAGGTATCGGGGATGCCCGTGATCATCCAAGATCGGTATCTTCTTGGTGTGCAGGACCCTTACACCCGTATGCCCGGTCTCGAAGGCCTCCTCGGGGATATCGAGGAGCTGTTTGCCATGAAGAGCGTCCCTGTCCTGAGTGTCCCGAAGAAGCGCCTGTTCAGCCGGGAAAACATCATAGACGCTCTTTCCGGTCAGCTCCTCTCTGTGGTAACCCAGGAGCGCTTCCCCCGCTCTGTTGAGCCTCACGAGCCGCAGGTCCTCCGCATCTTTCACAAAGATCATGTCCGGGATGTTCTCGACTATGCTCTCGAGGAACTTCTCACTTTGCCGCAACGCCTCCTCGGCCTGCCGGCGTTCGGTGATGTCGCGGAAATTGAGGATAAAGCCTGCCACGACCGGGTCTTCAAGGCGGTTGTTTCCAATGGCCTCAACGACCCGCCACGCATTGCCTTCCCTCTGAGGAATGCGAAACGTGACGGATGGTGTGATCCCTGGAATCCCAATTTGCCTGCTGAAGAACTCGGTGAAATGCTGCCGATCGGCGGGATGAATGACATCGCAGAGGCTTTCTCCGATCACGTCCTCCTGCCTGAATCCGTACCACCGCTCCATGGATGGGCTGCCGTAGCGGATGCTTCCATCATGATTGAGGATCATGATAAGGTCCGAGGAGTTTTCAATGAGTGACCGAAAATGCTCTTCACTGTCCTTGAGCGCGGTCAACGTCTTCTGCAGTTGCACCGCCATGCTGTTGAATACGTTCGCAAGACCACCGAATTCATCACGGGTTTGGACAGGAACGCGAGTTTCCAGGTTGCCCCGGCCGATCTGCCTTGCCCCCGCTTCCAGGACTCTCAAGGGAGCGGTCAACCGCCGGATCATGAACATCAACGCCAGTGCAAGCACCAGAGAACCGCAGGTGAGGATCAGGACGACGTAAGGGGCCGCTCGATTGAGAACGCCGTAAACCTCGCTTTCCCGGTCTGTAGCGAAGACGGTCCATTGCCAGGGTTGGAAGGTGTCATACATCGCAAGGTAATCCTCACCCTGGAAGGTGTAGCGGATTTTCCCTTTCCGGTGGTCCTGCACCTCCTGGAACCATGGCTCCCGGGCTACACTTCGACCCAGCATGGTGGGATCAGGGTGGACGGCGATAAGGCCCTGGGAATCGACAACGAAGACATAACCCTGCTCCCCGATGACTATGGAAGACATCTCGGCGCCGGCTTCGATCCTGGCCTGCTTGACACTGGGAGAAATGGTCTGCAATCCGTAGGCTTGCAGCATCTTTTCATGGTCCACCGCACTCTGGATGGCTTCCGACAAGCGTGTTCCCAGCCATGTCCCGGCCAACTCGGTGAGAGCGTCAAAGGAGAACCGGTAGGTTGTCCCGACCGCTATTAGCAGTGAAAAAAGAAGCAGCGGCAATGTAGTGAGCAGTATCTTGGTGTAGATCTTCATTGCCCAGTCCTTGCTTCCATCAAAGAGAGAAAAGCCGATACCGTCAGGAGTGTGATCATGGCCGGCCTGGTCCTTTCCACCGCAAATTCGTTCCCCCCTCGTTCCCACGCTCTGCGTGGGAACGCACACGAACGAATATATGGCGCGATGACCTGGTCCTCACTTCAGTCCGTCTCATGTCCCATCGCTTTTCGAATGGCTTTGTTGAGATCATGGATTCGATACGGCTTCTTGACAAACTCACGGATGCCTTCCTTGTTTGACTTCATTCCGTTGATCATCTCACCGAGTCCGGTGCATAAGACGATCGGCAGGTCCTTGCGAATGGCCATGAGCTCTCTGGCCAGATCTCTTCCCGTGAGTCCGGGCATGGTCATGTCCGTGATGACCAGGTCAAATGCGTCCGGTTGGGTTCGGAAGGTCCTCAGCGCTTCGATACTGCTCGTTTCCGAGATGACCCGGTAGCCCAGGGACTCGAGCATCTCCTTCCCCAAATCAGCCAGCGTCTCTTCATCCTCGACAAAGAGAATTCGTTCCCCCTCACAGGGGAACACTTCCATCACGTCAACTGGGGATGGCTCCTCTTCCGGATTTTTCGGGAGAAAAATATTGAAAGTAGTGCCCTTGCCGGGTTCGCTGTACACATTAATGGCCCCGTCATGGGTCTTGACAATGCCCTGGACCACTGCAAGTCCCAGTCCTGTGCCTTCCCCCGGGCCCTTGGTGCTGAAATAGGGATCGAAAATCCTTTCCATGACCGCTGCATCCATGCCGTGCCCTGTATCGCATACACTCAGCTGCAGGTAGGGGCCCGGTTTGAGATCAGGGAAGCGGGAAGCCAGGAAGGCATCGACCATGACCTCTGACAGGCTCACGCTCAAAACGCCGCCATGGGCGCGCATCGCATGGGCTGCGTTGGCACACAGGTTCATCAGGACCTGGTGGACCTGGGTCACATCGGCCAGAACGACATATCCGTCGGTGCTGGAGGTAAAATCCTGGCGAATGTCGATGGTTGTCGGCAGGGACGATCTCAGGAGTTTCAGCACCTCCTTGATGATTGGGGCGATGCGCACGGGTTTTCGCTCCTGTTCCGTCTGCCGGCTGAAGGTGAGGATCTGCTTGACCAGGTCCGTTGCGCGAGAACCGGCGCTGAGCACCTGGTCCAGGTGGTGGCGCGCCTGGCTTTCCAGAGGGACGTGGGAGCATGCCATTTCCGAGTAGCCGACAATGGCTGTGAGCAGGTTGTTGAAGTCATGGGCAATGCCTCCAGCCAGCGTTCCAATGGCTTCCATCTTCTGCGCCTGGCGCAGTTGCTTTTCAAGTCTCGTCTCATTGGTGATGTCCCGGTGGATGCCCACATAATTGATGATGGAGCCTGTCTTGTCCCGGACAGGCGACCCCGTGACTTCAGCATCATAGAAGCTGCCGTCTTTTCTCTTGGCTACAATGCGTCCCGACCAGACCCCGCCATGAGTGAGCGTGTCCCGTATGTTTCTGAAAAAGGCCCTGTTATGGCGGTCGCTTTGAAGAATGCGGGCGTGTTGACCGATGACTTCGCTCCTGCTGTGGCCGGTCATGCGTTCGAAAGCGGGGTTGACATAGAGGAGGACCCAGCTGGTATCAGTGATGAATATCGCCTCTCCAGCCTGTTCGATGGCTGTTACCAGACGGTCGTGATCTTCTTCCGTCCGCCTGCGCTCATGGATTTCTTCCTTCAGCAGTGCACTGGCTTTCGTGAGTTCAGCCGTTCGCTCCTCCACTCGATGCTCGAGCTCGGCCCTGGCTGCTTGCAGGTCCTCTTCCGCTTTGCGGCGCACCGCGATTTCCAGCTGTAACTGCTCGTTGTTCGATTTCAGCTGCTTTTGAACGGCGTGCAGGGTGAGCTGAGTGTTGACACGTGCCAGGACCTCCGCAACCTGAAAGGGTTTGGTGATATAGTCCACTCCTCCCGCCTCGAACCCGGCCACCTTGTCCTCAGTGCTCGCCAGGGCGGTCATGAAGATCACCGGGATATCCCGGCTCCTTTCGTCGTTCTTGAGGCGGCGGCAGGTCTCAATGCCATCGATCCCCGGCATCAGTATGTCCAGAAGAATCAGGTCGGGCCGAGCGCTGCGGGCGATGCTCAAACCACTCTCGCCGTCCGGTGCCACCATGATTTCAGACCCGGCTGCTTCCAGACAGTTGCTGATGACTCCAAGGTTGGCGGGATTATCATCGATGATGAGGATGGCATGTCCCCGAAGATCAACTTTCCGATTCATGGGCCTTCCCCTGTGTTTTGACTGGTCATTGTTTTAGATTGCATGATTTCCCAGGCCGGTCCACATGCAACCGGTTCACTCAAGTGGTGGACGGACCGTGTGACTGATCCCATTGCGCGAGGCGACTTTGTGTGCCCCTGGATGATATTTTCTGGAGAAGGTCCGGCGGAGAGTTCCGAAAAGGAGCAATAAAACCCAGAAAGCAAGGAATCCATGCCGGACTCTCAGCTGCACAGTGACCGAGGCTTATGAAAAGCAACCCAAAAAACCGACAGACAAAAGGGTAATCGGCGTATCGCGCTTCTGAAGGCCTTCAGACTGCAGGGTTAAAGCGTCCAGAAGCGCCGGAAGATTCAAAACAAATGAACCGATGGCATTGCAAACAATCCTGATTGTCCTAAAAGCATAACCTGCGTCGTCATTTTAGCACAGCCAGGGGCCTTGTCCAATCCCATTGAGCGGTTGGGGCAGGTCGAGCAGTCAGCGACCTTCGGTCTCGGCCTCTCCTTTCAGCCTTTACAATAGAGTGAAAGATCGGGATGATGGAAGAGGTTATCGTCGTGCGACAGGTCGAAAAACGGTGTGGATGCAAAAGAGAATCGGAGAATGCCATGCGATCACGTATTTCAGAGGCCTTGTCCCTGAGGTTTCCGCCTTTTGCGATATGCTACGCCCAGGTTTGCCGCAGGGTGCGCCGGTCTGGCACTCTATCCCTTCTATGAGGCCCAGCAGGCTTCCCCGCGTGCTGTCATCGGCCTGACCGACTATCGACCCGGTTCTACCTGCGGAAACTCCTGGGGAAGGATATACTGTCCTTTACTGTACCCTGGACCCGCTTTGAAGAAATGGAAGGAAATGTGCCCGAGAGTTTCCTCACGCGCTTCGCCTGAAAATTAATGATGAGCGAATGAGCTCCCATGGGGTTGATCCGAATCGAAGAAGAGCACATCTGGCTGCGATGGAACAGGTAACCGGTGTCCGGGCTGCCGGTGAGCCCACGATTTGGCGTTGGTGAATGGATTCGAATCGGGATTTCTGAAAAAACAGGTCCAAACATGAGAGGTCTTCTGATCGTATCAGCCATTCTTGAGGGCGTTGCCGGGGCAGCCTTGGTGCTGTTCCCTTCGGCATCGATTTCTGCTCTGTTGGGCACACCTCCGGATACGCCGGTCGCGTTCAGTGTCACTCGTGGGGTTGGAGTCGCTTTACTTTCCCTTGGAGTCGCCTATTGGCTGGCACGCAACGAAACCCAGAGCGCCGCCGCAAGGGGCCTGGTTGTCGCGATGCTGCTGTATAACGGCGCCTTCATTTTTCTTCTCGGCTATGCACGCATCGGATCAGGACTGAATGGAATCGGGCTCTGGCCCGGGATTCTACTTCATATCACCCTCGTGGTTTGGTGCGTGGTCTGCCTGCGACGCGCACCGCATCCTGCAAGAGCAGTGACAACAAAGCGGTAGGACTGGTGGATACGGGCCATGATAGAATCGAATCCTGAGTTGAAAAGAAATGACGGGTTCTTGCGCAGACTCTCCGAGAGGGCTTTCCAAAAGGAATGGGACAACTCCGACGATGCCGAATACGACTCAATATGAGTCCTGCGACGCTGTCATCGTGTCGTTTCCCTTTACCGACCAGCCGGCAGCGAAGAAACACCCCGCCACGATTGTCAGCTCTGCAGCTTATCACCGCGAACACCCCGATCTCATTCTGATGGCCATCACGAGCCGAAAGCAATTCCCTCCCGCCTTCGGGGAGATGACGATTACACAATGGGAAGCAGGCCACCTTCTCAAGCCTTCTGTAATCAAAGCGATCTTTGCCACCATCGAGAACGGCCTTGTCCTCAGGAAACTCGGGAATCTCGCTCATACGGACCGCAACGCACTTTACATCGCCCTCCAGCTCATCCTTGGGGAATAGAAAAAAGCCGTTCTCGGAGGGACCTTGCGAACCCGCCAGGGTGTGCGGATGAACCGCCTGGCTGCGAGCGCAGGCTGAGGGAAACAGTGTAGCGCTGGAGCCCCGGTGCACTGACCCAGCGCTTCAGACTGCCACAATGGGTCCACGGCGATACCCCCGTGGCCAGTTCCTGCCTTAATGCGGCCAAAATGAGCAAAGAAATGAAATCCCGATCGTGTAAATCCAAATCCTTGCCGGGACCAGTAACAGATTTATATCAGTAGAGTCGGCTGCTTAGCATGGACCGACCCTGGGCGGACTGGGCGGAACTGGGCGGATGCGACCATGGCCGGATGCTGCCGTTCATAGCTTGGCCCGGCCCTGGCCGTTCCTCGCAACAAATCAGACCGTTCGCTTGGTCCGAGCCCACCCAAAGATCACTAATCCTCCGATAAATAGAGCCGTTGCAGGAATGCTGCACAGGAACCAAACAATTGAGCTTTCCCCCCACGTCAGGTTATGCGTCAAAGCGAAGAAATCGCAGTAAATCAAGGCCGCGAGCAAAATCCCCATCCCAAAACTTGATATAAGCATACCCAATTTCACTCTTCTATCTGCTACTCCTTTGTCAATAAAAAACGATATGAGAAATACTACAAATAATAATATATCTGATACAATGAGAAATATAAACGATTCATAGTAGCCTATATTAATATACTTATCATTGTGAAATATTGGAGGATATGTTATGCCTGTCAAAAAAGCGCTAATAGAGCATACAATAATAGTCAGTACTAGAATGTATCTATATACCATAAACCATGTCATCGTATCATTGCATCTTTATGAGCGCTTTACTATGAGATATATCATTAGGACTTATTTGATTACCCATCATCCCAAGGAAGTTTCCGCTATAGAAAGAGGCCCACCATACAACCTCCGAGCATGTATACTCTTTCTGTAAATATGGAGTTTCCATTTCATTTGGCAATATTACCTGGATACCAAACAAGCCGGACCAGTTATATCCCTGAATGTTGTTAGCCACCGCCTGTCCGGCAAAATTGTCTAGATCGTTTTCACAGGGTGGATTCTTGGGTCTGTAAATGTCATACTTGGAACCTTGCAACGTTTCGCTTAGATCAATAATATGCACGCCGCCATGGCTATCAGCGGTTAGCACTCTTTCTCTCGTCAATTCGATTGCCGCATGGCCGTAAGGGCCACCAGGTGAGAGAGTACCTATCAGTTTTGCGAAACCAGGTGTTTCAGTAAACAGATAAATATCTCCTGGCCTCAAACCAAAAGGGTCTGCCCGGTTAACCGGATCATTTTGGACGTAAACATAAAGATTCATCCCCTTATCCAATCCAATCGGATCAGGAGTCAGGTACCTCCCCGTCTTGGGATCATAGTAGCGGTGGTAGTTGTAGTGGTATCCGGTCTCCGAGTCGAAGTACTGGCCCTGGAACCTGAACGGGTTTTCCACCGCGTGAGTGATGAGTTGAACTTGGCCGAAGGGGGAATAGGAAGCCTTCCATGACTGGGTTCCGGTGTCGTTGGTGAGGACCC
>CAYTWB010000076.1:0-18088 GCA_964441945.1 uncultured Syntrophobacteraceae bacterium
TGGTTGCGCACCTTTTACCTGAACACGCCATTTTGCGCAATCATAGGGGTGCCAGGAAGGGTAACCGATGTTTTCCACCTATCTCAGTCTTCATTATCATCTTGAAGTCATTCCGCGAGGAATTTGTCGAACTCCTGGAAAAAGCCGGTGTTGAATACGACCCGAGGTATCTTGATTGATGGAGCTGCGACCCCCTCCGGGGTCGGCTCGTTTCCCTCCGTTTTCCGGGGGTGTCGGCCTACGGCCTCAACCCCCGGCTAATGGCTTATATCCCTCCGGGATGATGAAACCGTACTCCCGATGGGATTCCGGCTGATGCTCCTCGCGCGGAAATCCACGTTGGTCCGTGATTCCCAGCCCATTGGGGCGTTGTTCCAAAAGATCACCCAGGCGGATTTTAGGCTCTGGGTTTGAGGAACCGTTGGATGAGCTCCCTATACAGGGTGATAGCCATTGTGAATCGTGAAATAATCATGCTAGTATCCAGTCGGTTCGTTTTGATGGGAAATTGCCCGATACACGGCTTGCCGGGTTGTTCTCGGGTGGATGGCTCCACCCCCTAAATTCCAGTCCATGCAATTTTTCGGGAACGGGGTTTGCGATGGTCTGATTCGATCCTTGCAGCATAGCGGAGGAGGTCATAAAACATGCGGCGTTCTTCTTACTTCATTCACACCCTTTTCGAGACTCCTAAAGAAGCTGAAACTCCATCCCACATCTTCCTCCTGAGAGGCTCCTATATCTATCCCGTTGCAGCGGGCGTCTATTCGCTGCTCCCGCTTGGACACCGTGTTGCCGAAAAGATCAAACAGATCATTCGGGAAGAGCTCGATGCCATCGCCGGGATCGAAATCACGATGCCGGTTTTGAACCCTGCCGAGCTCTGGAAGAAGACCGGGCGCTACTACGATATCGGCGCGGAGCTGATCCGCTTCAAGGACCGGAAAGACCGGGATTTTGTCCTGGCCATGACGAATGAAGAAGTCGTTACCGACATTGCCAAACACTTCCTGCGTTCCTACCGGGACCTTCCCGTGATGCTCTATCACATTCAGACCAAAATCCGCGATGAGGCTCGTCCGAGAGCCGGTCTGCTGCGGGTCCGGGAATTCTTCATGAAGGACGCCTACAGTTTTCACCGCGACTTTGAGGACCTTGACGCCTATTACCCGAGGATATTCAATGCCTACTTGCGGATCTTTGCCCGGTGTGGAGCGGACAGCGTTCCCATCGAAGCGGACAGCGGAATCATGGGCGGAACGGGTTCCCATGAATTCATGCTCGAATCCCCGACCGGCGAGGACCAGTTCGTCGTGTGCACGCATTGCGACTATCGAGCCAATACCGAGAAGGCGGAAGGCACGAAGCCCGCAGTCGCAGTCGGGGATTCCGGTGAAACGCCTCCTGCAAAGGAAAAGGTCGCCACTCCGGGGGTGAAAACCATCGCTGATTTGATGAAGTTCTTCAACAGCGGTGAGGCCGATTTTCTGAAAACCGTCGCCTACGAAGCCGACGGACAACTGGTCCTGGCGGTCATTCGCGGAGACTACAACATTTCCGCAACCAAGCTCACCAACCACCTGAAGGCCGTTCACGTGGACCTGGCGTCCGAAGCGCTCCTTGTTGCTGCCGGGCTTCACGCGGGCTTCCTTTCTCCTGTCGGCATCAAAGGCATCCGAACGGTGGTGGACACCTCCGTGGGAGAAGGGGTGCTTTTCGTTGCGGGGGCGAACGAAGTCGATGTCCATTACAAGAATGTCCGAAGCGGCCGGGATTTTGAAATCAAGGAACAGGCGGACATTGCCGAAGTCCGGGAAGGCGATGTCTGTGCCCAGTGCCGACAGGGTTGCCTGCAGATCAAACGCGGCATCGAGCTTGGCCATACGTTCAAGCTTGGGACGAAATACACGGCGCCGGATACGATGGATGTGACTTTCCTTGATCCCAACGGGGAACAGAAGCATGTGATCATGGGCTGCTACGGGATTGGCGTCGAGCGGCTTTTGGCTTCGGTCGTGGAGCGATGGCACGATGATTCGGGGATGATCTTTCCGATCACGATCGCTCCCTTCCAGGTTGTGATGGTATCGATCGGAACCGGCCCCGAACTGCTTGATGCAGCCGCCAGGCTGTATGAACGTTTGAAAGAACGCTATGAAGTCCTTTATGACGACAGGGATGAATCGGCAGGTGTCAAGCTAAAGGATGCCGATCTCCTGGGAATTCCGATCCGGGTGGTGATCAGCCGGAAGCTCCTCCAGGGCGACAACGTCGAGATCAAGGTGAGAAAGACGGGCGAAGTGATCATATGCCGGCAAGAGGACCTGGAAGCGACCCTGGAGGACATTGCAGCGAAACTGCTCCCTTCCATGCAAGGGCTGCCCTATATGGATGAGTGAGAGGCTGTTTGAAAACTGGTCCAGTGCGGGCGCGGATTAACCGCGCCCCTACATCCTGGGGCCGTCCGCAGCGTAGGGGCGGGCTTAATGCCCGCCCGTTCGGGTACTGAACAGGCAGCAATGTTCAATTATCAGACAACCTCTGAGTAACGGGTACCGGGAAAAGGCCCCATCTACTCCGGCAGGGGGTTCAAGCCGGGTTGCTCTTTTCGATTACGAGAATCTCCCTGGTCTGCGCAGTCACTTTCACCCGGTCATCCAGGCGATAGCCCATCACCCAGCAGATTTTCTCCCGGTCGCAAAGGAGGACCACTCGACCGCGCTCATGGCGGGGAATCTTGCAGTCGACGAAGAAATCCTGCAGTTTCTTGCTCCCTCCGAGCCCCAACGGACGAAAACGGTCGCCTTTCTTCCATAGCCTCAGGGAGATGGGCCACTGGACGGCTCCGGCATCCATCTGGATTGTGTCGGGAGTCTCCGGAAAGGAACCGGGACCGGTCCATGAAGGGGCCTCCATGAGGCCGAGGCGCAGTTTGAAGCCGGGAAACCGGTAGCGGCCGGGACCGGCCAGGGTCTGAGAAAAAACCGGAGGGGCTTCCGCTGAAGCCCCTCCGAATTCCTTTGAGAGCACGAGCAATTCTCCGTCAACCAGCGCCATGAGCCCTCCCGGCAACCGTATCGACCGGTTGGGAATCCCGCGGGCGAGCAGACGGCAGAGGGATTCAATATGCACTGCATAGATGCCAAGCAGGTCCCCGCGCAGCCGTTCGAGGGCCAACCGCAGGATTCGTCGCTGAAGGGCCGGGTGCAAAAGAAGAAGGGCCGGACCTCTCATGACAATTCTGCTTGAAGTTTCCGCGACACAAACCGCCGGCCATTGATTTTCGAGCTGATCAGCCCAGCAGGATTCTTCATCGTCGGCCAGACGCGCATGGCGGCAGAGCACACGAACCACCTGCGGGTGAAAGTGATGCTCGACAAGAGGCAGTATCTTATGGCGGAGCGCGTTGCGCTGATGGGTCGGATCGCGATTGGAGAGGTCCTCACGAAAGCTGATTTTCCGGTCGTGCAGATAGGCGAGAATTTCGCTTCGAGTCGCAAAGAGGAGTGGGCGAATGAGTCCTGCTGGGGTTTTCGAAGCCATTCCCGACATCCCTCCCGGCCCGGTTCCTCGAAACAGCCTGAGCAGGAGTTCCTCCGCCTGATCGTTGGCGGTATGGCCGAGGGCGACCGCTTGGGCTTCAAACCGATCCAGCGCATCCTCGAAAAACCGGTGGCGGCAAACCCTGGCTGCCATTTCCAGCGATATCCGACGGCGCCGGTGATAAGAACGCACCTCTTCCGTGCCGGAATGGAAGGGAACACCCAGCGTGTTCGCCAGGGCCTCCACGAAGGCCCTGTCCTCCGCCGAGGCTTCCCCTCGGAGTTGATGATCGAAATGCAGCACGACGATTCGCGAGATATCGCAGGCATCCCGGAGGGAAACGAGCAGGTGCAGCAGGGCCGTCGAATCGGGACCACCCGAGACCGCCGTGAGGATCGGAGCCTTGCCGGAGATGAGTTGTTCTTGATGGATGTAGTGGAGTACCCGTCTCTGAAAGGGGTGATCCGACTTCATGTGGGTTCAGGATCGGCCGGAGCCGGCAGAACAGGGGGCTCGGGCGTGTCGGCTTCGGAGGTTTTGGCCGGCAGTTGAGGGATCGCTCCTTTGCCTTTTTTGCCGTTGAGGAGCAGTTTCCCTTCGCTGCTGATTACGGTCATATCGTCGAGAATGATGATGCCGAAGCGCTCAGCCACTTCGCTTCGGTACTGATAGTCCATGGATTTCTTTCGCAGCTTGAAGTTCATAACGATCAGGATCAGGAGAAAAACAGAGACGATCGCGACGAGAGCGATGGCGGAATAGAGAATGATTTTGATCGTCATTTCGCCGACATTGCCGATGAATGTCAGGATGTCGCCCAGCTTATAGAAAAACGCCACACCAACAGCCAGCAGCAACAAAAGCCCCAAAAACGGCAGCTTATGGACCCAGTCCGCCATGCGAAGCAATGCGGCGAGGCGTCCGGAACCCACCGCTTCCGGGTCCCCGAATTGTTCCAGGGTCGACCGCTCAACGATCTGGCCTGTTTCTGAGAAGTACTTGTTGAACCCGACGATTACGACGCCAAGCAGAAAGGTGATCGCGACAGGCGCCAGGAAAGCGATCAAGAAGTAAGTCTTCCACGGGAAACTCAGGAGGATGGGGCCGTACTCCTGACCGCTGTTGTTTCCAAGATGGAAAATCCAGCAGGCGCAGAAAATGAGCACTTCGAGCCAGACCAGAAAGAAAAGATACTTCTTGAACAGCTCCTTGCGCTCGAGATCATCAAACAGGGAGGCAATACCGTATAGCGACGATTTTGATGGTTCAGTTGTAGGCTTCATTCCTGTTTCACCGCACTTTTCTTGACATCTCATCAGAAATACTCGATATCCTGTTTCGGGGGAAAAATAACAAAAGGAACGAGAGGGGTCAACTGAAAGAGTATAAATCCTGACGCTGTCAATCGAAACAGCACGGGGAGGAATAGCATGGCAGGTGAACCGGTCCTTAAAACGCATTTCCCAGGTCTGAAGCTGCATTCCCGCGGTAAGGTTCGAGACATCTACGACCTGGGAGATTCACTGATCATTGTTGCAACGGATCGCATTTCGGCCTTCGACGTCGTGATGCCCACTCCAATACCCGATAAGGGGAAGATTCTCACTCAGCTTTCCGTCTTCTGGCTGCAGTTCTTGAGTGATATCACGGCGCACCACCTCATCGGCACGGACCCGGGAGCATATCCCCCGGCCTGCCGACCTTTTGCCCGTGAGCTGGCCGGACGGAGTATGCGTGTGAGAAAGGCCGATGTTTTGCCCGTTGAATGCATTGTCAGGGGTTACCTTGCCGGGTCCGGATGGCTGGATTACAAAAAAACGGGCCGGGTGTGCGGTGTTTCCCTGCCGGCCAATCTCAAAGAAGCAGAACAACTGCCCGAACCCATTTTCACACCCTCCACGAAAGCGGTCCTGGGAGCGCACGACGAGAACATCTCCTTCGAGGAAATGGCCGGACAGGTGGGTGAGGCCACGGCCTCCGAGATTCGCGAGAAGAGCCTGAGAATTTATGAAAAGGCTGCCGGGTATGCGCGAGATCGAGGCATCCTTCTTGCCGATACCAAGTTTGAATTCGGACTGGTGGAAGGTTGTCTGGCCCTTGTCGATGAGGTTTTGACCCCTGATTCAAGTCGTTTTTGGCCTGCAGACCGCTACCGGGTTGGGAGTAGCCCCGAAAGCTTCGATAAGCAGTATCTGCGTGATCATCTGATTCAGTCGGGATGGAAGGTTTCCGATCCCGCCCCGGAATTGCCCCCGGAGGTGGTGGCCAACACACGTTCTCGATACCTGGAAGCGCTCCAGCGCCTGACGGGAAAAGGTCTGGAAGCCTAGAATGCAGGCCCGCCACGCCACCGTTCGTCTTGACGACCTGGCCTGGGAAGACGGCCGGTTCGCCATCCGCAGCTTCCTGCCCCACGAGGCCCTGGAGATCTCCCTGGAACGGCACGGCATGCTTTACCCGCCCTGGGCCTGGGAAAGAGAGGACGGCCGATACACCATTCTGGACGGTTTCAAGCGGCTCGCGTGGGCAAGGCCAAAGGGGGTACAAGAGGTCCCCTGCCTCGTGTTCCCTGCGGCATGCCCGTATGAAGAACTTCTGCTGCTCCGGGTGGAAGGAAAGCGCTTCGGTCCTCCGTTGAATCCGGCCGAAAAGGCTCAGATCATTGCCCAATCAGCCGGGACCCTGCCCGACCGGCTCGTTTCCGAACGCTTGCTGCCCGCGCTCGGCATCCCACGGCGCAAGGAGGCCGTGAAAGGGTGGTGCCGATTGTCAGAGGCAGGGGAAGACCTGCTTGAGGCTGCGGCATCCGGAGAGGTTTCCGAGCGGGCGGCACTGGAGCTGAGCGCCTGGGGCGAAGAAGAAAGAGGCGGGATGCTTGTGGTTCTAAAAGAGCTGCGGTGCAGTGCCGGCATTCAAATGGAAATTACCGAACGAATCAGGGAAATTGCCTTGAGAGAGGACCGGCAGAGGTTGTCGGTTCTGCGCCGACCGGAGTTTTGTGCCGTTCTGAATGACCGGAACACGAATCATCGCCAAAAGACAGCGGCCCTGCGGGCGCTTCTAACCCGATGGCGCTTCCCGAGACTGAGCGCCAGAGAAGAGCGGTTTGCCAGCGAATGGAGTGCCGTTTCGCTTCCCCGCTCCATTTCCCTGTCTCCGCCTCCCGGTTTCGAAGGAGAGGAGTGGCGGTTTCAGATCACCTTTTCTTCACCGCTGGAACTCCGGGAGCTTCTCCAAAGGGCCGAGGACTTTGCGAGTTCCCCTCGGCTGGAATCGTTGCTTTCCGCCCGGATTCCGGAGTGAGCGGTATGCGCCTTGTCCCCCCGAAGAAGGTCCTTCTGGAGGCGGATATTGCCGACAGCCCGCTCGTATCAAACCTCAAGGAGCGCCTCCCGACTGCCCGTTTTTCGGTGGTGGATCGCATTCCGGACCGAACCGTTCATGATCCCGAGCTCGTGGAAGTCGTAGCATTTCGGGGGCGGCTGCTCAAGTCCTGTCCGGGAACGCGTCACTACCTCTGTTGCGGCTACTGGATTCTTCATTTTGGAATACAGTGTTCCCTGGATTGCACGTACTGCATTCTGCAGGCCTACTGCAACCAGCCCAATCTAAGGCTTTTCGCCAATACGGGAGAAATCCTGGAGGTGGTCTCCGAGGAGCTCCGTTCGCATCCCGAAAGGCTCTATCGGATTGGCACCGGAGAATTTACGGATTCTCTGCTGCTCGATCCATGGACCGGATTGTCGAGGCAGCTGGTTCCCTTTTTTGCACACCAGACCAATGCGGTACTGGAGCTGAAGACCAAGACAGACTTCATAGACAACCTGGCTGGACTTGAACATGACGGTCGCACCATTGCAGCCTGGTCCCTCAATGCCGGGCCGGTCGTGCGGAGCGAAGAGCCTCGGGCCGCCTCGCTTCAGGAACGCCTGGAAGCAGCGCGTCGATGTGCGGAGTGGGGGTACTGGCTGGCGTTCCATTTTGACCCGATGATCGAGCACGAGAACTGGCGAGAGGGCTACGGGCGGGTAATCGATCAGCTGTTTGCGGCGGTGGACCCGAAGCGGGTGGTGTGGATAAGCCTTGGCGCCTTGCGGTTCATGCCGGAGCTCAAGCCGGTCATCTCAGCCCGGCATCCGCACAGCCGTATCCTTGCGGGCGAGTTCATTCGGGGGCTGGATGGCAAGATGCGATATTTCCGGGATATTCGGGTGGAACTCTATCGGTTCATGGTTGAGCGCATTCGGCAAGTCGATCCCGAAATTTGCGTTTACCTTTGCATGGAAGCCGGGGATATCTGGCGTGAAGCCTTTGGATTCTCGCCCAAGGAGCGGGGGGGACTGCCCGCCATGCTGGACCGGGCGGTTCAGAACCGGATGATGGCGGGTGCGGGGTGTGTATAGAGCCTCCGCAAACACATGGGGGTTGCTTTTCACGTGGGATAATCCTACCGGTCCGGTCCCTGTTTTCTGATGGTGATTCTCCCCAAAAGTTGCTATCATTCCCCGATATTTAAAATCAACTCAAGGAGATGGGAAAAATTCAATGGAATACGGTCTGCGGCGTTATGAAGCGATCCAGAGGCTCTTGTGGTTTCTGTTTTTTCTCATTTGTCTCGGCTGCGCCTATGTGGTAATGCCGCCGCCCCCAGCTGCTTCCAAACTGGTATCCATAACCCGTTCCTTTCAGCCGGAAATCTTGAAATCCATCGATTTCTGGCTTGACTGGCGATGGATTCGCATGGAACCTCTCGGCAACCTGATGACCTATCTCGTCTGGGTCGCCTTCGTTTTCCTGGGCGGTCGGCTGTTCGGTTTGATCGTCCAGTATGGGGGGAATTTCTATGTCAGGAGTCTGCTGGCGGCAAATATTGGGAAACCGGAACCAAATACCAGATCTCCCGGTCCGCCATCCTTTTCCAGGAAATCCGAGATCACCCTGCCGGTCCAACTCCTCATGAAGAAGACGAACAACATTTTCCTTCAGATCGTTTTCCATCCCTTGCGGCGTCTCAGGGTACTGCTCACCAATCCGCAGACGACCTTTTCCGGTGAAGGATTGGCGGAGAAGGAACGGCGCCTGGCGGAAACCGACTGGGAAATCCTCTGGAGTTCCTGGACACCCTTTCGATGGCTTCTGCGATTCCTGCCCATGGTGGGAATTGTTCAGACTGTCTGGCTCCTGCAGCTTCACATCCAGCCCACCGTTCTGGGGCAAAAGGAGCTTCAAGACCTGTTTGGAATAGCCTTCAACAGTCTGTTGCCTCTCTTTCAGGCGATTTTCCTCACCGTGGTTCTCAGCTTGTCGTCCGGATTGCTCAAACGCCTTGAGAGCCTTTATCTGTCGGGAGTGGACGCCCTCTTCTACGACCGGTTCCTGACGAAGCTGCCGTTTCAGAGCAGCGATACCCCCATCCTGCTCGAAACGCTGCAGTCCAATTTCCAGGCACTTCACGCGACGCTGCAGCGCCTGGAGGAGGCCCTTAGCGGAGGAAGGAATTTGACGGGTAAGGGCGGGTGAGCGGGCTGTGATCGGGAATTGGTAATGGAGCAATCTGAATTCAGGAAACATCGGCAAAGAGCGGGCGGCGGGAAACGGGAAGCCCAAAGCCTGATGCTGGGGCAGCTGATTGGTTCGGTTATTGAGCGCCATCCTTCCCTTGGCGCCGCCCCGGTGGCCGACTGGAAAGAACTGGTGGGAGAGCAGGTGGCCCGTTATTGCCAGCCGCGGTCACTCAAGCAGAAAGTGCTGATCGTCACGGCATACGATTCCGTCTGGAAACATCATCTGGAGCTGAACAAAGAGGCCCTGGTTGAAAAGATCAATTTGGGGCGCCCCGAGCCTCTGGTGGAAAGAATCGTTGTGAGAGTCGGTGAGTTGCTGGAAGGTGCCCCGCGGCTGGATCCCGAGCACAGTATCCCGGCACAGCGCAAGACCGGCAGGGGTCGTGAAAAGAAAAAGAAACGAAAAACTCCCGCCCGCCGACTGACCCCGGAGGAACAGATTCTGCTAAAGGGGCTCAGCGATCCGGACCTGAGGGCTATCGGGGCCCGTTTGCTCAAAAGGGTCCCGCTGGAAAGCGACGCGTGATGCCCGTAGCCGGTTCGCGTCTGCGGGTGATAAAGGAATCATGAATCCCCGTTCCCACTCTCTACGACCGGGCCTTCATTCAGTACCACGCAGCCCG
Organism: uncultured Syntrophobacteraceae bacterium; assembly: GCA_964441945.1. Classification (GTDB taxonomy): domain Bacteria; phylum Desulfobacterota; class Syntrophobacteria; order Syntrophobacterales; family Syntrophobacteraceae; genus JADGQM01. The sequence goes on from CAYTWB010000076.1 coordinate 9,731, forward strand.
ATAAGGTGACCATTATCGCAGGCCGTCATTCCGGCACGGTTTCTGGCCGGAATCCAGAAAAGCTTCCTGGTTCCTGGATACCGGCCTGGAACCTGCCGGTATGACGAAGGGGGATTCGGACACTCATTGATGCGGAGCTTCACTCAGCGCTCCGGCGATAGCCCTGGCCAGCCTTCCGGAAATGCCGGGGATGCTCTCCAGTTCCTCGATGCCGGCTTGCCGCAGCGCCTCGAAGCTGTCGAAATGCTGGAGAAGCACCTGTTTCCGCTTCTGCCCCACTCCCGGGATCGCGTCCAGTGCCGAGGAGAGCAGTTCCCGACCATGCAGATTATGGTAATGGGAGATGGCAAAGCGGTGAGCCTCATCTCTCATTCTTTGAAGAAGGTGCAGGATATCGGGAGAATGCGAGAGAAAGAGGGGGTTCTTCCGGCCGGGAACATAGATCTTTTCATAAAGCCCCCTCCCCCGCGGACCTCTGTCTGCCTCACATTCCTTTGCAAGCGCGATCACCGGCAGTCGATGGGACACGTTCATCTCTCTCAGGAGATTGTGAACACGATTCAGTTGACCCTTCCCTCCGTCCAGCACGAACAGATCAAGGGCTGAAGCGTTCTCCGGTTCCTCTCGAATGAATCGCTCCACCACCTCGGACATCATGGCCGGGTCATCCGGTTCCTCTTTCCCATGGATTCGAAAACGGCGATAGGCTTGTTTGTCCGGCCGACCGTCGGCAAAAACGACAACCGCTCCAACCGCATACATCCCCTGGATATTGGAAATATCGACGCAGGCCATGCGTTCCGGGGCTTTTTGGAGTTTGAGGAGGTGTTGCAGGCCCCGGAGGATGTTTCTGTCCCTTTCTTCATGCTTGAGACGTGCCTTGAAGTGTTCCCGGGCATTGTTTTCGGCGAGATCGAGCAGAGAACGGCGACTGCCGCGCCTGGCATGGAGTATCCTGACACGCTTTGCCTTCAATTCGGAGAGCCATTCTTCCAGTGCCTTTCCATCCTCGAGGGGTATGGGAACAATGATTTCGTCCGGAATGAAACGGCCGTCCCCGTAATACTGCTGGATGAACGATCGAAGAATATCGTCCTTTTCACCTTGAGCTTCCTTCAGGTCGAAATGCTGCTTTCCGGTGAGCACCCCCCGGCGGACGAAGAGTGCAAAAAGTATGGTCCGGCCTTCCTCTTGATAGACCCCGAGAACGTCCTGATTGTGGAGGTGATCGGAAACGATCCGCTGCTTTTCAAGGAGTGAGGCAATCCCTTGCAGGCGATCCCGGCATCGGGCTGCCTGTTCAAAGTCCATGGCGTTTGCAGCATCCGCCATGCGCTGCTGCAATTGATGTTGGAGCGCGTCTCCCTTGCCCTGGAGAAAGAGAATCACCTCATGGACGACCTTCTGGTATTCCTCCCGGCTGATCTTGCCTGCGCAGGCGCCCAGGCAACGACCGAGAGAAAAATTGAGGCACGGTCTTTCCCGGGGAATCAGTTTTCTGCCCTTGCAGTGCCGCAGGGGGAATAGCTGATTGAGGACCTTCAGGGTTTCACGAACGGAGTGGGCTGAGGGGTAGGGGCCGAAGTAGAGCGCTCTATCCTTTTGGAATCGCCGTACCGTCTCCAGGCGTGGGAAGGGTTCCCGCGGGTCGATCCGCAATGCCGGGTAATTCTTGTCATCACGGAGGATAACGTTATAGCGGGGACGATGCTTCTTGATGAGACTGGCTTCCAGGAGCAGAGCTTCTTTTTCACCCGAGGTAACGATGTACTCAATCTCGACTGCCTTTCCAAGAAACACTCTGGTTTTGACATCAACCGAACCCGGGGCTCGCAGATAGCTGCTCGCACGCTTTCTCAGATCGTTGGCCTTCCCCACATAGAGAATGGAGCTCTCCGCATCCCGAAACAGGTATACTCCCGGCAGATGGGGCAGGGCGATAATCTGAGCGGCTAAAGGGTGAACGTCCCTGTCGTCAGTCCCTGGTTGTTGTGCAAGGGGTTGCGAAGAGAGAGTTTCCTCCACAGGCATGAGTGATGGCCTCCTTGAGGGCAAAGTGACGGAAGAATATAACTGTGCGGGGGATGGCATGGCAAGGGTTTGCTGATTGAAGAACCTGGCAGGTGAAAAATCTAGACATTGAGGCTTCTTTTTGCTAAAACCTCGCCAAGTCGGTCGGGACGTGGCTCAGTTTGGTAGAGCGCTGCGTTCGGGACGCAGAGGTCGCTGGTTCAAATCCAGTCGTCCCGACTCAATCTAGTGCTTGATTTAAGTATTTCTGATTTAGCGCAATCACGATTTCGCACCAGATTGCCGGTTCTGCCTGATACATCCGAGTTGTCCCTCCGGAAGGGAATCGGTTCACTGATGTGTTGAGCCTTCTTCCCGGGAGAGCCTTGATTCATGATCGCCAAAACCTATACATGCAGCCTGCTCGGGGTGGATGCCGCCCTGATCGAGGTGGAGGTGGACCTGTCTTCGGGGTTGCCTTACTTCACCACCGTAGGGCTTCCTGACAGCATTGTCCGGGAGAGCAAGGACCGGGTTAAGGCGGCGCTTCAAAACAGTGGTTATCCCTTTCCAATGGAACGGATAACCGTGAATCTGGCCCCGGCAAATATGAAGAAAGAAGGTTCGGGATTTGACCTGCCGATAGCAGTCGGGATCCTTTCCGCCTTGGGGATGGTAAACCCGAAGAAGGCCGAATCCATGATGATCACCGGTGAGCTCGCACTTGACGGCAGGGTGAAAGCCGTTCAGGGGTGCCTGCCGATGGCCGTTCAGGCAAGGGACAGCGGCTACTCCGAAATCGCAGTCCCTGCCGAAAATGCCAGGGAGGCGGCCGTTATCAAATCAGTCCGGGTGCGACCGGTGAATCATCTTTCGGAGATTGTGGAATTCTTGAACGGCCGTTCGGACATTCCCGCGCAAGATAGCGATCTGGCGGGGATTTGGGATGCCGGCCCATGCGAAGAGCTCGACCTGGAGGACGTAAAGGGGCAGGAGCACGCAAAGCGTGGGCTTGAGGTCGCGGCGGCCGGTTCGCATAATCTCCTTTTTATCGGCCCGCCGGGCTCCGGAAAGACCATGCTTGCCCAGCGGATTTCCGGAATCATGCCACCTCTCAGCTTCGATGAGGCGCTGGAAACATCCAAGGTCTACAGTGTCTCGGGAATGCTTAAGGATTCACCGCTGGTCATACAGCGCCAGTTTCGATCACCGCACCATACCATCTCTGACGCCGGACTGGTCGGGGGCGGCCACATCCCTCGTCCCGGCGAAGTGAGTCTGGCGCACAATGGAGTGCTCTTTCTGGACGAGTTCCCGGAATTCAGGCGCAACGTACTCGATCTCCTGAGGCAGCCTCTTGAAGACGGGAAGGTCACGATAGCTCGCGCGTCGGTTACACTGACCTATCCCGCCCGCTTTATGCTCCTTGCGGCCATGAACCCGTGCCCGTGCGGCTATGCGGGGGACCCCATCAAGCCTTGCTCCTGTTCGCCCATGCAGGTTCAGAAGTATCGAAGCAGGATTTCGGGGCCGATACTCGACAGGATCGATCTCCACATTGAAGTGCCTTCCGTTGATTACCAGAAGCTCCGGTCCACCGAGAATGGGGAGAAGTCGGAAGTGGTGAGAGAGCGAGTGTGCCGCGCCAGGGAGATTCAGCTGCGGCGCTTTTCCCGGGAGGGTATCTACTCGAACGCTCAAATGAAACCAAAGCATATCAAGAAATTCTGCCAGCCAGAGCCGGACGGGCAGGCGATCCTCGATCAGGCTGTCCGGCAACTCGGACTCTCAGCCCGAGCCTATCACCGCATACTCAAGGTCGCCAGAACGATAGCCGACCTGGACGGCAGCGAAAGCCTCTCTACCAGTCACCTGTTCGAAGCGATTCAGTATCGGTCGCTGGATCGAAGCCTGTTTTAATCCGACGTCTGAACAAACGATTTCCTTCCCTTCACATTCCGTGCCCTTAGTCTGAATTCCGATCCATCAGACCGCTTCAAGGTCTTCACCGGTGTGAAGCCCATTCCGTTGCGATGCGATACTTTTCTGCGGTTAGTGAGGATTTCACACTGTAGCACTTGGCAGCCGGCACCGTGATTCTCGGATTCTGAGCCCTGCCAACAGGCTTTACTGCGAGCCGCTTTGGTGCTATGTAACGCGCGGTTGGAATTGGTTCGATAAGCATGGATTCACCAGGGAGAGCAATCATGTCGGGCAGACCAAAGGTGATGCTGATCGATGATGACGAGGCGTTCCTGGAGCTCTTCACCCCACAGTTCGCCGCCAACGGGATGGATGTGGTCCCCGTTGCGTGTCCGCTTCGCGCTCTGGAAGTGTTGCAGGAGGGTTTCTTCGACCTGATCATCACGGACGTGATGATGCCGGGATTGTCTGGCCGGGAGCTCTTCAACAGGGTCAACGATCTTTACCCGGACATTCCCGTGATCATTATGAGCGCCTTCGGAACGACGGAAGAGGCCATTCACATCGTGAAGCAGGGGGCCTTTCACTACTTTGAAAAGCCGCTCTTCGACAAGCTGGATCTCTTCTGGACAACGCTTCGTGAGGCCCTGGCCAAGCGAGAGATGGGCAAGGAGCTTGACAAGCTAAACGGGGAACGGGCGCTTCAGGCAAGAGGATCGGTAGCGATTATCGGGAATTCTCCCGCAATCGAAAAGGTGAAAAAGCAGATCTCGGAAGTTGCGGAGCTTCCCGTCACCGTTCTTATTTACGGCGAGACAGGGACGGGTAAGGAGCTGGTGGCGCAGGCGATCCACGAGCTCAGCCCCCGCCGGGACAAGCCTTTTTTCGAGATCAACTGTGCCAGATTTGCCCCGGGAGTGCTGGAAAGCGAGCTTTTCGGCCATGAAAAGGGTTCTTTCACCGGGGCCGTCAATCGACGAAAGGGCTATCTGGAGCTGGCGGACCAGGGGACGATCCTGCTGGACGAAATCGGGGAAGCATCGTTTCCGTTTCAGGCAAAACTGCTCCGGGTGCTGGAAACCAAGTCCTTCATGCGTGTCGGAGGAACATCCAAAATCACCTCGGATTTTCGCATCATCGCCGCGACTAATCGGAACCTGGAGCAAAGGGTGGTGTCGGGACGATTTCGCGATGACCTCCTGTACCGATTGAACCTCTATACCATTGTGGTCCCGCCCCTAAGAGATCGAAAAGACGACATTCCGCTCATCGCCGAATTCTATCTCAAGAAACTGAGTCGAGCCTACGGCCGCAGAATCAGCCAGATTTCCGGCGGTGCCATGGTGGCCCTCCTGGAATACAACTGGCCGGGCAACGTTCGCGAACTGGTGAACGTTCTCGAGAGGGCTGTCATCACCTGCCGGAACAGCGCCATCACTACGCGGCACCTCCCCTTCGCCGAAAACCTGGACGAGTGTTCGAAGATCTCAGACCTGAGCCTTAAGGATGCCGAGCGATGCTTTATCTCCCTGGCGTTGAAAAGGACTCAGAACAATAAGACGCGGGCAGCCGAGCTGCTCGGCATAAGCCGCAAGACCCTCCACGAAAAACTGAGGAGTTACGGATTCGATGAAAGCCACGAAAGCTCTGACGGCGGTCCTGCTCCTGATGATTCTCCTGTTAAATGTGGCCGCATGGGCTGAAGATCAGCCCGCAACGCCTGCTGAGGGCTCGCCTCAGCGGGAAGAGCTCGTTTTCAGCTACACCCGCCAGCCCATTCCGAAAGCCGATGTGGCCGCCAATGTAACCGTCATCACGCGCGAGGAAATCGAAAAGTACCCGGTCAACAATGCGGCGGAAATTCTTCAGTATGTGCCCGGGGTCTATGTCGAATCGAACGGCGGCATCGGCGCCTACGCCACGGCGTCGATTCAGGGTTCGGATATGCGGCATGTGGCGGTCTACCAGGACAATGTGCCCCTGAACATGCTGGCCAACCCGATAACAGACCTCAGCCTGCTTCCCGTCGCCAATATCGAAAGGATCGAGGTCTACCAGGGTGCGGCTTCGTCAGCCTGGGGATCGGCTTTGGGCGGTGTCATCAACATCATCACCCGTGAGCCCGATCTCACCAAGCCCGTCGCGGTCGACGCCTCCGGCTCCTACGGCGATTTCAACACGATCCGGGGACGAGCCACGGTGAGCGGCACGGTGGACCGGGTCGGCTATCTGGTCTCCATGACGCACGAACAAAGCGACGGCATCATGAAGAACAACGACTACCGCCAGGACGCCGCCTACGCGAAGGTCAATTACCTTGCGGGTGAATCGAGCCGGATCAACTTCACCTACAGCTATGACGAAGGGCGCACGGAAACACCCATCCCGGTCTGGCCGCCCCGCGGGTACTATAGTGACAGCTTCCAGCGGCGCAGCTATGAACGGTTGCTCTTCGAGACCTCCCCCATGGATGCCATGCAGCTGACCGTCGAGGGCCGCCACCAGGAATTTGCGGCAAACATAGACCGCGTCTACCCGGAACGAAGCACAAGATATTGGGACTATGCTCAGAGGACCCTCGGAGCATCGGCCAGGATGACCTACGGCCGCGAGGCCAACCGTTTCCTGCTGGGCTTCGACGGAGACTGGGGAAACTACGACTTCAGTTCCTATGCCCAGTCGTTCGATTCCGGAAACTGGGCACTCTATGCCAATGACACATACGAAGTCGGCAGGCTGGTCTTCAATGCGGGGCTGCGCAACGACAACAACATCGACTTCGGCTCGCAACTCAGCCCGTCGGGCGGCGTGGTCCTCCACCTTATCGACCGGACAGCCCTGCTTCGCTGGCAGATCGCCCGCGGCTTTTCGGCTCCACCCGGGGCCTGGGTCACCGACCCGGTCTACGGCAACCGGAATTTGCAGGCCGAAACGGCGGTCAACTACCAGCTCGGCGGAGAAGTCCGGGCCCCGAAGTTCCTGAAGTGGGAGCTGAATCTTTTCCTGGCCGAGGTGGACAACCTGCTGCGCTTCAATCCCTATCTCGGGGAATACGGCAAGTATGAAAACATTGACAGCGCGATACGAAGGGGGATCGAGGGACGAGTCAGCGCAAACTTCGACTGGGGCCTGGGGTTGTCTTTCGGAGGCAGTTTCATCGATGTGCGCGATCGCAACACCGATAAAATTGTTCCGGATATACCGAGAATTCTCTACGACGCCTCGGCCTCTTACACCTACAAATGGATGACTCATTCGCTGATCGGTCGCTACGTCTTCAACAATTCCAGCTACCCGGAAACAAAAGACCAGGTTTTCGTTTTCGACTACATGCTGAAGGCGTCGCTGCCGTTTGTTCCCGAATGTGCGGGCAAGCCCTCCTTCTACTTCACCGTCCACAACCTGTTCAACACCACCTACCTCTTACGATACGTCTACCCGCAGCCTGGGAGGTGGATAGAGGGCGGCGTGAGCTATCATTTTTGAGCAAGGAGATCCTGCCGGGAAGTTTTGTCTTAAGGATTGCAATCACTTAGTATGATCATAGAGGAATCCCCTTTCCAAACACGAAGACACAAAGAGCACGAAGAAAGCTGAGGTTGCCATGACGGTAAGGCGAATCACCGTGTTTCTTCTTATCGCATTCATGATTCTACCGGGCGGATGCACAGCCTATAAGCTTTTGCATTCGACAGAGTTCGAGAAGCCAAAGATCGAATTTTCCGGTTACTCTGTCAGGCGGGTAACGGTTCGACAGGCTGAGGTTGATTTTGTCGTTCTGGCGGAAAACCCGAACTCTGTGGGCATCAAGGGTGTTTCAGCTGATTATGAGCTCTACTTCGACAACAACAGGTTCGCCGCAGGCGAAGCCGTCGATATCGAACTGCCCCCCGGGAGGGAGACGACCGTCACAGTCCCGGTGGTCGTTGTGTACAGAGAATTGCTGAAGGTCATCGGCCCGGCGGTCGAACGGGTCTTGTCCAGGCAAAAATCCATGCCGATTACGGTAAAGGCCAGGGTCTACGGAAATCCGAAACTCTACAGCGACAAGGAGGAGGGATCACTCCTCCCGTTCGAAAAGAGAATAACCGAGACGATAGACATTCCACTGCCCGAGGACGAAGTCAATAGAGCGAGGGACAGACTCGAGGAGGCCATCCGAACCCTTTTCTAAAAAACGCTTCGCTGCAATAGGTGCGAATACCCGCTGCACTGTAGGTTTTCACGCCAGATTCTCACACCGGGAAAACGGCTGGATAACCTGTCCGTCTTCAAGAAACCTTGGCCCCAGGTCTCTTTTTCGATTGCATGAGCAGCCGGTGGCGTGATAGAGAGATACTGTATTGGGCGGGAGTAGCTCAGCTGGCTAGAGCATCAGCCTTCCAAGCTGAGGGTCGCGGGTTCGAAGCCCGTCTCCCGCTCCAC
>CAYTWB010000077.1:0-17967 GCA_964441945.1 uncultured Syntrophobacteraceae bacterium
TTCGACACGGCCATCCCTGATTGCCTGAAAACCACCTCCGGTGAACGGTTACGCGTTCAGGGAATAATGCTTCGGGATAGTTTATGTCTGTCGATATTTCTCTCATATTTTTGGAAACATAAACCCCGAAATTATGGTAACCTCATCGGTAACCATATTCGGGATTTGTGTTTGATGAGGTTAGTTATGATTTTATGGTAGTAAACTGAAAGGATTTGTCAACTTCACACACACCGAAAGAATTCCAGAACGGCAACCATCAAAGGAGTACAAGACAAACTAGAGAAGTTATGACATGCGATAGCGAGTGCAAAAGGTGGACTTTGATTGTATTACCAATTTTATCTTCGTCGAGCACGAGCCAGCCCCCGCTGATATTATTTTGATTCCTGGCGGAAGTAGACCTCAGCTGATAGAAAAAGCTGTTGAATTATATCAACAAGGGCTGGCACCCTATATTTTGCCGTCGGGTGGTACTAATAAGAAATTGCCCGATTGGGAAAGTGAATGGAAGTATTTGCAAAATATTGCCCTTGCTAAAGGAGTTACGGAAAAAGCAGTTTTGAAAGAAGACCAAGCGAAGCATACATTTGATAACGCAGTATTATCGTGGCAAGTTATTCAAGAAAACGATTTGAAAGTTAAAAAAGCGATATTTGTTTGCAAGGCACATCATGCAAGGAGGGCTTTACTAACTTACCAAACCACTTTTCCCTCAGATGTTGAATTCATCATCTGTCCGATTATTGACGACCGCAATGTGAGAAAAGACAACTGGTTCTTGGATGAAGCAAAGATTGAAATTGTAATGAACGAGGTGAAAAAAATCAGGCAGTATTTTGCAAAGCATATTCCAAACTGGGTCAAAAGTTAAATTGTCAAAAATTCTATAAGGAAAAGAATTGTTTGTTACATCGTTTAAGCAAGTGAATATTTGAAGTTTTGTCCAATAAAGACGGGCGCACCTTCTGATATTCCTAAACATTGTGCGCCACTGCTGGGCGTGAAGTTGTGCGTGAGAGGTGGCGTAGAATGGCTCTCTACGCCACACCCTATCCAAACAATCCAAAGAACTTAAAACGATAGTAGGAGTGATATCAATTGGTTAGCTTTTTGGCTGGACTACTTCGAATCCGCAGGTCGCCCGTTCGAGTCGGGCCGGGCGCGCCAAAGAATTTCGGGGACTTAGTGTAATTTGGCGAGTCCCTGTTTTGTTTTCTGGGGCAGGTTTTGCCAAAGTTTTGCCAAAAACCCCTTTTGCCATTGTCTACTCTCCACCAACCGTTCCTACCTGCAGGATTCCGTTTAACAGACTCCCGTCTTCGACGTCTCGAAATCTCTCCATGTATTTGCCGTATACACGGATGATCATCTCCGTATTTCTGTGCCCCATCGTTCTAGCTATCCACAGCGGGCTTTCTCCGCAGCCCAGAGCGATTGTTGCAAAGGTATGCCTCGTCTGTTTCATCTCCCGGTGTTGGAGAGCAGCTTGTTGGAGACCCCGCACCCATACTCGCCTTCTCAGGCGGTCCAAGTCTATACGGGCTCCTGTCGTCGTACAGAAGAAGAACTGTCGTCTGAACCGTTCATAGATACGTTTCTGAGCTTCCAAAGCCTCGATCATCACAGGAATCAGTCTGATGATTCTCCTGCTATACCGATTCTTGGTCCTGCCCATGATCTTCTTTCCGTCTTCATCACGAGTCATCGCCCTTCGAACATGGAGCAACTTGCTCTGCCATTCAATATCTTCCGGCTGGATGGAGATTTGTTCGCCAGGTCTCAGTCCACTGCAGAATGCAAAGCGGAAATAAGGCTTCCAGTGATCAGGAAGCTGATCGATGAGCCTCGATTGTTCCTCAACAGAGAAAGGGAAGATGTCTTCGTAGGGATCGTCTTCGCTGAGTTTCTTAAAGCCGAAGAAGGGATTGTAGCTGCTACCCCATTTCAGTTCTACCGCCGCACTCCTGCAAATCATCTTGAGTACAGTGAAGCATTTATTGACAGTCGCGTGAGAGATACTCTGGCCTCGATATTGCTGTTGCTTTGCCCAAACGATGAATTTATTGAACGTGGCCTCATTGAGGTCCCCAAAAGTCATCCCACCGAAAAAAGGCAGCAGGTATAGTCGCAGATAACCCTTATAACCGAAGAGGGTTCGACCCGTGACACGACCAGAATGCTTCAGAAGTTCGTACCAGTCGGTAAAGAAACTCTTGCACAGCACTTGTTCTGGAGTCTCTCTCAGACGATAGGCTTCCCGTTCCTTGGCGGAGAAATGGTCCCGATTCTTGCTCTGGGGGAACACCTGGGCAAATCGGAATGTGCCGGATTTTATCGCAACTATGATCTTGTCAAGTTGTTCCCGCACAAGTTTTGCGTTTTTCTCGTTCCAGCCCAGTTCCGAGCATTCTCGAACCCTTTCTCCTAGATACATAAAATCCACGTACACCTTACCATTGATCTTTCGAACCGACCCTTCTCTATTCCGGTTCAATCCCGCCTTACGCGGCTTTTCAAGTCCTCTCTTTTTCTTGGGAAAGATTGCCACCTTGGCTTGCGACAACGTGTCGGCCATTCTCAACTCCTCTAATACGCGCCACCTCCTTCCGTTGATTCTCACCGATCGTCATACTAGCAGAAACCCGCCGATGAGCGGAAGTGCGTTTGTATTCAGATGCGTATGATGCTATGCCGTTTGGCTTCGAGGGGACCACCTGCATGGGGAAACGGTTGCCTCTGGTTGGCTGATGCCTGAGAAAAGGTCTCTCCCGAACCCGGATCCTCGCCAATCCACGCCCGAATGGCGGACCATCTGAAAAGGATCTTTTTGGGAGTCGGCTTTAGGAAGTGTCTGCCTGGTACGAGCACCCCCCGGTGGATGAGGTTGTAGATGGTCTGCTTTTGGTATTTGATTCGATCACAGAGTTCCTCGGTAGTCAGATACTCTTCCACGGCAGGTCTCCTCACAAAGATGATGGATTCTTGAACAGTGGCAAAGCCTTACGTCGAATGAACCACCGCATTTCTTGGAGTGTCCCCTTCTTGGGGCGGCCGAAATCTCGCAGCCGGCAAATGAACTTCCCCTGATGCCGATCCACTCTCTTCCGGCGCTCCTGCGTGCTTACCAGGATGGATGCAAGGAAGAGGCGGAAGGGCCTATTTGAAACATGGGGGCTTTACCATGGATGGAAAGCCATAGCAAGAAAAACTTATCCATATATGCATTACGATAGATCTTTTTTGTGGATCGATTAGTGAAGGCCCTTCGAGTCTTGTTGCATCTCGTCGGAGCCGGCAGCGGTTGTTTCCTGCTGGGACCGCAGTCTGGCCTTCTGGATGATGGAGAGGATCTGATTGCGCTCTCTTGCGGTCATGACGGGGGTGAGGTTGTCGGATATCCGCTCCATCTCATCGAGCAGATGATGGAGGGAATCATCTCTGCTGGCGTCTTCAAGTTCTCGCAGGCCGACACCCAGGCCGGTCGCAAGTCTTTGCTTCATCTTGTCCGTTAGGTTGGTCTGTTTCCCGCCTATGATACGACTGATGGACGACAGGGCCACGCCGCAGCGCCTGGCGAAGTAGTTCATTGACCAACCCTTTTCTTTCAGCTTGTCGTTAATGAAGCTTCCGAGCATGGAAACCGGCGGTTCCTTTCTTTCATGCGTCCCGGACAAAGACACCCGAAGATCTCAGTCTTTTCTTAGCAAATCGAGACGTTCCTTGCTATCAAAATGAGACGATTGAAGTACTTTTGAATGCTTTTCTTCCCTTTAATGGATTTTATCGATAATTTGTTCTTGACTTATACAATCCATATATGGAACATATCCCACCGTTCCCACTTTGTCGATAGCCGATGGTTTTTTCTCGCAACCAAGGAGAGTCCAATGCCAAATCAAATCAACACCACCCCCCAGAGGATGAGCAATTTTCGGCAAGGCCTTTCAAGATCCTTGATCGTTGGCGATCATTGCTCGACCGGGTTTGCCCGAGAATCAACCCTTCTTCCCCACCCCTCCATGCAGGAATCCAGAGCCTTCACCCCAAACACAGCCATCCAGGATTTCAATCGACGGCAGGGTCAATTCGCGAGTGTCTTCTTACGCCCCCAAGGGGTCCTTTTCCGGGGCACGCGAAAACAATTTTGAAAAAAGCGTAGTGCTCCCGGTTGGTTTTCTTAACCACCGGTGCTGATCGAAGCCTGAGAAATGGGTTTTCAGGCTCTAGAACCAAACAAGTTCCTTAAACAAAATCGTTCTTCAAAACAGACCATCCGCCCCCGGGAAGCGGTCGACGCCCCGAGTTGGGCGGAGCCTGCCCCAGGCTATTTCTGTCAATTTGCCCTCACACAATAGGAGCGAAGCAGTGTGCAAAGATCCCCTCTGTGTCAGATTCAAAAGAGCCTACCACCATTTTCTCGTATGGCTCCAGAGACGATCGTTCGAAGGAGAAATCGAATGGGACCGCTTCGATGAACGACTCTCATTGAAGCTCGATTGTCTGGCACTCTTTGACGAGTAGGTGAATACAGCCATGAAGTCAGCTATCAGGATCTCAGTATCTTTCAAAGGGCACAGGAAAAGGAAGAGATTCCGTGCCATCCTCGGTGCAGACTCCACGGATTACTTGCTCGATCTCTGGATAAGTGCGGCTGTTTCCCGGCCGGATCGAATTCTGCGTGGTTTCGATGCTCTCGACATTGCCCTGGAAGCGGGATGGTCGGGAGATCCCGAAGTGTTCGTAGATGCCCTGATCAAGGCCGGGTTTCTTGACGTTCTTGAGGATGGGACATTCATTCTCCTGGATCGACTGGAACATTAACAGTTTCTGCCCCAACTCAAGAGGGGGAGCGAAACTGCAGGGAGGGTGCTTAGAACGGAGCGGGACAGGAGAATGACTAGAAACCTGCGCCTCGCATATGGACCGAGGATGAACCAGTCTTCGGCGAACACGTAAACATGGTCCGTGAGGGTCATGAACACTTGAACCAGTCTGCGGTGAACACGATGAACCGCACCACGGTGAACACGTAAACAGCGAACCCATATCGCCGGGAATTCGTTCGAGGAAAAGGTTTGATGAGATGGCTCAAGCATCTTAGCTGTGCTCACGAGGACGAGTTGATGGCCGAGCTCATAGAAGAGTTCGGACCTGAAGGGTATGGGGTATGGTGGATCATTCTCGAGCGAATAGCCGCATCGATGGGAGAGAGCGAAAAAACCTCACTGCGCTATTCAGCCAGGAATTGGGCTTCTTCATGCAGAATCAGCGAGAATCGGTTCATCGAGATAGTCACCTACCTTTCTGAAAACCACCCCACGTTCCGTGCAAAGATAACCGAGAAACACGTCACCATAGAGTGTCCAAACCTGTTGAAATACAGAGATGAATATTCACGGAGGAACAAGAAAATTGTCTCGGGACAGTCTCCGGATAAACTCCGGACAATGTCAGGAGAGTGTCCGGATACACTGCCGTCAAATCTCGGTGGTGTGTCAGGAAGAGATAGAGATAGAGAGGAGTCCGGAGAGTCTCCGGACACAGATGGAGAACAGAGCAGAACAAAAAAGAGCTCTTGTTCACCGAAGGTGAACGAATGCGTTTCCCCTTCAACGACATTCACTGCCAACGCTGACAAAGGACCCTCTCCAGACTCTCCCGACGAATCCAAAAGGACATCACCCCAAACTAGTCCGCCAAAGGACTCATTCAGACCAGAACCGGCAGATTCACGCTTTGACATGGCAGAATCCGATCCCGACTTCGAATGCTTCTGGCAGAATTATCCGGTCAGGGGAGTCCCACCTCGAAAGCAAGGCAAAGCCAAAGCGCTCAAGGTCTGGAACCGACTTAGCAAAAGGCGTGAGCTGCCTGACCTGGACGTGTTGCTCCGCCTTCTCGACAAAGACAAGGAATCCCGCCAGTGGAAAGATCCCCAGTACATTCCCATGGCAGCCACCTGGCTCAACTCGAAACCCTGGCAGGACAATGCAATCGATGGAGAGGAACGTCCAGGTTCCGGGTCCGTTCTCCTCGATATGTACTACCGGGGAGAGCTCTAAGGTCACTCTGAGCAGCCAGGAGTCCAGGCGTGCCAATCGACTACGCGCGATCCAGGAACTGGGAGTATCGGGAAAGAGGCAGCCAGCTCAATATCAGGACCTGCCCCCTTTGCGACGATTCCGGCTGGCACTTCTACATGAACAAGGAAACCGGCCAGTGGGACTGCAAGAAATGCCAGGAATCGGGAAGCCTCTTCCAGCTCAAGAAACAACTCGGGGACATCGAGGAAGCCATCCATCCGGCATATCGGAGAAGCGCTCCCAAAAAGCCCGAGAGTCTCGCCCCAGCCCGGTATCACCAGGCGCTTCTTCGTGACAAAGAGGCCATGGATTATCTCGCCGGCCGAAAGATCGGCCTGGAGACCGTCAAACGTTTCCAGCTCGGGGTTCGCTCCATGAACGGCGCTAAATGGCTCTGCATCCCACACTGGGAAAACCAGAACGTCGTCAACATCAAGTACCGCTCACTTCCGCCGGCAAAGAAAGAGTTCCTGAGAGAGCCGGGCTGCAGGAGCGTGCTTTTCAACGTGAACGCCCTTGCCGTTCACCGGCAGGTCCTCATCACCGAGGGGGAAATGGATGCGCTCTCCCTGGTCGAACACGGTTTCGAGAATGTAGTCGGGGTAACCAATGGAGCCGGGGCCTTCGACGCCGAGTGGGTGAAGGACCTTGAGAAGGCTGAAAAGATATACCTCTGCTTTGATACGGACGAGGCCGGGAGAAAAGGGGCCGTCTCCCTTGCAAAACGCCTCGGCTACAATCGATGCTGGAATATCTCGCTTCCCTGCAACGATGTGAACGATTTCTTCCTTCAGCACACGAGGGAAGAATTCGACCAGCTCATACAGCAGGCCACCCAGTTCAATCTCCCCGGCGTCATTGATGTTCGCGCCGCCCTGGATCTGCTTCAGGGAGAAGAGACCAAGGAAAACGAGTCAAAGGGTCTCCAGACCCCATGGGAAAACGTCAATCGCATCATCCACGGCTGGAAGCCCGGGGACCTGGTCATCGTCACGGCACTTCCCAAAACCGGCAAAACCACATGGATGCTCGATATCACCCGGCACCTCACCCTGGGCTGGGTCCCGGTCCTCTTCTTCTGTCTTGAAATGCGGCCCGAGCGCCTCATGCGCAAGGTCATTCAGGCCCAGTACCGGGTTAAACACCCCGGTCTCAATGAAATCCGAAACGCCCGGATGCTCTTCGAGGAGACCCCGTTCTACTTCGGCTATTTCTACAAGCATCACAAAACCGAGGATATTCTCGGCCTCATCCGGGAGGCGGTCCAGCGGTATGGCATTCAGTTCATTGTTTTCGACAACCTGCATCTCCTCTGCCGTACAGACCGTGTGAACGAACAGATCGCCCAGGCAACCCTCGCGTTCAAGCTCCTTGCCGAAGAGATGGAAGTCCCGGTCGTCCTCATCGCCCAGCCCAGGAAACGGGAAAACAGTTCCACCGAAATCATGAGCGCCGAGGATGTCAGGTATTCCAGCGCCGTTCATTCGGATTGCGATCAGATGATCATTTTGCACCGGAACCGGACGGCCAGCAAAGCCCGGGACATCAACTCACAGAAGTTCATTGCCCGGGAAGAGTCGATGGACCCCGTGACCCTTGTGCGCGTGGAAGCGCATCGGTACGGCAGCGGAGGCGAAACGCTTCTCTACTACAACGGGGCATTCAGCCGCTTTGATCTCCTGGAAAGGAGCGGATCGAGCGGGCAAAGATACCCATAACCACCATTCAAAATGAGGCCAATCCATGAAAAAAAGAAGCCGCAAAAGCCCCCCGACGGTGATCTGTGCGTGCGACCCGCACACGACAACTCCGGCCTTCGCCCTCTTTTCCGGTCAGAAACTTGCTCACTGGGAGTTGCTGCAAGGAGAGATCGAAGAACTGCTTCCGAAAATCCGGACGATCATCGAACGATGGCAGCCGCATCTTCTGGTGATCGAGAACCAGTATCTGCCAATGTCCGTCGATGCGGTCCGGCGCTTTCGCTCGCTTTCAAGCCTCATTTCCGCCAGAGCGATGATCACAGCGGTCTTCATCCTTTCAGGAGTGAACTGCGAACTGGTCGAACCGTTCGCGTGGCAGCAAACCCTTGGAGGATCGACCCTTGGAAGAGACCGACTGAAGGCGCTCTCCGTTCTGAAAGCCACAGGAATTGCCGGAGAAAGGATCGACGATCACAATATCGCAGACGCGATCAACCTCGGCTTCTGGTGGATCAGGACTCACCCGGACCGGACGGGTCCTCCTCATCCCTTTCGAATCGAAAAGACTGCCGGCATCGGGAGAATGCGACGAGCATGAACGGCCTGACCAAAGAATTCTACCGACCGGATGAAGCGGCCGCCATCCTCGATGTCAGTAAAAAAACCATCTACCGGCACATCCGGGACGGCAAGCTTCGAGCTGTGCGGATTCGAAGCATCTTGAGAATCTCCCGAAAAGAGATCAGCCGGCTGACCCGCCATAAAAAAATCTCACACCGGAGATAACTTCCCTCATTTTCAGGGTCCAGAGTGGACTACTGAGGACACCTCGATTTGCACCGAAGCAATCCCTGAGCTATCACCTGCCCCGATCTTGAAACCGGTAAAGCGGTCCAACCCGGAACCATTTCTTTCAAGCAGGAGGCAAACATGGCCAGTGCAACAAAGACAACTTTGGGCAAGGACGATCTTGCCCGGGCGTTTGCGGAGAAGACAGGAACGAGCCTGGTCAACGCCAGGAAGCTTGTCGGCGCTTTCATCGAGGTCATCACCAAGACCCTTGAGGCAAGCGATCTCCAGCTCATCGGCTTTGGGTCGTTTCGGCGCGTGTCACGCCCCGAACACCAGGGGCGAAACCCCAAAACCGGTGAAGTGATCACCGTTCCCGCGACGTCGGTTGTGCGGTTCAAACCGGCCGCTGTCCTTCGTATGCGAGCTGAAAAGACGGTGAGCCGGAAAGCGGGAGCCGGATCGTCCGGCAAAGTGAAACCGGGTTCAAAACCGGGTCCTTCCAAAGGACGTTAACCATCAACCGAGAGGTGAGGCACCATGAGCGGCAGTCGGATCGATTTGGAAAAACTCCCGCAGGCGGATCTCCTTGCGCGCTGCATCTGGGGTGAGGCACGCGGTGAACCCATTCGGGGGAAAATGGCTGTCGCTCATGTGGTCCTGAACCGGGTCAAAGCCAGATCTTACTTTGGAAAAACGATAACGGAAGTCATCCTGAGTCCCTGGCAGTTCTCCTGCTTCAACGAGAACGATCCCAATCTGGCGAAAATCCTGAGCCTCAGCTCTAACGATCCCGATGTTGCCTACTGCCGGGCTGTTGCCGATATGGCTCTGCTCGCCGGAAGCCCCGATCCCAGCGGAGGTGCGACCCACTACCATGCGGCTCAGGTGACACCCCTCTGGGCCGAGAGCAACCAGATGGTCTTTCTCTGGCGGATCGGCAATCACCTTTTCTATCGAGAGATCCTCTCCCGCCATTGAATGTCTTTGCGCTTCGTTCCCGGATATGCCGAACCGGGAATCTTGCACAAGAAACAGGAGCAAACCGATGAAAAAAGCACTGCTTGTCGGCATCAACGACTATCCAGGCACAGGGAACGACCTCATGGGCTGTGTGAACGATGTCCATAACATGCGGAGCCTCCTGGCAACGACCTTCGGCTTTGACACCGAGAACATCACCAAGATCACCGATCGTGACGCCACCACGTCGAATATCCTGAACGGTTTGAACGCGCTTGTATCCAATGCTGAGCCGGGCGATCTGCTTGTCTTTCACTACTCGGGCCACGGTTCCCAGGTTGCCGATACCGAAGGCGATGAAACCGACCGGCTGGACGAGATCCTTTGCCCGTATGACATCGACTGGAAATCAAGAATGATCCGGGACGACGATCTGGCCGGAATCTTCAAATCGGTCCCAGCGGGTGTTCAGGTCGAGATCTTTCTCGATTCCTGCCATTCCGGGACCGGTTTGAAAGGCATGGCGTCTAATAACGGAAATTACCACCGAGCGCGCTTTCTGGCCCCGCCGCTGGAACGGGTGAAATCATCCCGGAACACTCCCATTCGGGTTGCCCCCATCCGGCCGGCCAAAGCGCAGGTCCTCTGGGCGGCATGCCGGTCGAATCAGGTCGCAAACGACGCCCTGATCGACGGGCAATACGGTGGGGCCTTTACCCGGTACTTGTGCGATCTGGTTCGTGAGACCGAGGGCAACATCAAGCGGCAGAACCTCATTAGAAGGCTCCGGTCCGAACTGAAAAAGGCCGGGTTCTCGCAGGTGCCCTCTCTTGAAACGAACTCAAAGCTCAAGAAAGCCGCGTTTCTCTCACCCTATCGGCCGGCAGCTGCTGGCTGTTAGCCCCCGCGAAAGGTGGAATAGACATGAACGGAAAAAGCCTTCTAACGATCGATGAACTGAAAATCCTGCTGCTATCGGCAGCCCTGGCCATCTTCGGCGGTTTCGCCAAGCTCTTCATGTCCTCGAAAAAGCTCACGGTCTATCAGTTCATCTCCAACGCCATTGTCTCGGGCTTCACCGGCGTGATGGCGAGCTACCTGGTGCGGTGCATGGATCTTTCACTCTTTTTACAGAGCTTTGTTGTCGGAATGTCCGGCTTTGCCGGACCGGCAACGCTCTCGGCGTTCACCTCACTCTATGAGAAGAAGCTCGGCATCCGGCTGCTATCGGAAAAAATGAAGAAGGGAACGCAGCGCTCCGAACGGGAATAACCCGTTCTGCCGCTCCATGGATCTCGGCGTGGACTGCAAGCGATTCGCTTCATGCAGTGCCAATCTCTGCTCGCTCGACCCGGATATCGAAGAGCGCCGCTGGTTTATCGGTGAAGGAGTCTGCAAACGAAAGGATTTTTCCGACCTTCCGATGATTCGAAGGCAAAGACAGCTCAATCGGACCCGGCCCGGAAAATACATGCACCGACCGCTAAAGGCCTCCTGGTTGACGACAACCTGGCGAGCGAAACGCACCCTCTCGGACGAGGAAAAAGAGAAACTCCGAAAGCGTCTCGAAACCTCTTCGAGAAGGGCATTGTGACAAAACGCTCCCGTGGCTGGGGGAATTTTGACCGATGAGACCGGACCCATGTCTTACCCCCTGGAAGAAGGTATTAGTCAAAAATCGCCCAGCCAGGAGCATCCTTTTTGCGTGGACGGGGGCAACTAAAGGCCGGTCCGTGCCCCGGTGTCCGACAACCGGGACAAAAATGGGGGTACGGAGAAATGGATCCAGCAACCAACGCCTGCCGTCTCCTACTCGATCACCCGGTATTTCTTTTCAGGCCACCCCGAAGAGAACGGGAGAAGTGCCCCTGGATGCGAATCGAATGCAACGCAATGCACTGGCTTTATGGGCCGATGTGCGGTCTGACAGCCTTCCACGAACTGAAGGAGTGCAAATGGCTGGAACTGCGAGAAAGGTTGCTCCGGAAAAAGAGATAACGCTCGATCTTCTGATCGATGAAGCGGTCTCTTTCATTCGGGAACACGAACCGCCGGAAGGTTACTTTGTCGCCTTTTCCGGCGGCAAGGACTCCATCGTCGCCCTCGATCTGGTTCGCATGGCAGACGTTCGTCACCGCTCGTTCTACAATGTCGGGATCGAGCCTCCTGAAGTTGCCCAGTTCATCCGACAGCATTATCCCGAGGTGAAGCTGCTCTACCCGAAGCCGAATTTCTTCGAGATGGTGAAGCGGAAATTCCCGCCCCTTCGCAGCAAAAGATGGTGCTGCGATCACCTCAGAAAACACCCCTCACGGCATGTTCCGTTGAAGCACCGCATTATGGGAATCCGGGCCGAAGAATCGAGAAGAAGATCTCAAAGGCCAAGGATCGACGCGAACAGGCGGGAGCACACCCACATCTACAAGCCCATCTTCGACTGGAAGGAATGGGCGGTCTGGGAGTTCATCAAGTCTCGAAACCTTCCGTATCCGAGCCTTTATGACGAGGGATGGGACCGGGTGGGCTGCGTCATTTGTCCCTTTATCTGTTCTCCGAACATGAAACGGGTCAACCGCAACAGGGATCGCTGGCCGGGCATGTACAAAGCCTTCGAACACGCCGTCCGCATCTGGTTCAACACACGGAAAGCCCAGGGCGCCAGGTTCCGGGAAGAGACCGCAGATCAATACATTCAGAGCTGGTACAAGGGATCGCCTGACCGAACAAGGTCTTCCTTGTCATGTTGAGTTGAACTTCCTCCGTTTCTGTGCTACATTGTAGCTCACCTGGTGGAGATCTTATGACGACGACAAACCCTGTGGTACGTGCTCGAATTGACAAGCGCATCAAGACGGAGGCTGAGGCCGTGCTCGCATCCATGGGGCTTACCGTCTCCGAAGCCTTCCGGATGATGATGGTCCGCATTGCAACCGAAAAGGCGCTGCCTTTTGAACCACTGATTCCCAATGCGGAAACGATTGAAGCAATGAAGGCCGCTCGGCGCGGAAAGCTCACCAAAGTCGGAGACACCAATCGCCTGCTTGAGAGTCTGAATGCGGACGATTAGGTACACCAGTTTTTTCAAACGTGACTATAAGCGCGAGAAATCGGGGCGGCACGGCAAGAAGCTTGATGCCTCCCTGATGGAAATCGTTGATCACCTCGCAACCGATACGCCATTATCCCATCGCCACTTTGACCATCCGCTTTCCGGTGAATGGGCGGATCATCGAGACTGCCACATCAAACCGGATCTGATTCTGATCTACCGAAAGCCGGATGATGATCATCTAGACCTGGTTCGTCTCGGCTCCCACAGTGAGCTTGGTCTCTAACCCCGCCTCTGTTTGAATCGAGTGGGTCCCACCGCTTCGCCGATTCCGGCCTGCTGGATGAACCTGTGACGTTACAGTCCTTGTTCGGCGAAACAGCCGGATGGTCGACAGGCGTTCTCCACCATTGGAATGAATCAAAACCCCAACATGAACAGGAGTAGAAATGGCAGGCGGCAGATTTCTCTTCAAATCCAATGACCCTGAGCTTCAGCACATCACCCTCTCTCTGGAGGTTGGCGTCTCCCGGTATCAGAAATATGAAGCGAAAGTATTCAAAATCGTCGACGGCGATACCCTCCAGGTGCTGCTGACGTCTCTCGACCTAATCGATACCGCTCGACTCCTCGGCATCGATGCCCCTGAGACGGGCAGCGATGGGCACGCAAAGCAGCAATGCGAGTACCTCGGTGTGGACATGAGCACCCTGCACATCCTGGCAAAACTCTCAACCATTCACCTTCAATGGCTTCTTACCAGGGGAACTGCCATAACACTGAAGACTACCGGCACACCCAGAGATGACTGCAATCGCATCCTGGCAGGAGTCTTTATCGACGACGTCTGCATAAACCGTCTCATGGTTGAGCATGGCTATGCCATGGTCTATCAAGGCTATTCGGATTGGGAGAGCTACTTCGATCTGGAAGCGGCTGCAACACAGGCAAGGAAGGGCATCTTCGGATCATGCGAGGAGCCCTTCTACCTCGCATCCTCCAGACTGTACCACCGGCCCGGATGCAACAGTGCCCAGCGGATTTCCCTCAAATATCAGGCTATAACCGAGGCAAGGGCGGCCGGCCTCAGCCCCTGTTCCCTCTGCCTGCCTGATTTCAGGAGATCCTGATGATGACAAGAGACAAAGATCGGGTCACCCGCCAGCGGCCACGCCGTTGCGCAGTCTCATCATCTTTACAGCTCTTAGGCCCTGTTTCGGAGACCACCCCGTGAGAAGAGTCGATGAAAAGAGAGGGGGGATTATGGGGGGTGAGATATATTTGGGATTTATCGGTTTTTCATATACATCATAGATGACAGATCAGCTCTGTAGGGGCTGTAACAACGCGATAATGTTATGATGACTCTTGTAGATCTCTAAGGTTTTCTGACTGTAAGGTTTTCTGACTTGAGACGTAAACCTTGAGGCTTTAGAATGACGAGACAAGACCAGCTTTTCCTTGAGCAGAGTCCAATGTCGAAAGGGTGTGAATGAGCACAAAATTAAACTCCTTGATCAAAGCAGTTCGTGGACTGTCGCCGACTGAGCAGTTGGAACTGATCCGGGCGGTTACCCAGTTTCTTGATACGTCTTGCCGCCAGGAGCCCTTGAGCGATTTCTGGAAGTCGCAACCCATTGAAGACATCGCAGGTATCCAAGAAAAACCTGTTGTTTCGGATCTGGCGAAGCTGGCAGTGGATTTTTGGCCTGACGATGAAGCAAGGGATGCTTTCATTGACTTCGTCTATACACAGCGTCACGAAGATCGATTGACAGAATGATGAAGATCCTCCTCCTGGATACCGACGTCGTTTCTTTCATCTTAAAGGGCGACTCCAGAGCGATGTCCTATGCACCCCGATTGCAAGGTTGTCGGTTGGGTTTGTCCTTTATGACCGTAGCCGAGTTGTTCCAATGGGCAGCTGTTCGTAAATGGGGGGCTCGCCGATCTGCTAAGCTTCAGAAGGCCCTTGAACAGTACATCGTCTTGCCGGTGGATCTTGAGTCATGCAGCCTATGGGGTAAGATTCGAGCCACCCGTCGTGCAATCGGGCGGCCAATATCACCGCAAGATGCCTGGATTGCAGCTTCAGCATGTCGATTCAAACTACCTCTCGTCACCCATAACCCAGTGGATTTCGAGCTCATCGACAGTCTTGAGATCATTACCGCTGCCGATTAGAATTGCACAATCGATTCAGTCTGCCGCCTATCCCTGGTACGGCACGACGTTCGTTCCTCCTTGAACGTTCAATTGATTTCCCCGAACTTGTCCTGCACAGCTCCGCCCATGCTTGCTTCTTCTCTGCAACCATGCGTGAACCCTTGTCCCCTCCCCAGAGTATTCGATTTTCAGTGTATCCATCCATCGAAGTGTTGATCCAACCTTGAGGAGCCGCGCTTCGCAGAGGCTCGTGCCGTTGGCCTCACCTTTCATGGCTTCCTCATCCATGGAGTGGTAAGTCGGGCTTCGGCGCGCCGGCACACTGCTTGCTTTCCGGCCCCCGTGCCGCTCCCAGCTGGTTCGTGTGTTTGCCCGGAGCGATTCAATCGGAGCTGGATCGCAGCCCGGGGCCAGGCAAGCAGTGTGCCGGCGCTTGCTCCGTAAGGCACATTCATCAGTCGTCGCGCATCGAAAGTCCGCCCGCGCTCTCCGGTCATGATCCAGGGAAAGCCGCCCATTTAGTGCATCCCGCGTTTGCCTTCGCCCAGCATCGCCGCCTTCACTCAGCAGGGCCTACCGATCATCCAGTCCGGCCGGGCAGGCAACACCACCGGGTCTCTGAACATTGGAGGGGATGGCGATGCTCGCATGGACGCCAGGTTTCATTCAGTGCAATGCGGCAGTCCCGAGGGAGCGTCCCTGCAAGCATCCCTGTTGACTTCATTCTGTGCTCTCCGACAAGAAATCATCGGTGAGCGCACTGGAGGCTTTACCTCAACCGCACGCAGGCATTTGAGCGGGGGATTCGGCAGCTTCGGTGCGTCTATCCTGCGGCTCAGCTTGCCGCGCACTTCAAACCATAAAGGTATCCGTCAAAAGCCAATGAATCCATTGAAGCTCGCGCCGGAAAGAGCCTCGGCGCTCGCGGGTGGGGGTGCTGCGCAAAAAAGTATTCGGTGCCTCGGGGTCTGAATCCTCTCGGCACTCCATACTTTTTGGTGGGCGGTTGTGCGCGCCGCCGGAAATTGCAGTGAACAGAAACCCAATCGAGCGGCGGCACGCACGCATGCCGGACCCTTAAAGGTGGGCATGCAGATTGAAGTGGGTCCCAGCTCTTCGGTGGGCGAGGCAACCTCCCACCAGCGGTCGTCGCGCCAGTGCCGCAGGCTGGGTTGCAAGGCCGCGCCGCAAAAAGCCGCGGCACGACCTTGCAGTTCTGCCAGCCTGCAGCCCTGTCACGCCGCCTCGCAAGGTGGGAGGGGCCGTTTGTGTGCAGCTTGGTGCCTTGGTGTTCACTCTTTTTTCACGGAGGTGCGGTCATGGTTGAGGTTGTGAACAGGCATTCGTTCCGTTCAAGGGAGGGCGTGTATGTCGTTAACATTCGCAGGCCTTTTGTTTTGGGCAATCGCTTCAGGATCGGCAGGGATGGGACCAGGGAAGAGGTCATCGAGAAGTACAGGCGTTGCCTCTGGCAGTCCATCCAGGAGCAGGGTGCCGTCTATCGGCTTCTGGCTCAGTTGGCTGAGGTGCACAGGGCGGGCGGGCACATTGTTCTGCTCTGTTGCTGCAAGCCGTTGCTTTGTCATGGGGATGTTGTTCGTCGGGCCATTGAATGGCTTGCGGGTTGTTGAGGAGGTGTGCCATGTCAGGTCGTTTGGTTGCTGTCGTCGGTTCTCGGGCGCTGCCGGTTTCATGGGCCGGCAGGGTGTCGGAGGTGGTTCAGGATTTGGTGCGCCACGGCCGTTCGGTCGGATCGGGCGGTGCGTTGGGTGCTGATCTCTTCGCGCTCCAGGCACTGCTTCAGCTGGGGGCGGTCAAGGGGGCTCGAGTGTTCCTGCCGGGCTCGGTTGCTTCTGCCCGCCTGCTTCAGTCGTTTCTTGAGCAGGGCGGAAAAGTTGTTACGGGTTCGGCGGTTCCGGGGTGTTCGCGCCGGGATTATGTTGCTGCGCTCTTTGCCCGGTCTCAGGCGCTTGTTCAGGCCTCCGTCGGCGTTGTTGCATTCATTTCCGGCCGGTCGTCGGGTTCCTGGTTCACCTGTCAGGCGGCAGCGCGTCTTGGGCGTCCGGTTGTCGTCTTCCCGGTCGAGGGGCCTGGTGCGCTCCAGTCGCTCGGGTGCGGTTCCTGGAAACCCGTTCGCTGCTGGCCCGGCAGCTGGCGCTGGGTGCCCTCGGTTCCAGCGGGTCAGCGCTGCCGCCACGGCATAACCGTCCAGTGCTGCGCCGGGGTGTAATCCGAGTTTCCCTTGCCGGTGGGAGGTCAAACCGGCCTCTTTCATAAAGCACCTCACGGTGTATCAGTTCTTCACTCCTGAAAAACCTTTTGCCGCGCCGATAAAGCCCGGCGCGGCATTTTATCCCTGTCTGTCATTTATGAATCTGTTCCGGCTTTGCCGAAGAAAGGAGGCTGTCATGTATCCCGGTTTGTCACCATCGATTCACTTCTGGCCCGACTATTCCGTTGACTGTGCCTCGGTTGAGGCGGGTTTTACGGTTGAGAGCGATCATCGGCCGCAGTTCTGCCGGCAGCTGGATCGCCAGGTTTGGGAGAATATCCCAAAAGAGATGCGCGAGGTCGTTGCTTCCCACGATGTCGGCGATACCTGCCCCAGGCATTTGCGCCCCGAGTTCATCGCGGTCAAGGCTCGTTGCACTCGCGGCGAAGCGGTTCAGATAGCCGATGCCCTGGCTGTCCTCGATGCCGACGAGCGAGTTGCAACCGAGATTTTCCGCTGGGTTCGGCATCGAGGCGCGGAAGCGACCCTCAAATATCTGCATAAGTTTCTCGTTGCAGTTGCCGAAGTCGAGTCGGAAACGCCTGACGATTTCGCTGACATCCCCACAGCAAAACTCCGCGAGTACGCCAAGGCTTTGGGGGAACCGCCCAGGGTCAACTCAGCCAGGCATCACGTCGTTGCCGCGGTGCATCGCGCCGATGAGCGCCTTTTCGATCACACGGAGCCCGAAACGATCGGCTTTCACAAGCTGGGTGAGTGCAGCGATGAGTGTCCTGACAGCGACTGGGTCTCCCGCCAGCCCTCCTGGTTTCAAATGCTGCTCGGCAAGGTGAAGGTCTGCGCGTCAATCGATGAGCTCAAGGAAATCGGCAAGGCGGTTTTCGCCTCGAATGTCACGGGGGATCGCGCGAGTGTCTTCTGGTCCTTCTATAGCTCTCAAGAAAAAGATTTTGGTGCATGACAACATTTAGGGCGGGACAA
>CAYTWB010000078.1:0-17953 GCA_964441945.1 uncultured Syntrophobacteraceae bacterium
CCCTCCCCCAGATTCCCCGACCATGGGGGCAGGTGTGGGTAATTGTCAGTTTTCAAAAGGGGGGCAGGGGGGATTTCTTGTATTATGCTGATTCTATTCTGAAATCCCCCTGAATCCCCTTTTTTTAAAGGGGGACTTTAAAGCCCCCCGGAGTCATGTGTGTCCTACTGTCAGCTGAAGGGAGAGGGAGCTCTCAGGCAGACTTCTATTCGAACGGCGCAATGTAAAGCTTCCAGCCCAGCCCCGAGAATCCCTTCTGGGCGACCGGCGAGGTTTTTCCCGTCAGCCAGGCGGTTTGCTGTTTGGCTTTGAGGTCCGGTCTTTGGGCGAAGCGACCGATCCGCTCCGTCCATGAGACGTAGTCGACCGGGGCGGGAACGATAATGCCGCCGTTCGATGTCACCCCGATCACCGTTCCCCGGCCGATCACCTTCCCGATAGGCCTGTCCGTCATGTGCAGCCGGGCGAGCATTCGGACACCTGAAGCAAAAAACCGGGCCTCTTCTTCGTTTTGCGCGGTCGCAGCCAGCTCGATGATCTCCGAACGCCCCGCAACACCCGTCAACCGTTCCAGTTCGGTCATCAGGGAAGTCAAGACCGAGAGCGAGTACCAGCGGTTATTGAGCAGGGCCTGGGCCTGGGCCTGGCTCGCACCCAGGTTGAGCATCTTTTGCTTGTTCATGTTGATCAGGTCGGCCGCGGGGGTGTCGTAGACCAGGTCGTTTGTGATCGATGTGCCGGAGATCGCCATGGACGCCGGCACCACGGCGGTGGTCAGGATATTCACCGCCAGCTTTCCGGAGAAGGCCACCCAGGCTGCATCCGTAAGCTTCTCCGCCAGCACGGGGTTGGTTGTGTAGGGGTCAACCCCGAGGCTTTTCGCCAGCTGCCGCCGCCCCTGTTCAAATCCCAGGGCGGTGATCGTCACGCTCCCCACCCGGCTCATGGTTTCTTGGGCCCTCTTAGAGTCGCTTTGGGTGGGATCGGCGGCGGCTTCCGAGATCTTCTGCGCGCCCAGGGACACCCGATCGAAAAGCCGCGAGATGCCCGCAGGGAGACTCTGCACCGTTTCCACCGGATGCGTCACGATGTTCGCTGCGGATTCCAGTGGTTTGGCCGCTGCTCTACCCACGGCATCCACAAAGACCTTCGATTTGCTCATGGCCTCGATCTGCTGGATGGCCGGCAGCTCTGCGATGCGAATCCGCAGCAACTCCCGCCCAGGCACCACGAAGGTCCCCAGTTCCGAACGGAGAGTGTAGCGGCCCATGAGACCATCGGTCGGGACCTCGTCGTCCACTCGAAAGAGCGGACCCGAGACCATCTCCGGAGGAAGGAGAACAGAGGCCTTGAGGACCGGGGGCGACTCATACCGCGGTGGGGCGGCGGCCGAAGGTCCGGACGGCAGCATAGAAGCCATCATGCATAGAATGAGTATGAAAAGGGGACCCCTGGATACGCTTACAGACGGGAAAACGGCGATGAGGCTTTTCATTGGTTTCATCCTTTGTGCTTCAGTTCAGTGTAGACCTCTCATACCCGCCATGACCCAGAGGGTCACAACGAAGGATGAAATCCCCCTGCCCCCCTTTGGCAAAGCTGACTATGCTACAAACATGACCCCGTGGGCATGATAACTGAGTTCTGCTGAGCAAGCATGAGTGTCCGAATTCCCATTCGTCATACCGGCGCAGGCCGGTATCCAGGAAGTTATTCTCTTATGAAACTTCATATGTCCAAATGAAGTTTCAAGGCTGCGTTTAAACCGCATCCAGAGAGGCGGCGGCCCCGCTGGATTCCGGCTAAAAGCGTGCCGGAATGACGGCCAGGATTATGAACACTCTATTCTGCGGCATGGTAACTGAGTGTTTTCACCTGTCTTACGACTCACACCCAACCCGACAGGTTAACACATCCCGTTTCCCCCTTTTTAAAAGGGGCAGGGGATTTCATATAAAGCCTTCCAATGAGCATTATGAGCCGTTTCCATCGCTACCGCAACACTTTCTCCACCAACAGGAAACCGAGGGAAAAAAAATAGCCTTGACAGAATTCGCGACACGTCCTACCCGAGAAGTCTTGAAGAGCGCTTTCTTGCAACAGGCTCATCTCCAGGTGTTTTTATTTTGCAGCAGGATGGACAAATGAAGTCCCCAAAACAGCCGTCTGACTCCATGTCTCCAGTTTCCGGGCCCCCGCTTCAGATCAGAGCGAGGAAGCTGACCAGGATCTATCAGCTGGGCGAAAGCGAGGTGGTGGGGGTCAACAAGATCGATCTTTCCATCCCCCAGGGTGAGCTGGTGGTTTTGAAAGGCAACAGCGGATCGGGGAAGAGCACTCTTCTGGCGCTTCTGGCCGGGCTTGACAAGGCAACCGGTGGGGAGCTGAACGTGGCCGGGCAGGACCTCCTGGAGGCGACTCCCGGAGAGCTCACCCGGTACCGTCGGGAAACGGTGGGGGTGGTTTTTCAAACCTTCAATCTCCTGCCGACACTGACGGTCCTGGAGAATGTGTCGCTCCCCGCATTGCTGGCGGGGCTAACGTTCCCGCTGGTCACCGCCAAAGCCCGTGACTTGCTGGCATGGCTTGGTCTCACGCCTCGCCTCCATCACCTGCCGGCACAGCTCTCCGGCGGAGAGATGCAGCGGACAGCCATTGCCCGAGCCCTCATCAACGACCCGGCGATCATTCTGGCCGACGAACCGACGGGAAACCTCGACAGCCATAACGGGCAGATCGTTATGGAGCTCCTCGGCAGCGTGAACCGCGACATGGGAACCACCGTCCTCATTGCCACCCACAGCGACCTTGCCGACGCCATGGCGACCACCACGATCTTTCTCAAAGACGGCGCCGTAACCGAGTGCCTATGCACGCCCTAATCACCTTCCTTCGCCTTTGGATCTGGTTTGTTTTCCGCCGGCTGCGCACCCATCTCTGGCGAACCCTGGCGGTGCTGATCGGGATAGGACTCGGGGCCGCCGTCTTTACCAGCGTTCGCCTGGCAATGGATGCCTCGCTCGACTCCTTCACCCGGAGCGTTGATGCCCTTTCCGGGAAATCCGATTGGACAGTCCTTTCCCCCGGCGGACGGGTGCCGGAGCATCTCGTCGGCACCCTGGTCAAACACCCGGCGGTGAAGGCCGTTTCACCCCTGTCAACCACGTACGTTCAGCTGGAAGACGGGACAGACGAGCTGTTCCTCTTGATCGGCCTCGACCCGATCCTCGACCGATCATTCAGAAGCCGGCGACCGGACCGTCCCGCGCCAACCTCCAGCCCGTCTCACCCGCCGGCCCAGATCGAAGACCCTCATGCGGCCGCCGTCTCTCCTTCCCTGCCCGCTCCCGAAATGCCGGGTCTGAAACCCGTCAACCGAAACCCGGCATCGATCTGGGCCGATCTCATGACCGAACCGTTTACACTGATTGCCGGCGAACCGCTCTATGACTCCCTGCACCTGGAAACCCGATCCGGCCTGACTTTGAGCCATACCCAGGGGAAAAGGGATTTCCGAGTTCTGGGCAAGCTGGCCGCCGAGGGTTTGGGCCTGGTCGAAAGCGGCAAAATAGCGGTGACCGACCTTGCCACCTTTCAGGAATTCACAGGGACCCACGGTTCGATCGAGCGCATCGATCTTCGATTGAAACCATCGGCACCCGCTGGTGCAGCGGACAGCATCCGCACCGGGCTGCCGGCCGGCATCACCCTTGATCAGCCATCGGAGTTCAAGGAAAGCGGCAGGCTGATGGTGCGCTCCTATCAACTCAACCTCTCCGTGCTGAGCTTTGTCTCCCTCTTTGTGGGCATGTTTCTCGTTTACAGCCTGATCTCCCTCCATGCAACCTCACGGCGCCATGAACTGGCCATTTTGCGATCGGTCGGAGCATCCTCGCGCATGGTCTTCCTGCTCTTTCTGTCGGAAGGGGCCTTTTTCGGGTGCCTGGGATGGCTTATCGCCATTCCGCTCGGGTCCTTTATGGTCAGGCACCTTCTCGGTCATGTGAGCAACACCATTTCGCTGCTCTTCGTCCGCGTTCAAGTGGACCGGCTGTCCCTCAATCCCTGGGAGCTCCTGCTCTCTTTTCTGACAACCCTCTTCGTGTCGATTCTCGCCGCCTGGCAGCCGGCCTATGAAGCCATGCAGGTGGCGCCGCGAGAGGTGTTCCAGGCGGAGGATTCCGGCTCCGGACACGCCGCTCGGGCAGGCCGATTCGGTCTTTTCGGGCTGGTCTTGATCGGCCTGGTCTGGCCGCTCTCACAACTGCCAGGAACGGGCGGCACGCCCCTGGCCGGTTATGCAGCAACGTTTCTGCTCTTTTCCGGATTTTCCCTCGTCTCGCCGTGGCTTCTTCGCCGGATCGGGACCGTGCTCCCGCCTCTGCTTCGACGCACCGCCGGCGAGCCGGCCTATCTCGGCGGGCGCTACATCCGCGACTCCGGGATGCGCATCGCAATCTCGGTGGGGGCCCTGATCACCGCCACGGCGCTCTTTGTGGCACTCGTCATCATGATCCACAGCTTTAGAAAAACGGTGGAGCTCTGGCTCACGCAAACCATCAGCGGGGACCTCTATATCCGCCCAAAACTGGCGGCAACCAATCTCTATCGGGATGTCCTCCCCCCGGAGGTGGTGGAGGTCGCCAGGCGTTTCGCCGGAGAGGTCGACGTGCTCCCGTATCGCCGGATGCATCTTCACTACGGAACGGTCCCGTACCAGTTTGAAGGAACTGATTTCGAAGGCTTTATGAAGCACGCCCAATTCCTTTTCATAGTCGGAGAACCGCAGGAGCTCCTGCCGCTGCTCAAGGAAGGCCGGGGCGTCATTGTGTCGGAAGTCTTCGCGAATCAGACCGGGGCAGGTGTTGGAAAACGCTTCAAGGCCCAGATCGGGAAGGCTCATCTGGACCTGCCGATCCTCGGGACCTTCCGCGACTATCGCACTCAGGGCGGTGTGGTCTGCTACTCCATGGCCCACTACCAGGAACATTCCGGGGATATCTCCTGGAGCGGCGTGCGGTTCAACCTGATAGACCGTCCGGCAATCAGGGACGATGCCGCAAACCTTCTCAGAAGCAGGGTGCTGGAAGCGCTCGGCCCGCTGTACCATGGTGTGGACCTTCTCCTGGGCCGGGACCTGCGCGGGATGATCCTCCGGATCTTCGATGAGACCTTTGCGATCACGACCGTCCTTCTCCTGATCGCCCTGGCCGTAGCGACCCTCGGGGTGACCAGCACCCTGACGGTGCTGGTCCTCGACCGCACGCGCCAGTTCCTCACGATCCTCGCTTGTGGGGGGTCTCGGGGGCAAGTTCGGCTAATCATTTTCTGGGAAGCCTTGATCATGGTCTTTACCGGAGAGTGGCTGGGGCTCGCCTGCGGCTTCGCGCTCTCCTATCTCCTGATTTTCGTGATCAATCGCCAGTCC
This sequence comes from uncultured Syntrophobacteraceae bacterium, assembly GCA_964441945.1. Classification (GTDB taxonomy): domain Bacteria; phylum Desulfobacterota; class Syntrophobacteria; order Syntrophobacterales; family Syntrophobacteraceae; genus JADGQM01. The sequence goes on from CAYTWB010000078.1 coordinate 5,429, forward strand.
TTTGGCTGGACTTTCATCTACGCCGTTGACTGGAGTGCACTCCTCACGGCTTTCCCCTTGATCCTGGCAACCGCGCTCCTGGCTGCGATTCCTTCCAGCCAAATTGTCTTCAAGGCATCAGCGGCATCGGTTTTGCGGGATGGGTGATTGGTGGATAGTGGATAGTGATTAGTGGCTAGTGACGGATTGGGGTTAGGTTCAATGTTGTATGGGAGGTTTTTTGTTCGATATCCCATGGTTGTCTTACTGGTGACCCTGGCTGCTCTGGGTGGGTGTGGCGACGGGTATGCTCAAGCGGGGCCTTATCGAGCGGTCACCGGGCCCTGCAATCTGGTTTTTCCTGCGGATCATGGGGCACACCCGGGGTATCGGACCGAATGGTGGTACTACACGGGGAACCTGCGCTCGGCGGACGAGCGTGAATACGGGTTCCAGTTGACCTTCTTTCGCCGTCAGATCAGTCCACCGGGCGCCGAAAGGGCCTGGCCTGCGCCCGCATCGGCCTGGCGGACGCAACAGGTCTTTATTGCCCACGCGGCGCTGAGCGATGTCTCTGGGAAGCGCTTCCGCCATGCCGAAGAGATGAGCCGGGAAATGCCAGGGCTGGCGGGAGCGTCTCAGGAAGACGGCGTTGGCCTGGTTTACGTCAAGAACTGGGTGAGCAGACGGGAGGGGGATGAACATCGGCTGGAAGCCGAGGCTTCGGGCTTCGGGTTCCAGCTGGGCCTGACTTCCCTGAAGCCCCCTGTCCTTCACGGCGAAGGGGGGTACAGTCGAAAAGGGTCGGCGCCCGAGAGCGCCGGCTGTTACTATTCCTTGACCCGGCTCCGAGTCGACGGGGTCATATCGCTTGAGGGGACAACCTTTCCTGTTCAGGGCTCCGCCTGGATGGACCACGAATTCAGTTCGGCGCCGCTGGAACCGGACCTTGCAGGGTGGGACTGGTTCAGTCTGCAGCTATCCAACGGTTCGGAGCTCATGGTCTATTTGCTGCGAAGAAAGGATGGATCGCTCAATGAAGCATCGAGCGGAACACTCGTGGACGCAGGGGGGAAAGCCCTTCACCTGCCTCACGACGCCATCCGGGTGGAGCCTCTCGACCATTGGAAGAGCCCTCGAAGCGGCGTAGTCTATCCTTCCGGCTGGCGACTGCGGATCGCATCTTTGGACCTCGATTTGACTGTTCATCCCAGGCTGCCGGACCAGGAACTGGAGACCCCTGAAACGACCCGTATCACTTATTGGGAAGGCAGTGTCGCCGCAACCGGCACCGCTGCGGGCAAAGCCGTTTCCGGCAAAGGGTATGTCGAACTGACCGGATACGCAGAGAAGATGGATGAACGGATGTGAGGCGTGGTGGAGGAAACCGGAACAGCTTGGTTCAGCACCGCACGATAAAGTGACCATAGCTCAAACGCGTCATTCCGGCATGTGTCAGGCCGGAATCCACAGAAGCTTTCTGGATACCGGCTTAGAGCATGCCGGTATGACGAAGAGGAATTCGGACACTCATTCTTGCGGGGGTGCACTTCGAACTTAACGATACAGGAGGAAGCAATGAGTGAGCTTCTGAGTACGCTGAAAGAGGTTGAGCTCTTTCGGGACCTGTTGGACCAGGACCTTTTGGAGATCGCAGAGAGGGCCTCGATGCGAACTCACCGATTGGGAGAATTCCTCTACCATGCCGGGGAGCCTCAGGCGGAGCTGTTTGTCATTCAAACCGGCGAGGTTGAAGTGCTCCTGGGCTCGGGTAAAGTCTGGAACACGGCAGCCCGGATTGGACCGGGTGGTTTTGTCGGGGAAGGCGCCATGCTCGGTGAGGAACCACACACGACCAGCTGCCGCGCAGTGGTGGACAGCAGTGTACTGGTACTGGATCGTCGCGCCCTTGAGGAGATTTTTGCAGCAAGCCCGGACGCCGCGCGCAAGATTCTCTCTCAAGTCGCACGGAATATGGCCCATCGGCCGACCTATGCCGTCTGCAGTCCCCTGGGGGCGGTTGTGCCGGAATTTCCGGGCGGGAGAAAGCGCTTGGAACAGGACCTCCTGGGGGAACGATTTGTTCCGGCAGATGCCTATTACGGCATTCAGACCCTCCGTGCAGTAGAGAACTTCGACATCACCGGCATTCCCCTGGCTCACTTTCCGCACTTTATCAAAGCCCTGGCCATGGTAAAGAAAGCCGCCGCCCGGGCAAATCGAAAGCTCGGTGATCTTCCCGACAACCTGGCCGAGGCTGTCTGCGCCGCTTGTGATGAAATCATTGCCGGCAATCTGCACAATCAGTTTGTGGTTGACATGATTCAAGGGGGAGCGGGGACCTCGACCAACATGAACGCGAACGAAGTGATTGCCAACCGGGCACTCGAACTGCTCGGAAAGGCTCGGGGAGACTACCGGTTCATCCAGCCGAACGATCATGTCAACATGTCGCAATCCACCAATGACGTTTACCCGACAGCCATTCGGCTGGCCATCCTGCTGGGCTATGAACCGATCACGCAGGCATTGAGTGAACTGGCCTATCAACTGAAACAGAAGTCCGTCGAATTCTTCGATGTCATCAAGATGGGTCGCACACAGCTGCAGGACGCCGTACCGATGACCCTCGGCCAGGAGTTCGAAGCGTTCCGAGTGACCATCAAGGAGGACATCCAGCGCATTCACGATGCCGTCAAGCTCTTTCGGGAAATCAACCTGGGAGCAACCGCCATCGGTACCGGCATCACTTCCAAACCGGAATACTCGAGCCTGGTCGTTGAGGAGCTTTCCCATATCTCGGGTCTCGAGCTCTTGCCGGCCGCCAATCTGGTGGAAGCAACCTCAGACATGGGGGCTTTTGTCCTCTTTTCCGGCGTTCTCAAACGAGTGGCCGTGAAAATCTCCAAGATCTGCAACGACTTGAGACTGCTCAGCAGTGGGCCCAGAACGGGACTGAACGAGATCAATCTGCCGCCCATGGCCCCGGGATCCTCCATCATGCCGGGCAAAGTCAACCCCGTCATTCCCGAAGTGATGAACCAGGTGGCCTACCAGGTGATCGGCAACGATCTCACGGTGACCCTGGCCGCCGAGGCCGGTCAGCTTCAGCTCAATGTCATGGAACCGCTGATCGCTTTCAACATCTTCCAGTCCTTGAAGATACTGACCCAGGGCATCAACACCCTCACCCTCCGCTGCATCAAGGGCATCACCGCCAATCGGGAACGCTGCCGCAGCCTGGTGGAACACAGTATCGGGCTGGTCACCGCGCTGAATCCCTATATCGGCTACAAGAATTCCACGAGGATCGCTAAGAAAGCCCTGGATGAAAACCGGAGTGTGGCGGAACTGGTGCTGGAAGAGGGGCTGCTCAGCCGAGAACAGCTCGACGACATCCTGAAGCCGGAAAAAATGACCGCCCCCCGGAGTTAGCGTCAGGCGGCATCGGTCCTCACAGGGTCCGGCCCGGCTGTTCTCCGTGGTAGTTCCGGACAAGGGATAGCAGGTGCGCGGGAATGCTGCGGGCCTTGTTGTTCAGAGCCGGGATAATTTTGCTCGCAAAGAATTCTGTGAAGGCAACGTCATCCAGTTTCAGGACCTTGAGATAGTGCCTGAGAAAGGGATAATCCGCCGGATTCAGGACATCGCCTTCCAGGATGCCGGCGCCGATTTGGGCGAGGAAGAGTATGGCGACACAATCGGCATGCCGGGTGGGGAGTTCCGAGGGGGGCATGAAGCTCGGGTAATCCTGCAATTCAATGGTTTCGGAAACCATCTCCGGGATGTTCCACTGGGTGAGCAGCATGGCACCGACCTTTGCGGGATCAAGCATCTCCATGAAGATACTCCATTGGGGATTCTGTTTCCTGAAAAGCAGGATGACACTTTTACCGATGTCATGGAGTATGGCGATAGTGCTTATGATGGACGATTTTTGCTTGTTGTAGTGCTCACAGATTTCAAAGGCCAGGTGAGAAATGGTCATCGAGTGCTCGTGGAGCTCCTGGAATTCCCGGGTATCGGGCATGGTCTTCAGAAGACCTGCAGCGACGACAATCTGGTAGACCTCATTGAAGCCAAGGTAGAGGATCGCATGGTTCAGGTCTGCGATCTTGGTGCTCAGCCCGTAGAGGCTGGAATTGACCGTCTTGAGGATCTGGCCCGTCAGAGACGGATCATCCTTGGCCAGGGCGGCGATATCGCGAACGGAGGCATTTTCGTTGAGGAGGAGCTGCACGAGTTTCGTCACGTAGATGGGGAGCTCGGGAATGCTTTTCAGGACGTTCTGGAGGACCTCGGAATGCTCATAGTCCTTAGCACGTGCCTCGTATTGATCCCGAATGGTGCGGGTGAGATGGGCGTTGACCCTGTTCGCCCAAGCGTACCTTCTGGTGAACATGCGAAGGCGGCGCATCGCCTGATCGTTCAGTTTCTTCAGGATGTAGCTCTGGGTTTCGGAGGGCAACGTTCTGAAAGTCCTGCCATCGACCATCAGCACAATGGTAGGGGTCACTGCCGCAACGGAAGCCAGGCGCATGGGGGTTTGAAAGAAGAGAAGCTCTCCGATCCAGTCCCCGTCCTGGAAGAACACCTCCTCACCATAGCCGCCCTCAACGTTTGGCTCAATTCTGCATTTCCCGTTGACAACGAAGAAAAGAATATCGTGCTGATCCCCTTCCCTGAACAGATGTCCACCCGCTTTCACCCCCCTGACCTGACCCGTGTTGTAGAGGTTCAGAAAGTCCTTTTCAGAAAGGCCGTCGGCCATGACTTTTTTCAGGAGTTCCGTTCTCTTGGAAAGTTGGTCCATCGGGGCATCCTTTCAGTTTCTATGTCGCAGGCTCTGTGAGAACCGGCTAGCTGATTGTCCTGGTCTTCTGTTCGCTTTCCTTCCTTGTACCATGCACAAGTATCGGTTTTTTCCATGTGTTTGTTGAGATTTTTTCACATGGAAAAACGACCTCAGCTGCCTGTTCAGTGCGCGAACGGGCGGGCATAAAGTCCGCTCCTACGCTACGAACGGCTGCGGGGTGTAGGGGCGCGGTTAATCCGCGCCCGCTCCGGACCGATGTTCAGACACCCTCGCACGCGGGTGAACCATCCGGCGGTTTCCGCTTATGCCGGTACGGCGGTGCTTCAATGCGCGGTCAGAGCGGTTGAGCGGTGACGCACTCGCCGATTTTCGCTTTCCGCATGCCTGCCAGAAACCGCGCCGCGTCAGCGGACCCTTCTTCCGGCGACCAGTCTGCAAAGTCGCCTGCCCCCAGAGGGTGAAAAGGACCCTGCTTGATCTCAAAAAACACGGAATCATCCCTCATGGGGACCCAGGAATGCCACAAACCGGCCGGTATCTCAAAAGCCGTCACCTTCGCCTCGGGACCGATCGTGACGCGCTCGGTGACACAACCGGCATCGTCGAAAACCAGGACATCGAAAAGGCCGCGAACAACGAGGGCACATTCCCACTTCTCCCGGTGGCGATGCGGCCGGAAGTAGGATTCGAATCTGACGGCGACAAACAGTCGCTGAATCGGATCATCCAGTGATTCATGGATATTGTGATGCATTCGCTGTCTGGGGCCGGCGGCAGCTCTCCGACTGAGGTCGTTCAGCATTTCCGTGGTTATCAGTTTCATGCGAAGGGTATTCCTCATAACCGTTCCTCCCGCAATCGCCACGATCGTCGGGACGTTGCAGAGCGTTTGAGCAGGGTGCCGCATTCGACAAACGTACAGCCCAGATACCCCACAACCTTGTGATTGACCAGTAAAATCGTCAGACCTGGCCCGGTTGCTCTATCACTGATGAATCACCCTTTCACTCATCTGAAAGCGGGCCAAGAAAGAGCGTTCTTTTTCTTCCATCTTGCACTATCCTGTCCTTTCATTAGCCGGGCATGAAAACGAACCGCCGGGTCTTGCGGTCTGCTATGCCCCCAACACCAAGCGATAGAAGGAGAATGCATGCAGGTTTCGAGGCAAAAAAAACTGGAAATGCTCCGCTCGATGCTCCTCACTCGCCGATTCGAAGAGTCACTCACGGAGCTCTGTAAAACTCAAGGGAAAATCCCTGGTATGATGATTCTCAGCACCGGTCAGGAGGCGGTGGGGTCCGGAACTTGCGCCGCTCTCAGCGCGGGTGACGTCATCATCTCCAATCACCGCAGTCATAGCCATCTTCTCGCCAAAGGGGCCGATCCCAACGTCCTCATGGCGGAAATCTACGGCAAGCGGACGGGCTGCAACAAGGGAAAGAGCGGGACGCTGCATCTGGCCGTTCCCGAAGTCAATGCGCTCTGCACGACTACCGTAGTCGGCGGGGGGCTGCCAATATCGATTGGAGTTGCTTTCGCTCAGCAGTACAAGATGCAGAATGAAATCACCGTCTGCTTTTTTGGGGATGGTGCAGCGGATGAAGGGTCTTTCCATGAATCCTTGAATCTGGCGAGCCTTTGGGATCTTCCGGTCGTTTTTGTCTGCGAGAACAACCGATACGCAGGTGCCCAACGAATGGAGGAACACACAAAGATCGAAAACATTGCCGACAGGGCAGTCGCCTACGCCATGCCGGGCGAAGTGGTCGACGGCAATGATTCCGCAGCCGTTTATGAGGTTGTTCTCAAGGCCAGGGAACGGGCGGTTGCAGGGCAAGGCCCGACACTCATCGAATGCAAGACTTACCGCTGGCGAGGTCATGGAGAAACCGACCATCAGCACTACCAGCCGAAAGAAGAGATTGCCGCATGGAAGGAACGATGCCCGATTTCAAGACTCACCGGCGAAATGCTTTCGCAGGGGCTCCTCACCGATGCGGAGCTGCAAAAGATGGAAGCCGAGGTTTCTGAAATCGTGGAAGAGGCGGTGCGGTTTGCGGAGCAGAGCCCCTATCCCGGGGTGGAAGAAGCTCTGGAGGATGTGTTCGCTTCGTGAGGAAGACTCCGACCCTTTAACATTCTTGCGGAAAGGATAAGGCCATGCAGCAATTGGGAATGGGGCAGGCGGTCAAGCAGGCCCTGCAGGAAGAAATGATCCGAGATCCCAACGTATTCATAGCAGGGGAAGGCGTTGGGGTGAGCATACACGACAATCCGTACCTTCCGACCGCCGGCTTGCTGAAGGAATTCGGCCCCCGGCGGGTCAAGGACACTCCCGTTTCAGAGGCTGCCATTGCAGGGCTGGCTGTAGGGGCCGCCGTGTCAGGACTCAGGCCGGTCGTTGAGATCATGTTTAATCCGTTCCTGACCCTTGCTTCGGACATAATCGTCAATCACGCCGCCAAGCTGAGATATCTTTCGGGAGGCAAATCGACCTTCCCGCTCGTGATCCGAATCAAGAGCGGGGCGGGCTTTGGTGCGGGATGCCAGCACTCCCACAATCTGGAAGCCTGGATGGCGCATTGCCCGGGCCTCAAGGTCATCATGCCCGCAACACCGGCCGATGCCAAAGGGCTTCTGAAATCAGCCATTCGAGACGATAATCCCGTCATCATCATCGAGGACATGCTGCTCTATTTTACCCCCGGACCGGTCCCTGAAGAGGAGTACGTGATCCCTATCGGTAAAGCCGACATCAAACGAAAAGGGACCCATGTCACCGTGGTCACATGGTCTAAGATGCTCGGGGTCGCTCTGAGAACAGCGGAGCAGCTGGCTTTGGAGGGAATAGAGCTGGAAGTGCTGGACCTTCGGACTTTGGTACCTCTGGACAAGGAAACCCTGCTCGCTTCCCTTCGCAAGACAGGGCGATTGATCGTGCTCCATGAAGCCACTCGAACGGGAGGTTTTGCCGGTGAGATTTGTGCCGTGGCGGCGGAAGAAGCCTTCTCCCATCTCAAAGCGCCCTTCAGACGGGTGACGGGCCCGGATATTCCCGTACCCGTCAGTCCTCCTCTGGAGCGATTCTACATCCCCGGCGAAGATGGCCTGAAACGAGCGGTCAAAGAAATCCTTTGAACAGCCTGAAGCCCAGATCTCATTTCCATGCCGGTCACGTTTGGACGGCGCTGATGCGCCGTCCCTATCCCTTTTCAGGTCCTGACCCGGAGAACAACTGTTCGAAGTTCTTGAGGACCCGCTCCTCGACGACGCCACGCTGGCGCATGGTGTCAACGGTAAAGAGCGAAAAAACCCCCTTAGCCCTGGCGCAGACCTTATTCTCTCTGTTGTAAAGAAAGCCATGCATCACGGCTTTGCGATCATCCTGCACCTTGAAAGGCATACCCTCGATTCGGATGTCCTCTTCAACATAGACCGGTTTGATAAACTTGACCGTGATGGTTTTCGTCAGGGTCATTTTCTTCAATAGATGAAGCACCGTCCAGCCCATGACCTCATCCAGCATGGTGGTGATGACCCCGCCGTGGACGATATGGTCCCAGCCGCTGAGGTGCTTCGGGACTCTGAGCCATGAGCAAACCTTGGTCTCATCCGTAAAGAACTGCAACTGAAGGCCCGAAGCATTGTTTGGGCTGCATCCGAAGCAGTTGTTGATTTCGTTGGGGGGAAGCCGCCTGTATCCCGTTTTGTTCATCTACATATGTCCCTTTAGTGTTTTCCCGACTAGACAGGCATGCCTCCACGCCTCGCTATGGCGGATATCACCAGATTCAGCAATGAAAAAAGCAGACTCGCGAGGAGTGCCGAACCGAAACCCTGCAGGTGAATTCCCGGGACAAGCCCCGAAACCAGCCACAGCATGAGTGCATTGACTACCAGGAGGAATATTCCCAGCGTCATTACGGTCAACGGCAAAGTGAGAATCAGCATGACAGGTCTCACGAAGAAATTGACGAGAGCCAGGGCAACGGCGCCGACCAATGCTGCCCCCCAGCCATCCACATACAGCCCCGGAACCAGTCTCGAAATGATCAAGAGAAGTGCCGCATTGATTACCAGACGTGCCAGAAGTTCAACCATGAGTCAACCTCTCCTGCTGAAGGGTGTTTCCATGACGGCCCGACCTACCGGATAGAGAGCCGCAACGCACCTGGGTACAGTGTCTCATCTGGATTGCCCGGTCAACCGCACCGCCAGTATAGCCCACAGAGCACTCCTTCCCAAGTGAATATCGAGGGGGGGCACTTTTGCCCGGTAGTGAGGTTTTTGTTGACATGAGAACAGGATGTAATTTATAAACGACACCCGAATGGGAGGCGGAGTCTCCCGGTCCATTCCGGAAATGGATTCCACACTACACAGATAAAGAAGATATTCGAATTTTTGACCGCAGGTTTGGTCATGAAGGCCGGCAGCAATGTCGGCCTTTTTTTTTCTGCCGCCGCCGAGCCGGCCGGGTTGCAGCCGAACCCGAAAGTCTGCATCTGGAGGGCGGCCGGGAATGCTGTTGGGAATGACGAGCACCGTGGTTGAGTGCAAGGAAGCAATCTTCTCCCCATCGTTGAACGATGAAGAGAGAGCGGAGCACCAAGAGAACAGGGGGAACTGTCACCGTATGGGTCATGGGGATCAGTACGGGCAGAAGTACCGCCATGCCAACAGGAGAAAGCAATGAGAGAAATGGAGAAGGTGCTGTACCAGGACAAAGCACCCAGCGGAGTCGATCCCGATACCATTTTGTTCGTACAGGTCGATCCCGAAAAGTGTCAGGGGTGCGGTGAATGCGACAACTTTTGCGCCACGGGTGCCATCCAGGCCAAGAATGAAGCGGGCATCCGCCATGTGGTCAACCCGGCGGCCTGCGTCAACTGCGGCCAATGCCTGATCAACTGTCCCTACGGCGCCATTTATGAAAATGTGAGCTATGTGGACGAGATATTGGCAAAGCTGAAGGACAAAGAGACGGCCGTAGTATCCATGCCGGCCCCTGCGGTGCGCTACGCTCTGGGGGAGTGCTTCGGTTACCCCGCCGGTACCTACGTGGGCGGCAAGATGCATACGGCTTTGCGGAAGCTCGGCTTCAAGTACATCTGGGACAATGAATACACGGCCGACGTGACCATCATGGAGGAAGGCACCGAGCTCATCCAGCGCATCTCCAAGCCAGGCAAAGAGACGCCCCTACCCCAGTTCACCTCTTGCTGTCCGGGCTGGATGAAATTCGTGGAAAGCTTCTATCCCGACCTTCTACCCCACGTTTCCACGTGTAAATCACCCATCGGCATGCTTGGCGCCCTGGCCAAAACCTACGGCGTCCAAACCACGAAAACGCCGATCAAGAAGATGTACACGGTTTCCATCATGCCCTGCATCGCCAAGAAGTATGAGGGCATGAGACCGGAGATGGCGGCCAGCGGAGCGCGCGATATTGATGCCACCATCACCACGAGGGAGCTCGCCTATATGATCAAACAGGCCGGCATCGATTTTAAGAGTCTCCCCGATTCCGAACCCGATCCGATCCTGGGCATGTCTACGGGGGCCGCGACCATCTTCGGGACCAGCGGAGGGGTCATGGAAGCCGCTCTACGACTGGCCTATGAAGTCCTCTCGAAAGAAAAGCTCACACCACCCGACATCAAGGTCGTTCGAACTCATGAAGGGATCAATACCGCCGATGTCCAGGTACCCAAGTTCGGCACGGTCAAGGTCGCCGTTTCCAGCGGACTCGGCAATGCCGTCAAACTGTGTGAGGAAGTCCGGGCCGGGAAATCCCCTTATCATTTTATCGAAATCATGACCTGCCCCGGCGGGTGCGTCAACGGCGGCGGGCAGCCGCTTGACCCCGGTGTCCGGCAGGCTTCCCTGTTCAAGCGGACAATCGCCTCGGTCAACAAGCGGTTCACGATGAGGACTACAGGTTAGAAGGAGGAAACCGATGAAGAACGCGGTCCAGATGACACGGCGTACTTTTCTCAAGGCGACCGGGTTCGCCGCAGGATACATCCTGTTCGGGTTCAATCTGACGAAAGAAGCCATCGCCTCGACTATGGAATTCACGGGCCTGCGGCAAAAGGCCGTCTATGAGGCGGACGCAAACAGCAAAACCTACAAGCTCAGGAAGTCGCAGGACAATCCCATGGTTCAGAAGCTCTACGACAAGAAACAGGGATTCCTCGCTGAGGGGCCTTGCGGCCGCAAGTCGCACGGCCTGCTGCACACGCATTACCACGACCGCAGCGGTGGAGTGAAAGCCCTGAAGGCCGCCGGCACAAAGCTGAAAGTGTGAGCCCGGCATGAATCCCTCCAGTGGGGCCTCCAATCCGCAGCATGGGTATCAGAACCCGAAATACCGTGGGATGATGCCTTTATCGATTCTCTCCATGGTGTTGCCATGAAACGGGTCATTGTCACGGGAGGTGCAGGGTTTATCGGCAGTGCCTTTATCTGGAAACTGAACCGGGAAGGCATTGAAGATATTCTCGTCGTCGACTCGCTGGGAGTCGGGGAAAAGTGGCGAAACCTCAGCAGGCTGCGCTATACGGATTATCTTCACAAGAGCGCTTTCCTTCAGCAGATCACGACGGATACGATGCGTTTCGCTCCTGAAGCGGTCGTTCACATGGGGGCGTGTTCTTCCACCTCCGAGCGGAACGCGGACTATCTCATGGCCAATAATTACCAGTTTACCCGGAGCCTTGCGGAATGGGCGGCGGTGCGCGGGCTCCGGTTTATTTATGCCGGCAGTGCGGCGACTTATGGGAACGGGGAAAGCGGGTTTTTCGACGACGCCGACCTTTCCCAGCTCACCCCCTTGAATGTGTACGGCTATTCAAAGCTCCTCTTCGACCGGTTTGCCGAGCGCACCGGCCTTCTTGGGCAAATCGTCGGTCTCAAGTTCTTCAATGTTTTCGGCCCGAACGAATACCACAAGGGAGAGATGGCGAGCGTGGTGTTCAAAGCCTTCCATCAAATCAAGGAACGGGGGCAGGTGTCGCTGTTCCGCTCATGCCGCGCAGATTATGCCGACGGAGAACAGATGCGGGATTTCGTCTACGTGAAAGACTGCATCGAGGTCATGTGGTGGCTCCTGACCCACCCCGAGGTGAACGGCCTCTTCAACCTGGGCACAGGCCGGGCACGCTCCTGGAACTCCCTGGTCAAAGCGCTCTTCTCCGCCATGGATCTGCCGGTAAGGATCGAGTATATCCCCATGCCTGAGCACCTGCGCGAGAACTACCAGTATTTCACTCAGGCAAGCATGAATCGCCTCAAGAGTACCGGTTGCCCGATGAATTTCCACAGCCTGGAGGAGTCGGTAGCAGATTACGTCAGGAATCACCTGAAAACGGATTTTCCCTGGCTGTCTTCAACAACCTGTCCTCAGGCTGGGGCTTCCGAACAAAGAGGCTCTATCGAACCTTCGGACGCATGATGAATGAACAGGAAGGGAAGACTCTCTCGATCCCGGCCGGAAACATGCCGGAATGACGACTTACGAATGATTATCAGATCTTTTGTAACAACACCCCAATCGGATGCGAATCACGGACCAACGTGGATTTCCGCGCTAGGAGCATCAGCCGGCATCCCATCGGGAGTACGGTTTCATCATCCCGGAGGGATATAAGCCATTAGCCGGGGGTTGAGGCCGTAGGCCGACACCCCCGGAAAACGGAGGGCAACGAGCCGACCCCGGAGGGGGTCGC
>CAYTWB010000079.1:0-17435 GCA_964441945.1 uncultured Syntrophobacteraceae bacterium
CCCTTTGTCTAGCGCTATCTGCACCGCTCTAGGTTATTGTTGGATGACTCCTAAGTATACGAAAGGAAAGTTGACTTTCCCCCTCATTCCCACGCTCTGCGTGGGAATGCACACGCTGGACGCTCCGCGCTTACTGGCGCAGAGTGTCCGAATTCCCATTCGTCATACCGGCAGGTTTTCGGCCGGTATCCAGGAAGCGTTTCTGGATTCCGGCTGGAAGCATGCCCGAATGACGGCCAGAATTGTGATCACTTTATACTGCGGCCAGGGACTCGGTTGTGCTCCGCACTTTCAGCAGACGATGCCCCCCATGGCCACGTCAAGCGCCGCCCTCAGGTCTGCCGTGCTGTAAGGTTTGTGCAGAAACGCCTGGGGAAGTTCGTCATGTTCTCCCTCCATCGCCTTTGCCTCGTCATAGCCGCTGGAGAGGACAATCGGAATGTCAGGTCGCAGCGCCCGCAACGCCCCAAGCGTCTCCCAGCCGTTCATGCCCGGCATCGTGAGGTCCAGTATCACGAGGCAGACCTCATCCTTGCGCATCCGGAAGATCTCCAGGGCATCCAGACCATGACGGGCCAGGATCACCTCAAACCCCAGACGCGCCAGCATCACTTCAGCCATTTTGCGGACCTGAGCTTCGTCATCTGCAAAGAGGACAATTCCCTGGTATTCCTTGGGCCCCGGGACCTCCGGTCGTCCTCTCTCAACAGGGCGTGCCTCCTCTTTGGCAATCGGCCAAAAGACCCTGAAAATCGAACCTCGGCCGGGCTCGCTCTCCACGGCAATCGCTCCTCCGAAGGAACGAACCGTGCCGAGCACCACCGCCAGACCAAGACCCCGCCCGGCAAATTTTGTGGAAAAGAAGGGATCGAAGATGAGATCAAGCTCTTCAGGGTTGATGCCAGGGCCTGTATCGGACACCTCAAGGCAGATGTAGAGGTCTCTTTCCGGTTTCCAGTCGGAGGGAAAAAGATGCGGGGCCATCGTCTCCGTTGCCTCAACGATACGAAGCGAAACATGGACCTCACCTCTTCCATCACCAATCGCCTCCCAGGCATTGACAATCAGGTTCGAAAGGACCTGACGCACCTGTGCCCGATTTGCTCTAATGGTGCATCCATCAGGAGGGGGGTCGCCCATCAGGGTTACTCTTCCAGGAATGTATGATTTCTGGTCTTGAACCACATCCCGGCACACCCTGGCCAAATCGAAGATCTCAGCCTTGGGCAAAGTCTGACCCAGGTAGGCGAGCATCAGACCACTCATTTCGGCGGCCTGGCTGGTTGCATGCTGAGCATCCAGAAGGCGCTGGGACAATCTCCTGTTTGGCTCTGCTTCGATCAGGGCCATTTCCAGGTTGCCCGACACAACCATCAGCTTGTTGTTGAAATGATGGGCGATGGCCCCCGCCATACGCCCCAGGCTTTCCGCTTTGCGGGCCTGCTGGAGCTGACGCTCCAAATGCATCCGTTCGGCCTCTTCCTGCTTGCGCCTGGTAATGTCTTGCCCTTGCGCGATGGTGGCAATCGGGGTTTTCTTATCTCGAGTGAAAATTGTGGCCGAGTTCCAGAGCACGGAGGAAACCGATCCATCCACGTGTAGAATACTGATCTCAACCGCTTCCCAGCGCTCTCCCAATAGAGTTTTCTCGATGAGGTGCATCGAACGGTCGACCAAGTCGGGCGGAAAGAGGATTTCAATATGCCTCCCGATGACGTCTCCGGCCGTCCTGCCGGTCAGTCTCTCAAAAGCACGGTTGAACCGGGTGATGCGAAACCCGCGGTCCCAGACAATGATCGGTGCACTAGCATAGCGGATCAGATTGTTCAGATACTCGTTGGCCTCCCGCAGTGTCTCCTCGACTCGCCTGCGTTCAGCAACTTCCTTTTCGAGGTCCTCGAAGGAGGTATAAGAATCCTTCAGTTTGGCGGCCATTTCATTGCTCGCCAGGGCCAGGGCTGAAAGCTCATCATCTCCTGTCGTCTCGATCCGATAATCCAGATTGCCGCCCCCGATAATCCCTATTCCCTTAACGATTGCCGCCACACGTTCCACCAGGATCCTGCCGATGAATGCCGTATTGACAACCATAGCGATGACACCACATACGATGAAGAGGATGATGAGAACGACTCCTCTGCTCCATGCAGCCATCCATGCCCTTCGAGCCGATTCGTGCAACATGTCGATGTCGTCGTTCAAGGCGTATGCTCTCAGGAATACTTGACTGATCAGCCTCAGTTCCGCTTCATCGAAATCAAACCCCTTTTTCTCACTGTGCTCATCCAGCCTATCTCTTTCCAATATCTCAGAGAACGAATAGAACGTCGAATCGAAGTCATTCCGTGCATTGTCCAGCAGGGCTCGATCCTCTTTGCTCTCGAACCGTTCACAGGCTGATTCCAGCAATTTCCGAAACGTTTCGGACTTTGCATACCACTGCGCCCTCGCACGTTCTTCTCGATGCAGGAGATAATCGTCTCTCAATGAAATCTTGTGGATCCCAGCTTTCCTGAGCTCGTCAGTCAGGCGCAGATTTCGTCCCGCCTTGTAGGCCTCTGAGAATGACCAGGCAAGAGAAAGCATCATGAGAAGGATCGCACCTATGGAGACATAGATGTTGAGCATCAGTCTTTTCTTGATCTTCACGTCATCCCCTCCCTACCTGAAGATCCTGACCGCCTCGGGGTCAACTGCCTGAAGGCCGTCAATATGAATGAAATCGAGATAGTTGGGCATGGCCGTGCGCTCGATGAATCGGTATTTCATGGCCCACCGGGTCTGGTCTTCCAGGTCCACCAACAGGGCCTGGTTCAGGGTCACTTTGTACTGGTATAGGCCCCATATCTCGTCAAGAAGAGATGGGTCTATTTGGATGAATTCAGCCACAAGACGCCTTGAGGCTTCGGGATGCTGCCTTACAAATGCCTCGGCCTTAATAAGCGCCCGCAGGACTTTCTTGATCACTTCGGGATTCTTGTCGACGAAATCCTGGGCTGCAGCAATACAGAAGGTCGAAGTATAGAGCCTGTCGCCATAAAAGGTACGCCCTCTATCACCCAGCTCTTGTTGCAGTCGTATGAGAATGGGGTTCCATATGGAGACGGCGTCAACCCTTCCTGTGCTTAGAGCGGTCGCCATCTCCTCAGGTTGCAGGTCCACAATCTCGACATCATTCCTGTCTATGCCGTGGGCGATGAGGATGGTATGCGCCAGGAAATCGCTCGCGGTGCCCGACCGGATCCCGATGGTTTTTCCCTTGAGGTCGGAGGGACTGGCGATCCCCCGATCCGCCCGGGCAACAATGGCCTCATTCTTGTTTGATGTCTGAATCACCGCAAGAATCGTGATCTTTTTCCCGTTCATAACGGCAAACACAATGGGTGTATCCGCGACCGTTCCCAGATCGGCCTTGCCTTCCATGACCGCATTGAGTGCCCTTTGCCCGAAGGCCTGGGGCTGCGGCGTTGCGTCCAGTCCCTCTTCAGAAAAATAACCTTTCGCAAAGGCGATACAGGTCAAGACCGCGTTTGCTGCCGTCGTGTAGGCAATCGTGACCTTTTCAGGGGAGGAGGTCTGCTCCTTCGGCCCACAACCGACTCCGGAGCCGAAGATCAGCACAATCACGGCTAGAGAAAGGGCGGTGAAACGGGCATGTTTTCTTGAATGAATCATTTTCTCTCCCCAGACCCTCTGAAGCGCGGAGGCACTTCCCAGACTATGCCATGGACGGATCGGGGCATGATTACCCGGGCATTGAGCCGGGCTGAATGGTCATGGCAAGGACTCCCTTGTCGGGGGAAGTGGATGAGCTGCTGAAAAAGGGTGTCGCTAGAACATGTATCCCAGCTGACCTCCCACCCTGAAGTTGGAAGCACTGGTTTCGGTGTCGATGCCATTGAGGCGTATGTCCTGGGTCACCTGGTACTTGATATTGGCACCGACAAACCACGAACTGCCAAATTTGAAGTCTGCGTCGGCAAAAAATTGCCCGCCAAAGAGCCAGTCGTTGGAGCTTGTAGACCAGTTGCCGACAGTCTCTTCGATATCGAAATAGTTGATTGAAAGCCCGGAACCGAGGTCCAGGACAAAGCTTGGGCTGAGCTCGAAAGCATACTTGACGTTGAACTCGATCGGGACATAGGTGCTGGACAGATCGGCCTTCACATCCCAGTATTTCCAATCTCCCGATGTGCCGGCCCAGCCGGTTTCGATCCCAAAATAGAGATTGGGCAGGAAAGTCCCCACATATCCTTCGATTCCGAGAAAGAGACCGTTTTGCAGGTTCAGGTCTCCCATGTTGCTGTCCGTGAACCTGAAATAGTCCACCTTGAGAGCGACATTGCCGACACCCAGGGCGTACTTTTGCTGAGCATAAGCCGAAGGCACGAATACCAACGAAAGCAGAATTCCGATCAACACCAACTTCTTCATCCCTCACCTCTTCCTGCGGATACAAACCACACCAGAACGATAAATCCTGGGAACCCCTGACATCCTGCCGGTCCACTCGTATTGAGTGAGAAAAACCAATATATTACAAATAATAACTGAGCGCAAAGGATCTCGTTCTCTGCGAGACATGGTGAAAATGCCTCATGCTTTCTATTTCCCGACTGAACAGGATCTTGGTCCGGATTAATTGAATGTTGGGGAGAGCCGGAAAGGCGAACAAAAAAGGGACCTAGAGTCTTCTCTAAGATCCCTGATTTTGCTTTGGTAGCGGGGGACAGATTTGAACTGTCGACCTTCGGGTTATGAGCCCGACGAGCTACCTGACTGCTCCACCCCGCGTCATTGTGAATGCATGATATTCCGAAAGACTCTTCTTGTCAATGCCGAAAAAGTCCCCTGGAATTCCAACACAGGAAATGATCAAGGAAACTCCCTGGGAATCAAAATCAAGGGTTGATTAGTGGAAGCAGGGATTGAAGGACTCACCCCTCCAGTTACAGATGACATGGATGGATGCTTTGCAGAGAATCCCTTCCTGCTCTTCGCTTTCTTCGCACACTTCGTGGTTTAAGGATGGCTTTCCGGAAAGAGAGTAAAAGGTTGACGCGCACGCGCTTCCACAGGGATTACGTCCTAACGGGATACGGGAGACTGCAAAGGAAGCTCAAAAACCCGGACCTCTCCCTGGAAGGCAGGACCAGTGACCGACATCGATTGCTTTTGCAGACTATATCGAGCCATATTAAAAGTCTTCTCGCTCTGTGGATGGAACGGAATGGTGAAGTCTGTATGTGCACGAGAGAGTGGAATGTGGTAATCTGCTTCTCGTGGTCGGGTCATTTTGCCTGTTCATCCCAGATTGCCTGATGGCTTTTGTTGCACTTCGCAAGGATTGGAAACCGTGCAGAGGCCTTGTATGCGGTTCTGAAACTCCCACCTGGGTTACTTTGGTCAATGAGCTGTGAACGCCAAACACGTCAGGAACAGATTGATCTCCAACTAGGCCGCGCCGGTTGGGCTGTGGGTAGCAGGCGGTTGGTAGAGGAGTTACTTGTCGAGATTGCGTCCGAGGTGCACGAGCCGGAAGGCGTTTACCACCGTACGGTCAACAAGTTCGTTGACTACGCGCTGCTGGATCGTCTCGGCAGGCCGCTTGCGATTGTTGAAGCCAAGCGCTCCAGCCGGGATCCGCTGGCAGGCGAACGTCAGGCGGCCGAATACGCCGACGCCCTGCGGGCCAGACACGGCACGGACCCTTTCATATTCCTGGCCAACGGTGACGAAATCTGGTTCTGGCACCGGAACCTTTACCCACCTCACAAGGTGAGTGGTTTCTTCACCGAGGAAGACCTGCTACGGCTTGCTCACCTCGACAAGTTCGGGAAGCCGCTCACTGCTGTGATGCCGCTGGAGCGTATCATCGACCGCGCTTACCAGATCGAGGCAGTCAAGACAATCGCTGAACGGATCGAAGCCGCCAGACGGCGTTTCCTCATGGTCCTTGCCACCGGGACGGGCAAGACTCGGGTCGCCGTCGCCCTGGTGGAATTGCTGCAACGCCGGGAGCGCATCCAGCGCGTTCTCTTTCTCGCCGATCGTCGGGAGCTCGTGAAGCAGGCGCTCGGTGCCTTCAAAGAACACCTGCCCGGCTCCCCTCGTGCCTGGATCGAGTCAGGCACCATCGATAAAGACGCCCGGATTCACCTCGCTACTTATCCCGGCATGATGTCACTCTATCGGCAACTCTCTCCCGGGTACTACGATCTGATCATCGCCGATGAAAGTCACCGCTCGATCTACGAGAAAAAGAGCTACGGCGGGATCTTCGACTACTTCGATGCCCTGTTGCTTGGGCTCACCGCAACACCGACCGACTTCCTCGACCACGATACCTTCAAGCTGTTCGACTGCCCTCATAACAGCCCCACCTTTTATTACGGCTACGACGAGGCGGTACGAGACAAGTACCTCGTTCCCTATCGTCCTGTCCATGTCGCCCGCACCGGATTCCAGATCGAAGGTTTGAAACCCGGTGAGCTTCCGCCCGAGGTGAACCGACAGGTCCTTGAGCAGGGGGTTGATCCCGAACAGTTCAGCTTCGAGGGCTCCGAACTGGAGCGGAAGGTCACCAATAGCGGCACCAATGATGCCATTGTCCGCGAGTTCATGGAGCATACCATCAAGGACGCCGTCGGTACCTTGCCCGCCAAGACCATTATCTTTGCTGTTTCTCACAAGCATGCCCTCGAAGTCTACAAGAGCTTCAATCGCCTCTTTCCGGACCTCCAGCGTAGGGGACTTGCCAAAGTCATCGACAGCCAGATGGAGCAAGCCGAAAAAACCCTCGACGACTTCAAGAATAAGGACTTCCCTCGCGTTGCCATCTCCGTGGACATGCTCGATACCGGCATCGACGTGCCGCCTATGCGCAACCTCGTCTTTGCCAAGCCGGTCTTCAGCAAGGTGAAGTTCTGGCAGATGGTCGGCCGGGGCACACGTCCCTGGACCGATCCGGTCAGTGGTCAGAGGAAGGCGGACTTCCTCATTATCGACCTCTGGGACAACTTCGATTATTTCCAGGTCAATAAGGACGGGCGCGCCGGGGCGGTTTCCGAACCGCTGCCCTCACGCCTCTTCCGCCTGCGGCTGGAAAAGCTTCAGATTCTCGTCGGCCGGTTGGACTTGCCATCGGTAGAACACACAATTCAGCAGCTTCGTGACCTGGTAGGCACTTTGCCCCTGGAGAACATCAATGTCGCTCCGCACGCGGAAGAAATCCGGCTCCTTTCAAACGAAGACGAGCCGTGGCGCAGCCTGAGCGACGAACGGACCGCGCACCTTTCCCACACCATTGCGCCCCTGCTGCGTTTCTCCATGGCTGGCTCGTATCCGGAATTGCAGTTTGAGAATCAAACCGAACAACTGGCTCTAGCCCATCTCAAAGCCGATGCCGGTGAAATCGAGAAGCTCCGCGAGCGCATCACGGAGCACCTCTCACTCCTCCCAACCAATATCCCGGAAATCCGGCCGCATCTTGACGCCCTCGCCGCAGCCCGGACCGATGCCTTTTGGTCGAATCTCAGTTGCCCCCGCATCATGCAGCTTCAGGAGACCTTCGCGCCGCTCATGCGGTTTCGCAACCGGCGCCCGCCCGGCACCTTCGTCCGCCTCACGCTTCCCGATCCAATCCGGCGGCGGCACTGGGTCGTCTACGGCCCCTCCGGAGAGGGATCGTTTGCCGAAACTTATCGCGCCCAGGTGGAGGCCCTGGTCAAGGAACTGGCGGGCGACAATCCGGCCCTGCAGCGCCTCCAGCGGGGCGAAGAGCTCACGCCGGAAGACATCGAAGCCCTTGCCGCCGTACTCAGCGGCCCCGATCTTTTCATTACCGAAGAACGGTTGCGCGAAGCCTATCACCAGCCCGGGGCGAGCCTCGCCGATTTCCTTCGCCACATTCTCAAGGTCGCCAGGCTGCCGTCCCGTGAGGAATCCATCTCGCGGGCTTTTGACGAATGGGTTCGACAGCATCCCCGGCTCACCGCCACCCAGCTGATGTT
This sequence comes from uncultured Syntrophobacteraceae bacterium, assembly GCA_964441945.1. Lineage (GTDB taxonomy): Bacteria > Desulfobacterota > Syntrophobacteria > Syntrophobacterales > Syntrophobacteraceae > JADGQM01. The sequence continues at coordinate 8,013 of CAYTWB010000079.1, forward strand.
CGTCAGGACACTCCGCAAGGCCGTTATCCAGAAGGCCAGGATCACTTCCATCGAAGCCTTGAGGAAGCCGCCGTTTTCCACCATCGGAGACCCTGAGCAACTCTTCAAGGAATCGGAGCTTTCGGAGCTCTTCGAACTCATTACCACCATCGCCGCATAAGGAATTGCCATGCTTTCACCCCAACTCCGCCGGAAAGTTCACGATCTCTGGTCGCTCTTCTGGACCTCCGGCTTATCAAACCCGCTCGTTGCCATCGAACAGATCACCTACCTGCTCTTCATACGCCAGTTGGAAGCCCTCGACCGGGCCCGGGTCGAGGCCGGTAAAACCTCCATCTACGCAAAGCGCCCGACCGATCCCAAAGACGTTGACTTCGAGAAATGTCGCTGGTCCTACATCCGGCAGAATCCCTCCTTTCCGCTTCTGAATGATACCGTTTTCCCCTGGCTTCGCCGCCTGGAAGAGCGCATCGACGCCGCCCAGAACGGCAACACCACCCTGAGCCGGATCTCGGGCCGGCTCAGCGACGCTTACTTCATTCTCGACGTCAACAAAACCGAAACCCTCAAACGCGCAGTCAGCCTCATCGATGAGCTCTTCCGCCAACTCGATACCCGTTCGGTCAACGCCGACATCATGGGGGACATCTTTGAATATCTCCTCGAAGAGGTGAAAGAATCGGGCAAGAACGGCCAGTTCCGCACGCCGCGCCACGTCATCCGCTTCATGGTGCAACTGCTGAAGCCGGAACCGGGCAGGACCATCCTCGATCCCGCCTGCGGCTCAGCCGGCTTCCTGATCAATTCGCTGCTGCAATGGAAGGCCGCGCACACCGACAAGGAGGTGCTCCGTCTCGAATGGGACGGCACTCCGCACGATCTGCTGCCCGTCTGGCCCGAAGGCGAAGAGTACCAGTTCAGCAACCTCTTCCGGGGCTACGACAATGACCGCACCATGGTGCGCATCGCCTGGATGAACCTCATCCTCCACGACCTGGAAACCCCGGAAGTCTACCAACTCGATTCGCTCAGCAAGCGGCTCAAGGATGAGGAAAGCGGCACCTACGATTATATTCTCGCCAATCCTCCCTTTACCGGCAGCGTCGACGAGGGAGACCTCAGCGAAAACCGGCAGCGCTTTCCCCGGTCCGGCAGAGGCGCCGTGCCGCTCACCACCAAGAGCGAGCTGCTTTTCGTGTGGCTCATGCTGGATCTCCTCAAGATCGGCGGCCGTGCCGCCGTCATCGTGCCGGACGGCGTGCTGTTCGGTTCCACTAAAGCGCACCGGGAGCTGCGGCGCCAGCTCCTCTTCGAAAACAGCCTCGAAGCCGTAGTCTCGCTCCCTGCCAACATGTTCCAGCCTTACTCGGGCGTAAAAACTTCCATCCTGCTTTTCCAGAAGGCGGGCGTACCCGTAGCCGCCGGTTCCGACCCCCGTACCCGCGAGGTCTGGTTCTACGAGATCACCAGCGAGGCTTTTTCCCTCGACCAGAAGCGGAAGGCGCTTTATGGCCAGGACAACGACTTCTGGGACGCCCTGGTCAAGTTCGAGGCCTGGAACCGCTATCGCCAGGGGGAGGCCGAAGACGAGGAAGGCCGGACCCTCGCCGCCCTTCGCGCCGCAGCCACCGCCAGGGAGTACCATCAGCCCGACTACTGGGAGGAGCGCTGGCGGAGCGTGGATGACGAGTTTTTGAAAATCTTCCCCGACAAATCCGGCGATAAAGGCCACACCTACCCGCTGCATGAACTTTGGCGTGAGGATTTTGCTCACGACCCGGCCGACCCGCGCGGGGCGCGCCAGTATGACGACACGGTGCTCGCCCGCATTCGTCCCGGGTTCGATGAGACGATGGGCGGCCTTGTCGCACAGACCGTGAAACACGCTTACGGCACCGCCCGCAAGCCCGATGCGGACAAAGCGCTCACCGCCGCCGAAAAGAACGTCAAGGCTGTAGCCACCCAGCTGACCCGGAAGGTCCGCGAAGGGGCTCTTCTCGACCGCGAATTCGACCAGTTCGGCCAGAACGCTCTCAAGACCCTGCTGAAGGAAATGACCGCCAGGGTAAAGGAATGGGCCGCCGCTGTCCCGCAGCCAGCTAAGAAGCCCGATACCGCGCCTGTCGAACCCGACCTGGACGCTGCCGTCAATGCCCTTGTACCGCTGCTCACCGAGCTTGCCAAGCTGGACGGCTACAACGTCTGGCGCCGCTGCCTCGAACCCCAACGCCGCGGCGGGAAACTCACCCCGTCCGACGATGGCGATCCCAAGCGCGAGCCGGCGCTGCTCAGTTGGATTGTCCCCGTCCGCCGGTGGGCCGAGTTGGAAAGCTGGGGAGAAGACCCCGAAACCGGGGAACCGATCATCAGACCTACGCACCGTGAGGGCGTCATCGATCCCGATTACCTCGCCTGGCTATGCGATACCCTGCAGATTTTCGATGACGACGCCACGGTGAAGAAAGACCATCTGGACCGTCTCGATCCCGATTGCCTGGAAGCACTCGACTTTAATCTCTCCGCCGGGCGCCACAAACCTTTCGTCTTCGACGCCGGCCAACATCGCCCGCCCGCCGAGCTCATCGACGAGCTGCAGGCTATCCACAGTGAAGTGCAGAAGCGACTCGGGAAGTTGCTAACTGTTATTGGGGCCAAGTGATGGATTTGAATCTCAATACAATGCCACCAACGTGGCCGTTTATCTCACTCCGTTCGATTTGCGAAGTGAGTGCTGGAAATGGAGCTCCACAGGGCCACGTCTATTTTGCTGGGGGCACTTATCCTTTTGTTCGTATGCAGGACGTCGGACGCTGCCAGACACCGTACATCACGACAACGACGGATCGCCTGAATGACTTGGCCCTTGAAAAGCACAGTCTCCGAAAGTGGCCCGCTGGCTCCCTTCTAATTCCGAAAAGCGGTGCATCTGTGGCGCTCAACAAACGTGCTTTGCTAAGCGAGCCCGCCTATGTGGTGAGTCATCTTGCAGTGCTCGTGCCAGGCCCGCTAATTGATCCCCAGTACCTCTACCATCTCACATGCACGCTGGACATGATGAGATTGGCCCTCGACCCAGCCTACCCATCCCTGCGAACGTCCGATCTTTCAAAGCTCCGCATCCCTCTCCCGCCCCTGAGCGAGCAGCAAAGGATCGTGGGACTCCTGCAGGAGGCCGAGGAAATCTGCCGTCTTCGCGCCGAAGCCCAAGCCAAAACCGCAGAACTTGCTCCCGCAATGTTTGAAGCAGTTTTCGGAGTCCCTTCTGAATGGAAGGGTGGTCCAAAATTGGGCGAGTTGGTGAAGATTGTGGGAGGCGGCACTCCCAGCCGAAGCGTCGGACACTATTATTCAGGCCGGATTCCTTGGGCTACATCCAAGGACATCAAAAAATTGTATCTCGACGATACCGAGGAACACGTTACGGAGGAAGCGGTGCAGTCGAGCGCGACAAATATTGTGCCGGCAGGGACGGTGTTGGTCGTCGTAAAAAGCAAGATCCTCGCACACTCGCTTCCCGTCGCCATTACCCAGGTTCCGATGTGTTTCGGGCAGGACATAAAAGGGCTGATTCCCACATCGGATATAACGCCCGAGTTTTTTGTTTACTCCCTTCAGGCACAACTCGGGCGCATTCTGTCTCGTGCACGAGGAGCCAATACAGAGGGGCTCACACTCGAAGCCATCAAGTCCCTCAACATGCCCAAGCCTTCGCCAAAACTGATCGAACGTTTCCGGATTGCCTGTGATGAAATCCGCAGCCTTGAGAAAGCTTCGATTGCCAGCAATCGAATGACTTTTCTGACAAGTGCATCTCTCTCCGCCCACGCCTTCTCGGGCCAGCTCACCGCCGACTGGCGGGAGGCTCACCGGGAGAGGCTTGCCATCGAAGCCCGCGAGCGTGACGCCGCCCTCAAAGAAGCGGGAGCTACCTTCCTCCTCTCGCGTCGGGAAACGATTCAGGAGATGGAAGCCTTCTTTCAGGATCGGACAGAGGGCATCTATTCCGAGCTCAACCGTGAGCAGCGCGTCCTGCTGCGTGAACTCAACCGCATGGTGGGTGGCGTTCGCGACGCGCGCTATTTCTCCGCCAAAATGCTGAACGATTATATCTCGGAAGAGCCATTGCGCCGAAATCCGCAGGCCATTGAAGAACACCTGGCCGTCCTGGCCGCCCGAGGCCTCATCGTTCCCGTGAGCCGGGAGGAGCAAACCGAGGACACCGGCGAGTTCGTCTTTGGCAATGCCTACCGCCTGCCGCTCCGCGACCTTGAACCCCGCGAAGGAGAGGAAGGAGAGCCGCGAAAAGGCGTCTGCCTCCCCCAACTCCCCGGCCCTTGAATGAGGTGAGTGGCAAATTTAGTCATTTTGAGGTTAAGATAATGCCAACGGTATTGTGGCTTGGACCTTACCGGTTCTTCTTTTATGCTGGAGACAGGGACGAACCTGCTCATGTGCATATCGAACGAGAAGATAAGGTGGCCAAGTTTTGGCTCGATCCTGTCCGGCTTCAAAACAGCGGAGGATTCAGCCGCAACGAGATAGTCAAGCTTCATGGACTTGTGGAGCAGAACAAGGACGATTTTCTGAGGGCATGGCATGAGTACTTTGGCGATTGAAATGAGAACGGCCTTGGCTGAGCATGTTTCCGTCACTGAGGACAGCTTGATTGTGGACCTCGATGACGGACGCACGGTCACTGTTCCCCTGGCTTGGTTTCCGCGGCTCCTCCACGGTACGCTCGAGGAGCGGAACAAATGGCGCCTCATTGGTAAGGGAGAGGGCATCCACTGGCCTGACCTGGACGAGGATATCAGTGTTGAGAGTGTCCTCCTTGGAAGGCCGTCCGGCGAAAGCCAACGTTCTTTCGGGCAATGGCTGGAAAACCGCCTGAAGAATCAGTCTGTTCCCGGCTAGCCTCGCAAGCAACCGGAAGAAAGGCACAATGAGGGTCAAGTATTTCTCGGATACGGACACTGCGCTGGTTGACTTCACGGACAACGAGGTAATGGAAACAAAAGAGATTAGCGAAAACATGTATACAGTCCTCGATGGGCGTGGAAACCTTGTGAGCATGACCATCGAGCATGCACGTTCCTACGCCCGCCTTCAAGAATTCTCCTACCAGGAAATAGCCGGATGGGCACAAGAGGAAGGTTCAGAAGGCCCGTGAGCTCGGGATGAACCCGGCCAAGCCGGCAAGCTCGACAACCACAAACAGGGACCCTGGAAGCTACCCCTTCCGCAATTCATCGAGGAGCTCCACTTCAAACGATTCGGCAATACGGCTCCCGAGGCCGTGATATCAGTCAAAAACACTGCTCGTCATGAGCAGCAGAAGAACAATGCCCGCAGGGCCGCCAGGCCGCAGCGGGTCAGGGAGACAGCATAATGAGATACCATGTTGACGGCGGCATCCCCACCCTTGAGATGGCCCTGTCCGAAACCATGACCGTAGACGATCTTAAGAAGCTGGCCGCACTCACCAGGGAAAAACTTCCCGCGCGGAAGGCCGACATCGCCGCACTGATCATACGGTACCTTGAGGGGGAGAGGCTGCGCTTGGTCTGGCTGGAGCTCGATAGTCTGCAGCGAGCGGCTGTAGCCGAGGTAGTCCATTCAAGCTCGCCATATTTTCCCGCCGATCGCTTTCGCGCCAAGTACGGCCAAGATCCGAACTGGGGCACCAAGGACAAATATGAATACAAGAGAAGCCCGTCGGCCCTTGGTTTTTTCTTCTACGCCAACCGGGTCATGCCCGATGACCTCAAGTCGCGGCTCAAGTCCTTTGTGCCGCGGCCTGCCGAGGCGAAAGTCAAGACGATTGCAGAGCTGCCCCCGGCCCACAAGCTGCAACACACCCGCTGGAACTCTAAAACCAAAACCATGGAAGAGTCTACCGAGGAGGTGCCGTTCAGGGTTCACGAAGCCGAACGACCCGCCCAGCAAGAGCTGCTGTCGGTCCTGCGCCTGATCGACTCGGGCAGGGTTTCTGTGAGCGACAAGACGCGACGGCCGTCGGCTTCGACCGTTGCGGCAATCACGGAGATCCTCGAGGGGGGCGACTACTACCCACCCATCCCCGTTAAGAGTAAGTGGCACGACGAGAACGCCGGACCGATCCGTGCTTTCGCCTGGCCGCTGATCGTCCAGGCCGGCGGACTCGCAGAGCTCTCCGGCTCGAAGTTGCAGCTCACCCGCTCGGGCCGAAAGGCCCTCTCCGCGCCGGCCGCCGATACCATCCGGGACCTCTGGTCCAGGTGGCTCAAAAGCATGCTTCTCGATGAGCTCTCCCGTATCGAATGTGTCAAGGGACAGACCGGCAAGGGCAAGCACGGGCTCACCTCAGTCTCTTCAAGACGCGAGGCGATCCTCGAACCCCTCGCTGGATGTCCGTCCGGAGTCTGGATCTCGACCGATGAGTTCTTCCGCTTCATGCGTGCCTCAGGGAACGAATTTTCGGTAACGCGCAAGGCGTGGGACCTCTACATCGGCGACCCCCACTATGGATCTCTCGGGAACTACAGCTGCGAGCACATCCTCGAGGAACGGTATCTCCTGGCCTTTCTGCTCGAATACGCTGCAACCCTTGGCCTGATCGATGTTGCGCTTGTTCCTCCCGCCTGGGTGCGGTGCAACTACGGCGACCTCTGGGGTGCCGACAGTCTCCTTTTCTTCAGCCGCTACGACGGACTGATGTATTTCCGCATCACACCCCTCGGGGCTTATTGCCTGGGGAGCGCTTCGACCTATCAGCCTGCGCCGGTCGAGATCAGGGCGGTCCTGCGCGTGCTCCCCAATCTCGAAGTCGCAGCCACGGGAGGCAAGCTCGAACAGGGCGATCGGCTCGCCCTCGATGCCTACGCCATCAAGATCTCCGACCTCGTCTGGCGACTGGATGCAGACAACCTCCTCGCAGCCATCGAGAAAGGACGCACGGTCGATGAGATCAGGGAGTTCCTTACCGCGCGCAGCGGCACCAGGATTCCGGATACGGTGTCGCGTCTCCTGGATGATGTTGCCGAACGGAGCGTGAAGGTTCACGACTGCGGTCTAGCACGCCTCGTCGAATGCGCTGATGCCGCCCTGGCCGCCCTTATCGCCAATGATTCGCGCACACGCAAGCACTGCATGCGTGCCGGGGAGCGACACCTGGTGGTGCCGGCGTCATCGGAGGCCGCATTCAAACGCAGCCTGCGCGAAGTCGGCTACCTCCTGGCCTTGGGGCAGGCCCTGCCGGTGAAGTCCCGCCGCAAGACAGCTGTGAACGAGACCGTATCTCAGCGAGCCAAGGCTTGACCCGATGACCGTGTCTCCCGATAACGCTCTGATCGTGCAGAGTGATTGCAGCGTCCTGCTGGAGGTCCAGGCGCCGCGCGCCGAGGAAGCCAGGGCAGCGCTCGCTCCGTTTGCAGAACTGGTGAAAAGCCCCGAGCACGTCCACACCTATCGGCTGACACCGTTGTCCATCTGGAACGCTCGGGCAGCGGGCATGCCTGCCGAGAGTATGGTAGCAGCTCTGAGGGAACATGCCCGGTATCCGGTGCCGGCGAGCGTCGAGCAGGAGATTCTCGATCTGGCAGACCGTTTCGGCCGCGTGGTCATTACCCGCGACGGCGAACTGCTGCGATGTACCTGCTCGGACGAGGCGACGGCCGAGCTTTTGCACCGGGACCGCACGGTCGGGGCTTACCTCGGGGAGCGCGTTGCTACGACAAGCTTCCACGTCGACCCGGGCCGGCGCGGCGTGCTGAAACAGGCCCTCGTTGCAGCCGGCTATCCCGCCGAGGATCTCGCCGGATACCTGAGCGGAGAGGCTCTCGAGGTCTCACTTCGGGATCAAATGGGCTCCGGCGCACCATTCGTCGTTCGCGAATACCAGAGACTGGCTGCCGAATCCTTCTTCGTCGCAGGCACCGAGCGCGGCGGCAGCGGCGTTATCGTACTCCCATGCGGTGCTGGCAAGACGGTTGTCGGCCTTGCGGCCATGGAGCTCATCGGCCAAACCACCCTTGTGCTCACCACCAGCCTGAGCTCGGTCAAGCAATGGCGGCGCGAGATTTGCGACAAGACCTCGCTTCGGCCCGGCGATATCGCCGAGTATACGGGCGAGCAGAAGAACACCGGGCCCGTGACCCTCACCACTTACCAGATATTGACCTGGCGTGCGAACCGAGAGGGCGAATTCCCTCACCTTGACTTGTTCCGGGCACGTCCCTGGGGCCTTATCATCTACGATGAAGTCCACCTGCTGCCTGCTCCGGTCTTCCGCGCAACAGCCGAACTGCAGGCCCGCCGCCGGCTCGGCCTCACGGCCACGTTGCTCCGAGAGGACGGCCGCGAGGGTGATGTGTTTGCGCTCATCGGGCCCAAACGATATGATGTGCCCTGGAAGGACCTCGAACACCAGGCATGGATCGCAGCCGCGACCTGTATCGAGGTGCGCGTGCCCATGAGCTGGGAGCGCAGAATGGAGTATGCCCTCGCGAACAGGCGATCGCAGTTCCGGATCGCGGCCGAGAACCCCGCCAAACTGACTCAACTCCGGCGACTGCTCGAACAACACCGGAACGGCCGCATTCTCGTCATCGGTGAGTACATCGCACAAGTCGAGATGATCGCCGGGGAGATCGGCGCGCCCCTCGTTTCCGGCAAAACACCGCAGGCTGAGCGGGAAGCAATCTACGAACGCTTCCGCCGCAACGAACTGCACTGCATTGTACTCTCCAAGGTCGGAAACTTCGCCATTGACCTGCCGGACGCCGACGTGCTCATCCAGGTATCGGGCATGTTCGGCTCGCGCCAGGAGGAGGCCCAGCGGCTCGGCCGCATCCTGCGCCCCAAGGCCGACGGCCGTTCAGCCCACTTTTTCACGCTCGTCTCGCGCGACACCCGAGAGGAGGAATTCGCCCATCACCGTAAGCTCTTTTTGACCGAGCAGGGGTATTCCTACCAGGTTGTCGTCATTGACGATGGCAACGGTAAGGGTCCGTCCAAAAAAAACTGACCTGCACGATCATGAGTCAGCGGCACGATTGGATCGCAGGAGAAAGGAGGCGGCCTATGACATCGGCTCGGGGTTGTTGCCAGGGCCATGCATGGCCTTTGTCCCCAGGGTAAATTGGTTCTCATTGAACATTATGCTTGAGTGGGGCGCTTTTCATGTTACACCTCGTTCCCACGCAGGAGCATGTGAACGAGAGTAAAACTCTCGTCATTCCCGCATGCTTTTGGCGGGAATCCAGGAGGAAGCAAGCCAGTTGGGCGACCGGCAGGTCGCCCCTACAACAGCGGCTGACCGGCCGATTGAACCGGTCAGGGACTTGCGCCCGGCTGTACCTGGAACATGCCGGAATGACGGGTGCCTTAAACACTCCCTTTTCGCTCATTTTCGTCGGGCATGTGAAATTTAGTTTGTTGACGGAG
>CAYTWB010000080.1:0-16826 GCA_964441945.1 uncultured Syntrophobacteraceae bacterium
TCCTGTCCAAAGTGCATCATGTTTTCAAAAAAATGTTACCCCGTGATTGGTTACGTTCCACCTCTTCTTTTCAACTGGGCCGAAACCGGGGTTGAGCACGGAGTTCTATTACAGCCGGGCGCAAGTCCCTGGCCGGTTCAAGCGGCCTGTGAGCCGCTGTTGTAAGGGCGACCGGCCGGTCGCCCCTGCCGCTGCCGACCGGTTAAAGATTCCCGCCGTTCTGTACGGGTTGCTCTCACTTGAATCTACCTGGGTGCAGCCTTGTTCTAAATAGGAAATGGAGACTCTGTGATGGTGGCAGATGCGTTCGGGTCAACCTTTACGAGAGATATCCTGACCTTTTCATCTGCCCAAGGGCTCCTTTGGGGTGGAGACCATGTGGGACGCATCAGGCTGGCGATTCCACACCAAAGAATTCAGGTGTCGCCTGACCCGTATTCTATGACTGCAATCATGCGGGACGCTTCTGGGGGATACTGAGGAACGGATTCTCGATCCGCAGGCCTTCTATCATCTGCCCGTGCTGCATATCTTCAGTCAGTAAGCAGTCCGCACCGCCTGCGAGAGCTGCTTCAATGATGAGGGCATCCCAAAAGGAACGCTTCAGCATGCGACTCCTTTGGATAGCGGCCAGGACCCTCTCCGTGTCGATGGCGACTATCGGCAACAGAGAAAAGTCACGAACAATTGCTTCCGCGATTTCCGGCGCAAGAGGCACTGCTAGCTTTCTCGTTACCGACACATAGAATTCCTGAAGCACCTGCGTACTCAGCAACGCTCGGCCAGCCGATGCTTCCGCTTCGAAACGGGAGCAAGCCATATCCTTCTTGATCTCATTGTCCGCATCGAACAAATAGACCAGAACGTTGGTATCAAAAAAGACGCGCATCAGTCACGCTCATGCAGTTCATCGCGGTTCCACTTCAGTCCGCCGCGCCGGGACTGGGATGCGCGGGATAAACCGGCGATGCGGCTCACTGCTTTACGCTGCTCCCGACTAACACCGGAATAGGAGTCCAGAAACTCCCTCAGTAGCGCATTCACTGAAGTTCCCTCCTGGAGCGCTCGTATGCGGGCCTTCTTCAATGACTCATCATCAACCGTAATGGTGAGATTTCCCATGACGACCTCCTGTGCTACACGGAATCAGCGTAACACAAGTGATGCCGATTTCAAGGTGAAACAGGGGGTGTCCTCCGCCGCTTAACATTTCAGGGGCCATGCCGACGTTGCCTTTCCCGTGCCCTGCCAGAGGGGTCCCCAATGGTCGAAACCACTGGGGAGGGGTCGGGATGGTGATTCCACACCAATATGTCGGGTTTATGCACCCGAAAGAACAGCCTTCACCGAAACACTCACGCCAAGAGTGCCCACAGAGCAGAGCCACTTTCGAGATTTCCGGTCGGTAGTTCACCATCAAAGGTGCTGACCATGCTCATGAAACCATGTCCGCTCACCTCATCCTGCGCATACCCCATGCACTGCAAGGCGGACAGAACAACGTTGCTGCTCATCGACCTTGAATCGGCCCTGGGGCTCGGAAAAACGTACTTGCCATGACCGGTTAGGGGCTGGATCTCGCGCAGGATGTCGAGGGCTTGCCTTGATAGTCGACCAGAATGGATGTCAGTGGACAACATGAAAGAAAAAAGGCCTGATATTCAGGCCTTTTCGGACAACACGGGATGATCTCGGAAACTTTTTTGGTGGAGGCGGCGGGAGTTGAACCCGCGTCCAAAGGCATTCCACTCAGGTCCCTACATGCTTATCCGGTATTTTCAGCTTCACCCTGGAAGGCTCCCACCGGCAAGATCCCGCCAGGATTAGCCCGCTTAATCTCATCCCTGGTCGTGCAGGCACCTGACCAGGAACCATCTCACTAAGTCGACGCCCCTCTAGCCCCGTGAGAAGTGATTAGAGAGACGGCAACCGCTTAAGCGGCTGCTGCGTACGCGTAATCGTCTGCGTTTGTGTTTTATCCCTGACCGTTTTGCGAGCAGCCAGGACCTCGGCATGCAACCTCAGCTTCTCTACCTCCGTCGAACCCGTTTCGCCCCCTTGTGATACGCTGTTTATGTACTCCCATTCTAGCCTCTCCCAACCGAAAGTCAAGGTGCACGAATACTTACCCGCACAAGTCCCTGGCCCGTTTTGGCGGCGTGTGAGCCGCTGTTGGGGCGGCCGGCCGATCGCCCCTACCGCTGCTGCCTCGAATTGTGGCGTTTGGAGAGGGACCATAATTCTACTCCTTGAGCCGGGTTTGTCTGCGTCTCTGTCGTGGGATGGCGCTTCCAAAGTTGCCCTTGACACTCCCGGGCTTTTCAATAGAATCAACCCAATCCACGGTGAAGACAATAGATTACGCATATTCTGGAAGCGCTGCCGCAGTGAACCGTATCGGCTCCTGAATGCCGGCAGTCATACCCGCCCATTGCACAAGAGTCGATTCTTATGGAAGCGGAAGACCGGTCGATTTTTCGGCTCCGAAATCTGGTCAAGGTTCGGGAAAAGGGGGGGGCCTGCTTCGAGCTTCGAACCCCTTTTCTCACGATTGACCGGGGACAGTTCGTCGCCCTGGTCGGGCAGAGCGGCTGTGGGAAATCCACTCTCCTCGACGTGCTCGCGCTGGTTCTTCGCGCAACCAGCGCCGAGCAGTTTGCTCTGCGCATCCATCGCCATGGGCATTCTGTCTGGCAAGATGTGGTGGGGCTGCCCGATCCAGAGCTCGCCGACATCCGGAGGAGCCAGATCGGCTACGTTCTCCAGAGTGGAGGGCTTCTGCCCTTTTTGACGGTCCGGGAGAACATCCTTCTGACCTGCCGCTTGAATGGCCTTGGAGAACGGCAGGCAGCCGTCGATCAACTGGCGGAGCAACTGGGTATTACCGACCAGCTTTCCAAAAAACCCCGGCATCTTTCCGGCGGGCAGCGTCAGAGGGCAGCCATCGCCCGCGCCCTGGCACACCGGCCACCCATCGTACTGGCCGACGAACCAACGGCAGCAGCCGATCGCCACACGGCCGTCGAGATCAGAGATGTCTTCAAGGCGCTCACCAGGCGGATGGGGGTCACCCTTCTCATGGTCACTCACGACGAAGCCCTGATCGAGGGGGCCGTTGATCGCACCTTCGAGTTCGTGGTCGAGAGGCTGGACGCCGATCGTATTCTATCGACCGTGGTGGAACGATTCTGATCGAATTGAAGGAGGCACGAATGGTCGAGCCACAGAGCGCACGGTCGGCCGGGGCATCTCTGGGAATTGTTCTTCGGCTCTCTCGATCCGATCTGGCCAATGAGTGGATTCTGACATTGTGTCTGGTCATGGCGATCGCTGCGGTTCTGTCTCCGCTTATGATACTCTTCGGACTGAAGTACGGCACGATTCAGACACTGAGACACAGGCTTGTGCAGGATCCCCGAAACCGCGAGATCCGGCCCATGGTGAGCAAGTCCTTCAACCGGGAATGGTTCGAGCAGATGCGAGGCAGAACAGACGTGGCGTTTATAGTACCGACGACGCGCCAGATTTCGGCCACCATGGACGTGGCGCTCCGGAGCGACAGCTCATCGGGCGGCAACGAAAAGATCCAGCTCGATATTGTGCCCACCGACGAAGGCGATCCTCTGCTCCTGGAAAACGGCGCCGGCATACCGGGTCGGGGAGAGTGTGTTCTGACTCAGGCTGCTGCGGAAGCGCTGGGGGCAAAGCTCGGAAGCCACATCACGGGATCGGCCAGGCGATACCGAGACGGGCGGTTTGAAGCCGGCGAGCTTCCATTGGTCGTGAGCGGGATTCTGGATCCCCGGGCGGGTTCACTCAAGATCCTCTTCCTTCGACTGGAGGTCCTCGATGCCGTCGAACACTACAAGGACGGACAGGCTGTCCCCGAATACGGCTGGGCGGGCTCAACCCCTGCTGCCGACCCTCTTTATGACGGCCTGATTGCCATCCCCTCCAGGGAGCTCACCGCCGTAGGCGAATACCAGCTGGCAAGCGGGACCGGTTTCACCCGGGTTCGTCGGCTCCAGGCCGACGAAATTCCCGCGAACCTGGGTTTCAAGATGGCGGGAGACCGCATTATCTACCTGCTGAATACCGTGAAGGAAAGGGTTGGCCAGGAGAGTGTCGATTCCGTTCGAAACAGGCTGCGCGGCATGGATCCCGTTTTGATTCCCATAGTCAAAGACCTGGAAGGGGAGCTGCTGGAAACCTCGGGCCGAAAGGCGGCAACTCTGCGGCTCCGGGGCCTTACGGTCAATCCGGAGACGGCCCGAGCCATCGGAATAGACCCCATTCCCGACTGGGGCGGTCCCGGAGCGGCGGCCCTTGATTTCCGGCAGATCATGTTGCCGGCAGGAAAGGAATGGCCGGCAGGGGGAGCCAGTCTGCGTGTGAGTCGAGGAGAGGAATCCCTGACCTTTCCAGTGCAGATAACGCCACAGACCGCCCCCGGCCCAGATGCATTCATCCCGATTCAGCTGGCCGGGATACTGAATCTTTTCAAAGAGCGCAATCTGTCCTTCGATCCAGACCTGAGTCAGTTTGTGCTGGCGCGGCGCGGCTTCGCAGGCTTCAGGCTCTATGCGGCCTCGATCGACGATGTGGACCGCTTGCGCCGTGATTTCGACACCATGGGGATTCCTGTCCATACCGAGGCCGATCGAATCCGGGACGTTACTCAGCTCGACGGATACCTCACTCTGATCTTCTGGCTGATCGCGGCCGTGGGGGTAACCGGAGGAATCGCCGTCCTGACGGCAAGCCTGTATGCCTCGGTGCAGCGCAAGCAAAAGGAGATCAGTGTGCTGCGCCTGCTCGGTTTTTCAAGGGGGATGTTGTTCCGATTTCCAATCTACCAGGGGGTGTTCATCAGCACAGGCGGCTTTCTTGTGGCGGCTGGTTTCTTCCAGGCCCTGGCCCTGTTGATCAACACCCTCTTTCGAGGCCATCTGCACGCTGGAGAAAGCTTCTGCCGCCTCTCGGCGTGGCATATGGCAGCCACTCTGGGTGGGACCATTGCGGTAGCGATCCTCGCATCCAGTGCCGCCGCATGGCAAACCACCCGGATTGACCCGGCTGAGGCGTTGCGAGATGAATGAAAAGAGAAGCATCGAGAGATGGCCTAAGTTTTGGCGGCTGATGGTCCTCATGCTGCTTTCTGTGGGATTGTGGCCTGCCGGCCGGGTCACGGCGGACCTTTACAATCCTCAGCCTGCCGAGGGAGACCTGGTGCTGCCCATGCCCGGCGAAGGAGGGATGGTATTTCGCCCCGTACACATCGGGGAAGGGAATCGGCCGTTTGCGCTCCACCGGTTCAAGGTCGGCGACCCGAACGGTGGATTCAAGGAGTCGCCCACTACGGTGGTCATCGGCGGCGCGTTTATCGGCAAGCGCCAGGGAAACCCCGACTGGCTCTACTACATGGGCAAGTTCGAGGTGACCGAATCGCAGTATTATTCCATCATGGACCCGCCGGCCGGAGAATCCCCGGCACTGAAGTCAAGTCAACTGCCCATCGGCAACGTCTCCTGGTTTGATGCGAACACCTTTGTCAATCGATACAATGAATGGCTTTTCGCTAATGCCGTGGACAAACTGCCTCAGGCCGAAGGCACGGTCAGCTTTGTACGGCTTCCGACGGAGATCGAGTGGGAGTTTGCAGCCCGGGGAGGTGTTGATGTCACCACGGACGATTTCGACCGCAGGATTCCCTACTCGGGGAACCCGGCAGAGTACGAGTGGTTCGCCGGTCCCAAGTCGTCTCACAACAAGCCGATGAAAGTCGGTTTGCTGAAACCGAATCCCCTCAAGCTCCATGACATGATCGGCAACGTATCCGAAATGACGCACTCTCTCTACCAAATTGAATACTACCAGGGGCGGACGGGCGGTTTTGTCAGCCGGGGAGGACATTTTCTGTCGTCCGAGAGTGAACTGCGTTCGTCTCTTCGAACCGAGCAACCCTTCTACATCGGGGACTCGAAGCAAGGGAAGGTCCGACCGAATCGAAAACCCACCATGGGTTTCCGACTGGTCCTGTCCACCGTTATTTACAGCAGTCCCGAGAGTGTTCAGCAACTGCAGGCGGCATGGGAGGAGTACCGCGGAAGCAAGGGGGCTGCATTGCCTGCAGGCCTCTCGGTCGGCCCGGTGAGCGCGAAGACCGATGTACAGCGTGAGGACGCTTTTGCGCAGCTTGCGCGTCTGAAGAAGGCTTTGATGCAGGTAGGCGCGCTGCCCGATTCCGCAAAGGAAGAACTGGGGCGGCTCGAAACTTCTCTCGGAGAGATCCGGTTCATTCGCAAGCAGGCCGAGGAAGACTCGGCCTATGCCTGGGCCAAGATCGCCGCTGAACAGGGGTTTTTCATTTTTCGCGAATTGAGGAAGCTGCCCACCCTGGATCAGCTCACGGCCATTGCCGAAAAGGCTGAGCGGACATCGATGGTCGAGAAATACCGGGAACGAAGAGCGGAACTCGTCCAGAACATCGAACAGGCACTCACAACCTATTCGGATTCTTTGCGCCAGCTGGCGACTATCAGCCCGCCGGTTGTTGCCGGCGGCTTCGATCGATATCTCAAGTTCCTTATGGAACGAAACGCAGCAGAACAGGTACTGGTGCTGAAAACGGTGCGGGAGCATTTTTCCACTTTTGCCAGGGAACATCGAGCCGATCCGGATCGATGGAAATCGGATCTTACCCGTATCGGCCGGTGACTTGCAGATGATGCGGGGTTACAATCCACACGTAACTCCAGCGAAGTTCACATTGTGTAAGGAGGAAGACGATGAGACATCTGGCAATCTTTGGAATGGTCGTTGTTTTGGCGCTGACCGGCTGTGCCTCAATGTCGGATTCCCAGCGCACGAAAACAGAGGGGACGTTGGTTGGAGCAGGAACGGGAGCGCTTCTGGGAGCGGTTATCGGTGGAGTCGTAGGCGGTCGCGACGGGGCGCTTATCGGGGCGGCGATCGGCACGGCTGCGGGTGGGGCCGCAGGCTACGCCTACGGGACCCATGTGGCCAATCAGAAGGAACAGTATGCCAGCCGGGAAGACTGGCTGAATGATTGCATAGCGCAGGCGGAGCGGGTCAATGATGAAACGAGGCAGGTCAACGAAAGCCTGGCTGCCGAGATCAGTCAGCTCGATTCCGAGACCCAAAGCCTCGCCGACGCTTACAACCGGAAGCAGGCGAAAAGTGAGGCCCTCGCTCTGGAAAAGCAAAAGATCGATACCCGATTGGCCGAGGCCAACAAGCAGCTGGATAAAGCCCGGTTCGAAGTGCAGCAGCAGGAGAAGGTGGTGAGCGACGCCAGGTCGGGCGGGCAAACCAGGGAGGCCGAAGCGCTTGACGCGAAGATAAGGGATTTGAAAACCTGCGTGAGCGAATTGGAGGGACATACCCGGTCGCTGGCTTCCATGTCGGCAAGGATGGCCGTATGATGAAGGACCTCAAGCGTACAATCGTGATGAGCAGTCTTCTTGTGGGACTGCTGGCCGCCGCCGGCTGCGCCACGACGGACGATCCAAGACAGGGAGGGCTCTTCGGCTACAACCCCGAGGCCTACCAGAGGCGAATCGCGGATCGTGAAGCTGCCCTCAAGAGCATCGAGGAACAGCGCGCGCAGCAAGAGCAGGAATCGGTTCAACTGAAGGAAACCCTCGCGCAAAAACAGGCGGAAAAGGACGCTCTTTCTGCAAGGCTTGCCCAGCTCAACACGAATGTCAGCCAGATCGAGCAGAAGATCAGAAAGGCAAAAGTGCAGACAGCCAACCAGGAGAAGCAACGAGCCAGGCTCGCCGGCGAGATGAAATCGGTAAAGGGGCGGCTCGGCGAACTGACTTCCAGCTCCGGTGACGAGAATGTGGAAGCCAAACGGGCGGAAGTTGAGAAGCTGCAGCGTCAGGTCGACCATCTCCTGGAAGAAGCGGATGCCCTCTCGAAGATGTGACGCGCACCCACGACCTCATAACACCTGACAGGCAGCCATGCGATTGAAACTGGCAATTCCGTTGCTTTTGCTGGTTTTTCTATGGCCGAATGCGGCCGTATCGGCGGGGACGGAGGGATCATCCTGGACGAGCGACAATGATATGCTTCTCTTCTACGAGGCGCTCACCAGACTCCAAACCAACCGGCTCGAACCCATGCCCTCACGTCAGGTGGTGCAGCAGGCAATTCGCTGTTCCGTCAAACAGCTCGACCGTTTCTCCGATTACCTCTCACCCGAAGAGTACCGGGCATACAAGGCTTCTCTGAACAGCCGCTATGCGGGTGTCGGCATGGAGCTTTCGGTCGATCTCTCCGGGCGGATTGTCTGTATCCCGTATCCAAAAGGACCTGCCGAACGAGCCGGAATCGGCTACGGCGACGTCCTGATCGCTGTAAATGGACAAAGCGTTGCAGGCGAATCCTTGTTCCTCGTGGGGGCAAGAATCCGGGGAGAAGCGGGAGCACGGGTGTCTTTGACCGTGCAGAAGGCCACCGGCCCGCCACGGGAAATCGCGATGGTGCTTGAGCCCTTTCAGTTCCAGTCGGTTCTTTGTGACGATGCGGGGCCGGTTCCGGTGATTCGAATCGTCCGTTTCACGGCAGAGACCGCACAGGAGCTGAAGGATGCGGTCTTGAAGCGAGTGGTCGGGCGAAGCAAGGTCATCGATCTGCGCGGCAATACGGGAGGGGACCTCTTTGCCGCTGTCGACGCTGCGGCGTTGTTTCTCAAAACGGGATCGAAGATCGTGGAGCTCAAGACCCGCCAGGGGAACCAAGCCTATTGGGCGCGCCGCGATCCGCTGGATGAGAAATCACCCCTCTTTCTCTGGCAGGATGATCAGACGGCCAGTGCGGCAGAAGTCTTCATCGCCGCACTCACCCAAAACCGGCGTGCCGTGTCCATCGGCAGACCGAGCTATGGCAAGGGAGTGGCTCAGAGATTTGTCGATCTTACGGACGGCTCCGCCTTGTTCCTGACTTACGGCGTTCTCTATCCTCCCGGCGGCACCTCTTTTCACCAGCAGGGTCTAAACCCGACCTACACACCTGCCCCCGAATCCGGTGCACCGGAGGAACAGTCGGCCTATATGTCCAGGGTGAAGGACCTGTTGACCGTCAGGAAACCGTAACCCCATCCAGTGAAGTCCCATCGAGGACGCTTCTGACCGCTGCGGCGAGGTCCCTCATGTTGACGGGCTTCATAATCATACCCTTAATGCCCATGCTCCCGGCTTTTTCTTGGGGAATTCTTTCGCTGAGCCCTGTGCTGATAAGGATCACCACGTTTTCATTCAGCTCCAGGAGTTTCCTGGCCAGCGCGGGCCCGGGAATCTTCGGCATGGTGACATCCGAGATAACGAGGTCGAAATCCGTCGAGTGGGTCTTGAAGTATTCGAGGGCTTCGAGACTATCCGTAAAGGATGTGACCGAATAGCCCAGCTGCTTGAGCATCTGCTGCATCATGTTCACCATCTGCGGCTCGTCATCCACCAGAAGAATACGCTCCCTGCCTCCGGCAGGAGGATTCAAAACACGGCTCTTCTCCGGCAACGGGCTCGACTCGATCAAGGGCAGGTAGACATGGAACACGCTTCCTTTCTCGACTTCACTGAGAACTTTAATGCATCCCTCATAGCCCGTTATGATGCCATGCACGACGGAGAGACCCAGCCCGGTGCCTTCCCCCTGTTCTTTGGTGGTGAAGTAGGGTTCAAAGATCCTTTCCATAACCTCTTCCGTCATTCCACAGCCCGTGTCCCGGATGCTCAGATGCACGTATCCCCCGGCCTCCATCCCGGGATACCGGTCCGGATTCGCCGACGACACAACCACCTGTTTGAGTGTCAGTTGGAGGACGCCCCCGCGATCGCGCATGGCGTGATAAGCGTTGGTACAAAGGTTCATGATGACCTGTTGCATCTGGGTCGAGTCCGCCATGACGGCGCCGCAGTGAGGATCAATGCTCTGGCGGATCTCAATGGTCGAAGGCAGCGAGGAGCGCAGGAGGTTGACGGTTTCTTTGATCAGGGGTTGGAGCTGCAAGGGTTTGAGCTCCAGTTCGGTTTTTCGGCAAAAAGTCAGGATCTGTCCGACCAGGTCTTTGGCCCTCTGAGCAGCGTTGAACACGGCGGAGAGGTTCTCATAGTTCCTGGACGTCCTGTCGAGCCGCATCATCACCATTTCCGTGTATCCAATAATGGGTCCAAGGATATTGTTGAAATCGTGAGCGATGCCCCCGGCCAGTGTGCCGATCGCCTGCAGTTTGTGGAGCTGGCGCAGTTCGGCTTCCATCGATCTTTCTTTCTGCTTCAAGGCCACCTTTTCCGTGATGTCTTCCGATACGCCCAGCAAATACTGAGGCTGTCCGCTCTCATCGAGGATGGGGACCTTTTTGGTCGAGAGTACTCTTTGCCCTTTGTGTCGGGTCACGATCATCTCTTCGGGGATTTCGAACACCCGACGGTTGCTGAGCACTTCCCTGTCATTCCTGGTGTAAAAGTCCGCTTCCTCTTTGGGAAACAGGTCATAATCGGTTTTCCCCAGCAACTCCTCGCGGGTATACCCGAGCAGTTTTTCCCCTGCCCGGTTGAATTCAATGAACTGTAATTTATGGATATCTTTGACATAGATCATGTCGGGGATGTTCTCGATGATGGCGTGCAGGAAATCCTGGCTTTGCTTGAGCTCCTGGAAGAGCTGCTCATTCCTGGCTTTCAGGTAAACGTTCTCGAGGCCTTTCTGGATGCGGTCTTTGATCTCGTCGGGATTGAGGGGTTTAGAGAAATAGCCCTGTATTCTCCCATTGTTGATGGCATCCACCAGGGGATCGAAATCGCTGAAACCGGTGAGCATAAACCTCAAGATTTCCGGGAATTCCGCTGCCGCCCGCTCGAGTAGTTCGACGCCGGTCATTCCCGGCATGCGCTGATCGCTGACCAGAACGTCGATCGGCTCCCGGCGAAGGACATCCAGAGCCTCTTGGGCGGATTCGGCCATACGGATGTCGAACTCTTTTCGGAAAAGCGCTCTGAAACTTTGCAGGTTGTCCGCCTCGTCATCCACATAGAGAATACGAGGTTTGGCGCCAGGTGAGTAGTCAACCATCATCACTCCTCCAGGGACTCTGGGAGAAAAATCGAAAATGTTGTACCTTGACCGGGTTGGCTCGACACTTCGATGTAGCCTCTATGCTCCTGCACGATATTGTTGACGATGAACAATCCCAATCCTACCCCTTTCCCGACCTCTTTCGTAGTGAAAAACGGATCGAAGACCTTGTGAATCAGCTCCTCCGGTATCCCCGTGCCGGTATCGGAAATGTGGACGACGGCATACGGCCGGTTATCGTGTTCCAGGACTTCGGTCTTGATCGTGATTTGATACGCATCGGCGCTTTCCTTACTTTCAATGGCATCGATGGCGTTTGTCAAAACGTTGATCAGCACCTGACTCAATTTGCCCACATAACAGGGAACCGGGGGCAGTTGTCCATAGTCTCTCACGACATGGGTGGTCCTTTTATAGCGATTCCGCAGCATAATCAGGGCGGAATCGATGATCTCATGGAGGTCCACCGCCTTGCTGATCGTCTCATCATGGCGGGCAAAAGTCCGAAGGCTCCTGACAATCTCCTCCGTCCGCCGGGTCCCTTCCAGGATGCTGGAGAAGAGCCCGGGAATCTCCGTCAGGATGGTATCATACTCGACCTCTTCCTGCAGTCTTTTGATCTCCCTGGATTCGGGTCCCATGGAGTCCCGGCAGAAGGCAACCCCGAAACTCGCAATTTTCAGCAGGTCCTCGACGTCCCTTTGTAGACTGAGGGTGCTGGTCTTGATGAAGTTCACCGGATTGTTGATCTCATGGGCGATGCCTGCGGAGAGCACCCCCAGGGCGGCCATCTTCTCGGATTGGATGAGCCGGATCTGGGTCTTTTTGAGCTCTCCGACGGTCCTTTTCAGGCGTTTGTTCTTTCGCTTCAACTCACGCCTGGTTTGTCTCAGTTCCAGATGGGTGCGGACACGGGCCAGGACCTCCTCCACCTGAAAAGGTTTGGTAATGTAATCGACCCCTCCCGCGTCAAAGGCACTGACCTTGTCCTTCGTCTCCGCCAGGGCACTGATGAACAGGACCGGTATTTCTTTCAATCCCTCTTCCGCTTTCAGCCGCCGGCACACCTCAAACCCGTCCATCTCAGGCATGTGGATATCGAGCAGAATCAAATCGGGTGGAGCGTGCCGCGCCGCATCGAGGGCAAGGCTTCCGCTGGGTGCGGGACGAACCTTGTACCCGTGCTGTTTCAGAATGCCGGTCAAAAGGTTGAGATTCGCCGGCACGTCGTCTACAATCAGTATTGAAGGCCGCTTTTCATCGTTCATCAGAGACTCCCGCACAAAATCAGGTCCCATCCCGCTTCAGCCGTTCTTTCAGCGTCTCGAAATCATATCTCTCGATCCATTCCCGCAGTCTTTCCGCGCTGTTCGCGTCGCGCTGAGCCACCTGGGGAAGCAGCTCATAAAGCCGATCCACATCCAGGCTGATCACCGCTTCCTGAAGCCCGGCAACCAGGTCTTCGCCCAGCAGGTCGAGCGGAAGCGGCGTGGATTCCTCCAGTTCATGAGCGACTCGCAACGGCGCGCCCCTGTCATCCGCAAAGAGAAACTCAACTCCCAGACAGCTTTCGATCGTGCCGAAGAGATCATGTTCCGTATAAGGCTTCTTGAGGAACCGGTTCGCTCCGGTCGACAACACGCGATCCCGATCCTCCGAAAGGACACTGGCGCTCACCGCAACAATGGAAATGCCCTTGCCTTCCGGAGACGCCCGGATTTCCCGGATCGCCGCAAAACCGTCCATCACAGGCATGACCAGATCCATAAAGATCAGATCGGGATGCCAGGCCTCGAATACCGTACACGCTTCGCGCCCGTCGGCCGCCTCCTGCACCGGGAACCCGACGGATTCAAGGAGTTTCACCATGATTTCCCGGTTGGCCTCATTATCGTCCACTACAAGAATCCGAAACGCTCTCTGACCGGCCTTAAGGCCCGTGACCTCACGTCGCTTCGGGATGGAGGATGCTGCCTGTTCAGAAGCTTCCCTGACGGCAATATCGAACCGAAAAATGCTCCCGGCGCCGACCTCTCCATACACATTGATCGTACCGCCCATCAATTCCACATAGGCCTTGCTTATAGCCAGTCCCAGGCCGCTGCCCCCCTTCATCCTGCTGCCGCTCGTCAGCTGCTCGAAGTGCGAAAAGATCCTTTCCCGATCCCCTTCGGGGATGCCGTGACCGGTATCTTCAACCTCAAAGACAATTCGAAACGGCCTGCCGTCGGGCGGAGTTGTTTCCTCAAGAGACGTTTCCGCAGGCGCCGTCATCACACGAAGGATAACGCCCCCCTGCTCCGTAAACTTGACGGCATTTCCAAGGAGGTTATTCAGGATCTGCCTCAGCTTCTGTTCATCAGTCCATATCCAGCGCGGCACGGTTTCGGCCCCGGCAATTTCCAGGGAAAGCCCTTTATCCCTGGTGAGGACACGGAACATCCCATCGAGATCACTCAGCATCGCACGAAGATCAGCAACTCCGGGGCTCAGGGTTGCCCGGCCGGCCTCGATCTTGGACATTTCAAGCACATCGTTCAGGAGCTTGAGCAAGTACTCTCCGCTCCTTTTCACCGTTTCGAGGGATTTCCTATGCGCCGGCTGCACCTCCGGATCGCGCAGCAGAAGCTGGGTAAAGCCAAGGATAGCGTTGAGCGGCGTTCGGATTTCATGAGACATGTTTGCCAGAAACATGCTCTTTGCCCGGGTTGCCGCTTCGGCCGCCTCCTTGGCTTGCCTGAGCGCCTCTTCCGCTCGCTTGCGCTCGCCGACTTCGTCGACCAGGTCCCGGTTCGCTGCTTCAAGCTCGACCGTCCTCTCCCTTACCCGATCCTCCAGGAGGTCTCGCTCCTTTTGCAGCTCCTCCTGAGATCTCCTGAGCTCCCTTTCGGACGAACTGAGGGCATCCATCATGGCATTGAAGTCATCGGCCAGTTCCTTGATTTCGTCCTTGGTATGGATGGTGACGCGATGCTCCAGGTCCCCCGTCTCTTTGATGTGCCGGGTACTCTCCGCCAGTCTCCCGACGGGGCGAATGATATACTTGTACGATCCAATCAGGGTGCAGATGCTGAGCAAAAGAATCCCGGCCGCAAACAAGAAAACGTTGGTGAATACCATGCGCTCGATCTTCTTCTCGATTTCGCCAAAAGGAACCATGGCGACGATCTTCCAGCCGGTCGAAGGTGACGTGTGGACATAGGCGACCTGGAGTCCCTCCGGGGCCGAGATGGAGAGGCTGCCCTGATCCGTCTCCATCAAGAGTGCGGAATCACGAGGATAGAGGTCCCCGATATTCTCAAAGAGCATCGCCTCGTTCGGTGCTGCCAGCACGGTCCCGCTTCCATCAATCAGGAACATCTGACCGTCGTTGCTCATCTTGAAACCGGCAATGTAGCTGGTCAGGTTCATCAAAGTGATATCCGTGCCCAGCACGCCGTAGACGCTTCCGCCGGCATCGATCAGCGTTGTCACCACACCGAGATTCACGTCCCTGGTCGTAAGCGAAGGATAAGGGTCTGTTCTCACCACTTTGCCGGGATAGTTTCTTGCCAGAATGTACCACGGCCTCTCCCTGGGGTCGTAGCGGGTGGGACGCTCCCGTTTGTGAGACCGCACGAAGCTCCCATTTTCACGTCCCATGTAGACGGAGTTGACATACGGGTGGTTGACTCGGAAGGCGTTCAAGATTTCGATAATCTCACCCTCCAGCAGACCGATGTGGTATTCGAAGGAGTCTGGATCGGCGTTGAGAAAATTGGTGAAGTCCTGATCCTCTCTGGAGCGAACCCGTTCATTGGCGGCAAGGGTCGCTAGATCGCTCTCGACCTCTTCCAGGAAGCGCGTCAGAGCGAAATCCAGATGCTCCAATTGTTGGGATGTCTCCTGTCCAATCGAATGCAGCTTCTCCTCTCTCAATTTCACAAACTGCAGGAAACCCATGACGATGCTGATGAGGGCGCCGGCAATGGTGAAAAGAAGGATGGTCTTTGCATGAAGCCTCATGGTTGGCCCGCCTTGGGTTTCAGTGTGCGTCCAAAATTTTCCCGAAGCACATTGAGTCATGCTTGCCCGGTCTTTTTAGAACTCATTCACCCGGCCAAAAGCTCGTACAGTGGGGCGAAAGTCCCCGGCCGGTTCAACCGGCGTGTGAGCCGCTGTTCTACGAAGCGGCTGATTTCGTATGATTCGAGAAGATCTTTTTCTTCCAGGTCCAATCCCTTCATGCTTTCTTTACCTTTAAGATACTTCCTGGTCGCTTTGCGACTGGGGATGATCATTCTTTTCATCGTTCCGGGAGAAATACTTCGTCAACATATTTATTTCCCAGTCTGTGCCTTTTGGCAACCAAAGGCAGGAATGCCCGCCCGGCGCATGGGTGTGGTCAGGGCAACCCGCCGGTCGCCCCTATCAGCCATCTGACCAACCTCCTGGCCAGTCGCACATTTGCGCTGTCTCAGCGGTCATCCATCGCGTTTGAAGAGCGATAGCCGAATGGCGCTGGATTCAGCTTCCAGCGGCCTGGGGCGTTTCTTGCGAGGTGGGCTTCTCTCGCTGTCCGAAAGGGCATGGAACAGAGCACGACGCCAGCCGCGTTGGGTGTCCTCGGGCAGGCCGGCTTCGCCCGCGGTCATGGAGAAGATCCACCAACGCTCCTCGGGACGGAGTGCCTGCACTTGCTGCAGATGACCTGAGCGCCGGTACCCACTGACAGTGCATCCGGGCCACCTCAATGAACACAGCGAGCCGACCTTATGACACTGTAGTGCGAGCCTGACAGACTCTTGAGCTCACGAGATGACTTCCCATACAATATGCTCTGGGTGGGTGATACCATTGGCACACAACCTGACCGAATGCAAGAATGGAAAAGCTGCGTGAGAGGATCTGGAACTGGGAAGGAACAAGCCCGGTTGCTTTCTCATCACCTCGCCTGTGAGGAGATTGAAATGTTCAGGGAATCGAAATCTGCGGGAAAGCTTCCCTGCTGGGAGCTTTGGAGGCAGGATGACAACGGCGTTCGTGCGCTCATCGCCTGCTTTGAGGACCGACAGGAAGCGCTCGATGCCATGGTCCGGTACGAATCCCGCCGTCACAAGCAGACCTACTGGATCGAGGAGAAAGCCGCCAACGCGTCGTCCATTCCTCCCTCAACAAGCGGGTGATGCGCCATTCCCGCAGCTCTTTCGAGATATCGAGCTACTTGTGATAGGATTCCTCAGGGTGGCCGGGCACTGAATGGTTCCGAAAAATGACCTTGTTTCGTGCAATCGCCCTGATGTAGCACCCTGGTGGTTCCTGCCCCCATGTCTCCTGAAATCGGCACAGATCGGCCAGGGTGCAATCAAAAGTGAGAGAAACGCCACCCCACGACAGAACAAACCTATTGCCTGTACAGACACAATCCGTCATTCCGGCATGCTTCTAGCCGGAATCCAGCGGGGCCGCCGCCTCTCTGGATGCGGTTTAAACGCAGCCTTGAAACTTCATTTGGACATATGAAGTTTCATAAGAGAGCTGCGTGTGCAATACAACTGTACGGCTGGATTCCGGCTTAACGGTCATGAATCGTGGTCATTGCTTCACCCCCGAGTGATGAAAATAATTCCTGAATCCGCCGTTAAGTTATTGGAATGGCTATATGTTCAACATTTTTGGATTTTCACGGTAAACCTGCCGGAATGACGATATTGGCGGAATTCCAGGCAAGAGGGACCTCCTTG
>CAYTWB010000081.1:0-16763 GCA_964441945.1 uncultured Syntrophobacteraceae bacterium
TTTACTGGAACATTCACTCCTCGATCTTCCCTTGGAGGGGTCTGCGAAACTCTAGCCAGTTACTATAAGGACCTAAGCAATCTGCCCGCCGATCATGCCTTGCTTCGCGCCAAGGCGCGAGACCGTTGGTATGTTCCCGATCCGCGGAAGGATATGGATGTCGAGCAGGTGCGGGAGAAACGCTTGCTGGAGGAGTTCTGGTCGTACCTGTCGTTCGGCTATGAACCAGCAGCCCGTTCTAAGAAAATGCAAGCAGGGACCCAGTTGCATATGGGAACAATGACGCCCAAGATCGTTAAAGGCAAGCGCATAGCCGCCGTGCGGACCGAGGCTGTACGCGTTGGCTTCAATTTCTGTTTCTCTCAGAATGATTACCAAACCATCATCACCGTTGCCCGGCATATTCCGGAGGACGTGATTCAAAATGATGAACAACTCCAGATGATCTACGACATTGCCTCGACCCGGAAAGGCGATGATTTTGAATGAAACGAGGGAATTTGAAAAAGGGCAGGGGGTGTTTTTCTCCCTCTCCCTCAGGGAGAGGGTCGGGGTGAGGGAAAATCATGAAGGAGAAGGCCAGGAGTCTGCGAAAGAACCAGACAGATGCGGAAAGACGGCTCTGGTATCATCGAAGAGATCATCGATTGGCCGGCTACAAGTTCAGAAGACAGCATCCCATCGGTCCATTCATCGTAGATTTCCTTTGTCAAGAGGCGTGGCTGATTGTGGAGTTGGATGGTGGTCAGCATGCCTTGCAGCTAGAGGAGGATAGGAGTCGTACAGCCTATCTGGAGAAACGAGGTTTTAGAGTTGTGAGGTTCTGGAACAATCAGGTTTTGAGTGAAATTGAGTCTGTTCTTACGGTTATCCTGGGCTTGCTCGAAGCAGATCTTCCCTCACCCCGGCCCTCTCCCTGAGGGAGAGGGAGAGAGACAAATACTCCCTGAGGGAGAGGGAGAAAAACCGATTCTACCAAAGGGGAGAGCTCGTAACGTCTGCTGTCCCCTTTTTGCGAATGGGCATAGAGGAAAGCCATGGTGGAGACGAGGGGCAGTAATGTTGCCGCCGGGGAATGGATATGGTCCGATACCTATCAGGAGCACGCCAAAGTCATTGAACGTCTTGACCTGTGGGATTCTTCCGTTTGCCGGATATGGCTTCCCAACCGGGACGCCATCGTTTTGGTGCCGGCAGCGGACATAACGCCAATAACCAGCGCAAGCGTTGATGCGCTGGCGGATGAGACGGAAGCTGCCCGCATTCGTTATCTCCTCATGGCCGCATGGCTTTCGAACCTGATCACCGATGATATTCTGTTGGCCCCGGTAGATGCTTCGGTCATCCCTCTTCCTCACCAGATCAAGGCACTTCGCAAAGCCATCTCACGCGACAAAGTGCGGTTTCTTCTGGCCGATGAAGTCGGTCTTGGCAAGACTATCGAAGCCGGCTTGATTCTTCGTGAACTGAAGCTCCGTGGCCTGGTCAAGCGCACTCTGGTCATTTCGCCTCGCGGTTTGATTACGCAGTGGATCTCCGAAATGCAGGCCCATTTTGGCGAAGAGCTCCGGTTCTTTTCACCCGCCAACTTTCCCGCCTACCGCCGTATCGCTTTGAGCGAAAACGTCTGGCAAACGGCGGACCAGATCATCTGTTCACTGGATTCGGTCAAGCCTGTCGATCCTCGCAAGGGTTGGACAGAGGAACAGCTTAACCAGTTTAACCAGGACCGCTTCCTGGATCTTATCAGTGCCGGATGGGACATGATCATCGTGGACGAGGCCCACCGGCTTGGCGGCAGCTCCGTACAGGTGGCGCGTCACCAATTAGGGAAGGGACTGGCCGAGGCGGCGCCCTACCTTCTGCTTCTCTCTGCCACCCCTCACCAGGGCAAAAGCGATGCTTTTCACCGACTGCTGACCCTCCTCGACCGGACGGCCTTTCCCGATCAGACAAGCGTCATCAAGGAGCGAGTGCTGCCTTACGTGATCCGGACAGAGAAGCGCCATGCCATCGATGCCTGCGGCAAGCCGCTTTTCCAGCCCCGAATCACGAAGCTCGTCGCCATTCCCTGGAAAACGGAACATGATCTACAGATACGATCCATGGCTTGTGGTCCCTATGGCAGATCGGCATGCTCACCTCGATCCGTCGGCACCAGCGTGTGCTGCCGGTCTTTGTCCATGACGACGGTCGCAATCTGCAACCTACGGCCCGCTTTCTATGGGATGAGCTGAACACAAGTCGCTGGCAACTGGATGAAGCGATCCCACCAGCCGAGGTCGCCGATGCATTCAGCCGGTGCGAACATGCCGCCCGCGAGCAGGGACGAGAGGTCTATCTCCAGCTTCGTCAAAAGCATCTGAACCATCTCCAATGGGAAAGTGAGAAGGCAACATACAGTTTCCTCGCCCGTCGCAAGTTGCTGGCTTCCATCGGGCTCCCGGAGGTTCGAAACCATCGTCTGCACCGGCTCGTAATGGAAGAGGAGGAATGGAAACGAAACCACGAAAGTCAGAAGCAGGCACTGCCGGATCTCGCTCCCATCGTCATTTTGAGGATCAACTGATATGTCGTGGCGGGAACCCATATTGAAGCCGTTCGTTCCCGGTATCGCCAGGAAAACAGTCGTGGCGGACCCGGATGAGCTCTTCCGAGACGATAAGATCTTCCGCGAGATCACGGAACGGGGCTTCACGCTGATCTACTTTGATGAGCCCATCTCTTTCAGATTTCTCTACGAATCCGAACTGCGGGATGCCTGGGACCGTGGAGAAAACCGGGAAGGGGTTGTGGTGGTCCGGCCGGATATCTGCGAGGTGGAAAATCTGCCGGTCGATCTCCTGCAAGGCGCCCGGCAGCTGGCCTTTTAATTGAGAGACGTATTCCCCAACCTATCCTAC
The DNA here is from genome assembly GCA_964441945.1 of uncultured Syntrophobacteraceae bacterium. GTDB lineage: Bacteria > Desulfobacterota > Syntrophobacteria > Syntrophobacterales > Syntrophobacteraceae > JADGQM01. Next base: position 2,904 of record CAYTWB010000081.1, read on the forward strand.
ACGGTGGTATCAAAGCTCGACCGTATGCACTTCGACATATTGTCCCCGGCTCATGATCACTATGCCACGCAGGCGATGGGCGAAGCGATGACCAAGGAGTTCATTCTCAAGCACGTCTTCGAAACCGTGCCTGAGTTGATCAAGAAGGAGAGTGATCTTCTCCGCGGTCTGCTACAGCGGCATTACCGGAAACAGCATGTGCCGGCAGCGCTTGACGACTATTTTCTGTCAGTTCTTGATAGGATCGGTCGTTTCATGGAGTGGCCGCTCAGGAGTATCGTTCCGGACCGTGGCGCCTTTTTTGATTTTCTTCAGGAGTGATGGAGATTGTTCGTCAGTTCGCAATTCGGTGCAGAACAGACGGAGAGTGAAGTGGCCGAGGCGATCACATCGAAGCATCCAGGTCCAATACTTCTCCCTTTCGATCACGACGACATCCGGGTGTATATCGACAATCTATTCACCGAGTCCATCCTGAAACCTGTCGCGTGCGACCCACCGGCGGTCAACGTAGCGCCTTGGATGAAGGTTGGGCTGAAAGGGGAAACACAGGCACAAAAGGAGACACGTTTCGAAGAGCTCTGCAGGGCCATTGAAGAAAAGGTCCCCACGGAGGGAGCAAACGCCAACGCATGGTTGATCTTTTCCCTTCAGTACGGCCAGTTGCAGCGTGTCTGGAACGAGAATCTTCAGACACTGAAAGCGGCCTATGGAGCCCGTTATGCGGAGCTGCGCCGGATGATCGGCAGACGGTTTTCGGATTGGGTTTCGGCGACCTATCGCGGGCTTTACAACTATCCGGCAGTGAGTCCGGTGATGGTCCATCACATCCCGGGATTTCTGGCAAACCGTATCGCGCAAAAAGAGGCCTCAAAAGTCGCCCTCCTGTTGATGGATGGCCTCGCCATAGATCAATGGCTTCTCCTGAAGGAAGCTCTGGCGCCGGCGCTCGCCAGTGCAAGCATACAGGAAAACGCGCTCATGGCGTGGGTCCCGACGATCACTTCGGTTTCCCGGCAAGCAGCCTTTTCGGGAAAGATTCCCGTGTACTTCACCGAAACCATCTATCGCACCGATCAAGATGAGTACGGCTGGCGGCAGTTCTGGTCCGACCGCGGCTTCCAGTTGGACGAAGTCGCATTCACGGCTGTCCACGGAGATGCTGCCGACATCGCAAAAATCGAATCACTCCTGGATCATCGCGTTCGCGCCCTGGCATGCACCATTTCTAAAGTGGATGAGATCATGCACGGGGTGCAGGTAGGCTCTCCCGGTATGGCCGCTCAGGTCAAGATTTGGTCTGAGGATGGTTGCCTTTATGGACTCATACGGAGACTCCTCACAGAGAACTTCCACGTCGTCATTTCCGCCGATCATGGAAACATTGAGGCCGACGGTATCGGAATCCCAAAGGAAGGTTCGCTGAGCGAAACAAAAGGGGAACGTTGCCGCGTCTACTCTGATCAAAAGCTTCGCGCATCGGCGCTGGCATTGTTCTCGGAAGCCGTCGCCTGGGACCACCAGGCATTGCCGAAGAACTTCCATTGCCTCATGGCGCCGCAGGGTAAGGCTTTTGTTGCGGAGGGGCAGACGGTTGTCAGCCATGGCGGGATAAGCCCTGAAGAGATCATGGTTCCTTTTATTGAGATCTACCGCAGAAAGACGGTTTATTGAGTATGGCCATCAGGAAGAAAGTCGATATCGGTTTTAACCGGAGAGTCAGGGCGTCATGGCTTACGGAAACGCTTCGCCTGAGCGCGGCAGGCGTTGCCGTCAACGAGACTGAAGCCGGCCTAAAAGAGCAGATCGCTCTAGAGAACAAGGGCAAGGAGACGATCCGGAAGGTTTTCATCTACCTGAACCGGGTTTGGATCAAGCCGCGGGACTATTGTAGTGCGCTCCGAGATGAGGCCTTGGAGATGTTCCGCCACAGACCCGATGTCGACAGCGCATTTCTTCTCAACTGGGGCATGTGCATAGCGGCTTACCCCTTCATTGCACGAGTTGCAGAGGCAACGGGGCGTCTCCTCCGTTTGCAGGGCGAGGCGCATGCTTCTCAGGTCAACGTCCGGATCCGAGAGCTGTTCGGAGATCGGCACTTTGTCTACCGTTCGGTACGCTACAATCTCAGCACTTTTCTCGAGTCAGGAGCTTTGCAGGAAGGCAGTAAATCCGGGAACTACCTAATCGGACGAGTCATGAAACCTCGTGACGCCAAGGAGGCTGCGTGAATAGTCGAAGCGTTGCTCCATTCCCAAGAGGATGCCAGTCTGTCTCTTCCGCTGATTCTTGCCCACACTGCTTTGTTTCCTATCGACTCAGCTGATTTGAACCTTGCCGCTCTCAAGGCTAATCCCCGCCTTGAAGTATTTCGACACGGCCTGTCTGAGAATCTAATCGGGCTACGGTGAAGGATGCCAGGGGTCTATCTGATCCAAAACGGTTTTCCGTGCCGATTACAATCATTGTAGATGGGTTCGTCTAGAATCGGCGGTGACAGCCCTGTCATAGCCCTTGTCGGCACACAGGTGCCGCGGTTTCTCCGGTGTGGGCTCAGGGCGAGTCGCCACGTCATAATCCGGCTGCTTCTTGGACCTTTTCAGAGAGGGAAAAGAGAGGGGAAGGCAGGAGGTTGCCCTAATTGGGTTTTGAACTCATGCGATACCAGAACAGGAATGCCCCCTCCTTCACGGCTTCGAGGATCAGCAGGATACTCGGAGCAAGGTCTTCGTTATTCGCCCCTTTGACGACCTGGTAATCGATGATACTCGCGCTGGATTTCTCCGCGATAGAGTGCAGCATTTCCATGCCGCGACCGTCCTGGCGCAGGTCTATTCCCCCGGCAAACAGGAAGCTGGCCAGCTCGCCTCCGTCCGTTACCAGATAAAGGTCATCCCGCTCAGCAACCCGCCTGACGTAGATTTCAATCTTTTCGCCGTTCGGCCAACGCCAGGATGTCGTCACCAGTAAGCCGCTGCCGGTCGGGGTGAGTTCCCAGCCTGCAATCAATTCCTCTGACAGTTCTTCTAATAGCACATTTTCGTCCATATCACTTTCCAAGCTTTGATAATGGTTTCTGGTTCTGCTTCTTTAAGTGGCCATCTATCGTCTGATTTGAACACAAAAATGTTATATTGTGAGGCCTCCTCGATCGCCTTACGATCCGGATTATAATCCATAAATGCATACAATGTCGATAAGATAGCATATCTCAGCACAAACAGTCCTCATTGGTATGTCCCTTGGCACGCTTCCTGCCTTTCTCGAAGCCTGAAGACGTCTTCACGGTAAGGAGTGGGTGTGTCGGGTGAGAAATGGAAACAAGGCAAAAACCGGCAAGCTGTTCTCGCCGGCTTTTGATCTGGAAGTGCCGTTCTTTCGCCGATCGACACCCGTGATTCCGGCTATCGGGATGGGTATGTGAGCGGATACCACTGTGCAGGGCGTGATTGCGGATCAACGGTGAGGGGCCCCCATGGTTCCCGGACGGTCCAATGCCGCGCTCTCTATCGAAAGGGGCTGAAACCGTGAGGAAGTTACGTTCAAGGAAAGCAGGATTTTTCATCTGTGTGTGGTTTGTGTTTTTTTTTCTAGTGCTTCTCAGCACCATCGCCAAAGCCGAGGGAGAAGAGGACAAGCCTTCAGCGGCTGTCTACACGGACGTTCTCAGTCAGTATATCTGGAGAGGATTTGCGCTCAGCAGGGAGAGTGCAGTCATTCAGCCATCCCTTGCGGCGAGCTACAAGGGCTTCTCGATCAGCGTCTGGGGAAACTACGATACGAACGATCACAACCCCGCCATCCCCAACCAGGGCGCCAAATGGAACGAGACGGACCTGATCCTCTCTTATTCTCGCGAGATCTACGGGGGGTTGAGCGCAACGGTCGGCACCATCTACTATTCGCTTAACGGACCGGATTCTACGGAGGTTTACGGCGGACTGTCCTACGCGCTTCCATGGTTGACCGTTGCGGTCACAGGCTATCGTGAGGTGTCGCATTATCCCGGGTGGTGGGTTCAGTTTGATCTCTCGCGAAATATAAAGCTGCCCTGCTATGACATGAGCGTCGATCTGGGAATGACCTTCGTGTACCTGAATTCCAGCGATAACACCGCTTATCCGGACCCGGACAATCCCGATCAGGCTTTTTCAGGGTTTCTTTCCGGGCAGATTTTCGCCGCTTTGAATATCCCGGTGTGGAAGTTCATCAGCATCTCACCACGGATCGGCTTCGCCTTCCCTCTGAGCCACCAGGCCAACCAGGAGCTCACCCTGCTTTCCTGGGACCAGCAGGCCAACCATGTCTTCGGGGGAATTCGAATCGCGGCAAGCTTCTGACGATTAACAACGGCCCGGGTTGCAGGCGGTCATCTCGTCTCGATGTCAATGGAGAGGGTTACCGCCATGGTGGGATCCCTGCAACCCGGGCAAGGACACCAGAATTCATAAGGGAGGAAGCACAATGATCAAGATCGAAGCAGTCATCAAGCCTTTTCGGCTGACCGAGGTGCAAGACGCACTCGTTTCCATCGGGGTCCAGGGAATGACCGTAATCGAGGTCAAGGGTTTCGGGCGTCAGAAGGGTCACGTTGAGTTCTACCGGGGAGCAGAATACCGGGTCGACTTTGTCCCCAAGCTGCTGCTCATGGTGGTCGTGCCGGAGGGCCTTGCGGAAAAGGTGGTCGAGACCATACAGAAGGCCGCCTATACGGGAAAGATCGGCGACGGCAAGATCTTTGCGTCTCGCATCGGCGATGTCATGAGGATTCGAACCAAAGAGAGAGGGCCGGAGGCGCTTTGATCCTTTAGAGGTTGTGCCGGGCGGCCGGTGTTTGATGATAGGAATCCTCAGGATCCCCATAGTCGGAAAGACTTCCGGAACAAATGGACATTTGGAGGTTGGTATAATGAAAAGATTAGTGTTTGTATTGGGTTGCCTGTTTTTCATACTCGCTCTGTGTGGTGCTTTGCCTGGTCCGCAGGCTTTTGCCGAGGAACCGGCGGTGGCACCCGCAGAAGCGGCTCCCCCGAAGATCGATTCGGGAGACACCACCTGGGTGCTTGCTTCAACGGCCCTCGTGATGTTGATGACCCCCGGCCTGGCTCTCTTCTATGCCGGCATGGTTCGCCGCAAGAATGTGCTGGGAACCGTCATGCACAGCTTCGTGGCCCTCGGGATCATCACCATTCAGTGGGTGCTTTTCGGATACAGCCTGGCCTTTGGTCCGGATGTCGGGCATCTGATCGGTAATCTCAGTTGGATTGGATTGAAAGGGGTCGGCCTGGAGCCGAATCCCGACTACGCGGCGACCATCCCGCATCAGGCTTTTATGATATTTCAGATGATGTTTGCCATCATTACGCCCGCCCTGATTTCGGGAGCCATTGCAGAAAGGATGAAGTTCAGTGCCTACGTGGTCTTCATGATCCTCTGGGCATTCCTGGTGTATGATCCTCTGGCTCATTGGGTGTGGGGAATCGGCGGCTGGATCAGGGAGCTCGGTGCACTGGATTTTGCGGGTGGCCTGGTGGTCCATATCAGTTCGGGAGTTTCGGCGCTCGCCTGCGCTGTGGTGCTGGGCAGGAGAAAGGGCTACGGCATCGATCTCATGGCCCCTCATAACCTGACGCTGACCGTTATCGGGGGTTGCCTGCTCTGGTTCGGCTGGTTTGGCTTCAACAGCGGTAGCGCGGTTGCCTCGGGTGCGCTCGCCACCTCGGCTTTCATTGTCACTCACATCGCCACGGGATCGGCAGCGATGTCGTGGATGCTGACCGAATGGGCGCACCGTGGAAAACCTACAGCCCTCGGCGCGGTTTCGGGTGCCGTGGCAGGGCTGGTTGCCATCACCCCGGGCTCCGGCTTTGTCGGACCCCTCTCATCGCTCGTCATCGGGCTCTTGGCCGGTGCCGTCTGCTATGGAGCGGTCAACCTCAAACCAAAATTCGGCTACGACGATTCCCTTGACGTCGTTGGGGTTCATGCTGTTGGCGGAACACTGGGCGCCCTGCTGACCGGCTTTTTTGCGACCAAGCTCATCAATGCGGCAGGAAGCGACGGCCTCTTTTTCGGCAACCCCGGGCAGGTTGCTGTTCAAGCCCTGTCGGTCCTCGTTGCATGGGTCTATTCCTTCGCGGTCACCTGGATCATTCTGAAAGTCCTCGATAAGACAATGGGATTGCGGGTGAACGAAGAGGATGAGTCTCTTGGGCTGGATTTGAGTCAGCACGGCGAGGTCGGCTATACCCTGTAGCCGTCAGCCGCTGCGGATGGCCTTCGAGTCGGAGTGGGGAGAGGAGCGCTTAAGGCGAATAACCGCTCCCCCGCTCCGTCAGCACCTCCAGGCGGCAAACAGGGTTTTGTGCCCAATCTAACGCGTCACGCGGAAGCGCACCGGCAGGACCACCCAGGTCGAAACAGCTTTGTCCTTGTAGATGCCCGGTCTAAACTCCCATTTTGCCAGGGCCTCGACGACACTCTGTTCAAAGACGCCCGACGGATGCATTTCGAGAATGGTAACGTTGGAGACATGGCCGTCCGGCTTGACCAGAAATTTCGCAACAACCCGGCCGGAGAGGTCCATCTTACGGGCTGCGGCCGGGAATTCGGGTTCAACCTTGCGCAGGACAACCGGTGGCCGATCGACCTGGTCGAGGCCAAAGGTGTTTTGTGCTCCGATACCTCGGCCGTGGCCGGAATGGCCGCTTCCGCCCTTCCCACCGCCGCCTCCTGGGGCAGCCGGTCCGCCCTGGCCCGAGCAGCCCTGTCCCGGCTGATCCGATACGGTGCCGGGGGATGGTGCGGCGGCCGGCGATTCCTCAGCCGGATTAGGGGGAGAGGGTGCTTCGCTTGTCGTGGATTGCTCCGTAACTGCCTTCACCGGTTTGACGTTGGCAATACGGGTGGGCTGAGACCTTGGGGTGTTGGTGCTCTTCGGAAGAGCGCACTTCTTTGGCTTTGCTGTGGGGGAAACGGGTTCGGGCTCCCGGGGCATGTCTGACGATGCCGTTTGAGGCTTCTCTTCTACGGTGCAGGGCGTGATCTCACCCCCTCCAGGCTGGTCTGCTCCCGCAGTGCCTCCATTTCCCGCACCCTCCGTTCCCCCCGCCCCGCTTGCGCCGCCATCAGTCAGGCTCACCATCACAAAGCGGGTTTCCGGGGGCGCCCCGCTCGGTGCTCCGGGCAGCAACAGCGCCCCGAGCGCGACCGTTATGTGTAACCAGATCGACATGCTGATGCCCAGGAGGGTTTCTCGCCGAGAAAAGCGGGAGAGCCGCTCTTGTGAGGTCTGCAGAAGAGCGTCGGATTGAGGCTTGGAGGACCCCGCCTGCTCCTCGTGCGGCGGCCCCGGTCCCGGAAAGCATTCTTCAAGGTGCATCATGGACCCGGGAATGCAGGGCTCAAGAGCATGGGGGTCCGCATGGCTTTTCCGTACAGGTTTAAAGAAGCGAAGAAAGAAAGAGCCAAAACAAGGTCCGCTGCTTCTTTTCGTATCTTCCTGTCTGCTCATGACTACACTCTTCAGGCCGTCTCAAAAGAGCACTATGAATCAAGGGCGGTTCATGATTCCCTGGGGAATGCATACCCGCACGCCGCCGTTGAGGGGGACCACTCCAACCTGCGTGTTGTAAAGCCTGCCGATGGCTTCGCCATCGATCACGTCGAACGGCCTGCCATCGGCGATGATTGCGCCTCCTTTCAGCATCAGCACCCGTGTGGCGATCCAAAGGGCGTGGTTGGGGGCGTGGGTCGATTTGATGAAGGTGTAGCCGTCTCGGGCTAGATCGGTGATCTGATTGAGAAGCCTGATCTGGTTGCCGTAGTCGAGGCCGCTCGCCGGCTCGTCCAGGATCAGCATTCGGGCGCCCTGGGTCAGTGCCCGGGCGATAAGCGTGAGCTGGCGCTCCCCACCGCTGATCTCGTTGTAGCATCGGTCTTTCAGGTGCAGGATGGAGAGCCTCTCCAGGGACTGAAGCGCCAGGGCCACATCCTCTTTGGAGTACTGGGAGAAGAACGCTTTGTGGGGCGTCCTTCCCATGAGCGCAATATCGAGCACCCGGTATGCAAAGCTGATCCGGTGAGTCTGGGGGACGTAGGCCATCCGGCCGGCCAGTTCTTTCGGACTCATCTGCGCAATGGGCCGACCCTGGACCAGGACCTGCCCGCTTTGAGGGCGAAGGATGCCGAGCAGGACCTTGAGCAGGGTGGTCTTACCGCTTCCGTTTGGGCCAAGGAGGGAGACGATCTGGCCGCTCGGCACAGAGAGCGATATATTCTCCAAAACAGGATTTCCAGAATAGCTGAAGGTGATGCCGGCAACCTTGAGCAGCTCCATCAGCCCCATCCTTTCTTGGCGTTTCTCACCACCAGGGCGAAGAAAGGGATACCCAGAAGCGAGGTGAGGATGCCGAGGGGGACTTCCACTTGAAAAAGCAACCGACAGAAATCATCCACAATGATCAGGTAGGTCGCGCCGAGCATGGCTGTCACCGGCAGCAGCACACGGTTGTCAGGCCCCGCCAGCATGCGGCCGATATGTGGAATCACCAGGCCGACCCAGCCGACAATGCCGGCAAGAGAGACAGTCAAAGCACTGATGAGGGTCGCGCAGAAGATGAAGATCGTGCGAACGGTAAAGACCCTCACACCCAGGGTGCGTGCTTCTTCATCGCCCATCGTGAGGACGTTGAGATAGTTTGAAAGCCAGACCATGACCAGGATACCCAGGATGATCGGGACCGACAGGGCAAAGGTGGTTCCGGCATCCGCCATGGAGAGCCCCCCGGCCAGCCAGTGGACGATGGCGGGCAACTGGTCGTACGGGTCTGCCACATATTTGACCAGGGAAACCAGCGCCGTGAAAAAGGAACCGGTTATGATCCCGCTCAGCATGAGCATAAACAGCCTGTCCCCGGGAAAGAACCGCGCAACGATGAGGGCGAGACTGACCGCTCCCAGGCCGAAGATCAGAGCTCCGATCTGCACCGCAATCCAGCTCTTGGTGAACACCATGGCGAGAGCGGCGCCGAAGGATGCCCCCGCCAGGACCCCCAGCAACCCCGGCGAAACCAGCGGGTTGATGAACATGGACTGGAACGCCGCCCCCGAAACGGCTAATGCGGAACCCACCAGGACTGCCGCCAGGATGCGGGGTAGTCGTATGTCAAGCAAGACGTTCTTTAGCGCCCTGACCTCTTTTTCGTCCATGCTGGTCGTCTTGAAAAGGTGATGCACCGCAAACCCGCCGATCTCCTTCAGCGTGACGGGGTACCGGCCCAGGGTGAAGGAGATCAGGACCGTGGCCAGAAGCAGGCCAAAAAGCAAGGCAAAGAGCAGCGGACGTTTCATAAGCCCAACAGGTCGCGCGCCTCGTTCACTTCGAGATCGAGATCGAGAAAGAGCTTATGGAAGTGCCGGGTTTCCTCGACCAGGTCGGCTTGAAAAAGATCCGGGTAGAGGACCTTGACGACCCACTGGAGCCCGATCAGGCGCATGAAGGAGGGGGGGCGGTCGAACCAGTTGAACGGAGAGCGAGGCACCAGATGGACCCTGCGGTTTTTGACCGCCGCAATGTCCTGCCATCGCGGATCACCATAGAGCCTCTCCAGAAAAGGCTGCTCCTGAACGATCATGACCTCCGGGTCCTTCAGCCTGACCTGCTCCAGGGTAATGCGTTCCATGCCGTAGCCGTCTCTCGGGGTACACTGGTAAATATTGCGTCCTCCTGCAAGGTTGATGAGCTCAACGTGCCAGGATCGGTCGCATTCGGTGCTCAAACCGTCCGGGTCTTCGGCATAGTAGACGGAAACTTTACTTTGCTCCGGGATGCCGGCGACGAGTCCCTCAACCTCCACCAGTTTCCGCGCGGCGTATTCGCTCAAGGTTCGGGAACGTTCGCTGCGGTCGAGCAGGTTGCCCATGAAAAGGATCGCCTCGGGGTATTGCCCGAGCTCATTCAACCGCATATAGACAATCGGCAGGCCAAGCCTTTGGGCGGTCTCCTCGATTTTGTCATTCAGTGCTGAGTCCTTCCGCTCCCAAACGATCATGATATCGGGCTTGACCGCCATGATGGATTCGAGATTGGGCGTCTTCCCCTGCCCGAACCAGCCCCCCAGGATTGGGAGCGCGGCAAGGTCTTTGGGCACATACTTTCCATCCCTCGCGGCAACGGGATAATTGAGTCCGGCGAGCAGAGATCGATCAAGGGCATAGAGCAGATAAGTGGCTGGAGGAGAAGCACAGTACACTTTTTGAATCCGGTCCGGTACCGTGACCTTGCGCCCGGTCATATCGACGATGTCTCCGGCTTCGGAGCGGGATGTGCTCCAGACCGCAAGCAGGAATAGGACCATCGCCGGCAGCACCGCACTTCTTGGAAGTTGCCTCATCATAGTGTCAGGCCCCCACGCTATTGCCGCTTTTCCCACCACAATACGGCCCACCGGACTACCTTGGGGCGAGGCAGCTTCCAGCCCCATCCACAGGGGACCAGGTAGGTGGGGAGGAACGCCGTCAGGCGCTCCTCTTCCTCCGCTGTCATCTGGTCCAGCATCCAGCGAAAACCGTCCAGGGCGACTGCCGGATTCTCGTAAATCGGATCTTCCTCCTGGTAGGTGAAGCTGAGATTGGCGAAGATTCCCATCTGGTAAAGGATATTGAGGGCGCAGATGTAGTCCGCACCCGGATGATGATGTCTCCCGCAGGCTTCCAGGATATTCCGGTCATGAGGGCCGTCGCCGACCAGGGTCGAGAGGTAGACGCGCTCCCGGGCGTGGGCACAGAGCTTTTCGACGCTGCTCCTGAAATCGGGGACCATGAGGGACCGCGAAGCAATGGCCACGTCGTGGACACCGATTGCCAGCTCATCCCAGTCGTCTTCCCAGCGCCCCTTCACGATGCGGATGTTGCTGACGCCTTCCCGGCGGCAGCGCTCATCCAGGAGGGAGACCATCACCTCGGAGGCATCCAGCGCCGTGATCCGCCTGACGCTCCCGGCCAGGGGTACAGCCAGTGTCCCTGCGGCACAGCCGATGTCGAGCACGCTCCAATGCGGCTTCGCATCCATGATTCGCAGGAACTGGTCGACGTACTCGCTTGTTTTCGAATGGCGCACAAAAGAGGGCGCCCGCCGGTCCCAGAACTTGGGGTCGCGCCCCCGAAAAGTGGTTTTCGCCTGGGTCTCCCGCCACACCTCATTCCAATCAATACCGCTAAGATCCATTATGTTTTTCCATCCGGTAGTAGGTCTTTCCCTCGGCACAGGGGCGGCACAAGGTTCTTCCGTCCCGGTGCACCTCCCGCAAATCGAGGACGTTCTCCCCACACATATCGCACACCGCAATCCCCAGTGGTTCACCGGGAAGATCTTCGGGCCTCAGGCTGACGGAAACTTCCCGAATGGTGAAAAGTTCTTCTTCGGGCATGAGAATCAACGCCTGGCAGAATCCATCCTTTTCGCCGTAGGCTGGAGCCAGAGTTGCCCCCAGGCGCTCGGCCCTGCGTCGCGATTCAGCCGTGGTGTTGATTCTGACGGCCTTACCGCTTTTCAGGTTGACAAAGGTGGCTGCCATTTTGCCGTTGTCCAGGAGCTTCAGGGAACGCCGGCCGGGGCGACATCCGGTAACCGCTATGATGGCGTCCGTGGCGCACCGGTCGATCTCGACAAAGACGATCAGGTCTTTTCGCTGTTCGCCTTTCGGATCGGCCAGGCCAATTTCCCGCAATCCGGCCATGGCCATTTTGACCCCAATGATCTGTCCCCCGCACAAGTGGCCGTGAAAGGCCACCGCTTCGTCCAGGAGGCCCTGAAAATCGCTGCCCGCAGGCCGTGAATCGGTCGATCCTTCCATTCCTTCCCCCCCTAATACGTGTAACGCAGGTTGACGAAGAAGTTTCGTCCGGCCAGCGGATACCCCTCATCGAGGGCATAGTTCTCATCTGAGAGATTGTTGATCCCGCCCTCGATGGAAAAACCGTAGAGGATGTCATAGACCGCTTTGATATTGACCAGGGTGTACTGATCGACAACCCGGACGGCGTCTGTGGAGCTGTAACGATCGCTGTTGTATTCAACCGATCCGACGAGGCTCAAGCCCTTGAGCGGAGTGAAATATTGAAGGTAGGCAAAGAGTTTGTGGTTCGGCAGGTTGATTATCTGATCCGTAGTGCTGGCATTCTGGTACTGAAGGAGAGTGTAATTGAAGCCGCCGTTGAGACATTCCAGGATCTTGCCCGATAGCCCCAGTTCCAGACCGTACTGGTTTACCTTTCCAATGTTCTGATTCTGGTTGGTGGTCTTCTTGGGATTGGTGGGGTCCTGAACCGTCTTGAAGAGAATGAAGTCGGTCACCTGGCTGTAAAAGAGATTCGCCTCAAGCATGAGGTTTTTGAAAAGGATGTCTTTGTAGCCGAATTCATAGTTTAAGGATTTCTCGGGTTTGAGGTCGGGATTGGGAATGGCCTGCCCCAAACGATAGGAGTATTTGTCCTTGATGGAAGGAAGCCGGGTCTTCTGGGCGATGCTCCCGTGAAATGTGCCGGTATCGGTGAATTTGTAGAAGAGCCCGCCTTGAGGATTGAGACCGCCGGCGTTGTCGGTCGGGAAGGAAACCAGCGTATTGTTGGCGTTCAGGTCCTGAGCCTCCACGCTGTTTACCCAGTCATAGCTCACTCCCGCAATCCCATAGACCTTTTGGGTGAAGTCAATCGTGTCTTCCACCCCTACAGAAAAAATGTCGTCCTCGAATCGCTGAGTCGGATTCGCCTCCTTGTTGATTTCACGGTGAACATCCTTCTTGAAATGAAAGGCCGCCTTCAGGGAGTTATAGGGCAAAAGCAGCGTGCCGGTTTCTATCGAGCCTCCGTAGGTATAGTCGTCGTAGCTGCTCTTGAAGGAAGACTTCTTCAGCATCGTGGTGTAGGTCTCGTCGTCGTAGGAATAGAGGGAGTTCTGAAAGATGTCGTAAAACAGCCGGGTCTTGACGTAACTGTTGTCAAGGATGGCGGTCTTTGAGTTGAAATAGAAGCTCTCCTTGTTCCAGTAGGGCCACTGCCAGAATCTTGCCATTGTCCGCGAATCATAGCCGGCATAGGGTGGTACGCCCTTTTCGGCCTGCTGGTTGATGTAGTTGAAGACATATTCATCGGTGCTGTTTGGGGTGTAGCCGATCTTGGCACTGGCTTTCCAGTCGATATTGTAGGAATTGACTCGCCTGGCGCCGTCTCCCGCCTGGGTGGCTGCATTCCGGAGGTCGTTTGAAACCCTGAAGTAGTCGCTGTTGAGATAGGAACCTCCGATCTGGAGATACCATTTCCCCTGATTGGTCCCGATGTTGCCGAAACCATTGTAGGAATTCCCGGAGCCGTACCCGGTGCCCAGGTTCATCTCAATATTCTTGACCGGTCTTCGAGAGACCATGTTGATGGCGCCCCCCATGGTGTTGGGTCCATAGAGAACAGAGGTGAAGCCCTTGGAGACCACCACTTCCGAGAGATCGAAGGTGGTGAAGCGCGCCAGGTCCGGGTAGCCGTCATATGGAACATAGATCGGAATGCCGTCCAGAAAAATGGGGACATGCTTCAGATCGAAGCCTCTGACATAGGCCATGAATTCGCCGCGGGCAGCAGTCTCGGAAAGCGTGACTCCAGGCAGGAGATTTACGGCATCCGCCAGGTTGTTACGGTCAAAGAGCCTCATTTCATCGTAATACACCTTATCCAGGGTCGTGTTCTTGGTCTCCTCCCCCCTCGAAACAACCTCTATTTCACCAAGTGTGAAAACCCGATTCTCGTTTTCCCTGGTTTCCGCAGTGCCTTCCTGTTGAGACGAAGAAGCCGGCGCCACGGCCGTCTCTT
>CAYTWB010000082.1:0-16625 GCA_964441945.1 uncultured Syntrophobacteraceae bacterium
ACTCCGTCAACAAACTAAATTTCACATGCCCGACGAAAATGAGCGAAAAGGGAGGAGAATGTCAATATCCCTTGTAAATCGCGGCTCAGCATAAAAGGCCATTGCGACCCCTCCAACGAGGGCATACCTCACCGCCTGTTTCTGCAGCTCCGCTACAAGCCGTTTGAATTCTTCAAATACATTCATGTTTTTTCCTGGGGACCCCTGCAATGGTGACTGAAGGATGTCATGAAGGACCCTGCGCGGGTCAGGCACGTTGCAAAGCCTCGCATGCACCCTCTCGGGCTGGTTCTAAAATGTGCCTTTCACAATGTGATCGTGGACTTGAAGACAGTCACCGCCCGTCCTCCCACACGGACCGTCCCGGGCTTGCCCCGGGCAATTTCCACCGCAACCTCCACGGTTCCAAGCCGGCCGATGGCCTCGCCCTGTTGACCCTTGAACTCCAGGCAACTCCCTTGAATCGGGACCAGGCTATGTTCCACCAGATAAGCTCCCAGAGGCCCATTGGCGTTCCCGGTCACAGGGTCTTCCCGTATCCCGATGGCTGGTGCAAACATGCGTCCATGGGACAACACCTCGCTATGATCATGATCCAGGGTAAAGACGAAGTAGCCATTGCACCGGATCTGCCGGCTAATCTCGGTCAACCGGCTGAGGTCCGGCTTGAGCCGATTCAGCGTGGTCCGTTCTCGAATCCCGACCAACAGCTTCGAGTGTCCTGTGGAGACAACCTGCACTGGACACCTCTGGTCCAGATCGGTCTGAGTGAGGCCCAGGGCAGCGATGATTTCTCCCCGTCGCGATTCCGCAAACGGTTCCCGGAATTCGGGGGCTCCCTGCGTCATCACCACGCGATAATCGTCACCTTCACTGACTATCTCGACAGGAAGAATCCCCACACCGATCTTCTGGACCACTGCACAAGAAGGGAGCCCCATTTCCCTCGCTCGCACATAATGGGCGGCTATCGTTGCGTGGCCGCACGATGGGACCTCAGTCGCCGGCGTAAAGAAGCGAATCCACACATCGTGATCGTCGCTCGTGGGTGACAGAATGAAGGCCGTCTCCGAGTTGTTCATTTCGCGCGCAATGGCCTGCATCTGTGCAACGGTCAATCCATCAGCGTCGGGCGCAACACCGGCTGGATTTCCCCGGAACAGCTCGGTGGTGAACGAATCAACCTGATATAGTCGGAATGTTTTCATCCCCTGCATCCGATTTCTTTTGACGGACTTTCCGCTTTTTCGGCCTCAGCCGGAAGATGAGCGGCAGTTCGTCGGCAATCGCGCGGAGCGAGAGAAGGAAGGCCTTTTGAGAAAGCAGCTTGATCGAGAGATCTATCCGGCCGGTGGCGAGTGCTTGTACGGCGTCGCCGGCTACAATGCCCGCATGCATCAGCACACTCGCGTCGCGGTAACAGTTGATTGTGCAGGCGGTGCAATGGTCGCGGGTGTCGGGGACCCGGTCCAGGTCGAAGACTGAGCCCAACGGTTCATGCCAGTGTTCGCAACGCCAAATGTGGAGGTTCCAGTCGAGGCAGAAATACTTGTGGCCGCCCACGCAGGGGAAACGCTCTTTCTCCCCGCGTGCGCGACGGGCCATCTCTTCGAGACCTACCGTCGGGTTTAATATGGGCATGATCTTTTTCAGTTTCTTGATTGACTCATAGATTGCGGCCAGCTCGCGGCCCTGATAGTCGGTGAGCGGCGTCTCCGCTCCAAAGCCAAGGGGTGAGTGTGCCCTGTTTTCCCTCCTCGGGTATGAAAAGACAATGCCTTCAAAGCCCAGGTCAAGAAGGAAGAGAGGGAGCTTTTGGAAGTCTACCAGGCGGCTCACGGTTACTGATGCGAACGTCAAGACCCCGGCGTCTCTTGCGTGGGCCAGCCCCTCACGGATGCGTGTGCCGAGACCTGGTAACCCCCTGTTGCGCTCGTGTGTGGCCATGGAGTGGCTGTCGATGGAGACGTGAAGAAAGCTCAACCCTCCTTGAGTGAGGGATTGAATCTGCTGCGGCAAGAGGAAGCCGTTGGTAATGACCCCCACTTCCATCCCCGCTGTGCTTGCCTGGGAGACGAGGAGAGTAATTTCGGGATGAAGCAGCGGTTCACCCCCCTGGAAGGTGAGGTGGCGTATCCCCCTGCGATGCATGATGGGGAGAGCATCAATGAATCTCTCCGCATCGATCCACGCCTTGGGTTGGGAATACCCCTTGCTGCGTGCGAAAGAACAGAAAGAACAGTCGGCGTTGCACGCATTAGTTACCGATACGTCGCAAACGGCGGGCAGGAAGAAACGCCCCGAAACGGCCGAAGCGCCCGATCGTTCTGCGGGCTCAGGGTGACGGACCATTGGAGAATCAGTGGTAGCTTCCGGGCGAAACAGCAATGGCCTTTTCTCCGCCTTTTTCTCTTGAGATTCCACTTCAGGGTATTGGTCAACATTGCCCCCGCTTTCATCAGCTTTGGCACCACTTGAGCAGAATCCGAAGACCGCAAAGAACACAAAAGGAGCAGGATAACAGGGGGGCAGGGGAAGTGTCCTGAGCACCGGCACTTCCCCTGTGAGCGGACAATGCCGTTAAGCAACGCTTATTTTAGCTGCCATTTGGGCTCTCTCTTTTCACTGAAGGCTTTGATCCCTTCGGCAGCATCGTTGAGAGAGCAGAGTAAGGCAAACTGGTTGTTGACCAGTTCCATGGCCTTGTTGAACTCGAGGTCCGTCATGTCGTAGAAGGACTTCTTGACGCTCCAGAGGGCTAACGGGCTCTTGGAAGCGAGCTCTCTGGCCATCTTCAGCGTTTCCTCCTCAAGCGTGCCTTTGGGGACTACCTTGTTGAGCAGACCAAAACGCTCTGCTTCCTCTGCCGTGATCATCCTGCCGGTCATGACCAGTTCCAACGTTCTCTTCTTGCCTATGTTACGGCAAAGAGCGACCTGTGGACCGATGCAATTGAGTCCTACGTTGATTGCCGTTGCGCCAAGCCGCACGCCTTCCTCTGCTATGGCAAGATCGGCAGCGGCGACGATGCCGATGCCGTTTGCAACGGCAAAATTGTGCACTGACGCAATAACAGGCTTCTTGATTTTCGACATGACGATGATAGCTTTTTCCATCAGCGTGATCCAGTCGTAATACTCGCTGGGCGCCATCTTTTCGAAGACCTCCGGGGAGATATCGATGCCCGCGGAAAAACATTTGCCGGCCCCGTTGATGATGATCACTCTCACCTCGTTGTCCTCATCCAGATCAAGGAGTGCCTGACTGAGGTCCCGGGCGAGAGCAGTATTGAATGTATTCAGATTATCCGGCCGATTCAATGTGATGATTCCAATTCTTCCATCATCTCTCTTTTCGACTAAAACTGCTTCATATGCCATACCCATAGACCTCCTTTGATAGTAAAAGTTATTGGTTTTCAGGCCCCTTTACCCCAATGCAGCGAATTTTCTACATCACCCAAGCGAGAATTGCAATCCCAGTGCTGACGCACGAAACAAAAACCGAGGGCGAGGGTCCCGTTTTCAGTCATCGCTTGGGGCATGTCCCATACGGTCTCCAACAGTCATCGTACTTTAGAGTTCGCTTTCAAATGAAAATTGTATATTAAACAGAACCCGAAGGGTTTCAGACCATATTCTAAGAAGGAAACCAGCAGGGGGGTCGCTCATGGCCAGGGTAAGGGGAAAGCTCCGTTGCGGCTTCAGCACCGGTACTGCAGCGACTGCAGCGGCCAGGGCCGCCTTGCGGCACATGCTGACAGGTGAGGCCCCGGAATGCGTTGCTGTGCGACTTCCAACCGGCATGTTTCTCCCGGTCCCGATCAGCAAGAGCCGCCTGGGGAAAGGCAGTGCCTGGGCCAGAGTGATCAAGGACGCAGGAGATGACCCCGATGTGACGCATCATGCGGCGATCGAAGTGAATGTGAAATGGATGCCTGCTCTGCTTTCATCAGCCAATAGCGCATCGCAGGCCGAGAAAGGGGCAACCCTTCATGAACGCTGCCGAGGGATCTGCCTGGTGGCCGGTGAGGGTGTCGGTATCGTCACAAAGCCGGGGCTTCCGGTGCGAGTCGGCGAACCCGCCGTGAATCCGGTCCCGAGGAGGATGATGGCTGAAAATCTCACCGAGGAGATTCTGCGCCGGGATTCGACGGGTTTCCGACCGTCCCAATGGACCCATGACTACACCGTTCCGGAGAGACCGCATGTGTTGCTTTCATTCAGCCGGCATGCCGGTTCCCTGGATGAGGCACTGCTGGAAGTCGAGGTCAGGGTGCCCCGGGGAGAAGAGCTGGC
Source organism: uncultured Syntrophobacteraceae bacterium (assembly GCA_964441945.1). GTDB lineage: Bacteria > Desulfobacterota > Syntrophobacteria > Syntrophobacterales > Syntrophobacteraceae > JADGQM01. Next base: position 4,299 of record CAYTWB010000082.1, read on the forward strand.
CCGGCATACTCTGAATCCTCGCCTGGGGATTGTTGGAGGGATCTCCATCCTTGGTACGACCGGAATTGTGAAGCCCTTCTCGCACAAGGCGTATAAGGAAACCATTCAAGCCGGGTTCTCCGTGGCGGCTTCGAATGGGTGCAAAACGGTCGTTCTCTCTACCGGGGGAAAGAGCGAACGATTTGCCAGGCAGGTGCTGAAGGGGTTGCGCGATGAGGCGTTTGTTCAAATTGCCGATTTCTACCGTTTCGCTCATGAAGAAGCTGCCCTGGCCGGGTTCGGGAGGATAGTGCTGAGCGCGTTTTTCGGCAAAGCGATCAAGATGGCCCAAGGGCATGCGTATACCCACGCGCACAGTGTCCCGCTGGACCTGGGTCCCCTGGCCGGGCAAGCGAGAGCGGCGGGCCACCCGCCGGCCTTCTGCCGGGAGCTTGCCAGGGCGAACACCGCTCGGGAAGCCCTGGATTTGTTGCTTGCCAAGCGAGCCGGGGACCTGGTCCGGAGCGTGGCGATGGGAGTCCTCGAACAGTCATCGCACTTTTCCGGCAGCTCGATGACAGTGAGATTTCTCCTCTTCGATTACCAGGGAAATCTGCTGGTCGATTTGGAAAACCAATGAGAATAGCCACAAGACCTGACCCGAATGAATGGTGTCCACCCCTGGTGCTGCTGGTCGGATTGGGGATGGGAAAGGACGACCTCAGTCTGAAAGCGTTGCGATGGCTCCAGCGTGCGGAAGTTCTCGCTGGGGGTAAGCGCCATCTCGATTTGTTCCCTGAATTCATGGGCCGGAAAATCTCTCTTGAAGCGCCTCTTGAAGCGTTCATTGCAATGCTGAAGGAGATCTCCGTGCAAAAACGCACGGCGGTGCTTGCCTCGGGAGACCCCCTCTACTTCGGCATAGGGCGCCGTCTTATCGCGGCCTTGGGAAGAGAGCGGGTTGTTGTCTTTCCTAATATCACCAGCATTCAGGCTGTTTTTTCGGGTCTTGGGGAAACCTGGGAAGGCGTCAAAGTGCTGAGCCTCCATGGAAGCGGAAAGTCATCGCAGCCCAATGAATGGCTCAGAGCGGTGCGATCAGCTTCGAGAGTGGCGATCTTGACGGATCCTCATCACCATCCGGGATGGATTGCCGAACGATTGCTCGATGCGGGAATGCCTGAGCGGTCGCTCATTGTTGCCGAGGACCTCGGGCTTCCAACCGAGAGCATCCGACGCTTCTCCTTGGAAGAAGCCCGAACCGGGACCTTTTCTCCATTGAATGTCGTCGTTGTCTGTACCGAGGGTCCCAGGAACGAATCCGGAGCGGTCGATCGAGCTCTTCCCGTTTTGGGGCTGCCGGAGTCTGCATTGGAACATGAGACCGGAATGATCACGAAGATGGAAGTTCGCGCTGTGGCGCTGGCCTGCCTGCAGCTCAAGCCCGGTCTGGTTCTGTGGGACCTAGGCGCCGGCAGCGGTTCCGTGAGTATCGAGGCGTCCCGCATCGCACCACTCCGTCAGATCATTGCTGTGGAAAAGAACCCAAAGCGCTTTATACAACTGAAAGAGAATCTGCGGTCTTTGGGAGCTCTTGAGATTCAAGCGGTCCACGGGAGGGCCCTCGACGTAATCGACCGACTCCCGGTCCCGGATCGGGTGTTTATCGGAGGCAGCGGCGGGGAGCTGCCCGACGTATTGCAGGGAGTGGCTGAGCGGTTGAGCCCGACCGGCCGCGTGGTGCAAACGGTGGTTACCCTGGATACACTGGAGTCGATTCGATCTTTCTGGAGAGGGAAACCCTTTGAATTGAGTATTACCCACCTGCAGGTCAACCGTTCCACTGTAATCGGGGAAAGCCTGCGAATGGAGGCGCTCAACCCGGTTTTCATCGCATGTGCATGGAGGAAGCAATGAAGCACCCCGTCTACTTTGTCGGTGCGGGTCCAGGCGATCCTGAGTTGATAACGGTTAAGGGTTGGCGGCTATTGCGGGAAGCCGATCGGATTGTGTATACGGGGTCGCTTGTGCCGGAGACGCTGATCGAAGAGCGGAAAGCAGGTGCCACGATTCACAACAGTGCTTCCCTGTCACTCCGGGAAACCCATCGACTGCTGCGGGAAGGCCATCTCGCGGGTGAACGTGTTGTGCGTCTGCACACCGGCGATCCCAGCCTCTACGGGGCTATTCAGGAGCAGATGCAGCTATTGGATCAGGAGGGCATCCCCTATTTGGTTGTGCCCGGTGTGTCAGTGGTCTTTGCCGCAGCCGCGGCCCTCAAACAAGAACTGACCCTGCCGGAGGTGTCGCAAACGGTCATCCTGACCAGGCTTGCAGGCCGAACGGCGGTGCCCGAGGCGGAGCAGTTGCGCCTGCTTGCGGCCCACCGCGCCACCCTTGTGGTCTACCTGAGTGTCCAGCAGATAGAAAAAGTGGTCGAGGAGGTTGCCCCCCTTTATGGTCTGGCTACTCCAGTTATTGTAGCCTATCGGGTGGGATGGCCGGAACAGGTTCTCCTGGAAGGTACTTTGGCCGATATCGCATCCAAAGTCAGATCCAACGATATCCAGAATCAGGCGATTATCATGATAGGAGAGGTATTCGGGGCTCGCTACAAGGACAATATAATAACATCAAGGCTTTACGACACGTCCTTTGAACATGGCTTCCGAAAAGCAAGAACGTCTCAATGATGCCGTGCATGGCGATAGCGTAGCGAGACTCGGAAATGGGGAAAATCCTGGTGACAGCGCAAGACATGGCACAGGGCACTCAGCATCATTCGGTGGCCGTCGTTGCCATGACCAGGAATGGTGTGAACCTGGCTTTGCAGATTCAGGCAAGGCTTCCGGGGAGCATCTGTTATGTTCCCCGTCGACATCGTTTTGCCCTGGATCTCGGTGCCGTGGGGTTCGATCGGTTACGGGAAGTAGTCCCCCTGCTGTGGCATCAATATCGACACCTGGTTTTCATCATGGCGACCGGCATTGTGGTTCGCCAGATCGCTGCTCTGTTGAATCACAAGAGCATAGACCCGGCGGTAGTGGTGTTGGATGAACGGGGGAAATATGCCATTAGCCTGGTTTCCGGTCATCTTGGGGGGGCAAATCGCCTCGCTGGAACAATCACCGGGATAACCAACGGTCAGCCGGTCATCACTACTGCTTCTGATGTCCACAACCGGCCTGCAATCGATCTGATCGCGATCGAGCTCGGCCTGGTGATCGAAAACTTTCAAATGCTCAGCCCTGTGGCTCGCAGTCTTCTTGAAGAGGAAGCCGTATGGGTGGTTGACCCGGAGCGCAGGCTTGAACCCTATTTGAAAAGTGAGTTGAATACGGTCCGGCTTGATGACCTGGCAATCGAGCCGTATCACAACAAAAGAGGTGTTGGGATTTGGGTTACCGAATACCAACCGCCTGAGGGGGTACAATGCCTGATGCTTCGCCCCCGAAACCTGGTGGTGGGAGTGGGCTGCAATCGTGGTGCGTCTGCAGAAGAAATCCTGGGGTTATTGTCCAACACGTTTGAACGGGAGCGGCTGGCCCTCCTCTCGATCAGGAATCTGGCGAGTATTGACTTAAAATCAGACGAAGGTGGAATCCTGGAGGCTGGCCGGGTGCTTGGCAGGCCTGTGCATTTCTACTCTCGTCAGGACATTGAGAAGATGGCGGTACCCAATCCATCACGGGTGGTGCTGGCCTGCATAGGAGTCGAGAGCGTATGCGAAGCGACCGCTCTTTTGAGCGCTCAGAGCAGCGAGTTGATCATAGCGAAACGGAAAACCGCCAACGTGACCATAGCCGTGGCCCGGGCCGCCTTTCCATCGTAAGTCTGGGTCCGGGGAATCCGGCATTCATGGTCCCGCGGGCACGGCAGGCCCTCATGTCCGCAGAGATCATAGTAGGCTATAGGACCTACCTGGAGTTGATTCCCGACCTTCTTCAGGGCAAGCGAGTCTTTTCCACCGGTATGCGAAAAGAGCTGGAGCGGTGTCATATGGCTATCGATCATGCTCTTCAGGGATACCGGGTAGCGATCATCTCAAGCGGGGATGCGGGCATCTACGGAATGGCCGGACTGGTCTTTGACCTCTGCCATGAGAAGAATCTGCGTATTTCGAGTTCCTCAGACAAAACCGACCAGGAGGAGATCGACTTCTCAGTCGAAGCGATTCCCGGAGTGTCTGCTCTCAGTGCAGCCGCTTCTCTGGTGGGGGCTCCCCTGATGCATGATTTTGCCGCAATTAGTCTAAGCGATCATCTCATCCCATGGGAAGTGATCGGAAAACGCATCACCGCAGCGGCTGAGGCGGATTTCGTCCTGGCGATATACAACCCTCGCAGCAAAACAAGACCCCATTTGATCGAGAAGGCTCAGCGTATCCTCCTGGAGCACCGCAAGCCGGACACACCGGTGGCGATTGTACGAGCCGCCATGCGGAGAGGCGAATGGACACACCTGACCACTCTCGCAGACATGCCCTTTGAGAAAATAGACATGCAATCCATTCTGCTCGTTGGGAACAGCAAGACATACCTCTGGAACGGGTGGATGATCACCCCAAGAGGCTATCTTCAGAAATACCCCGTGGTTCGCACCGATTGAGGGAAAGGTCCGCCACATATGGTCTCGACCCGGACCATGGCCGTGACGGCTGTCTTTCTGATACCTGGACTGTTTGTTCCCGCTACGCTTTGGCTTGGTGCCGTTCCTGCGCCAGTTTTTTGCGTGCGTTCGACAAAGGCTTGAGCATCAGCAAGATCCCCACCACAAGCCCAACCACGCCCGCCATCGTCATAAGAGAGAGAACGGAGTGAGTCCAAACCATTGGTTCACCGAAAAAAAGCCCCAGTTTGAAGGAATGCTCTGCATTAAAGGTTGGGATATTCTGCATGACGAATAGTGCGATTAGACCCAGGATTACCACTGCAACGATCAGTTTAATGAATCTCATGTACGCTCTCCTTCTTGAAATAGGGTAACAGCTTTTCATAAGTCCGCTTCAGATGCTCGGGAATGCTTCTGACGTCAGCAAATACCGTCATGAAATTGGTGTCTCCCAGCCATCTTGGTACCACATGAAAATGCAGATGATCTCCCACGCCCGCCCCTGCAGCATGCCCCAGGTTGAGGCCCACATTGAAGCCATCCGGGTGCATCGTCCTCTTGATGATGGTGGTCGAGATTTGTATCCACCGCATGATGTGAGTCATTTCTTCTTCAGAAAGCTCTTCAAACCCCGCCAGATGCCGCCACGGCGCAACCAAAAGGTGGCCGTTATTATACGGGAACTTGTTCATCATTACCATAACCAACCGACCACGAAACAAAATAAGCCGTTCTTCGTCCGTCTGCCCGTTTCCTTCCTGACAGAATATGCAGTATGGTTGGCGCTCTCCCGTTATGTATTCCATACGCCAGGGAGCCCACAGGTTCTCCATGATTTCATCCTATAAGGCGACAATCTCGCCTCTCAGTTGTTTGTCCACATGAACGACCCCCACACTGCCTCGAACCTCTCCTCGCCCCATAAAAACCGATCCCGGATTGAACCAGTAGATGCCCTGTTCTTCCATATGAAGCGGTTGATGGGTGTGTCCGAAAAAGATGGCGTTTACGTCGGCAAACTGCGACTTAAGGCGGTCCCTCAAATCACCCCCCGATCCCCATCCGTGGATGATCCCGATGCGAAAGCCATTGATCTGAATCACTTTCTTCAATGGCAGGCGACTGTGGACAGACCGGTCATCCATGTTGCCCGCAACGGCCTGCAAAGGATACTGATCGAGATAGTCAAGGATTGCACTTCGAGTCCAATCCCCGAGATGAATCACCATGTCCGCATCGCTGCAAAAACGCTCACAGACCGCCTTGAAGTCATCCGTTACATGGCTGAGATGGGTATCAGAGAGCACCACAAGTTTCATGTCTTTTCAGCACCGAAGGGATAGATCCACAACCACAGCTAACAGCAATATCATTGCAGTCGGCTAATATAGCAACGGACCGAAAAATCTCAACATGTTTTTGACCAGTTGGTGGAATCATTGACGGGATCAGACCGGTAGATCAGTCTTCCCGATGGGTGCGGTTCTTTTGAAACGACGATAAAGAGTGAACCCGGAGGGTTCAAAGCCATTAGCCGGTGGTTGAGTCCGCCCAAGCGGACGATACCACCGGAAAGCAGACGGGATAACGATTGCACCCTGGAGGGGTGCCAGCAAGGGTACTCGATGTCTTCCACTGGGCTATCTTGTTTGACAAAGCTGCGACCCCATCCGGGGTCGTCTCCTTGCTATACCGTTCTCCGGGGGTATCGGCCTATGGCCTCAACCCCCGGCTAATGGCTTTAATCCCTCCGGAATGGTGAACCGTGCTCTCTATCAAAACCCAGGGTGGGCAAGGAATTACAACCCATTCGGGCGTCCCTCTAAGAGAGCCGCACCCTTTCCCGATGCAATGCTCCCGCGCACTCACCCGGTCGGGATGCGACGGGATGCTTCTTGGCACAGTGTGTGGATAAGAAATCTGCAAACACATTGTGCTGTTGTTAGGTTAAGGTGCTGTTTCATGTCCGGATAGTGCTCCTCTGCACGGTTTGCAGCATGCATGGCAGAGAAGGATTCAATGATTCCACCTCCCAACGGCGTATCTCAGAACGCGAGACAGATGCTACCGGATAGGGGAAGCTTGTATAGGTGTAGCAGGCGTTTGGCGAAGGTTTACGTCCAGGCTATGGTTTCCATTCAATGTATGGTTTCTGATCTATGGAACTTATGCCATGGTCGGAAAGAAGCTGGAAGGTCAACAAGCAGAAGTCCTGGATCGCCAAAAGGCCGAATGATTTTTTCCTTTACAGATTCTTTTATGAGAGCATAATTCACACGGGAATGAGGTGTCTTACGAGGTGAGCAAGAACAGTTGCAGAGCCTGTTGGACAGCGTTTCCAGCGAGCTGATAGCGCTTGCAAGATGTGCCCATTGTGACGTTTCAAGGCAACCTTCATCTCAAAATCGATAGCGGTTCCCCACTGACACTCACCTCAAGAAGGGTGGGCTCAAAGAATGCTCCTTCTGCAAATGCTCTTTTGCGACGGTTCCTCCGGAAGAAGACGCTAAGGGAAACCTTCTTGTAGCGGGCAGATTCTGTTAAGCCGAATCCATCAATCTGAACAAACGGTAGTTGCCAAATGGGAACTCATCAGAGGACCCTCATCCACATTCCCATTCTGCATACGCAGACCGATATGGGTGCACTCCGTGATTCTGTGCAGCGTGCCATGCTTCAACGGCTGGGTGTCAAGGCATGGCGGCACAAGATGCGAGAGATAGACGAAATGTGGGCGGAAATCGGACGGGTTGTCGGGGCGATGCCGCTTGACTATGGGTCTGTCCGCCTTTATCAGGACGGACTGCCCATCTGCGGGCGAGAGGAGCAGATTGTCCGGGAGCTGGCCGACAGAGGCAGCAGCAATCATCGTTTGCTGGTCAGCCTGATGGAAGAAGGTGCGATCCTGGTGGGAACCGAGTCTCCCGAGATGCTTCTGGAGGAATATGAACGAGTGAGAAGAAGCACTGGAAGACCTGGCTCCGGTCGAGAGACAAGACCTGAGAAGGAAACGGGGGATTCGGTTGAGACTTTACTTCAGCGGCGGAACGAGTTTATCGCTCATCGAATCAACACCACCTTGCAGCCGGGAGAGACCGGCATTCTTTTCCTTGGGATGTTGCACACCCTGGATCAATTGCTTGATCACGACATTGAGGTCGTCTTTCCCATTTCACGACCTCTCCAGTCTGGAGGGAAGGGCAATGGCTGAACTGACCCCGCGTTTACTCATCGTGGATGATGAAGTCGATCACTGTAGACTTCTGGCTCGCCTGATGCAGCGAGAAGGCTTCAAGACCAGTGTGGCCTACGATGGCCACACGGCACTTCAGGCCATACAGGACGAAATGCCCGACGTCGTTCTGTTGGACGTCAATATGCCGGGCATGGATGGCATCCAGGTTCTGAAACACGCAAAGGAGGTGGATTGTGAACTGGCAATCATTATCATTACAGCCTTTGCGGATATTCCCGGGGCGGTCAAGGCAATCCGCTCGGGCGCCGATGATTATCTCGCCAAACCCTTTGATCATGAGGAATTGCTGCGGGTCGTGCGCCAGCTGCTGATACGGCAGAGACTAAAAAAGCAGCAGAGACAACATTCGGAAGACACCAACGACAATCACCATCTTCGAACGATGATGGGACCAAGTGAGGCAATCAGAGCCCTTGTTTCCGATGTCACTCTCGTTGCCCCGTCTGATTTTACTGTAGTTCTCCTTGGTGAAACGGGTTCAGGCAAAGAATTGGTCGCTCATGCCATTCATCAATCCAGTTCCAGATCCGAGGGCCCTTTTGTTCCGGTAGATTGCGGGGCAATACCTGAAACGCTGTTCGAAAGTGAGCTCTTTGGTCACGAGAAGGGTGCTTTTACCAGCGCGGTGGCTCAGAAGCCCGGCAAGTTCGAAGCGGCACAGAAAGGGACTCTGTTCCTGGATGAGATTTCGAATATGCCTTTGAGCTCGCAAGCCAAGCTGTTGCGGGCGCTGCAAGACAAGCAGATCTATCGAGTGGGCGGGACTCGACCGCTCAACATCGATGTGAGGCTGGTGCTTGCCAGCAACGAGGATCTGCAGGCTCTCGTGAGTTCGGGAACCTTTCGCCGCGATCTTTTTTTTCGCTTGAACGAATTCACGATTCGCATTCCCCCAGTGCGCAGTCGCAAGGAAGATCTGCCTTACCTTGCAGAGCGTTTTCTGGATGCGACGAACAAGGAATTGAAGAAGAAAGTTAGAGGCTTCACGAATTCGGCTATTGAGCTTCTGCTCAGTTACGATTGGCCGGGAAATGTCAGGCAGCTTCGCTCCGTAATTCGCCGGGCTGTGTTGCTGGCGGAAGAGATGATCACTGAAGACCTGCTCGAAATCAAACGGATGGAAGTGCCGGAGTTGGCGTCATTCGTGTTTACACGCGAAGTCCTCGCCACACCGTGGAAGGACATGAGCCTGAGAGAGATCGTGCGCTGTGGCACACAGAGTATCGAGCGGGAGGTCATTTCACAGGTTTTGAAGCATACGGGGGGCAACAAAGCAAAAGCGGCCCGTCTTCTGCATATAGACTACAAAACGATGCATTGCAAAGTGAAAGAATACGGAATCCAAATGAACGGAGGAGACTGACATGACCGCAAAGAGAGAAACCAGGGGCAAACCAGGCGGGGGAATAGACGGCCTTTTCAAAGGACTGGCTGAGTTGGTGGAGAAGCTTGGTGAGCTTGCCGAAAAGGGTGGAGAGCTTTCTCGCAGCGGAGATATCCCACTGCGTGGCCACGACAAGGACCTCAAAGGAGTCTTTGGGTTTTCGGTCAAAATGGGTCTCGGCAAGGAAGGGGTTAAGGTTGAACCCTTTGGTAACGTTTCTCGAGACGAGACTACCGGGAAGGCGGTTGTGGACGAAATCCGCGAGCCCCTGGTAGATATTTTCGAGGAAGAAGACCATGTGCTGATAGTTGCCGAAATGCCTGGAATTGAGGCACAGAATGTTGTGTTTGAACTGAGGGACGATATCCTGAGTTTTTCAGCGCAAAAGGGTGACAAGAAATATCGAAAGGAGGTCCTGCTTCCGAGCGGGAAGTTCCAGCACGAGAGAGTGACGGTCTCCTGCAAGCATGGGATTGTTGAGATAAAGTGTGCCAAAAGCTAGCCGTTTACAACAACATGGATGATCGACTGTTGTGGGACTGAATCCTGGCCACCATTGCGGGGAACGAAGATGACTGTTCAACAAGATAAAAGCCTCAAACTGAAGGTTACCGAAGCTCTCAGCAAAGACGTCAGCCGTGCCATCGCGCGAATGGGCCCGGAAGACCTGGAGAAACTGCAGTTGGCAATTGGTGATACCGTTGAGATCGCCGGGAAACGGCAGACGGTCTGCCGTGCCATGCCTGCCTACAAAGAGCTCCGCGGTCAATCCCGTCTGCAACTCGATGGTATTTCCAGAGAGAACGCCGGTGCAGGAATCGATGAATTCGTCATGGTTCGCAAGATTTCCTGTGCCCCTGCGGAGAGAGTCGTATTGGCCCCAACGAGCGTCACGATTGCCGATCGTGATTTGAAGTATATCGGGAATCTTTTGGATGGTCTGTCGGTGGTGCAGGGAGATCGTATTCGAGCGACCTTGTTTGGCAGTCGCTCGGCGGATTTCAAAGTGGAAAGCACAATCCCGAAAGGCCCGGTGATCATTAACCCAACCACACAGTTGACGATCGGGAAAGCCCAGGAACAGCCGGCAGCCGGCACGATCGCCTACGAGGACATCGGGGGGCTCAAGTCGCAGCTTCAGCGGATTCGAGAGATGATCGAGCTGCCTTTGCGCTATCCCGAGGTATTTGATCGACTGGGCATCGGTGCTCCCAAAGGAGTCCTGCTCCATGGTCCGCCTGGTTGTGGCAAGACCTTGATTGCACGGGCCATTGCACATGAAACCGATGCCAACTTCTTCTCTGTCAGTGGCCCCGAGGTGATTCACAAGTTCTATGGGGAGAGTGAAGCCCACCTGAGGAAAATCTTTGAGGAAGCCGGTCGCAAAGGTCCCAGCATCATCTTTCTGGATGAAATCGATGCCATCGCACCCAAACGGGAACAGGTGGTGGGAGATGTAGAGAAGCGGGTGGTTGCGCAACTGCTGGCACTCATGGATGGCCTGGCCAAACGCCAGAACCTCATAGTCATTGCAGCCACCAACCTGCCCAACGTTCTAGACCCGGCCCTGCGCCGCCCGGGCCGTTTCGACCGGGAGATTACCATTCCTATTCCCGACCGCAACGGGCGTCTGGAGATCCTCGAAATCCACAGCCGAGGCATGCCCCTGGCGCAGGATGTGGACCTGAACCATATGGCGGAAATCACTCATGGCTTTGTAGGAGCCGATCTGGAGGCTTTGTGCCGCGAAGCCGCCATGATCTGCCTGCGCCGGATCATGCCTGACATTGACTTTGCCTTAAGCAGCCTGCCCTATGAACAGATTGCAAAACTTGAAGTGCGCATGGATGATTTCGTTGGTGCGCTGAAGGATGTCGAACCGTCGGCTGTTCGCGAGGTCTTCGTGGAAGTGCCGGATATTCGCTGGGATGATGTCGGGGGACTCTCGGAGGTCAAAGCAAGGCTCATTGAAGCCGTGGAATGGCCGCTTCGCTATGGTCATCTGTTCGAACAGGCGGGGGTTAAACCGCCAAAGGGCATCCTTATCTCCGGCCCGCCAGGTTGTGGCAAGACCTTGCTGGCAAAAGCCGTTGCCAATGAGAGCAAGGTCAACTTTATTTCCGTGAAGGGCCCTGCACTGCTTTCCAAGTATGTCGGCGAATCGGAGCGAGGCATCCGGGATGTCTTTCGCAAGGCCAGACAGGCTGCCCCTTGTATCATGTTCTTTGACGAAATCGATGCACTGCTTCCGACTCGCAGCTCAGGTTCAAGCGATTCCCATGTCTCCGAGCGGGTGCTTTCTCAGTTCCTTGCCGAACTGGATGGAATTGAGGAATTGCGGGGCGTATTGGTCCTCGGGGCGACAAACCGGGTGGATATGCTTGATCCAGCGGTAATCCGGCCCGGTCGCTTCGATGAGATCGTGGAGATTCCGCTCCCCAATCAGGATGATCGCAGGGAAATCTTTGCAATCCACCTGAAGAAGAAGCCGCTTGCTCCAGGGCTGGATTTCTCCTTTCTCGTGGAGAGAAGCGACGGCTTCAGCGGTGCGGAAATTGCCTCGGTATGCAACATTGCCGCTCTGCGGGCGGTGCGGCGCGCCATTGACGGAGTGGAGGCGGCAGATGCTACCGAGGTGGTGGTTATCGTCACGAGCGATGATTTGAAGGCGGCTTTCGAAGAGGTTGACAGGGCCTAGATGAGTGACGCCGTTTACTTGTACTGTTTTGCCAGCGCAAGGCTTCTTCCACCGTTGGAAGGGCCCGGAATCGGCGATGAGCAGCCACTGGCGGGCTTCATCCACCGTGAAGTTGCCGCTGTAGTGAGCCGGGTATCTGCGGGGGAATTCTGTGGTCCCGAGGCAGAAGCCGGACTGTGTGATCCGGTGTGGCTGGTGCCTCGGGTTTGCAGGCATCAGGAGGTGATTTCCCGGCTGATGGGGTTCTCACCGGTAATGCCTGCCCGCTTCGGAACCATCTTCCACTCCCTTGAAAATCTTGAAGTCCGGATGAAGACCCACTACGTCTCCATTATGAGCTTTCTTGACCGGATGATCGGCAAAGAGGAATGGGGCGTCAAGGTCCTACTGGATCGAGGG
>CAYTWB010000083.1:0-15768 GCA_964441945.1 uncultured Syntrophobacteraceae bacterium
GATTGCAAGGTCGTGATTTAAATTATGAACTATTTGAGAACAGGTTCACCGTGCCAGACAATGAACAAATGGTTGACAGAAAAAAGGATACGGTTTACCTGCTTTATGAGTCTCTCATTATCATGTTGATGAGGGAGGGGTCCTTATGAGTGTGTTCCGGCGGTCACCCGAGAAACGCTTGTTCCCTGCCGGGACGACAATTCCTCAACCAGTCCTTCGCTGCCTCACAAGGGCATTCATTGCTCTTGGGAGCATCGTCTTCCTGGTCTCGCTCGCAGTCGTCATCATCGACTACATCTATGGTCGAGGCGTTGTATCAACGGGTCAAAGGCCCCAGCCAATGAGGCCGAGGTGGGAACAGGAGAGATCATTCCAGGGAGCTTATTGCCCTGTTCCAGCGTCATGAGTCATCCATGGGGAGCTGAGCGGCAGGGAGAAAACCCCTCCCTGCATAGGATACGAACCAGGAGAAATGATTATGGCAGAACCCTTTGCGGTCAAAGACTGTGCGCTCATCGCCCTCGGAACCGGTGTGCGGGCGCAGAACCTCAGGGAGCTACGGGATCGGCTGCAGTCGATCCATCCGGCTTGCATCTATCACCACTTTTGGGGTGGCCTCCTCAGGCCTCTTTTTGATGATCCCGAGTACCAGAACGATTTTGCCGGGTGGGCCTGGCACGGTCTTCGGGATGCCCGGCTGGCCGAGAAGCTGGCACTGGTCGACCCGAGTCAGTGTCCAAGCCTGGAGGACTTGCGCCGGGAGCTTGTCGAGGTCATTGAAGAGAGGCTCGAGGAGAGCGAGTTTATTCCGTGGGCAAAGACCAACCAGCAATTCTATTTCGTTCGTTCGCAAATTGTCGTTTTCGATACAAACCTTCGCATCGAAGGTCCCGCAATGCTTGCGGAGATGGTACCCCGCCTGTCGGTTGGAAGTATCTTCTATCATTTCATTGACGCTCGACGCAGGACCGCCAGCAGGAGGGACGACTTCAGCGAATGGCTGCTGGGATGCGGAGACCGCTGTGCGGAGATGGTGATTCCTCGATTGATCGCCATCGATCCCTATTTCAGCAGTTTGACGGAGTTGCGGCGCGAGTTGGAGAAGGTTTTCAAGGTTTGTCTTTTATAGGAACGGGACCCATGAGCTCTATGCTTGAACAATATTCTGAAATTGTGGGTGAAGATGTCGTCGATCATCTTCGGCAGCTTGCCAAAGCCCTGGAAGGGGCAAGGGTTGTACACGTCAACTCCACGCGGGAAGGAGGCGGGGTTGCAGAGATCCTGCACTGGCTGGTCCCGCTGAAACAAGAACTGGGCTTGAACGCAACCTGGGAGGTAATCACCGGCGAAGAAAGCTTTTATCAGTGCACCAAGAGCTTCCACAACGCACTGCAGGGCACCGCTATCGCAATCCCCGAGTCACTGCTCAGGAGTTACGAAACCACTACCTTGAGGAATGCCGAGGCCATGCGGGAAAAGCTGGAAGAAGCGGATTTCGTTTTCATCCACGATCCCCAGCCGGCGCCCTTACTGAACTTCTGCCCCAACCGGAAAGGCAAATGGATCTGGCGCTGCCATATTGATTTGAGCCGTCCCTATCGGCCGGTGTGGAAGTATCTGCGCAACTTCGTCTCCGGATACGATGCCAGCGTCTGGTCGCTGGCCGAGTTCGTTCAGCCCCTTCCGCATCCTCAATACCTCATTCCTCCCAGCATCGACCCTTTGAGCGAAAAGAATGTTGAACTGGATCCGGGTGAAATCAACAGGGTGTACGAACAGTTCCATCTGGACCCTGAGCGCCCGATTGTCGTTCAGGTTTCCCGCTTCGATCGCTTTAAGGACCCGGTGGGAGCCATTCGCGCATGTCGGCTGGCCAAGACCTTTACGCCTTTCCAACTGGTGCTGGCCGGCGGCGGCGCCACGGATGATCCCGAGGGAGCGAGGGTCTTCGCGGAAGTGCAAGACGAGGCCAATAGCGACCCGGACATTCATCTCCTGCTCCTGCCCCCTGATGCTCATCGCACCGTCAACGCCCTCCAGAGGATTGCGGACGTGGTGCTGCAAAAATCCATCAAAGAGGGGTTCGGCCTGACGGTCACGGAAGCCATGTGGAAAGGAAAGGCCGTGATCGGCGGAGATGTCGGCGGCATCAAGCTCCAGGTCATCAATCATCACACGGGGTTCCTGGTCAGTACACCGGAAGGTGCAGCCCTGCGCATTCGCTACCTGTTGAAACATCGCAGCAGGCTGGAAGAGATGGGGAGTAAGGCCAAGGAGTTTGTGCGGGAAAACTTCCTGCTTACCCGTCATCTGCGGGAATACCTGACCCTCATGGTGGCCATCACGCATGGGACCGAGGAAAGGATTGAGCTTAGCTGACATCCCGGGAAGAGATCGAGGTGGGGGTGAGAGTGTGAAGATTGGAGCGGAATTTCAACCGGATGGAAGGTGCCGTTTTGGAGTTTGGGCCCCCCTCCTGGATGAAGTGGTCCTGAAGATTGTTTCACCCCGTGAGCAGCGGGTCCCCATGAAGAGGGTCGATAAGGGGTATTGGGAAGCGACCTTCGCTGATCCATCTCCGGATATGCAGTATCTTTATTCACTCAATGGGGACATCGAGCGCCCCGATCCGGCTTCTCACTTCCAGCCCAACGGGGTGCATGGTCCTTCCCAGGTGGTGAATCACCACGATTTCGTATGGCAAGACCAGCGGTGGAAGGGCCTCGACCTTGCCGATCTGATCCTCTACGAGCTCCATGCCGGGACCTTCACCCCCCAGGGCACCTTCGACGCGATCATCCCAAGGATCGAGAACCTCGGCGAGCTCGGATTGAATGCCATCGAGATCATGCCGGTCGGCCAGTTCCCGGGAGAGCGGAACTGGGGATATGACGGTGTCTACCCGTTTGCCGTGCAGAATTCCTATGGCGGGCCACGTGCCCTGAAAAGGCTGGTGAATGCCTGTCACCAGGCGGGCATGGCTGTTATCCTCGATGTCGTCTACAATCATCTGGGACCGGAAGGCAATTATCTTTGGGACTACGGGCCTTACTTCACCGATCGTTACCGGACACCCTGGGGAGATGCCGTCAATTTTGACGGGGCTTACAGCGATGCAGTGAGACATTTTTTCATCGAGAACGCGCTTCATTGGTTCACCCACTACCATGTGGACGGGCTCCGGCTGGACGCCGTCCATGCCATTTATGACCGGAGCGCCGGCCCCTTTCTGCGGGAATTGGCGCAAAGGACGAAGGCCCTGTCCAACGACTTGCACCGCCCCTGTCATCTCATCGCTGAAAGCGACCTCAACGATGTCCGCCTGATCACGTCCCCGAAGTCGGGCGGGTATGGACTGAACGCGGTCTGGTGCGACGACTTCCATCATGCGCTCCACAGTCTGCTGGCGGGGGAAAGACACGGCTACTATGTGGATTTCGGCTCGGTCCATCATCTTGTCAAGGCAATGGGTGAGGGCTTTGTCTATTCGGGGGAGTATTCAACCTATCGTAAACACCGGCATGGGAGTTCGACCAAGGACCAGCCGGGTCGACAATTTGTGGTGTTTTCGCAGAATCACGACCAGGTCGGCAACCGCATGCTGGGAGAGCGCCTCTCCCGGCTGGTAGACTTTGAATCCCTTAAGCTTTGTGCCGGCCTGGTCCTGCTGTCGCCTTATGTTCCCCTTCTTTTCATGGGGGAGGAATACGGTGAGGAGGCTCCCTTCCTCTATTTTGTGAGTCATTCCGACACGGATTTGATCGAGGCGGTGAGAAGCGGTCGCTCAGAGGAGTTTGCATCCTTCAGGTGGCGCGGGGAGCCGCCCGATCCCCAAAGCATTCAGACTTTTAACTTGTCCAAACTCGATTGGCACAAGAGGAAGCAGGGGCGGCACCAACGCCTGCTTGCCCTCCATGGGGCGCTGATTCGGTTGAGGCGAGAGACCCCATGTCTTTCAAACCTGGACAAGGACCGGTTGGAAATAGTCGGCTGGGAAGATCGCAAGACCATCCTGGTCAAGAGATGGAATAAGGCGGATAACAGCCGGGCGCTTTGCTTTTTCAATTTGAACCAGGACGATGTACCACTGGAAACGGCGGCGTGTGTGCCTGAGGCAGCCTGGAAGAAGAAACTGGATTCTTCCGAAACGATTTGGGATGGCCCGGGCACGGCGCTCCCGGATCATCTCGATGCGAAGCACCCCATTCTTACAAGAGCGCACAGTTTTGCGGTCTATGTTGCGGAGGGAATCTGATAATGGATCGTTATGTTTGCATTCACGGGCACTTTTATCAACCGCCCCGCGAGAATCCCTGGCTGGAAGAAATCGAACTGGAAGACTCTGCTCATCCGCACCATGACTGGAACGAGAAGATCACCGCCCAGTGCTATGCTCCGAATGCGGCATCCCGCATCCTCGACCCGCAGAACCGAATCATTCAGATCGTGAATAATTACTCCAGAATCAGCTTCAATTTCGGCCCCACTCTGCTTTCCTGGTTGGAGAGACACGATCCGGAAACATACGGCGCCATCCTCGAGGCGGACGAACTGAGCCGCCAAAGGTTTTCTGGACATGGTTCCGCCCTCGCTCAGGTCTATAATCACATGATCATGCCCCTGGCTAACCGAAGAGACAAGACCACCCAGGTTTTGTGGGCGATGCAAGACTTCAGAAAGCGATTCAGGAGGGACCCGGAGGGAATGTGGCTCCCCGAGACCGCGGTCGACCTTGAAACCCTTGAGGTTTTGGCTGATGTCGGCATTCGCTTTACTGTCCTGGCGCCCCGGCAGGCTTCCAGAATCAAGGAGATGGTTCGAGGCGGAAAGTGGCAGGATGTCGGAAACGGCGGGATTGATCCTTCGCGGGCTTACCGGTGTCTGCTGCGATCCGGGAAAACCATCAGCCTCTTCTTCTTCGATGCCCCCGTCTCCCGGGACATTGCCTTCGGCGGGCTGTTGAACAGCGGGGACGCCTTTGCCCAGAGGCTGATCGGCACCTTTTCCCCATCGCGCAACTGGCCCCAGCTGGTTCACATCGCCACCGACGGGGAGACCTTCGGGCACCACCATCGCTATGGTGATCGGGCCCTTGCCTACTGCCTGCACGTTATCGAATCGCAAAACCTGGCCAGGTTGACGAACTACGCCGAGTATCTTGAGAAGCATCCGCCGACGCATCAGGTGGAAATCTTCGAGAATTCATCATGGAGCTGCGTGCACGGTGTGGAAAGGTGGAGGAATGATTGCGGTTGCAGTTCAGGAATGCATTCCGGCTGGCATCAAGGATGGCGAAAACCGCTCAGAGAAGCCATGAACTGGCTGAGGGAGGCAGCTGCGGCCGTCTTTGAAAAAAAAGCCTCTTGCATTCTGCGTTCCCCGTGGGATGCCCGGAACGGCTACATCGAAGTCATACTGGAGCGGACCCCGGAGGTTATCGAGGATTTCTTCACCAGGCATGCCGCGAAGGAGCTTTCTTTTGAAGACAAACGCGACATCTTGACCCTCCTGGAAATGCAGCGCAACGCCATGCTCATGTACACCAGCTGCGGGTGGTTTTTTGACGAGGTCTCCGGGATCGAAACGGTCAAGGTCATGCAGTACGCCGCCATGGTGGTTCAACTGGCCGAGATGCTTCAGGGGCGGTATCTGGAAGGCAAATTCTTGAACCGCCTGGAGGGGGTGCCCAGCAATCTCCACGGCAATGCCCGCAGGGTCTACGAACTCTATGTCAATCCCATGAAACTGGATCTCCTGCGCGTCGGGGTCCACTATGCCGTCTCCTCGTTGTTCGAGGAGTATGAAGAGGAAACGAAGATCTATTGCTATCGCCTTGAAAGGGATATTCACAGAGTCCATGGTTCAGGAAAGCTGCGGCTGGCCATCGGGAAAACCAGGGTGAGCTCGGACTTGACCTGGGATAACGACACGCTGAGCTACGCCGTCCTCCACCTTGGAGACCACAACCTTAACGGTGCGGTGAGAAGGTTCCAGGGCGACGAAGCCTTTTCCTCCATGGAACATGAAATCACAGCCGCTTTTGGTCGGGGCGACGTCCTGGAGGTGATCCGCATCATGGACCGCCATTATGGCGTGAACAACTTCTCCATCTGGCATCTCTTCAAGGATGAACAACGGAAAGTGGTGAACCAGGTTTTGGATCGCACCGTTACGGATATCGAGATTTCTTACCGACGGATCTACGACAACAGCTACGCCATCATGAACTTCCTGAGAGATCTCAATATACCTCTGTCAAAACCTTTTGGCATGGCTGCCGAATACATCATCAACGTGGATCTCAGGAGGCTTTTCGAGGCGGAGGACATTGATCTGCAAAGACTCGAAAGCCTGATTTCGGCAGCCGATAGATGGCAGCTGCTCTTGGACCTCGATCTGCTGGGATTCACCGCCAGTCACTGGATCGCCAGGTCACTGGAAAGGATTGGCGGGACCGGGGAAGATATTCCCCTGCTCGAAATGACGTCCGGGGTCCTGCGGCTGCTGGGAACTATGGCCGTTGAATGCGTTCTTTGGAAGGCTCAGGACACCTATTTCTCCATTGTGCACGCGCTTTACGGCGGTATGAAGGAAAAGGCTGCGGCGGGAGATGAATCCGCTCAGAAGTGGGTCTCCGGATTTGAGGGCCTTGGCTCCCTCTTGAATGTGAAAGTCCCATGAAAAGAATCCCTCTTGCCACCTACCGGCTGCAATTCAATCCAGCCTTTGGTTTCCGGCAGGCTGCCGAGATCGTGGATTACCTGTCGAAACTCGGGATTACCTGCCTCTATGCCTCGCCGATTTTCAAGGCCAGGCAAGGAAGCACCCACGGCTACGACATTGTCGACCCCAACCGGCTGAACCCGGAATTGGGCAGCATCGAAGAATTCGAAGCGCTCACGGAAGCGGTTGAACAGGAGGGGATGATGTGGCTCCAGGACATCGTTCCCAACCACATGGCCTTCGATGCACAGAACCGGGTCCTTATCGATGTCCTGGAGAACGGCCCCCATTCGAAGTACTTTGGGTTTTTCGATGTTGAGTGGGACCATCCGTATGGAGGGATAAAAGGCAGGCTGCTGGCACCATTCCTGGGAAGGTTCTTCGGTGAATGCCTGGAAAGCGGTGAGATCCGTTTGTGCTATGCTCAGGAAGGGTTCACTATCCATTACTACGATTTTCGATTACCGCTAAGGATCGAGTCCTACCCCTCCATCCTCACCCATCGGCTCCCGGCACTGAAAAAGAAGCTGGGTCCCAAGGACCCTGATTACATAAAATTCCTTGGTGTCCTGGGAGTGCTCTACGGGTTGCGAACGGGCCCTTCCGAAAAAGGAGCGAGCGAGCGCTACGACCAGATCAGCTTTGTGAAGGTGCTGCTGTGGGAGCTCTATGCCGGAAATGCAGAGATCCGAACGTTCCTGGACAGGAACCTCGGAATGTTCAACGGCGAGGGCCTCGCTCAAGGGCAGAAACACCTGCTCGAAAACTTGCTGCGCGACCAGTTCTTTCGCCTCTCCTTCTGGAAGGTTGCCACCGAAGAGATCAACTACCGGCGTTTTTTCATCATCAACGAGCTCATCTCGCTTCGGATGGAAGATCAGCAGGTCTTCGACCATTGCCATGCTCTGCTTTTTAAACTGGTTGCCGACGGGAAGATCACGGGGCTGAGAATTGACCACGTGGACGGGCTGCACGACCCGACGCGGTATCTCCACAGCATCCGTGCGAAAGTCGGCGAAATCTATACCGTGGTGGAAAAGATCCTGGCGGTCGGCGAGCGGATTCCAAAGTTCTGGCCCATTGCCGGTACCACGGGCTATGATTTCATGAATGGGCTCAACGGCCTCTTTTGTGAACAGAAAAACGAGAAAGCCTTCAGCAGGATCTACGCCAGACAGGCCGGCTTCACCTGGTCGTATCGCGAGCTCGTTGCCGACAAAAAGAAGTTCATCGCGGAAAAGAGGATGGCCGGCGATGTCGACAACCTGGCCCATCTGATCAAGAACATCTCCAGCCGCTATCGGCAGGGAAGCGATCTCACCCTGCTCGGATTGAAGAGCGCTATCGTGCTGACCCTGGCTCATTTCCCGGTTTACCGCACCTACTTCAGCCCGGAAGGCTCCCGCCCGGAAGATTGTCACTACGTGAAAGAGGCCGTGGCAAAGGCCAAGGCGCAGGACCCCGAGCAGGTGCCGGAGCTGGAGTTCATTGAGAACCTGCTGCTTCAGGAATTCGGGCATGAACTCAACGTCAGGGAACGGAACGAATGGCTCCGGGTGGTGATGAAGTTTCAACAGCTCTCGGGGCCGCTCATGGCGAAGGGACTGGAAGACACTGTTCTGTACATCTACAACCGGCTCATCTCTCTCAATGAGGTGGGCGGGAATCCGAGTCGTTTCGGAGGCTCTCTCAAATCCTTTCATGATTTCAACAGGCACCGCGCCCTGCATCACCCGCACGATATGAACGCCACCTCGACCCATGATGTCAAGCGGGGAGAGGATATACGAGCACGGCTCAATGTCCTGTCTGAGGTCCCTCGCGAATGGGAAAGGGCGGTAAGGACATGGCGGAAGCTCAACCGGAAGCACAAAAGACTGGTAAACGGCATCCTGGTTCCAGAGCCCAACGATGAATACTTCCTCTATCAGACCCTGGTGGGGGCTTTCCCCTTCGGCGATGAGCCGGGTTTTTCAGAACGGATAAAGGCCTATATTGTCAAAGCGGTGCGTGAAGCCAAAATGGTCACCAGCTGGCTTAAGCCGGACGAAACTTATGAAAAAGCTTATCTTGCCTTTGTGGAAGCCATTCTTGACGCGGGGGAGGAGAATCCTTTCTTGAAGTCTTTTCTACCATTTCAGGGAATGGTTGCCGAATATGGGATATGGAATGCACTCTCCCAGGCTTTGCTGAAGATCACCTCACCGGGGGTCCCCGACTTCTACCAGGGCAGCGAGCTCTGGGACCTGCACCTCGTGGACCCCGACAACCGGCGCCCGGTCGATTTTGCCGCCAGGCAGGCAATCCTGGAGGAATTTCTCAGAGTGAAGCAAGGACCTCAGGACCTTCTTTCCGAGCTTCTTTGTTCCAGAACGGACGGAAAGATCAAGTTCTACGTGATCTATACGGCACTGAAAGCGAGAAAGGACCTGAGAGAAACCTTCCAACTGGGGCACTATCTCCCCTTGAGAACGGGCGGTGAGTTTAAGAGCCATGTCATTGCCTTTGCCAGAAAGTATCACCAATCCTGGGCCATGGTCGTTGTCCCCCGTTTCCTGACCCGACTGGTTGCACCTTCTGAAATCCCGATTGGCGAGCACGTCTGGCACGATACCCACATTTTGTTCCGCCGGCCGATGCCTCAATCCTGGTTGAACGTGATGACCGGCGAGACAATTCCAGCCTCGGCAAAGCTCATGGTGGGAGAGGTGCTGCATCGTTTCCCGGTTGCGTTGCTTGTGGGTCCTCAGGGACAGGCGGCGACCTCTTCCCTGCCGTGATGACAGGATCGCATACGGAAACAAGCGTCCGGATTCCATTCGTCATACCGGCGAAGGCCGGTATCCAGGAAGCTTTTCTCGATTCCGGCCAGAAACATGCCGGAATGACGATTTGCGGTAATGGTCACTCTATTGTGGGGGGCTGTACCAAGCGCGGCCATTGCAGCGAGACACTCTGTTTACCGCAAGTAGAACCCCGTTGGATCAATATTTCTCAACAGGGCTATTTCCTCTTCCGTGGGCAATTCGGTTGCTTTGACATCCGGGGCAACCTTCAGATCGAAGGAACAACTGGCACGAATCCTGTCCACGGAGTGGCCCGGGAAGTATTCCGCCAGCATCATTTCCTTGGTGATTTCATCAAACCGGTAAACCGCCATGGTGCTCACCACGACTGTGGGTCCTCCACCGATCATCCCCAGTTGCTCGCGAGCGCCGGGTCCCTGCAGGTATCCCGGACTGGTGAGGTAGTCCACCCTGTCCACAAATTTCTTTGGGTCCTGGGGCATAATGGCGAGGACCCTTTTGCCGGATGTCGCCATATCATTGGCACCGCCGCTTCCGGCAAAATAGGTGAATGTCTCCGGACTGTTCCAACTGCCCACGCCCGTTGAATTGATATTGCCATACTTGTCGATCTGAGAACCACCGATGAGGGCAACGTCCACCTCGCCGCGCTGCAATGCAGCCATAGTCGCCAACATCCCGTAGGCGTAATCGGCGCGGGTAAAGAGCACCGGATCGTCAACCGTTATGGCCAGTCCTGGAGGAGTTGTCGCCCGGATGGAACCCCCTTCGGTGAAAAGGATCATATTGGGAGCATGCGTGGCCAGGGCGAAACTGACCACCACCATAGGCAACCCGACACCCGCAAAAACGACCTCTCCATCCTTGATCTCTCGCGCACAACGCACCACCATGAGTTCCGTGAGACGGTAGTTGCTTGTCATAGCATACTCCTCACCCTTCTACAGCCTGGATCCGCCTATCCTCTGATGTACTTGTCGGTATACTGCGGCACGCCTTGCCACACAGCCGGGTCGTGAAAGCCGTAATCGACACTCACTTGAGGTTTGAAGCCCAACCTGGGCTGGAGTCGATCCAGTCCATCCTGCCCAAACATTTGAATATACTTATGGATATAGGCGTCATGATCCTCACAGCTGTAGATCCACTCTTCGAAGAATTTGGGGAGCAAATCAGCACTCCGTTCGTACTTACCCTGATACTGGCAGAAGCGAATATCCTGGCCATAATAGCCGCGACAGGCCGATGGATGAGCGCCCCACGGACAGTGAACCACGGCCAGGGTCTTGTAATAGGGAACGATAGTGCGGTCCGGGTCGTCACGCACCAGTTCAGTATCAATGATCTCCTCCGCGGTCACGACGACCCCCCGCCGTGACCCCATCGCTCCGAACTCGTCCGTCACCCCGCGGGTTCCCCAGGCGACCACGTTGCCCAGGGGATCCGCCTTCTGGGCATGGATGATGGCAACATCCGCCCGCCAGGCACGGGCAACTGTGATCTTTTCCCCGGAGAATGGGTCCTCCAGTACTCTCAGATCGCTGGTGTTGTGCTCGATGATGTCGGTGCCAATGTTGCCTCGAACGGGAACAAACGGAACGCCGAGGAACCCCGCGAGCAGGGCGCAGGTAGCGCCGAAGTTGGAGACATCAAAGCGCTGGATGTCACCCGACTGGAATGCACGCCGAATCGCATAGGGCGCTTTGACACACCAGTTCATCGTCCAGGCCAGATGGACCTCTTTGATGCACCCTGCGGCCACCAGCAGGTCCAGTCCACCGACATCCGAGGAAGCGTTGAAGACGGTCAGGTCCTTCTTCCTCTGCCTGATAATCTCATGGGTAAGCGCCATAGGCACCATGATCTGGAAGCCGCCGTAATAGACTGAATCGCCATCATGCACATACCTGGACACCGCCTCCTTGAGGCTCATCCGCTTGTCGTGGACCGACATTTCGTCCTCCTCGATAAGGTACAACAAGACCTGTTCCCATGAGTTCATCGTGGCAGCGACAGTACAGGCAGACCACACGGATGTTCCCAGAACCCGCCCCGTAGGGTTGGGTCGGGAAAACACGTTCGGAACAGCTTGGCAGCATGCATCTGGCACAGCGGGAACATCTACAGGAAGGTCGCATCTTTCTCAGCAGCGAGGGGTGGCTACCATGGGAAGCTCCACCACAGTTCGTGAACATCCGCTCGAAGGGTGGTATACTATAGCAAAAGGATCGCTTTATCTAGTAGTATTTCACCCTTCACTCCACAAAGATGGTCCCCAAAAAAAGCCGGGAAAGAACTGGTTCTTTCCCGGCCGTCAGCGTCACGACTTGTGGTCAACCCTCTGGGCTATTTCTCGACAATTTTCCGTTTGAGGAAGAAGCCTTCCGGATCGCACTTGGTTCGCAGCAGCATCAGATCGTGTTCAGTCGGGATGGCCATTTCCTTGACATCCGGAGAAATCAGCAGCTCAAAATCAACCAGCTCCTGAATGGCTTCGGGGCTCTTGCCCGGCAGGTATTCCAGGAGCATCATGCGCCGTGTCTCCTTATCAAACCCAAAGAGCGCCTGATTGGTGATCACACGGTAGGGACCCGCTCCCATGACTCCGGCTTTTTCGCGGTAATCGGGTGAGCCGTCGCCAAAGCCGATACTGGTGATGAAGTCAACCTGCTTGACGAACCTTCTTTTCTCCAGAGCCATGATGGCAATGGTCTTTTCGCAGTTGGCCGCCATGGCTCCGGCGCCGCCGCTGCCCGGGAAACGGACCCTGGGTTTATCGTAGGTCCCGCCCTCGTAGGTCGAACAGATGTTGCCGTACACATCGACCTGAGCGCCACCGATAAAGGCGTAGTCCGAATACCCCCTCTGGGTCAGTTCAAAGACCGCACAAAGCCCCTTGGCAAACACCGCTTTGCGGAAAGCACGCGTGTCGCCCACCGACATCGGCATCCCCTGTTCCAGAATGGAGGCCAGCGAGCCGGCCTCGAAGATCAGGTTTGCGTTGGGGGCATGGGTCAGCTGGGCATGCATGGATGCAATGATCGGCAGACCCGTACCGACAAAAATGATGGTATTGTCTTCCAATACTCTTGAACCTGTGAAGGCAATCATCTCATAGGGATTGACATCAGCTATCGATACCATTATCAAATCTCCTTTTTCCAAGTGTCCACTGGCTGTTTCCGGCTTTGTTAAGAGAGGATTATCGGTTGTTGGCCGTCCATCTTCCTCAGATAAGTGAGCTTCTTGTGAGGCACAATCTTAGCGATGAAGTCATCCCAGGTATCACAGCCGAAGAAATACTCATCAAAGTAGGCCTTCAATTTATCTTTACTGCCCGTCTTGCGGAACTCGTCGCACAGGCTTCTGAAATACAGGAAGTGCTCCATATCGAACCAGTACGCACCATAAACCGCGCCCGGCCACGCACCAAATTGCTGCTCACAAACGGCGTCAACGACCGGGTAGGGGATCTCGGTCATGTTCGGGTAGCGGCGAATGGCCATGTTATCGATGATGGTTTCGGTGCTCATGATGGTATGCGCGGCAGCCTGAGCGATTTCCGGGCAGGTGCACAGCGCGCCGAAGATCCGGGCGTTACCGTACATATCGGCGGCCGTCACGTGGACAATGCCGAGGTCCGGGTTACAGGCCGGAACCAGATAGGTGTTGTCCCCACTGAAGGGGCATTTGATCATGGCGCCGCGGTTGACCATTTCCATATCGGAACCGCCGTGGTCACGAACCGGGATAAAGGGAATGCCCATCGCACCGGCTTTGAACCGGACCGACATGCCGTAATTGGTATAGTCATCCAGCTCAATTTCACCATTACCGGCGAGGTAACGCAAGATCGGAGCAATACCGATGATTTCATAACCCCACCACGCCAGCTCGGCACGCTTGACCGAAATGTGATCCGGGTAGCAGAGCATGGCGGCTGCGGCCCATTCACAGCAGATGGAGTTCGATTGGAAGGAAAACGTCAGGTTTTTTGCGCCTTTTTTGATAATATTCCACATGAGTGCCGTAGGAACACGGGTATTGACAAAACCACCCACTCCGATATTGATGCCGTCCTTGAGATACTTGTCAACCGCTTCCTTGATGGTCACACGCTTGTCTGTAAGACCCTTCAGTTTAGCAACCGCAGCCTTCCTGGCCTGTTTTGGGGTCACCCCCCAGTACTCGAAGTTCTCTTTCCGCTTCGCCCCCTTTTCCAGTACGTCTTTCTCAACCTTAGTCCATCCTACGATTTTTGAATTGACTCCCGTTCCCATCTGCTCACTCCTCCACGTTAGGTTTCCATTTCCTGATACCACCCGTCGCTCAACATTCAAGAATACACCAACGATACCCACCACTCATCATCTCACATTAACCCCTCCGGCCAACTTCCCAAGGCTTTCAGGGGATGGCGGCAACAATGATCCGGTAGGATCTACTCCCAGGGCAACCGCCGCCGGTTAAGAAATTGCGCTCCATCTCGAGTGGTCTTTTGTGGTAATGAATGTATTTCAAATGCACCAGCTCCTATTAAACGACCATATAAGATCCCTAACAATTTCTGGAAGCTAGCTCACCCCCTTCCTGGGCCCAACAAAGCCCCGTGCAACACATCGCTCAGAATATGGACAGCATAGATAACATAAAGCGGACATTCAACAGCCCGCGCCACAGAGCACCAAGACAAAAGCCTATCCAGGACAGCTCTTCAGCATGCATCTATTCGCACAAAACCTGAAGCTTATTTCAGGCTGGCCACATTCACAACAACCATTGGGGGAAATGGACATGATCGCTCATTTCGCGCGTTTTATTGCTGTCCTTCAAAACACCCAACGATGTCTTATGTAGAGTCAGGTGAGCAACAGCGTAAACAGCCCGAAGTCGAGGAGAATGCAGAGATCGAAAGATACAGCAACTCGCGCATCAGATTCATATGATCTTCGATGTTGCCCTATTCATAGAAAGAGGCTTCTCTTCTAGCAAGAACTGGTTCATGGTGTCAACCCATTTCTGAACCCAGGGCAATTTTTCTTGATAAGAACCTCTTTGGGAGACCCGGCAGAGGCCCCCGTTTCCTGTTGAAATCTAAGAGAAAATCCAGCGAAACAGGCCCTGTGATCGGGTGAGATATATCTATCTGATGGGGTGCGATAACCTCATTGTTGACCATACTGCCTTGACTTTGTATTCGCTAACAAGAAAAGGAGGATTGAATGTCAGAGTAGTCTCCCGGTCGGTCTGTGGATGGGAACACAAGGCATCCGCCAATCCGGTGGATGCCCCCCCGCCCAGCTCTGAGGTCGAAGACCTCAGAGCTATTGACCCAACCGGCTTCTATCCTGGATAATGGAAGCGTAATCTGAATCGTGACTCAATGAGAGGGATGTTTCCGCAGACACCGCTCTTATTGTATGAAACACCAGCTGATAAGCGTCTGGTTGAGGCCCTCACAAAGAGGCCACTGCAAGCATTGGTGGAATCCCCCTGTTGAAGAAGCGCCCGAATAGGCAACTGATGCACCGCTGCGAAATTGAGCTGCGTGGAACACGGCAGGCACCTGCAGAAAGGAGGCAACCTGGTGGTAAGAGTATGGCTCATGCATATCCGCTCTTCTGAATGAAGAAGAACAACACCCCGCGAGCATAGGTTGCAGGTTACATCTCGAAGCTGACGATCAAAGTTGAGGAACGTGGACATGGTGGGCCGCCCTAAACTGGAGGCAAGATATCTAAAATACCGGCACTATTATGTAGGCATCGATGTTGCTGGCTTCGGTGGATATGGAAAAGCTGTGTACGACCCTCTATTACCCTTGTTTGATCAATGGTATAGAAGGAGGTCTCTGTACGACGTCCCACCCAATATCACCTTCCTGGAGGATCGATTATATCTTGAGGATCATCGGGATTATCGGGAAGAAAGGGGAGGAGCGGTCAGTTTTCACCTGAAAGTACTGGCCCTCAGCATGGTCGGTCTTATCATGCATTACCGCAAAGATTCCATTTCCCGGCCGCTATTTCAGTGGATCATCTCTGCTGTTTCTCAGCAGACCCAATCGTACGACTATTCCGAGTGCGTCTGTTTTTCGATTACCGTCAGGCTATTCATCGAGATGATCAAGGAAGAATTCGCTCACTTTGGAAACCAGGTGTCTGATCTGTCGATTGCTGATTTTGCCAATGAAGAGACATTGAATCCAAAGCCACAGCCCGTCATCAGTCTCCTGTAA
>CAYTWB010000084.1:0-15508 GCA_964441945.1 uncultured Syntrophobacteraceae bacterium
GTCAGCGTAACGGTCCGTTAAAAGCATCATAGATATCCAACTCCTTCGCTGTGTGAGAGAATTGGAGTGGATATAAAGCAGTAGCTGATCTTTGGCTACAACCTTCTTGGTTCCGGCTTTGCCGGGTTAGGTACGCTAACGCACATCATCACCCCCGCATGTTTTAGCGGGGGTCCAGGGGTTAAAAAGAATCTGGATTCCCGCCAGAAGCATGCGGGAATGACGTTCGGGAGCCTTGTCGGTTTTGTATAAGCACACAGTATCACCCGAAAAATCCTTTAATTGATGCACATGGGCTTTTGCCGGAATGACGGTCAGCGGTCTTTGTGCCATTTTGAGATAGTCTTTAAAAGGCGCTTGACAAAACCCTGTTCTTTTGGCTTCTTGATTCGGCGCTCGCATAATACTCCAATCCCCAAATCGGCCGGGTCAGGTTGTTCCCGAATCGGCTAAGTGGAGTCATAGCGAAGCTGAGGCGCCTATTGTGAGATCTTCAGTGCACGGATGATCGAGGAATTCCTGTTGGTAACCATCCGTTTGTTCTCTGATCTCGTACTCGAAATTCAGGAACCAACAATGGACCTGAGAGGTATCAAGGAATGGAGCGAACGTTTAGATCCCTGAAGCACCATGGCGCTCTCGGCATCGCGAGCATGCCTGGACCGGCCGAAATCCTTTGTGCGGCCATCTTGCTGGCCCTCGTTGTCCTTAACGGGGCGGCTTTTGCTGCAGGTCCTTCCCCCGCCGAGCAGAATCCGTCCAACACGGGGATTGCTGCACCCACCGACCCGAACATTGCTCCGAAAGCAACTGTTCCTGAGAAAGTGGCTGCGGAACCGGACAAATCAACAAAGCAGTCCCTTGCCGACAAGATAGCCCCTCCGCATGATTCGGTAGAGAAGTTCGTTCAATTCATGACTGAACAGAGAAAAGAGGACCCTAGTTTTCTCGAACAACGATACAACCGCTACCTGGCAGTGGTTGAGAACAAAGACCTGTGGCGTGAGAAAGAGACCCGGGCCTTCCTGCTGACCCCCAGAGAGAAGTTCTGCCGGAAGTGGAACCTTAAGCGGGCCTATGATCATGCCTTTCTGGATATCAAGTATGGCGTGACCATTTCCGGGCCTCACCTGGTTAGCAGGATGACCTCCTCTCTTGATGTTCAGCCCGGCGAAAAAGTGCTGGAAATCGGCACCGGGTCCGGATATCAATCCGCCGTGATTTCATACCTTACAGACCAGGTCTTTACCATTGAGATCATAGAGAAACTCGCGGAAGAGACGGACAAGCTCTACAAGGACCTTGGGGCCTCTGGATATCCCGAGTACAACAATATCAAGCGGAAGGCAGACGACGGCTACTATGGTTGGGAAGAGTATGCCCCCTTCGACAAAATAATCGTCACCTGCGGCATCGACCATATCCCTCCACCGCTACTCAAGCAGCTGAAAGTCGGCGGCGCCATGGTCATTCCCGTTGGTCCTCCGGGTGCTCAAATCGTCATGAGAGTGACCAAGAATCAGGACCAGGACGGCAATGTCGTGATCGCACGTGAGGACATCTACCACGGCCAGAAAAAGGTACCGTTTGTTCCTTTCACCAAGAAGGGAGGCGGGACCCACTTCAACAAATGATGACGCCAGCTGGTCCCGGACAACGGGATTCCATTCCGGTCACAGCCTATCTCGCTGTTGCTTTTGTATCAGGGGCGATCCTCGCCTACGAACTGTTCATCATGCGCGTGTTCGCAATCGGCGGCTGGTCTCACTTCGGTTCCACTGTCATCAGCATTGCCATGTTCGGGTTCGGGGTTTTCAGCACCGCTCTGTGCATTTGGAAGCGGTTTTTTGCCAAGACACTGATATCCTGGATCAATCTCTCTCTGGTGCTGCTGGGGCCGGCCATGCTGGCCGTCAACTCGCTGGCACAGGAGATCCCTTTCAACCCGATTTTTCTGGTCTCGGACCCGAGCCAGAAGTTTTATCTTGCCTACTATTTCCTTCTTTACTTTGTTCCTTTTATCCTGGGGGCAATGTTCCTGGGCCTGTTCTTTCTATTGGCTCAGGCCAATTTCGGGAAAGCCTACTTCGCCAACATGACGGGTTCCGGACTGGGGAGTCTGACCCTGTTTGCCGCCATGTACTGCTTCCTTCCGGAATATCTGTTCCTTGTTCCGGTCACCCTGTGGTTTGTTGGGGCCGCCTTCTGGTTTTACAGCCAACGCCAGGCAACCCTCATTCCCGCTCTGGTTGCAGCGCTTGGCTTGACCCTGATCATCGGCTGGCAGTTCAACCAGATCAGCGTTTCGCCTTATAAGGGAGTCAGCTATGCCAGGAACTTCCCCGATTCCGAGAGGGTCTACGAGGCGGCGAGTCCATTCGGCTATCTCGAAGTCTATTCGAGCTCCTACTTCCATTTTGCCCCGGGGTTGAGTGATGCCGCCACGTTCTATCTCGACAAGATGCCTGAAAACGCCTACCTCGGGATGTATATCGACGGCGACGGTCCCATCGGGATCATGAAGAACCTGGCGGAAGACGAGAAGGAGTACGCCAAGTTCCTTCCGCTTTCTATGCCCTACCTGCTAAAACCTCACCCTGATGTGCTCGTCATCCAGTTCGGTGGAGGAATCTCCACCAACATGGCGCTCACGCTGGGGGCTGATCATGTTACCGTGGCCGAAGGCAACCCAATGATTATCGATGCGCTGAAGGACAGGCATTTCATCGCCGACTTCACCGGCAAGATACTCCAAAACCCAAAAATCAATCTCATTCCCAGCGATGGAAGGGTCTATGTAAGGGAGGCCGAAAAACAGTTCGATATCATCGACCTGAGTCTCGCTGATTCCACCGGGCTCTCCATGCCGGGCGGCTCCTCAATTCACGAGAAGTTTACCTACACCAGGGAGACCTTCCTTGCCGCCATACGCGCTTTGGCAAAGAACGGCATCCTCTCGGTTACCGTCTGGAACAAGGAGGACCCTCCGAAGTCCACGATGAAGCTCATGACCACCCTTGTCACCGCTGCTCTCGATGCTGGCTCGCAAGATATCTCCAGGAATTTCTTCATCGCTCACACCTACCTTTCTACATTCTCCGTACTTTATAAGGAGGGCGGCTTCTCGGACGAAGAGGTTCAAACGCTTCTCAAATACTGCAAGCGGACGAGCTTTGAAGTCGTTTATTCTCCAGGTCAGCAAACACCCGTTGGAGACCTCGATAAGGTTTTTGAAGCCTACCGGGACCTCTACTCCGGACCTCAAAGGGAGGACTCCCCTGAAACCGGGGTTGACATGTCCATGGGATATCTCTACCGCCTTGTAGCCGGCTGCTTGATTGCGGGTGATCTGCAGAAAGTTGAGCAGGGCTATGTCTTTTGCGGTGAACCGCTCACAAACGAACGCCCCTATTTTGCGGGCTACTTGAGAATCCCCGACATTCCCAAGTTTATGGATAAACTAGAGGCCATCTCCGATGAATGGGGCTATCTGCTTCTGTGGGCGACCCTGTTCCTTTCGGTTGTCTTCGGTCTTGTGCTCATGCTGCTTCCAATGATTTTCGGATGGCAGGCGTTTTTCCAGCGCCATCGGGGCAAACCGGGAGTCATCGTCTATTTTCTCTGCCTGGGCGTTGGTTATATCTTCGTCGAAATCGCAATGATCAGCAAATACATCCTCTGCTTGGGAAATGCCACGGTATCGGTGGCCATACTGGTGACCGGAATGCTCCTCTTTTCCGGTCTGGGCAGCTATCTCTCCGCCCGGTTTGTGCCGGCTGCGCGGCGGACGATTATTGTTGTCTGTTCATCCATCACTCTGCTTCTGTTGTTTTATGCCTCCTATCTGGATCGCATTTTGGGCATGGTCGGGTTGTGGCCCTATGGGGCCAAGATTGTCTTTTGCCTGCTCCTGCTGTTTCCTCTGGCACTCCTGATGGGGTTCCCCTTCGCCATCGGTATGTCCACTCTCTCAAGGCTGAGAAAGGAACACTTCTTTGTCTGGGCGTGGGGCATCAATGGATCGTTTTCTGTCGTCGGTTCCGTACTGGTGCCGATCATCTCGGTCAGTCTGGGAATCTCCACCGTGATCGTGATGGCTGCAATCATCTATCTCACTGCCTTACCCTCCTTTTTCAATCTACAGCTTCCCGATTCCTAGACTCCTGGTGGTGAGCGGCTCTTGGCAGTAAGTCAAGTGTACAAATCATACCTTATGGGATTGAATCAACTTGTGATCATGGCTTTTCTTTTCGTGACCATCGGTCTTTGCGCTGAACTGGCCGCTCCGGAGGAGGCAAGGGCAGGTCCCCCGAAAGAGAAGCAAATTCCGCAGGTTTCCCGGAGCGTTCCATCCAGGCCGGCAAATGCCGGCAAGCCGCAACCGGCAAAGAAAAGTCCGGCCCGGAGTTACAAAGCTCCCATCGACGGCTCGGCTGCCGGCACGAAGCGCCAAACCAAACCCAAGGCTTCCGGGAAGCCTGCGGGTGCTCCCACCGTCAAGTATCACGGGACCTTTGTCGAGAACCTGAAATCGACTCCTTTCCCTTACACGGGCAAGAACATCGCCCCCCATTTCTTTGATGTCGTCGATCCCAAAACGGGCGAGCGATTTCGTACAACCCGCACCCTCGAACGGTTGTCAGAAAAAGACCACTACCGGGACAACAGCGTTCTTTTCCACGTTCCCGACCGGTTCGACATCAGGAAACCCTTTACCTATGTCGTCTTCTTCCATGGCAACCGGACCGAGGTCCGCCAGTTTCAAAAGGATTATCGACTCGATGAACAGATGAACAAGTCCATGAAGAATGCGATCCTTATTCTGCCGCAACTCGCCAGGAACGCCTCGGATTCCAGCCCCGGCAGGTTCGCGGTGAAGAACGTGTTCAGGTCCTTCATGTCGGAAGTCGCCCAGGTACTCACATCGAAGTTCGGCAAAAACTATCAGAAGCGGTTTGAACAGGCCCCGATCGTCCTTGTCGCCTTCAGTGGCGGGTACAAGCCCCTTGCCTGCACTCTCGACCGCGGGGGAGTCGGCTCGAGGATAATAGGGGTGTTTCTCATGGATGCACTGTATGAAGACCTCTACATTTTCGGAAAATGGATCCTGAGGAATCCCTGTGGTGGGTTCTTCATCAACCTCTTTACCGAAGAGTCTGCGTGCGAAGAGAAGACTCGACTCCTGGCTCAATTCCTTCGTGACCACCATCTTCCGTATACGGAAGAGTGGCCTAAAGGTGTGAAGAAAAGGCAGATCTGTCTCGTCAGGAGCTCTGTTGATCACATGCAGATACCGATTGCCGGACCGCCTCAAGAGCCGCTCGCAAAGCTGCTGCAGAATCTCAGGATTTGACGGTCTGGACGCAAGCCGTCGGCGATGCCCTCGACCCGGATCTGTCAGGGGCAAAGTGAATGGATGGAGTATGTGGATCGTTTATCTGGCTCTCCGTAGACCCTACACTGTCGCCGTCATGGCGTTGCTCATTATGACTCTCGGGTTGCTCTCGGTGAGCCGCATGATTGTGGATATTTTCCCTGCGATCAGGATTCCGGTGGTGCTGGTGGTATGGAATTATCCGGGGCTTACGCCCGAGGACATGGAGCGACGTGTAGTGCTGCTCTGTGAGCGAGCCTATTCAACAACCGTCAACGGCATCGAGCGAATCGAATCCCAGTCCATCCCCGGCATCGGACTGTTGAAGCTCTATTTTCAACAGGGGGCTGACATAGGCTCGGCCATCGCCGAAATCACCGCCACTTCCAACACTGTGATGCGAACCATGCCGCCCGGCATTCAGCCTCCCAACATCATTCAATTCGATGCATCCAGTGTGCCGGTTGCGCAACTCACCCTTACCAGCGACAAGCTCTCCGAACAAGAAATGTACGATTACGGGCTTTATTTCGTTCGCGTGAGGCTTTTCACCATCCCGGGGCTCTCCACACCCGCTCCATTCGGGGGCAAGATCCGGCAGATCATGATTGATGTAGACCCGGATGCTCTGCAGGCCAGAGGCCTGTCGCCCGCCGATGTGGTGAGTGCTCTGCAGTCTTCAAATGTCATTGTTCCTGCCGGGACGGCCCGAATTGGTAAGCTCGAATACAATGTGACCACGAACTCCAGCCCGAAACTGGTGGAAGAGTTTGAAAAGATCCCCCTGAAGGTGGTTGGCAATGCCGTGGTGCACATGGGTGACGTTGCCAGGGTGGCGGACAGCTACGCGGAGCAGACCAACATAGTACGGGTAAACGGCAGACGCGCTACATACCTTGCCATCCTGAGGCATGCCGAGGCCTCCACGCTGGCTGTGGTGGATTCTACCCGAGAGGTGCTGCCGCTGATCCGCGAAGTGGCGCCCGAGGGTCTGGAGATAAAGATAGACTTTGATCAGTCCCTTTTTGTCCGTGCTGCCATCGAAGGGGTAGTGCGAGAGGCGGTCCTTGCGTCCATTCTGGTTTCCCTGATGATTCTGGTTTTTCTGGGCAGCTGGCAGAGCATGGTCATTGTCTGCATCTCCATCCCGCTGGCTATCCTCTCTTCGATAATCGTACTGAACCTGGCCGGCCAGAGCATAAATATCATGACGCTTGGAGGTCTGGCCCTGGCTATCGGTATGCTGGTGGATGACGCCACGGTTGAAGTGGAGAATATTCATCGCAATCGCTCCATGGGCAAACCGTTGACGGTGGCGATTCTGGATGGTGCCCATCAAATTGCAGTGCCGGCGATCGTTTCCACGCTGGCTATTTGCATCGTTTTCTTTCCCGTGGTGCTGCTCTACGGGCCGGCAAAATTCCTTTTCACCCCTTTGGCGCTGGCAGTGGTGAGTGCCATGCTCGCTTCCTACCTCCTCTCCCGCACCCTCGTCCCCACCATGGCGCGGATGCTCATGGCCGGAAGAGAAGTTGCCGCCAATGCGGATGCTCCCGGAAGAGGGCTTTCCGGATGGGTACAACATCTGAATGAAAAGCGTGAGATGGGCTTTGAGAGGCTGCGGCAGGGATACGGCCGTTTTCTGGAGACCACTCTCGGCCATCGGACATTTACGCTCATTGCGGCCGGTCTGGTGGTCCTGGTCAGCCTGGGACTGGTCCTGGTGATCGGGACGGACTTCTTCCCTAACGTCGATGCCGGGATGATGAAGCTGCAATTTCGAGCGCCTTCCGGAACCCGAATCGAGGAGACGGAGCGCATGGTGACAAAAATCGAGAGGCATATCCGTGAGGTCATCCCCTCCGAAGAGCTCGAAACCGTTAATAGCATGATTGGAGTGCCGGTCTTCTATAATCTCGCCTTTGTTCATACAGAAAATATCGGCGGCATGGATGCGGAGTTTCTCATCGCCCTGAAGAAAGAGCATCGTCCGACAAAGAAGTATATGAAGAATCTGCGAGAATATTTGGCCAGGAAATTCCCTGGCGCGAGCTTCTATTTCCAGCCGGCAGACATTGTTACGCAGGTCCTCAACTTCGGCCAGTCCTCACCGATCAGCGTGCAAATCGAAGGCAATGATTTGGAACATTCTTTTCGGTTTGCGAGTCGCCTTCAGAACGATCTGCGGGAAATCCCTGGCACCGCCGATGTTCACATCAACGAGGTGCTCGATTACCCGACTCTGCACGTGGATGTCGATCGCGCCCGGGCAGCCATGCTGGGTATGAGTCAACTCCAGGTGGCAAATACCCTGCTGACTTCGCTCTCATCGAGTGTGCTGGTTGCTCCGTCGTTCTTTCTGAATCCGGCCAATAACGTTAATTACAGTGTTGCCGTCCAAATCCCGATTGAACGCGTGGACTCCATGGGAAGCCTTCTTTCTATCCCGGTAACCCCGATACAGACTGTACAGCTGCTTCAGGACGCAACTCCACCAAAGCCGAGCGATCTGCCGACTATCCCCGCCCAGACCGTCGGCAATATCGCTCATGCTTATCACCAGGTTAGCGCCGAGAATATCGACCATTACACGGTGCAGCGTGTTATCAAGGTGGAGGCCAATGTCGAAGACCGGGACCTCGGTTCAGTGGCGAAAGAAATAAAAGAAAGGATTGCCCGCCTGCAACCGCTGCCTCCCGGCACCCGAATCAATCTACGCGGGCAGAACGAAGTCATGGAAGAATCGTTCCGCAGTCTCGGGTTCGGGCTGATCCTGGCGGTCCTTCTGGTCTATTTTCTGATGGTCATGCTGTTTCAGTCTTGGCTGGACCCGCTCATCATCATGATGGCGGTCCCCGGTGCCCTGACGGGAATTCTGTGGGTACTGGCGCTGACCGGCACCACCCTCAATGTGGAATCCCTGATGGGCTCGATCATGGCGATAGGGATCGCCACCGCGAACTCCATTTTGTTGGTGAACTTTGCCAATGATCTGCGCATGGAAAAGCAGCTTTCGGCCGTCGGTGCCGCCCTTGAGGCGGGCAAGACGCGATTGCGCCCGGTCATGATGACGGCCCTTGCCATGATCATCGGGATGCTCCCCATGGCAGTCGGTATGGGAGAAGGTGGGGAACAGAATGCACCGCTTGGGCGCGCGGTAATCGGTGGCTTGTTTCTGGCGACCCTTTTTACCCTTTTTGTGGTTCCGGTGATCTATTCTCTGCTGCGCCGGAAACTGCCTACCAAGGGCCTTCTCGAACAGCGTTTTGAAGCGGAAAGGCAAGGCCACACAGCTGTAGGATGAGGCGATATGGTTGACAACACTTCCAATGTATCCCGGAAATCCAGCAAGATGTTTTACGTGGGGGGAGTGCTGATTGTACTCACGGCGATGGCAATACTCGGCGTTCTGCTGTGGAGGCACAAGATACACCTTGATGTCGAAAGAGGCGTCAGAAAAGAGAGCGTCGAGGGAGGCCCTCTGGTCCGGGTGGCGATGGCTACCAGGGCACCGGCTGAGAAGCAGGTCGAATTGATCGGGGAGGCTCGGCCCTATACCACGACAACTCTTTATGCCAAGGTCTCGGGATATCTCCGTGAAATCAACGTCGACAAAGGCGATGCGGTCAAGAGAGGAGAGGTCCTTGCCATTATAAGCTCTCCCGAGATCGACCGCCAGCATGAGGCCGCCGTAGCCGATGCGAAGAACAGGCGCTCGGAAGCAAAGCGAGCCTGGAGACTCCTGCCGCAATCGGGGACTTCCCAACAGGATGCCGAAGCCAAGGAAGCGGCCGCCCAGATGGCAGAGGCGAATGCGTTGGCCATGGAAACGATGAAAGACTACCAGGTCCTGCGGGCGCCCTTCGGGGGTGTGGTGACCGCACGGTTTGTCGACCCCGGCGCTCTCATCCAGAGCGCCACCAGTGCACAAACCACCACTCAGCCGATCGTGACCCTTTCGGAGACTGACCGGCTCAGAATCTATGCCTATCTCGACCAGAGAAATTCTGCTCTGGTGCAGGTA
Source organism: uncultured Syntrophobacteraceae bacterium (assembly GCA_964441945.1). Taxonomy (GTDB): domain Bacteria; phylum Desulfobacterota; class Syntrophobacteria; order Syntrophobacterales; family Syntrophobacteraceae; genus JADGQM01. The sequence goes on from CAYTWB010000084.1 coordinate 9,399, forward strand.
GGCGACCATGCACAGGTCTTTGATGCGGCGCGCCCTGAAGTGCGCCTGACCGCCAAGGTTAGCCGGACCAGCATGGAGTTGGATATTAAGACCCGGACGCTGCTGACCGAAATCGACGTGGACAATCGCAGTCGGCAACTGATGCCCGGCTCTTTTGTGAAGGTGGCCCTTCACCTTAAAATGCCGCCGGCTGTACAGGTTCCCTGCGAAACCCTCGTGGTGCGGGAAGGGAAAACCTGCGTCGGCATCCTTAGCGATGACCACAAGATCGGCTATCGTGAGGTTGCCGTCTTCGAGAGTGACGGCAAGATGATCACGATCTGCTCGGGGCTCCTGGAAGGCGAGAAAGTGATGCTTAACCCCGGCATGAGCATCGCCGACGGCGATCCTGTACAGCCAGTCGAAGCAGCGAAGAAGGAATAGGCTTCTAATGATTCACTGGCTCCCACGCTCTGCGTGGGAGCCCATGCCTTCGGGCACTCTGCGCCAGTGGACGCGGAGCGTCCAGCGTGTGCGTTTCCACGCAGAGAGTGGGAACAAGGGGGGAACGCACTTCCGGTGTGAAGAACTTGACGCGATGAGCGGGAAACCTGTCTCCTCAGTCCACTTGTTTATGCTTAGAAAGGCTGATCCAGGACTCGATGCCGTGAGATCTACAGCAAAAACTTGTTTGTTTCTTATTGCCGCCCTCTTGCTTTTCCCCTGCCCGTGCGTTTGCGCCAATGGAGAGGACCTGCAGAAAGTGTCATTCCTCCCCATGTGGAGTCCTCAGGCGCAGTTTGCAGGATACTATGTCGCCCTCGAAAAGGGATTCTACCGGAAGTGCGGCCTCGATGTGGACATTATTCAAGGCGGCCCGGATCATATTCCCGCGGAGATGTTAAAATCAGGGAAAGTGGATTTCTGCTTGTTGTGGCTTTCCTCTGCCATCCAAAGGCGGTCTGAGGGATTGAGCCTGGTCAACATCGCGCAGATTGTCCGGCGTTCAGCTTTGATGTTGGTGGCCAGGAAATCCAGCGAGATACTCAAGCCGGAGGACATGAACGGCAGGAAGGTCAGTCTCTGGGAAGGAGATTTGCGGCTGCAGCCACGAGCATTCTTCAGCAAATACAAGATCAATCCTGAAATCATAACCCAGTCCTATACCGTGAACCTCTTTCTGGCGGGCGGAACGGATGTTGCTTCCGCGATGTGGTACAATGAGTATCATACCATCATCAATTCCGGCCTCGATGAGGAAGAGCTGACCACTTTCTTCTTTGATGCCCATGGCCTAAATTTTCCCGAGGATGGGATCTATGCGCTGGAGGAGACCCTGCAGAAAAACCCTCACGCTGCTGCTGCATTTGTCGGAGCTTCAGTCGCCGGATGGCAATACGCCTTCCTGCATCCGGATGAAGCCCTGGATATTGTGCTCAAATACATGAAACAGGCAAAGGTCCCCGCCAATAGGGTGCACCAGAGATGGATGCTGGCAAGAATGAAAGACCTGATACTCTCCCCGGATGGTCAGGCGGCTGTTGGCACGCTGGACCGGGCGGAGTATGAGACCGTTGCGTCAGAGCTCCAGACCCAGGGCCTGATCAAGACCATTCCACCATTCTCAGAATTCTATCAGGCTGTCAACGCACATGCTCAAGAATAGTAGTATTCTCTTTAGATTCATCCTTTTGGTTTCCGGTTCGAGCGCCCTCATCTTCCTGCTCATTTTCGGATTCAATTATCATGTCTCCCGAGAAATGATTTTCAAGAACGTGGAGGAGAACGCCCGGAACTTCACCCTTCGCACGGTCAATCGAATCGAGAACGTGTTGGTGGCAGTAGAGAAAATATCGGAACAAGTCGCCTGTTTCATGGAAGAGGGGAAGATGGGCGAAAAAGAAATCACTAATATGCTCAAACTCGTAGTTTCAAACAACGAAGAATTGTATGGTGTTGGCCTTGGTTTCGAACCGTACGCCTTCGATGTTAAGAGGTATCACTATGGGCTGTATTGTTATAAGGATAGGAAAACAAGCAAATTGAGATTTGAGTGGATGGGTTCAGACGATTACCGTTACTTCTATCTCGACTGGTATCAGATTCCCCGGGAATTGGATAAGACGTACTGGAGTGAGCCATATTATGATGATGTCCTTATGACGAGTTATTCGGTGCCTTTTTATGAATACACTCCCGAAGGAAGAATCATCAAGGGGATTGTTTTTACGGATATTTCCCTGGAGTGGTTGGCAGATCTGGTCTCTTCCATAAAGGTGCTTGAAACCGGTGATGCATACCTGATCTCCAAGAACGGCACGGTCATTACACACAGCGTTAAAGACCTGATTATGAATGAATCTATATTTAGCGTAGCCGAGGCAAGGAATGATCCGGCCTTGAGAGAAATCGGCAAGAAGATGATACGAGGCGAATCCGGTTTTGTACCCTTTAAATCTATCGCCAGAGACAAGCTGTGCTGGATGTATTATGCTCCGGTTCCCTCGACAGGATGGGCCCTGGCCGTACTTTTCCCGGAAGATGAGCTTCTGTCGGACATTCACAGGCATACTGTCATCGTCCTGGCACTGGTGGTGTGCGGGAGTCTCCTGCTTGTTGCCGTGATCGCCTTTATATCGAGATCGATAACCAGACCATTAGTCGCCATGTCCAAAGCCGCAGAGGTCATTGGAACTGGAGACCTGGACATCCCGCTCCCTGAGGTCAACACGAACGATGAGGTGGGAAAGCTCAACGAAGCGCTCGCCTATATGAAGACTTCGCTCAAAGACTATATCCGAAAGCTGACCGAAACCACGGCCGCTAAAGAACGCATCGAAAGCGAACTGCAAATCGCCCGGGAAATTCAGATCAGCATGTTGCCGCGGATTTTTCCACCTTTTCCCAACCGGAAAGAGTTTGATGTCTTCGCCTTGATGGAACCGGCGAAAGAAGTGGGGGGTGACTTTTACGACTTCTTCCTGATTGATGACAAGAGGCTTTGCCTGATCATAGGCGACATTTCCGGGAAGGGGGTCCCTGCGGCGTTGTTTATGATGATCGCAAAAACCCTTCTGAAAAATGTGGCGGCGGAGAAGTTGCCCCCGCATGAGATTCTCTTTAAAGTCAACAACATTCTGGCTATCGATAACGATGCCTGCATGTTTGCCACGGTTATTTGCGGAATTCTGGATACGGAAACGGGTGAGCTGGAATTTGCCAATGCGGGACATAACCCGCCTTTACTCCACCAAAGCGGCCGAGATGTAGCGTTTCTCGATGTCGACAAAGGCTTCGTTCTGGGCCCCATGGAGAATACAAGGTTTACCACTCAAAAAACAAGACTCACTCGCGGGAGCACGCTTCTTCTGTATACCGACGGTGTTACCGAGGCGATGAACCCTCAACAGGAATTCTTCTCTGAAAAAAGGCTTGAGGAATCCTTCTCCAGACTAAAGGACCAGGGTATTGATGACATCATTCACGCGTTGCGCAAAGAAATCAATACGTTCGCACAAGAGGAGCCGCAGTCGGACGATATCACAATGCTGGTCTTGAGGTATTTCGGCTGAAGCCGTTTCGGAACGGAATGGAACACGCAGGGCTCGAATGGTGCCATCAGGATACATCACTCCACCCCGCGCAAACTTGAACTCAGGAATGAACCGAACGGATAATGCCCTGCAGGAATCGAATCTTCAGGTCATTTCGGGTTCTTCGGGGAAAATGGAAGGGAACAAAAAGGGCAGCCCTGTCTGCAAGGGGGCAACCGCTCTCGCGAGTCGCCCCTTGACAATCTATCCCCGCTTATTGGAAATCACGGGTCTAGCATCCACTGAACGGACCCTTATAGGTCACCGGTTCCGTTCTGCAATCAGCACTGGGAAAGTTCCAGGTGATTTTGGCCTTCTTCGGTTTGTCACCCTTGTACTTGAGCTTCCCGCTGATTTGGATCGTGTCGCAACACTCTTCGACGGCTTTGGTGCCGGACAGGTTGAACTTGACCACCGTATTCTTCTTGACCTTGACCTTGCCGGTCGGTGCCCAGTTCTGGCACCAGTCACCACCGGTATAGCTGGGACCGCTTGTATTGACCCCCAACTGGAAGCTATATCCGTTATGATCAAATGCTGCGCAGTATGTGGCGTCGATAGCGGCGGCATCATCGGCGGCTGGAGGCACGGCACCCGGCAGAGTCCCGGTCGGATCAACAGCCAGGCTCACGCCCGCCAAACCAAACAACATGACACACACTAACCCCACAATAAGCTTTTTCATGGCAATCCTTTCACAATGAACTGGTTCAAATATCATAACGGCTTCCGACAACAAGTACTCTCTTCGTCTTACCACCTCCCTTCGCACGGGTGCATGGGCACTCACCCTGCCTGGCTTTTGGCTTTAGGCTTAACATAACACGGGCGTCGTGAACCGAGAAGAGTCCGTGTCCTCTTTTCTCATGAGGTACACGACAGCCGTATGAACAGGAGGGCTGAGCAGGCTTTGTACTACTCCCGTTGGAAGCTGCGCCCGCGTTCCGTGTCCACATGTGCATCCCAGCTCATCTCGGCGGTGCGCTCCTCTATTACTTGAGGTATTTCGGCTGAAGCCGTTTCGCAGCGGAAGGGAACATGCCGGGCTCGAAGGGTACAGGAAGAAGCGCTCCCCTTATGAGGAGAGGAAGATCGAAGAAAACGTGGACATTTGAAAACTGGCTGTAGCCTATTTCACTCTCTTGAATCGAGCTCGATCATCCGGTGCCGAGAGAGAGTATATCATGAGCCTGTCGCCTGTCACTTCATACTTGTAAACTCTCTCGATGCCGTTACCGAGCTCCCATACAAACTTGCTATCGTCAAGGACCCTGTATCCATAGCTGCCGTCAGCATACAGCGTTCCATCCTTGGCAAACTTGAGCTCAGGAATGAACCGAAATCCTGAAATGGTGGTCCGGCTGTCAACAGGACGCCATTTCCCAACCAGGCCATCCTGAGCGTAAGACAGGGAAACAATAGTCAACAGGATTGCTGAAACACACAGGATCGCTAACCTGGCCGAAGTTGAGTTGTGCATCATTGAGCAATCTCCATAGTAATGAACAGTGGGTGATGGCAGGAAGACTCCTGGTCAAAATTGACAATACCCCCAGAAATCGTATTGATGATAGCATCTTTTAGGGAGTTGGCTAGACAACGGGAAAGCGATCATCAGACGTGCTCTCAATCTCCGGCAGCCCTTTCGACCACCAGAGATTGAGCCGCATCCCCAAGCTTCGGGAGTAGAACTGAACCCCTCAATTCTTTTTAGAGTAAACCCTCGGCTTTACAGGGGGAATCCTGGTGTTTGACTGTGAGAATCAGTTGCAGCCTCCCTTCACCAATGTGGAGCTGCCGGAAGCGTCACAACTCTGATCGGGGCAAGAAATGAGCTGAAAGCTTCCCGTATAGGTACCTTTTCCACTTTTGTTCAAGTCGAGCTCATGCGATGTATTGCAGTAGATATCGCACAACCCGGTAGCTATCATATTGATATGTTTTTTGTTTTTCGTTCCGGTCACCGGATATGAACCCCCATTCCATGGGTAGAACGTACCGCTTATCTTACCCTTTGTAATCTTGATCTCCCAGGTATTGAAACCGTTTTCACAATAGGGCTTGGCCTTTTTCCCTGAGAGCTCGTTTTCTTCGAGAATGTCATCCACATCGTCAAGCCGATCCGAAGAAATAATAGTCACATCATTGGGAACGGCAGTTGAGACAGGCTCTCCTCCAACGGATGGCCCAGCGAACAGCAAAAGAACAAACAACGCTCCAATCAACGGTAATACTTTCATGGCTCATTCTCCTTCATGACTAAGGTAATCTCCTTCATGCGCTACACCCCCTCTTGGTAAGAAAACTCGTCTGACCTCACCCCCTTTCATTGAGCTCACATCGAACCCCATGGCTTCTTCCAACCTCCAGATTCATAGTATGCCGTTTCTCTGGAGAAGATCCCAAATCTAGCAGCCGGTGAAAGGGCCTTCATTACAACCATAACGCTCTATGTTGCCAGAAAAATCGGCTGTCAGTCACATCCCTTCCATGGATTCCCCATTCAAGGCATGCTTCTCATCTTTTTGGAGTATTCAT
>CAYTWB010000085.1:0-15480 GCA_964441945.1 uncultured Syntrophobacteraceae bacterium
AGGCCTTGAAAGACCCAACCGGCTCACACATCCCATTCCCCACTTCCGAAGGGCCGCCGGTTGGACACACTTGAACCCGTGGGCATGGTGACTGAGTAGCGCTTTGCATGAATGAGTGTCCGAACGGCCATTCGTCATACCGGCAGGCATCAGGCCGGTACCCAGGAAGCGTTTCCGGGTCCCGGCCGGAAACACGCCGGAATGACGGGCAGGGTTATGGTCACTTCATTCCACGGGACCTGGTCAATCAGGGAGTCAGCGCAAAACCCGCAGTCAGGAAATGCTTGTCAAAGGCAAAAGCGCGACTGACGGCACAATCCCTCATAACAGCCAAACTCACCGCATCCGTGAGCCTCCTGCAAAACTGTATCGGTTCGTGATTCGATACCTCACCACGGATGGAGATTCAGTACGTTACAGGGGCGAAAGCCCGTTCACCCTGAGGTATCGAAAGGTGAAAAGGACTTTTCCAAGAGGCTCAATTCAATGACATATTCGAGCCTCTTGCAGAAGTCCCTCAGGGCGTCATTCCGGCAGGGCTTTTGGGCCGGAATCCAGGCTTTAAGGTCCCTGGACCCCGGCTAGATGCATGCCGGGGTGACGGAATTTGAGACTTTTGCAAGAGGCTGATTCGGAAAGGGATTGTCAACGTCACCGCCTGCAATTCAGTGCTCCTTGCGTCCGGTCCACGGCAGCGGGGCTGTCCGGTGTGAAGCATGGTCGCATCGAGGGGAAGGGAGCTCTCGGACAGGCTCATCCGGCACACGTTGCCCTCACGCATATCCTATCGACCGAATCCGACAAATACTTGAGATCACCTGGAAGTCGTCTGAAAAATATCCGCATACGTCATACCGGCAAAAGCCGGTATACAGAAAGCCGCGCAATTCCTGGATGCCGGTCCCCGGCTTGAAACATGCCGGGACAAGCTTCACCGGCATGACGTTGAGGGCGCAGTAAGCCCATTTTCAGTCGGCCTCTCACCGATCAGGACTATGCCGGGCCCATGACCCCGTGGATCAATGTTGTCGAGTTAGCGCCCTTCAGGCGGACCTGAAACGGAACCATTCAAACACGAAGAGAAGAAGGCCGCGAAGAGACGATCCCAACATGATCCCAGCGGCTTTCTTCGTGCTCTTTGTGCCTTCGCGTCTGGAAATGGAAATTCCTGTACGATTGACTTGGCGTGCGGGACCTCGCTGTTGAAGCCCTGTGCGTCAACCGGCGAAAGCCCATGCGCGTCAACTTAAGATAAATCTCGTTTACTTTCGAATAGTTAGAACTAAGGCTGCCGATACTTATCGTCACCCCGGCAGGCATTTAGCCGGGGTCCAGAAGACTCTCAGGGAGCTGGATTCCAGCCGGAAACATGCCGGAATGACGTTCGGCAGACTTCCCGGTTTTGCAGCCTTTTAGAACCACACGAATAATCTTAAAGTTGACGCGTATGGGGGCGAAAGCCGGAATCGAGTGAGCCTCTTGCAGAAGTCCCTCAGGGCGTCATTCCGGCAGGGCTTTTGGGCCAAAATCCAGGCTTTAAGGTCCCTGGACCCCGGCTAGCTGCATGCCGGGGTCACGGAATTTGAGACTTTTGCAGGAGGCTAGAGTGATTTCAATATGTTCCGGACCCAGGCTTTCGGAGGGGTGACGGCCCCGCGCGGGGAAGTTGCGCTTCATTCAACAGCATTGAGCCCCACGTTGGGGGACAACCATTCGCCCTACGGGCTTTATGCCCACCCGCAGGGGCGGACGGCGGTCCGCCCCTACACCGCCCGTCGCCTCGCCTCTATCACCCGATAGGGGCGGGCTTTATGCCCGCCGGGCTTGCTCTTGATTCACCGCCATTGTTGTCAAAGGGAGCGGGGGGATTTCCGAATCGAATCAGCATCATACAACAAATCCCCCCTGCCCCCCTTTTGTAAAAGGGGGAACTGCGCGCCAATCCGCTGCTTTGGGTGCGAGTCAACAAAATCAGGAAAAACAAGCGGTTGCCATGCCCGCAGGGGGATATGTGGCATAGTCAGCCTTTTCAATTGTCGACGTCAGCGCTTTCAATCTTTCAATCCGGGACCCATCAAGTCCTGTCCAGAGCAACGGGATCAACTGTGTAGCATAGTCGGCCATTAGTCCATACTACCCTTTTCCCTAAACTCTGGCAGGGCACGTCTCTTCCCGCACAGCCAAACGCCCCCCCCGAAGACGCTAACGCCCAGAAACCCGGCAATGGTCAGGCTCTTTCCCCACCAAACGGAGGCCGGCTCGTATTGAAAGACTACCCGGTGCTCGCCCTCGCGAAGGGCCACCGCCCTCAAAGCGCAATCGGCCGGGAGCAGCGGCGCTTCCTTTTCATCAACAAAGACCTTCCAGCCGGGAAAGTAGGCATCCGACAGGACAAGCCAGCCGTTGGCCGTCATGTGAGCGGCAACCGTTACCCTATCGGGGGTTCGGTTTTCGATAGCGGCGGTCGAGGGCGACGGAGACTCCGAAATTGGGGCGGAATCGGCAGGCGGATCTTCCTCAAGGATCACCTCGCGGGCCGGATCGAATTGACCGGATGCCATGTATTCGATGATTGCATCGAGCCCTCTTCGAACCACGGCATGGTGCACCACGAATGCGCGAGGAAAGGCATTGGGGTTCTCGTAGATATCGAGGTCTCCGTGCCAGACAAGCCGATAGGAAGAGGGTGTAATGGTCTTACCGGGTGCAGTGAGGATGTAGCGCACATTGAGCAGATCATACCATGGGGAAACGGGGTTCCTAAACTTCACCCAGCGGTCGAAATTGCGGCCGTTCAGCGCTTTATCGCCAAAGTGAATGAAGGACATGAGTTTATTGATACGGCTTGAGTAGACCGGTGTATACCCGCCCAACTCCTCAATCCCGAACGGGACAAGCGTATTGACGCTGAGGTTGCCGCTGACATCCTGGAGCACTCGAAAGGGTCCGGGCTGTTTTTGCAGCCAATCAATGGAAGGTGTCGGAGGATAGAGGAACTGTGGGTCAACAACCGTATTATAACCCCAAGCGAACGAGATGAGGTCATAGGCCAGGAGGCCAAGAATAAGTCCATAAGTAGTCAGCGACGCTATCCGGTTGCGCAGGTAAAGGATCGCGGTGAAGAGCACCAGAGAGCCCACGGCAATATGAACCTGCCAGAAAATCACCGGTGAAGTGAAGCTGCGCAGTTCGGACAACAATGTAACCAGGCTGGGGGGATCCACGCCCGGAAGGTCGAACAGCTCTCTGTTGAACCACTTGATGAGCCACTCCGCATCACTCAGACATGCCAGAAGGAGAACCCCTCCTATCCAAAGCGACGAAAGTCCCATGAAGACGGCCTTGCGGCGGGATGACCACGTCTGAACTCGATCGAAACCCAAGCCCGCCGAGATAGTTGCCACGGTCGTGAAGAGAAAGACAAGCCGCGTAGGGTTCAGTCTGTCTAACCCAGGGAAAAACTTAAAAAAAGGCCAGAAGAGCACCGTCCCAGCCATCATTCCTCCAACGAACACGGTGAGGAGGAGAAAAAAACGGGTGTGAGGCTTCTTCGGGTCAACGACGGCAGCCAGCAAGCCGAGCAGAGTGGGGAGCCCCAGATAAAGGCAGAGCTCGTTGTAGTTCATATACTCCTGCCCCGGGAGCCTGGGGATATGGTTGAAGCCCATGGGTGGCGTACCGAAGTAGGCGGGGAAGATGAGTGTTGCCAGGAAGCGAAAAGGCACTCTCCCAAGGGTCTCGAAGAGGCCATCAAAGCCAAGAGTTCGACTCACACGGCTGGAGTTCTCGATGATTTCGTACATCGGGAGAAGTTCCACTGCGCCAATGAGTAGCCCCGTGACCGCCATGACGGCGAAACAGCCGGTCACGGCAAGGGCATCCTTGAGAAACTCCCCGCATGAGGAAACACGTATCAGGAGGAAAAAGTAATAGAACACCATGATGACGCCCACTAAAAGGCTGTAGTGGGTATGTCCGAGAAGGAACAGGATACCGACAATCAACCCGCCACCCAAAGCATAGACCAGCCGATCCTTCCGAAGAAAACGCTCCATGGAGAACATGAGCAGCGGGAGGAAAGCGCTGTAAGGAAGCACTGTTTCAAAGGAGAGCCAAACCATGGCACAGCCGTTGAACATGTAGGCGATGGCCCCGAATAGTGCCCCCCGGATACCTGCACCGATACATCGCAGATAGAAGAGCATGGTACAGCCCATAAGCAGGAGATGCATCAGAAGCAGGTATGTGAAGGCTACGTGAGTGGGCAGTTCTCGATGAAGAAGATATTTGGGTGGGTACCAACGGCTGCCGCCAAGAGAAGGACTGCTGATGCTCGGCATACCGGCAAGCACATAGGGATTCCACAGCGTCAGCCCGTTGCCCTTGAGCTGCCGATTGTATCCTTCAGCGTAGGACAGCTTGACAGGGTCGTCAATGAGCGGGTTGTGGGAATGGAATCCCTGAGGGGCAAAGGACTTCCAGGGATAGTATTCAAAAAGAGTATCAGCAGCCAGAAAAACCTTGCCGTCCGCAAACCAGGGTTTGAAAAAGATAAGGCCAAGGGCAAGTATGACCAGGTAGGGCAGCAGCAGGGTAATATGCTGCTTCAGGCAAAGCAGGCGAGAAGGTGAAGAATCATCGTCCCGCCGTTTCGTCTCGCCCATTGTTCCTCTCCGTCCAGACCAAACGGCAATCCCCTGCACACTCTAACGAGAACACAGGTCCCTTTTTTCATTCCATTCAACCGCCGACCATGCATGCCGGGAAGTGTCCCGCTCAGCTTCTAAATGAATATTTTCCATGGCCCACAAAACTGAACAAGACCGTTACAGCGGTCACGATCGCACCGGCAACATATGCGGAATAGTACGGCTCCTTCAGGAGGCAATCAAGAACACCGACCAGTATTGGAAGGAGTACAAGATTCAACCCGGCAGCTCCCCCATAGACCACATAGACACGAAGGTATTCACGGAGATAGTTGCCTTTGGTCCTAAAAACTATGAACTTGTAGCCAATAAAGGAAACCGTGATGGCAATGATATTGGCCATCACGGATGCCACCATATAGGCATAGGGGATTACATCGGTAAGAACATAGGTCAACAGGGCATAGACAGTATAGCCAAAGATGGTGTTCCAGGCACCCACAAGCAAGTACCTGAGGAATTGCCCCCTGGGGTAACCGTCCAAGGCCTGCCTAATCAAAGTTGATTCTCTCCTTCTCCACCACGAGCGGCCGCCTGCGAACCTGAGTGTAAATCGAACCGATATACTCTCCAAGGATTCCGATGAAAAGCAGCTGAACCGATGAGAAGAAGAACAGCCCAATGACCAGGGGGGCTATTCCGACCTGGAAATTCTGCCAGTAGACGAGCTTGTAGATAAAATAGAAGATCGCACCAAGCAGGCTCAAAGATGAAAGGCAAAAGCCCATCATAGTCGCCAAACGCAATGGGACTTTCGAGTGACTCGTAAGCCCAAGCATCCCGATATCGTACAGTGTGTAGAAGCTGTTCTTGGTGAATCCTCGCTTGCGCGCCGGCTGTACATACTCTATTTCAGCCCGCTCAAAACCTATTTCACAGATCAAACCTCTCAAGTACGGGTAAGGATCGCCAACTTCCCTCATGATTTCAACCACTCTTCGATCGTACAGACCGAAGCCCATGAAGTTCTTGACCAGTTCCACCTCGGAGAGACGACTGACGAAACGATAATAGAGTCTTCGAAGGGCAAATACGACTCGATTTTCCTGACTGTGTGATTTGATACCAATCGCAATCCTGTATCCTGCTTCCCATTTGCGGACGAAATGGACGATCATTTCGGGCGGGTCCTGAAGGTCGGCAGCCAGCAATACTACCGCATCGCCTCCAGCCTGCAGCATGGCATGGTAGGGTGACCGAATATGGCCGAAGTTCCGAGCATTGACGATGATCTTGATTCTTGGGTCCTCTTTGGCCAGACGTTTCAATACCTGGACAGTGCTGTCCTTCGAGTTATTGTCTATGAAGAGGTGCTCGTAATCATAATCCGTCAGCCTGGAAAACACGTTTTTGACAGCCTTATGAACGTCTTCGACATTCGACTCCTCATTATAGCAAGGCGTTACAATGCTGATCAGCTTCATGGCATTTGCCTGTTCATAATGGAAAAAACCCTCCTTCGAACCCGTCAAAGAGAACCATCAACAACGATATCCTCTTCAGTTCTGTTCGAGATACTAGCAGAAACCACAGAAAGCGACAAGGCGGCTGGGATGCCCTCCACCGCTTTGCTTGAATTCCGGCAGGCTATCGTTTATCTTCATGGCGCAGCCGTCAAGTGGTATTTCTTTCCCAATCCTTCGTCGAAACGAAGGGGGATAGGGTTGCAGCCCATGGCATGAGAGAATTGAATCAGGAACCGGGTTCAGGAGGTGAAGTGGACGATGCTCAACGACCAGAGAATAATCGTCGTTATGCCGGCCTTCAACGCCTCCAGAACCCTGTTGAGAACCCACCGGGAAGTAGTGGAACAGGGTATCGTTGACCTGATTATCCTTGTGGATGATGCAAGCCATGACGACACCGTAAAAATGGCCGGGGATCTTCCGAACATGAAAGTCTTTGTCCATGGCAGAAACATGGGCTACGGCGCCAACCAGAAAACCTGTTATCGACTGGCCCTTGAGGAAGGTGCGGATATTGTCATCATGGTCCACCCTGATTACCAGTACACCCCGAAACTGATTCCGGCCATGGCTTCACTTATCGGAAACGGCCTTTACCATTGTGTTCTGGGATCGAGAATCCTTGGAGGGCAGGCGCTCAAAGGCGGGATGCCCGTCTGGAAATACTTTGCCAATCGTGTCCTGACGTTCCTTGAGAACCTCTTGCTTGGCGCCAAGATCTCTGAATACCACACAGGCTATCGGGCCTTTTCGAGAAGGCTGCTGGAACAGATACCCTATGAAAAGAATTCCAATGGCTTTGTGTTTGATAATCAGATCCTGGCCCAAATTATTTGGTTCGGCCATACCATCGGGGAGATAAGTTGCCCTGCCAGGTATTTTCCGGAAGCATCCTCCATCGGGTTAGTCCGGAGCATTTACTATGGCGTGGGGTGTCTGTGGACATCGCTTACCTTCCGCCTTGCCAGGATGGGGATTGTGCGCCTCAGACGGTTTCCGTTGTTGAGAAACAGGCTGCCGGCAAATCGGACTGATGGACTTGATTGACGATCATGGCGAGATAGTTTTCATGAGAGAACGGTTTTCCTTGACTCGTGCAAACCTTGAACGCCTTCTCGCCGTTTTGCTTGTAGTCGGTACGATCGTCGCCTATTCCGCTCTCCCGCACTGCAATTTTGTCCTGTTTGACGATCCTTACTATGTGACCGAGAACGCCGACGTTCGCGCCGGACTGAGCAAAGCCGGCTTCACCTGGGCCTTCACAACCTTCCATAGCGCCAACTGGCATCCCCTCACATGGCTCTCGCACATGGCGGACTGTGACCTCTATGGGCTCAATCCAGCCGGCCATCACCTGACCAACCTCCTTTTTCATCTGGGCAACACACTGCTCCTTTTTCTCTTTCTGTGCCGCACCACGGGGCAAAGCGGGTGCAGTTTCATTGTTGCCGGCCTTTTTTCCCTGCACCCTCTTCATGTGGAATCGGTCGCCTGGATTTCCGAAAGGAAGGATGTGCTCAGCACCTTTTGCATGATGTCGGCACTTTTGGCATATACTCATTACGTGAGGCAACCAGGCATCCGAAGATATCTTCCGGTCCTTGTTCTCTTTGCCCTCGGCCTTATGGCCAAACCGATGCTGGTGACCTTTCCGTTTCTCCTGCTGCTCCTGGACTATTGGCCCTTCGAACGGATACGCGCGCTCCCCGGTCTCCATCCCTTCAACATGGAAGAGCGAAACGGCGACTGGGGACGCCTGGTCCTGGAGAAAATGCCGTTGTTTCTTCTCACATTCTTTTCATGCGCTGCAACCTTTATGGCCCAGTCCGCCGCAAAAGCCGTGGCTTCTCTGGAAACCATTTCCCTGGGCGCCAGGCTGGCCAATGCGATCATTTCCTACGCCACCTACCTGGTCTACATGTTTTGGCCGAAGGACCTTTCGATCTTCTATCCGCATGCCGGCAATTCAGTGCCGTTCTGGCCGGCACTCCTCTCCGCAGCCTTCCTGGCAGGGCTCACGACGATAGCGGTTCAGCAGGCATCGCGTCGGCCTTACCTATTCGTGGGCTGGTTCTGGTACATCGGCGCTCTTGTGCCGGTGATCGGCCTGGTGCAGGTGGGCGATCAGGCCATAGCCGACCGCTACACCTACATCCCTTCCATTGGGATTTTCGTCACCCTGGTTTGGGGCCTTGCACCCATTTTTCAAAGACATGGGATTCGCCCCATGTTCACCGTTTCATTTGTTGGCACCCTCTTTTTGGCCCTCCTTATCCAGACCCGGTCACAGGTGCGCCTCTGGCAAGACACCCCCACCCTTTTTGAACATGCTCTCAGGGTGACGGAAGACAACTATCTCGCCCATTTAATTCTCTCTGAGCATGCCAAAGCCAACGGCGACCCGGACACGGCACTCCTTCATCGCGAAAAGGCCCTGGAGATTAATCCGGGTTTTGTTGCGAAGATGCACAATCGCACAGGCTATCTCCTGGCCCAACAGGGCCGGCTGGATGCAGCCGTCCGGGAATTCGAGGAGGCCGTCCGGCTTTATCCGGATTACGCTACAGCTCATAATAATCTCGGGGTCATACTGGCAAGACAGGGAAGATACGAAGAGGCCCTTGTCGAGCTCGCGGAAGCCCTGAGAATTTCGCCTGGAGATGCCAGTGTGCCGACGAGCATTGCCAATGTAGAAAGAGAGCGAGCCGGCATCCCGGTTACGGGGCCGGGGGATGTGGCACTGAAAACAGAAGCTTTGGGTTCGGCGAGGTAAACGCTTGAGAGCTCTCTTTTCAGATCGATTCGTTGGACTTGTACTGATCCTGGCTTGCCTGATCGCTTTCGGCAGGGTGGCCAAATGCGATTTCATCAACTTCGATGACGGCCCTTACATCACCCAGAATATCCACGTTCGATCGGGTCTGTCCCCGAAGAGCATCGCCTGGGCTTTCACAGCCATGCACAGCGCTAACTGGCACCCGGTTACCTGGCTTTCCCACATGCTGGACTACGAAATGTTCGAAATGAACCCGGCCGGTCATCATTTGATGAACCTCTTTCTTCATATCGCCAATGCCCTGCTATTGTTCCTCCTCCTGAAAAATGCCACGGGGTGTTTTTGGGAAAGTGCGGCGGTAGCGGCGCTCTTCGCTCTTCACCCCCTTCGGGTGGAATCGGTCGCCTGGGTATCGGAGCGCAAAGACGTCCTCAGCGCCTTTTGGGGACTGACGGCCATGCTGGTCTATATCCAGTACGCACGGTACCGGACAACCGCCAATTATCTTTTATTCAGTGTCCTTTTCACTCTGGGACTGATGGCCAAACCCATGCTGGTGACCTTGCCGTTTGTGTTGTTGCTCCTCGATTTCTGGCCTCTTCACCGCTTGCGGTTCGGTCGAATCAATGCCCGTTTTTCCCCCGAGCAACCCTCTTCATCCCATCAGGCACCAGACATTGCGATCGGTTCCCTCATTCTGGAGAAGATCCCGCTCTTCCTTCTCTCCGGAGCCTCCTCGCTGGTGACCTTTATCGCTCAATCCGAAGGAGGGGCCGTATCGACCTTTGAGGCCATGCCCGTCAAGGTGCGTCTCATCAATGCTCTCATGTCCTATTGGTACTACCTGGGAAAGACCTTCTGGCCGGTCGACCTGGCCATCTTCTATCCGCATCGGGGAGCTCTTTTGCCTCTCTGGCAGGGCATCGCCGCAGGTGTTTTTCTTGCTGCCGTTTCGTTCCTGGTTCTGCATCAGGCTTCAAGGCGCCCCTTCCTGGCAACGGGCTGGTTCTGGTTTCTGGGAATGCTGGCGCCCGTCATCGGGATTATCCAGGTCGGCATGCAGTCTTTTGCGGACCGCTACACCTATCTTCCCTCCATCGGGATTTCCCTCATGATCGTGTGGACCGTTGGAGAATTGGCGCGGCAAAACCCCCGCTTCAAGAGGCTGGTTGCATACGGATCAGCGCTGGTCCTCTGCTGCCTGGCAGCAATGACCTGGGTTCAAACCGGATACTGGAAGGATACGGAAACGGTCTTCCGGCGGGCAGCTTCGGTTACCGACGGAAACTACCTGGCACATAGTCTTATTGGGGATACTCTGGCTGCCAGGAAGCAGCTGGACCAGGCAAGAGAGGAGTACGAAACGGCCCTCGCCCTCTGGCCCCGGAACTCCGAGGCCCACAATAAACTGGGGCTCGTTTTGGCCAGGCAGGGGTTCCTGGACGATGCGATCTGCCGGTACGAGGAAGCGTTGAGGATAAACCCGCGAAACGCCTCGGCTCACAACAATATGGCCTCGGCCCTGGTTGAAACGGGAGAACTCGACCGGGCTGCGGAGCACTACGAACAAGCTCTGCTGATAGAGCCGGAATTTGGCCCGGCCCTCAATGGCCTTGGCGTTGTCAAAGCGCGTATGGAAAGAATGGATGAGGCCGTGGAAGACTTCATCCAGGCCATAGGACTATGCCCCGAATGTTCGGAGCCGCACAACAATCTGGGACGCGCCCTCACTCTTCAGGGCTATCTCGAAGAAGCCGCCGTTCAAATTGAACTGGCGATTAAGCTCTCACCTGAAAATGCCGAAGCCTACAACAACCTTGGCCTGATCTGCCTCCAGATCGCCGCCTTCGAAGAGGCTCTCTTCTACTTTGCCACGGCGACCTATTTGAGGGAGGATTATGCAAAAGCCCGCGCCAACCTTCACGCAACGGTGCTTTTTCTCGCCAGCCAGATCGCGCCGGCAGGTACCGGGCCAAACACCGGCCCTTAAAACCTCCCACCGACGCACTGCTCAGGACACACCGCAAAATAGACCGACCATAGCTCAAATGTGTCATTCCGGCATTTGCTTTTGGCCGGAATCCACAGTGGCTGCCTGGATACTTGCTCAATGAATGTTGGTATACGGAACAGGAACCCGGACACTTATTGCTTTGCCATTTCATCGGGAAAGGCGAGGTGAGGAGGGTGCCGTTGCACCCCCTCACCCCGATCCTCTCCTTGAAGGGAGACGGAGCTGACGGGCAAGCTCCCTGGCAAACTCAAAAGGCTAAATCCACCCTCTAGCCTGCATGCAACAATGCAAAGGCTTACTGCGGCAAGGGAGCAACCCCCGATGCCGTTCCCCCCGAAGCGTTTCCTCCAGTAGCGGTAGCTCCAACGTTAATAGCAGTACCGCCACTATCCGCAAAGCTGAGATTAAAATCTCCTGAATTCCCGGTAGAACCCAAAACGCTAAGGATATTTGCTGCTGATATGGCACTCGTAGTTGGGTTGGCAAGCAGGTAACTGCCCACCGCCATGCTCACCCTACCCATGCCCTCCGCTACGGCACCCATCGCGGCCTTGTTTTTCGATTCCGTTACAAGGTCCATGTACTTGGGCACGGCCACCACCGCCAGCACAGCCAGGATCACCAAAACGGCTATGATTTCGATCAGCGTAAAACCTCTTTGTTCAGAACACTTCCTCTTCATGGATCTCATACTCAACATGGCACACCTCCCATCTTTCTATTGCCTCGACACATTAGACCCCATGCCGACAATTGGCATGGAGCCTCTTTCTCCAAAGTTGAAATCTATCATAGCAGGGTCCGTGCCATAAAGCTACCGAGTCTCTCTCTTCACCGGGCGAGATTGATTCCCCTCGCATCCGAAAGCATCCAGGGGATCGAGAACAGGCCCTGAGACAATCCCCTGGCAGGCCGAAACAGCCCTCGAACTCCAAAACGCGTAGCCTCCGCTACAATTTTTGTAGCTCTTTAAAGGCCCCAATATCAATTTCCAATTTTTTCACCCGGTGCCAAAGACTTCTCGGGCTGATCCCCAACTGTTGAGCAGCCTTTACCTGAACGCCTCCAGCCCTCCTCAGCGCTTCCAGGATGATGCCTCGTTCAATCCCTCGCAACCGGTCGTCGATAGAAAGCTCTCCTTCCGGCAGCACCCTCTTTTCAAGATCATCCAAAAGAGCTCCGGAGGTGATCGCCGAAGGCAAATGAGCAGGCCGTATCATACTATCGGCCATTACCGCCGCTCGTTCAAGGGCATTTTGGAGCTCTCTCACATTGCCCGGCCAGGAGTAGGCCAGGAGGAGCTCCGAGGCTTCTGGAGAGAGTCCTACCGCATCGGAGGTCCTTCCAAGAAAGTAGTCGGCCAGCAAAGGGATGTCCTCTTTGCGATCCCGGAGCGGGGGCAGATGGAGCGGAATGACATTGAGTCGATAATAAAGGTCCTCCCTGAACCGTTCCTCCCGCACCATTTTGAGCAGGTCCCTGTTGCTCGCCGCGATGATCCGCACGTCAACCTTGATGTTTCGGTTTCCTCCGACCCGCTCGAATTCCCTCTCCTGCAGGACCCTCAGCACCTTGGCCTGGGTGGCCACGGCCATGTCGCCGATTTCATCCAGGAAGATCGTACCGCCGTCGGCAATCTCGAACTTGCCGGGCTTTTGCGACACAGCGCCGGTAAAGGCCCCCTTTTCATGGCCAAAGAGCTCGCTCTCCAGAAGCCCTTCCGGTATGGCCACACAGTTGATTTTGACAAAGGGCTTCCCCTTACGGAGGCTGTGCTCATAGAGCGCATTGGCAACCAGTTCCTTGCCGGTCCCGCTCTCTCCAGTGATGAGAACGGTCGAATCGGTTGGCGCCACTTTCAGGACCTGGTGGAAAAGGCCTCTCATCACCTCGCTGCGGCCGATGAAATCGGGAAAAAGCCTCTCCGATTCCGCCCGGCTCAGAAACTTCGTGACCCGTTCGAAGACCCGGGTGAAGTGTTCGATCTCATCGGTCGAACCCGAATCAACCGGAGGGGCTGTGGGCCCCGGCAAAAGAGCCAGGGTGTCCGCCTCCTGGACGAAGTCCTTGACCGGCTTCAAGATGAGACGTGCGATCACGAGTCCGCACACGCAAGTAGCGGCCCCCATCCCGATGCCCCACAACCAGACCGGCCAGTCAGTCCCCGTTCCCGATCTGTAAAGGCTGCAAGCGATCCAGTAGGCGCCTGCCGAAGAGAGTATGGAAATCCCGGAAAAGATCAATGGCACGAGGACATACAGACTGATGTGATAACGCTTTCGGATCATGTCACCGTGATCCCTTTCGGTCGGGTCTACCCCTATTTCATCTTTGTGGCGATCTGTGTGAGGTCCCACATGGGAAGAAAGATCGCCAGCGCAAAGAATCCAACCACCGCGGCCAGACCCACCACAAGCGCCGGCCCGAGGGCTTCGGACATTCTGTTGACGGCATATCCCACTTCCTCATCGTAATGGATGGAAATCTCGCGGAGCATGTCGTCCAGGCTGCCCGATTCCTCCCCTATCGCGATCATATTGATCACCATGGGCGTGAAATACCTGGCCCCACGAAGCGGGGCCGCTATGCCTCGCCCCTCTTCAACCCGATCTCTGATCCGGTCGAATTCCCTGGCGATGGCGGCGTTGCCGATCGTTCCGGACAGGATCTTCAAGGATTCCAGCACCGGCACGCCGCTCGCCTGCAGTATAGCAAAGATGCTGGCAAACCTGGACATGGCGGACTTCACGAAAAGAGGGCCAAGGATGGGGAGCTTGAGGATCAGCGAATCTCTCACATACTTACCCTGGTCGGTTTTGAAGTACTGCGACAGGCCGATGATCAATGCCGCAACCGCTCCCAGAGGCAGGTACCAGTATTCGACCAGGAGTTGATTCAGCCAGATGCAAATCAGAGTCGGCAGGGGAAGCTCCAGCCCCGCGCTTTTGAAGATGGCGACAAACTTGGGAATCACAAACGTAAGCAGGACAAAGAAGGCAATGCCGAGAGCGATCACGACGGTGATCGGATACTGCAGGGCGGATTTGATATCGGATTTGATCTTGTGCTCATGCTCGATGATGTAGCTCAGCCGCTCGAGCACTTCCGGAAGCGCTCCGCTGCTCTCCCCCGCCCGCAACATGCTGCAGTAGAGCTCCGAGAAGACCTTGGGGTGCTTCTTGAAGGCCGTGTAGAGCGTGGCCCCCTCGCGTATGTCGAGGGCCATGGCGGCCGTGACTCTTCGAAGCTTCGGGTTTTGAGTCTGGTTCTCCAGAACATGGAGCAGCGTCAAAATGGGAACCCCGGCTTTGAGCAGGGTCCGGCACTGTTTGGTGAAAAGGATCAGATCGGTGGCGGGAACCCTGGCAAAGAGCTCTGCGAGTCTGAAACCGGAGGCCCCGGCAGCCCCTTCGCTCTCCTGCACCACCTTCGACGGGATGTACCCGCGGCCGGCCAGCTGGTTCATGGCCGCTTCGGCGGATTCGGCATCGATTGAGCCGGTCACGGTTACGCCGGCCTGGTCCATCGCCTTGTAAGCAAATTTCGGCATCTTTTCTCCATTGCCCCTCTCCTCAGACCCTAATGTTGGTGAATTAGGCATTGCAGCCGGTTTTTCGGGCGGGCATGAAGCCCGCCCCTTGCTACGTTGCGGGGCAACCCTTCGCTCTAGGGGCGGGCTTTATGTCCGTCCGCCTCGATCTTTATTCACCGACATTGTCCCCAGCCCTTCGCATCAAACTGACTATGTCACACACGACCCTGAGGATCTTTCAAGTCCTCCTTAGCAAAAGGAGGATTTTAGAACAGATTCAGCACTATACAAGAAATCCCCCCTGCCCCCCTTTGAAAAAGGGGGCGAGCGAATATACCGGCTTTCACGCGCTAAAGACCGTCTTGGCCGCGTCCTCCCATGATATCTGGAAAAGGGGGGAGCGAATAGGTCAACTTTCACCTTTAGGTGTGACTCACAGTCCAGTGAAAATAGCCTGTTATCGTCCCCACGGGGCCGGGTGTGCCCAGCTCCCCCCTTTTTTTCAAAGGGGGGGCGGGGGGGATTTAGGAGCTCATCTGCTTTTTTATCATTCGAAAAATGACTTCAACAACCCCTGCTGTCTCATTGAGTACCTGCCTGCTGTCAAAACGCAAGACTGTTAGACCCATACCGGCAAGATACTCATCCCTTTCCCGGTCGCTTTTCCTGTGGTCTTCCAGCAAATGCTGACTTCCATCGACCTCAATCACCAACTGTGCACTCGGCGCATAGAAATCTACGATATACCTGCCAATGGGTTTCTGTCGGTAGAACTGGACGCCCTCGAGTTGCTTGCGACGCAAGCGTGACCATAGGGCATTCTCACTATCAGTGAGGTTTCTTCTCAAGGCGCGGCCTTTTCCCTTGAGTCCTGGATCATATCGAAGCCATGCGTTCATGTTTCAAAATCCCCCCTGCCCTCCTTTGAAAAACTGACAATTACCCACACATGCCCCCATAGCTATGGTCCATGTCTGAGGTGG
>CAYTWB010000086.1:0-15113 GCA_964441945.1 uncultured Syntrophobacteraceae bacterium
CGTCAACAAACTAAATTTCACATGCCCGACGAAAATGAGCGAAAAGGGAGTGATGTTCAATAAGAGCCAATTTACCCTGGGGTGCAGACTGAACACTTAAAAGGGGCACACTCACACATCCCAAGGCGTCCACACCTTACTTTCCAGCAGCTCCTGCCCGAATACGTCTCGAATGCTCCCGTGCTTGACGATGCGCCCCTGGTACAACACCGCCACCGTCGAGGCCAGATAGGGGATTTCGGTGAAATCGTGGGTCACGAAAAGGGTCATCATTTCGCTGTCTTTCAGGATCCGGCCGAGATCGCTCAGCAGGGCCTTGCGGGTCGGATAATCGAGGGAGCCGAGCGGTTCATCGAGAAAGAGGAATTCAGGGTCCAGCGCAAAAGCGCGCGCCAGGCTGACGCGCTGCGCCTCACCCCCGGAGAGATGCCGGGACTTGCGACCGGCCAGGTGAGCGATCCCGAAGCGGTCGAGCCACTTTTCGGCCCGTGCCGCCGCTTCGTCTTTCGGGGTCCCCCTGATCCTCAGCGGCAGCATGACATTGCGAAAGACGCTGACGTCCAGGAGGAGCGCATCCTGGAAGACGACCGCCAGCCGCCGGCGAAGGGCCAGCAAATTGGCGCTTCCTGCTGCAACACCGTTGAAAGTCAGGCTGCCGGTGGTGGGCGGTTGCAGGAGGGCCAGGGTAAGGAGAAGACTCGTTTTGCCGGAACCGTTGGGGCCGACAAGGGCCAGGACTTCCCCTTTTTGCAGGACGAGCTTTTCAATGTGGAAAATCTGCCGGCCGGCGCGATTCAGGCTCAGGTTTTCAGCTATCAACGAGGGAGTCATGATTTCTTGCCACGCTGTTGAAGATGACTCAACGATGCCATGATACAGAATGTCACGAACAGCAGGATGACGCTCAGGGCGGTCGCCAGTTCAAACTTCCCCTTGGAGACCTCGAGCACGGTTGCAGTGGTCAGGACCCGTGTGTAGCCGCGGATATTTCCCCCGACCATCATGGACGCGCCGACCTCACTGATCACCCCGCCAAAGCCGGCAATGACGGCCGCCAAAATGCCAAGCCGCGCCTCCCATATCAAAAGAGCCAGATACTGCAAACGAGTGGTCCCGAAGGCTTGCAGCTGCAGGCGCATCTTGGGATCGACCGATTGGATGGCGGCCAGGCTAAACCCGGCCACCAGGGGAGAAGCGATAATCGCCTGGGCGATGATGATCGCGGTCGGGGTGTAGAGGAGGCCGAAGACGCCGAGAGGCCCGTAGCGGGTCAGGCAGAGCCAGGTGGCCAGGCCGACCACAACCGGCGGAAGCCCCATTCCGAAATTGATGATGCTGACCAGCAGCCCCCTTCCGAAGAACTGGGTCAGGGCCAGCACCGTTCCGATTGGAATGCCGATCATGACACTGAGGAAGGTCGCAACGCTCGTCACCTGGAGGGTCCGCAGGGTGATGTTGATCACGTCCTCGTCCAGCGTGAGGAGCAGCCTCATGGCTTCAATCAAACCGCTGAAAATGATGTCCATACCGTTTTGCCGTTCTTCCGCCCCTGAGAGGTCACGAACGGGGCACTATTTCGAAAGCTTCTCCATGGTTTCAGCGATCTCCTCGGCCGTGACGCCCCGGCGCAACTTCTCCATCCGCTGCATGACGCCGGCGAAAAGGACCCCTTCCGCCGCGCTGATCCATTCCAACTGCAACCGCTCGGGGCGGATGCCGAGTTTCGCCATCTTCTTGCGAACCTTCTCCACACGTTTCACGGTCCAGTGGTTGGCATCGATATAGTGGCAATCCCCGATATGACATCCACTCACCAGGACCACGGGAGCTCCACGGGCAAAACCGTGCCAGATGAAATCTTCGTCAACGCGCCCCGAGCACATGGTTCGGATGAGACGCACATTGGGGGGATACTGCAACCGGGAGACCCCGGCATAGTCCGCTCCGGCATAAGAACACCAGTTGCAGGCAAAAGCCAGTAACTTTTCCCGGGGATTTTCAGCCAGCATGGTGTCGATCTGTTCCAGGATCTGCAGGTCGCTGAAATGGTTCATATCGATTGCACCGAACGGACATTCGGCGGCGCAGGTGCCGCAACCCGCACAGGCTGCTGTGTTGATCACGGCGGGGAGCTTCTTTTTCACATCCACCGTGATGGCATTATAGGGGCACACCTCAGCGCACCGGCCGCAGGCCTTACACTGTTCGGCCAGGACCACCGAGGTGATCGGCTCGGTGAAAATCTCTCCCCGGTGCATCAGGCGGATCGCCCGCACGGCCGAAGCCGAAGCCTGCGTAACGCTGTCCTTGATGTCTTTCGGCCCTTCGGCGCATCCGGCGTAGAAGACCCCCCGCGTGGCCGCATCGACGGGCAGCAGTTTGGGATGCGCCTCGAGAAAAAACCCATCCGAGGTGAGCTGCAATCCCAGCATCTCCTGGAGCTTTTGAGTGCCCTTGGCAGGTTCGAGCCCGATAGAGAGGACCAGCATATCCAATTCGAAAAACTCTATGGTTCCCGTTGCCGTGTTCTCGACCGCAACCCTGAGGCCCCTGTCGGCGGTTTCCTCCACACTGCCCGGCAGGCCCCGGACGTAATGCACACCGAGTCGCCGGCTTCGCTTGTAGAGGTCTTCGAAGCCTTTGCCGAAGGCTCGAATGTCCATGTAGAACACCTTCACATCGATATTCGGATAATGCTCCTTCAAAACCAGTGTGCTCTTTACCGTGTTCATGCAGCAGATGTTCGAACAGTAGGCATGCCCTTTTCTTGCGGACCGCGACCCCACACACTGTACAAATCCGATGGACTTCGGCAGGCGGTGATCGGTCGGTCGGACAACTTCCCCTTTAGACGGTCCTCCGGCATTGACCAGGCGTTCGAATTCCAGGCTGGTCAGAACGTTCTCAAAACGGGTGTAGCCGTACTCATCGAGCTCCGTGGGATCGTAGGGATCAAGACCTGTCGCTACAATTATAGAGCCGACCTTCTCCGTGATCTCCTCATCGGACATGTCGAAGTGGATGCAGTGCTTCTCGCAGGCTTCAATGCACCGGGCACACACCGCAGGATTATGCCCGAGGCACTCATTGGCGTTCAACAGATAGGCGGCGGGGACCGCCTGAGGAAACGGCGAATAGATAGCCTTCCGCGACGACAACCCCAGGTTGAACTCATCCGGGCGAACCACCGGGCAGACCTTGGCGCATTCACCGCATGCCGTGCATTCTTTTTCGTCGACGTAGCGGGCTTTCTTGAGGATCTTGACTTCAAAATTGCCCACGGAACCCTTCACATCGACGACCTCACTCAGCGTGAGTAGCTTGATTCGAGGATGCCGACCGACATCCGTCATCTTCGGCCCCAGAATTCAAATGGAGCAGTCCATGGTGGGAAAGGTCTTGTCAAGCTGGGCCATCACGCCGCCTATGGACGGCTTCTTCTCGACCAGGACCACATCGTAGTCGTTGTCGGCGAGATCGAGGGCCGCCTGGATTCCGGCAACTCCGCCGCCGATGACCAGAGACCGCTTGATGAGGGGGAGCCTTTCCGGTTCGAGAGGCTGGAGTTGACGCACGCGCGCGACGGCCATCCTGGTGAGATCGATCGCCTTTTGCGTGGCCGCCTCGGGCTCTTCCATGTGGACCCAGCTGCAGTGCTCCCGGATATTGGCCATCTCCATCAGGTAGGGATTCAGGCCGGCGGCCTGCACCATCTGGCGAAAAGTGGGTTCGTGCAGCCGGGGCGAACAGGAAGCCACCACAATTCGGTCAAGATTATGCTCGGCAATGTCTTCCTTAATGCTGTGCTGTCCGGGTTCCGAACAGGCGTAGGGGATATCTCTCGCCACCACGACCCCGCTGAGGCCTGCAGCGGCTTCGGACACCTTCCTGCAGTCGACGGTCCGGGCAATATTCAACCCGCAGTGGCAGATGTAAACACCGATCCGGGGATTCTCATCCTGTTTCAACGTTCTTTGCATGCCTTACCCCAGTGGATAGTGACTAGTGATTAGTGATTAGTGACTAGTGGCTAGTGGTTGGTGGTTGGTGGTTGGTGGTTAGTTTTTTGATGAGGCTCGAAAGCATCTTCTGGAGCTCGACGATTCTTTCCACGATAAGTCCGTGAGACTCATTGGAAATGTAGTCGAGTCTCTTTGCTATGACCAGTTGAGTGTCCAGTTCCGCCAGTGATCCGAGTGAGACATGGAGAAATTGCCTGAACTCGCCGGTGTGTTGACGCGCCTGCCCTTCGGCGATATTGGATGGAGCGGACACGGCGGACCGTCTTATTTGCGCCCCAAGAGCGTAGCGCTCTTCGGGAGGGAAAGTCCTGATGGCTTTGTAGACTTCTTCCACCAATTCTATCCCTTTCTGCCACACCAGAAGATCCGAATAGGACCTTATCTCTGCCATCCTCAAAACCTCAACCGGCTCTGCCTCACTCTCCAAGCCCCACCCAACGGTCACTAATCACTAGCCACTAATCACTAGCCACTAACTCATTCCCAGCGAATCGTCCTGGCAAGGACCGATGCGAGATCCATCATTTCCATCTCGAGTTCTTTGCCCAGGAAAGGGTCCTCCATGGCACAGCGCAGGTGGATCTGGCATTTGGGACAGGCGGTAACCAGGAGATCGCTGCCGGTTGCTTTCGCCTGCCGCAGTCTTTTGACCTGCAGGGCCTTGCTGAAGCTGTCACATCCGGTCCATGCGCAGTTGCCGCAGCAGATTGCCGCCATTCCGTGGTCCTGCATTTCGGTGAAGCTCCTGGGTTGGAGCCTGTGAAGCAGCTTTCTTGGCAGTTCGGGGCCTCCCGCCAGGCGATTGAGACGGCAGGAATCCTGGAAGGTCAATTTGCGATCGAGCTTCTCGAAGCCGACCGCTCCCTTATCGATCTCTTTCTCCAACAGCTCGTAGAGGTGAGTCACCCTGAAGTCCAAACTGATTCCGTGCTCCGGATAGTCGCGGCTCAAGGTCCGATAGCACTCCGGACATGCCGTGACCACCTCTTCGATCCCCAGTTGCTTGATCGCCTCCACATTCAACGATGCAAGTCTCAAAAAATTCTCTCGATCTCCCGACCAAAGCAGGTCATGTCCACAGCAGCGTTCATTCTTGAGGATGCTGGGATGAATGTCGAAGAAATTGAGCAGCCGCAGGCTGTCGGCAAGGATGTCGCGGGTCCGGAGTCCGAGATGATGTTTGAAAAAGGTGTCATAGTAGGGCGCACACCCGCCGAAGAAGAGCAGTTTAGACTGTGGTTCGATCCGGATATCGTCCGGGAGCCAGCTCCAACGATTCATCTCAAGATCGGGGGAGGTCATGGTGCGCATGAGCGATTGAAAGAAGCCGTCATGTGCCTGATGCCCTTCGATTCCGCATGCCTTCTGAATCTCCCTGAGGCTTCGGATGAACTCCGGAAAGTTCACGGCGGACGGACATCGGTCGTAGCATATGCCGCAGGTGAGACACGACCAGGAATCCCGGACAACGGATGGAGCATCAATGGTCCCGGAAATGACTGCATTGGCAACAGCTCTTGGGGAGAACGGTTTGCCGATCAACGCCAGCGGGCAGGCAGAGGAACATTTTCCGCAGTCCTGACAGGCATAGACGTCGTAGGAGGCCAGGAGTGCCTTAGTGGTCTCTTCCAGCTTGATGCCCGACACCTTCCCGGTCGAATCGGGATCGCCGTCAATATCAGGCAACGGATCGAAACAGAGCCTCCTCTTTGCCTGAGAAGGCATTACCGGACTCTTTCCCAACCGCTGAATATCGTGGTGAAACTCCATCAGGAACTGGAGCAGAGAATTCGATTCGTCCGGCAGGCAATTCACCCATTGCAGACGTTCTTCACCCAGGCCCAGCATTTCCAGGATTCCCCGGGTATCCTCCACATTGCGCACCGCTGTCGGCGTTCCACTCCCGTAACGGCAGGACCCCGGTGCACAGCCGACCAGAGCCACCCCATCCGCTCCCATTTCGAAGGCCCTGAAAAGCAGTGACTTGCTGATCCTTCCCGTACAGGGGATGCGAATCATGCGGATCTCGGGAGGAATGGGTGCACCGCTGTCCTGGAGGGCCTGAAACGCGGCATGCGGTCCCCAGTTACACATGAACATAACGATCTTAGGACTACTCATGGTATCTCGTTTCTTCCAACCAGCCACTAATCACTACAAAAGCACTTCATCAATCATCTGTTCCAGATAGAGACGGTCGCGATACGGACAGTCAACCGCACTGGACGGACAGACGGCGATACAGTTGCCGCACCCTTTGCAGAGCGCCTCGTCCACAACCGCGTACCATCCCCCCACAGCATTCCGGGCGAAGCTCACGGCATGATACGGGCAGATCTGAACGCACCGGCCGCAACCGCGGCAAAGGCGCTCATCAATGGTCACCGTGTAGCCTTTGCTCTGCCGGGGAGCACGGGGCATGACCGATGCTGCCAGGATAGCCGCCGCCGTGCCTTTGATACGATCGGAGACGTTGATTCCCGGCGGATTGGCAAGGAAAAGGCCGGGGACCGAGGTGGCACCGGGGGTGAAAAAGGGGATCCCGCTGACTCCCAGTCGCTGCATGGCCGACTCGACGGAATGGGGCGTTAGTTCCTCGGTGGGTCGGTAAGGAATGCGCTTCCGGGAGTAGTCTCCCAGGATCACGGCACCGACATGGAACTCCTGCTGATATCCCGAGACCTCGATGGTCACCTGGAAATTCCCCACGGTGCCGCGCAGGCGTTTTACGGTCGATCCGAGAAAGGATTGAACGTTTTGATGCGAAAGGGATTCCTGCAAAGGCCTGTCGATTGATCCGAAGAGAAAGACATCCATGCCGGCATCGGCCAGCGCCTGGGCACTGGTCAGCGTAGCGGCTGAATCGGTGATGACCGCCGTCGTAAAATCATAGCGACGAGCCGGAGAAGGCAGCGACTTGAGGCGCGTTGCGCGTCCGAGAGAGCGTTTGATGAGTCCCTTGAAACGGTCCAGAGCCAGTCCGGGGTCGTCTTGAAGGAGGCGCAGGACTTCACCCCGCAGATTGCAGGTTTCGACCATGGCACGGCTGACGCCGGTAGCATTGAAGAGGGCGCTTTTCAAGCGGCTGCGCTGGTCTGTGCAGGAACTACAGATAAAATCGAGCGGGCAGCAGACGCAGGACGCCAGCACCACGCGCGTCAGGCCATGCTGGCGGATGGTCCTGAGCATCCCGGCGGTACCCTCCGCCACACATGCCGATGGCATCGCCTCGACATGCACCACATGGGGTTGCCCGGTCAGTTCATTTAGATAGTTGTCAAACTCTCCCGACCATCCGAGCGAGTCGTAGCATCGGCACACAAAAACACCGATGCGCATTTCCGGTGAGAGCTCAGGATCAGGGGGTGAGAAGGAAAACCCGTGCCCCTTGAGCCTCTGGGCGCCGCCGCCCAGCATGAGCATCGCTTCCATGGCTGCGGCAAAGCCACGCAGCATCATGGCATGGATATCGTCCCGTGAAGGCTGCTTGCTGTAGGCGCGAATCACGTCCTCACCCCGGATGGGGGGGGCTGCTTCAGGGTCGGCAATGATGACCGCTCCGGCGTGTTCAATGCCAAAATCCACCAGGCGATCATGCTGAATGGCACCCTGTGCTCCGCATTTCTCGACACACTGAAGACATTCGGAACAGGCCCCGCAGTTCAGGCAGCGCAGGACCTCGCCGACGGCTTCCTCTTCTTTTAGCCCCAAAGAGACTTCCTCAAAGGAAGCGACACATTCTTTGGCTTCCCTGTGCTGAAGATGGGCCCTGCAGGCCCTGGCCGTATCTTCGGGAACTTCACGCCAGTCTCGGCCGGGCGCTTCCTGCCTGGCGACTTCCTTCTCATAGAGGCCGAGATTCTCGCCGTTGAGATAGCGATGCATGGCTTCCGCCGCTCGATGTCCGGAGGCTATAGCATCGATGACCGTGGCCGGACCGCTCACCGCATCTCCTCCGGCAAAAACGTCCGGAACGCCGGTTTGCGCCGTATGCGGGTTGACCACCAGGGTGCCGTGGCGAGACACCTCGAAACCCATTTTGGCAAAATACCGGGTTTCGGGCAGCTGGCCGATGGCCGGAATGACCGTGTCGCACGCCACCGTGAATTCAGAGCCTTCCATCGGGACCGGTCGTCGCCGCCCACTCGCATCCGGCTCTCCCAGTTCAGTCCGTACACACTCCAGGCCGGCAACTTTGCCCTTTACACCGGCAATGCGCACCGGTGCCAAGAGATAGTGAATCGCTACCCCTTCAGCCAGGGCCTCCTCGATTTCCTCGGCATAAGCCGGCATCTCCTCACGGCTGCGGCGGTAGACGATACAGACCTTTTCGGCCCCCAGGCGCAAGGCCGTTCGAGCCGCATCGACGGCAACGTTTCCCCCGCCGACAATGACCACTCGCTTCCCCACCGGCCTGCCGCGCCCAAGACTCACTTCCCGAAGAAAGCTCAGGGCATCGACCAAACCTTCCAGTTCATCCTCTCCCTCGATATGGAGCTTCAGACTGCTGTGGGCGCCGATGGCCAGATAGATGGCATGAAAACCCTCCGCTCGAAGATCGTCCAGGGTGAAATCGACTCCAAGCCTTTTGCCCGTTCGGGTCTCAACGCCCAGGCGCAGGATCGCATTGATTTCCCGGTCCAATACATCAGGCGGCAGGCGAAAGTCGGGGATACCCACACGCAGCATCCCGCCAAGGACCGGAAGTGCATCGAACAGGGTGACCTGATAGCCCTTGAGACGAAGGTCATAAGCAGCGGTCAGTCCCGCCGGCCCCGAGCCGATGATCGCCACCCTTTCCCGACGTTGCTCAACAGGCGGCAGAGGCAGTTCGTCAAAATCCACCCGGTCGGCCGCAAACCGCTTCAAGTCCCTGATGGCAATCGCTTCATCCACTTCGATGCGGCGGCATTCGAATTCACAGGGATGCGGGCACACCCGCCCCAGCACACCGGGAAGCGGTACGCGCTTTCTGATCAATTGGACCGCTTCCAGGTACTTGCCCTGTCCGATGAGCTGCACGTAGCCCTGAACATTGAGCCCCGCCGGACAGGTAACCTGACAAAGAGGCCGCCTCCGCTTATCGATCACCGGTCGTCCCGGAAGACTCTGTCGTCCGTGGTAGCGAAGGGCCTTCAGACCATCGCAGGTGGTAACCGGACAGACCTCGGCGCAGTGCCCGCAAAGAACACAGCGCTCGGGATCGACGAAGGTCTCACAATGCTTGAAATGAGCGCAGAACCCCTGCGGCGTATGCTTCAGGGAACTGATTTCACCCGGTATGACACAGCGAATCCTGGGATTTCGCAAGATTCGCAGCAGCCCCGGGCGCAATGCGTAGTTCAGAAGGACACCCGAATCCAGCCGATATTGCTCACCGGCCAGCTTCCGGTCGAGGTCCGGGTCCCGGTCGACCAGGGTGACCGGAATGCCCATTTCACCCAGCTTGTTGGCAGCGGCCAGTCCGGCAGGGTTGGCCCCAATGAGCAGAACACGGTGCAGGCGATCTTTGGGGCCCTTCATACCGTGGTCCCCTTCCGGCCGGAGGCCTTCTTCCGCCGACCCTTGAGGGTGGCGAGACCAAAGTCGTAGCCTTTGTTGAAAGCAGCCAGGTTTTTTTCCCGTGTATTCGCAGGCACGGTTTCGGCAACTGTGGTGCGGATGGCATCAAGAGAAACGGCTGCCGTAACGGCGGTGAAAAAACCAAGCATGACGACATTGGCCATCATCTTGTTGCCCAGTTCTTCAGCGATACGGGTCGCCGGGACCGCAAAGAAATCATGAGGGCCGGTTTCGATGTTGGTTATGAGGTCCTGATCCACCATCATCATGCCCGTTTCTTTCAGCAGGCGACGGTACCTGTTGTAGCCTTCCTGGGAGAGGCACACCAGAATGTCCGGATTTCGGACGTATGGGAAATGGATGGTACCGGAGGAGATGATGACTTGGGCGCTGCAGGCCCCGCCCCGTGCTTCCGGACCGTAGGACTGGGTCAGCGTAGTCTCCTTCCGGTCGATGAGACTGGCGGATTTGCCCAGAATCTGGCCCGCCAGAACGATCCCCTGCCCGCCAAAGCCGGTGATGATGATTTCCTTGCGTTTGAGAGCGGACATCCTCTAGGCACCCCCATCCATACTCAGCCTGCAGGTCTTGTCATACATCTCCGTGCAGGTTGGCCGTTCCAGATCAATAAACTTGCCCAGCGTTATGCCTCGGGTGAAGTCGAGCATGACCTCCGAGGGATGAGCACCGTTCCTGATGATGGTGCGATCCCGGTAATGCTCAAGGGTTTCGAGGGGCTTCTCACGGTTGCGTCGGCCGAATCCGGTAGGACAGGGAGCCAGCACTTCGATGAACGAAAAGCCTCGTCTGAGGAGGGCTTCTTCGAAGGACTTGGTGAGATCGCGAGTGTGCAGGACGGTCCACCTGGCCACATACGTTGCTCCCGCGGCATAGGCCAGCAGTGGCAGACTGAAAGGCATTTCCGGGTTGCCAAGAGGCGTGGTGGTGGTCTGCGCCATGCTGGGAGTCGTGGCCGCAGCCTGGCCGCCGGTCATTCCGTAATTGAAGTTGTTGACGCAGATCACCGTCAGATCGACGTTGCGGCGAGCAGCATGGATAAAATGGTTGCCGCCGATCGCGAAAAGGTCTCCATCGCCGCTGAAGACCACGACGTTCAGTTCCGGATTGGCAAGCTTCATGCCCGTGGCAAAGGGAATAGCACGGCCATGGGTGGTGTGATAGGAATCGAGTCTGACGTACCCGGCTGCCCGGCCTGAACACCCTATCCCCGAAACCATGACCGTCTTCTTCAGATCAATGCCACAGCCCTGCATGGCCACCAGGCACGAGGAAAAGACCGTGCCGATGCCGCACCCTGTGCACCAGACGTGCGGCATCCGCTCGGTGCGAAGCAGCCCGTCCAGGGGATGTTCCAGATGATGCCGACTCTTTGCCATAGGTTTCCGTATTTCCTTCTGCTATCGGTTCGACTTCGCCGATGCAATCTCTTTAAGCATGGCAACAATCTCTTCCGGCGGGATCACCGTGCCCCCGGCATGGCCGACCAGAAAAGCAGGCGTGCGCCCCCCCGAGCAGCGTTGCACTTCGAGATGGATCTGACCCAGATTGATCTCGACGGTAACGATCGCCTTCACCCTCTCCGCAAGCCGGCGCAGTTGCTCCTCCGGGAAAGGCCAGACGGTAATCAGGCGAAGCAATCCCGCCTTGATTCCCAACTGCCGGGCTTCATCCACCGCCGCCAGACTGCTGCGGGCTGAGACGCCGTAGGAAACCAGGGCCAGGTCGGCGTCGTCGAGACGGTAGCTTTCCGTGCGGACAATGTCGTCGAGGTTCCTGCGGACCTTGTCGGTCAGGCGGGCTATCATGGCCACCTGGGCCTCCGCGGTCGTCACCGGATAGCCTCGGACATCGTGGGTCAGGCCGGTGACGTGGATGCCATAGCCTTCCCCCGCGATGGCCATGGGAGGCACGCCATTGGGGCCGGGCAAAAAGGGCTTGAAACGATCTTTTCGCCCCCTCGCCCGGGGCCGCGACCGGAGTCTGATCGCCCTCGAATCGGGAATGGTCACACGCTCGCTCAGGTGCCCGGTAACCTCATCCGTCATGATCAGAACCGGTGTCCGATAGGTCTCGCTCAAATTGAACGCGTTGATCGTCTCGTAAAAGATTTCCTGCGGTGAAGCGGGCGCCAGCGCGATGATTTCATAATGCCCGTGAGAACCCCAGCGGGCCTGCATCATATCCCCCTGAGCTCCAAGGGTGGGGAGGCCCGTGGACGGGCCGGCGCGCTGCACATTCACTACCACGCAGGGCGTTTCCGTGCAGATGCCAAGCCCGAGGTTCTCCATCATGAGACTGAAACCGGGGCCGGACGTGGCGGTCATGCTTTTTGCCCCTGCGCAAGATGCCCCGAGAATGGCCGCCATGGCTGCGATTTCATCCTCCATCTGGACAAAGGTGCCACCCACCTCAGGGAGCCGCGCCGCCAGATGCTCGGCGATTTCCGTGGCCGGTGTGATCGGATAGCCGGCAAAGAAACGGCACCCGGCTGCCAGGGCCCCTTCCGCGCAGGCTACATCGCCCGTTATGAAATGCTTACCGGTTAAAACCGCTGCTCTCATATCATCATCTCTTTGCACGCCTCACGCACCATCGGGCAAAGCACTAGGCATCACCGGCGGGCGCCTCCACGGAATAGATGGCCATGTCGGGGCAGATGATCTCACAATAGTGACAGTTGACACAGGCATCTGCTTTCTTGACCGCCGGAGGACGGTAGCCCCTGAGGTTGTAGCGATTGGAGAACTCCAGGACATCCCTGGGGCAAAAAGCGATACAATAGCCACAGCCTTTGCATCGTTCCTCAAGAATGTGCACGATGCCCCGTGAAATCCGGATCTCGCAAGAATCGAGAGGCGTTCGCCAGTATTTCATCCGCGCCTTTCCCTTGAGTCGGTGCTGAATGATTTCAGCCCTTTTTCGGCAGGAGTGCACAGTGTATCGGCACCCTCAACACGCCTTACCGATGCCCCTGCCGAGTGAACTATGATTTAAGGGATACGGGAGGCTAAGTCAAGCCATTCAATGCTACAAAGGAATAATTTTTCGAGATTGTCTGGTATTTTTGTTGGGGGTATCAGAACTATCCGGAGGGAGCCCCTCCCTTTTAGAGGAGCCGCAGGGAAGCATGCCCGCGTTTTGTCCTGAAAGAAAGGCATTTAGAATCATCGGGCAAATCCGCCTGTTGAGTTACCCTCCGATATTTGCCAGGGGTATCAGCCTCTCGAGGGGCATGGACCACGAAACGTCCAGGATGTTCTCTGCCGCAGGAAGGGGGTCAGTAGAAGTCCACCGGGTCTTTTCTCTTTCGCACCGCCCACCAGAAGATGAGATTGCTCGGCAATCCCTGGCCGATGTAGGCATTCGGAGGCAGGAAGAACCTTTTGAAGATGCCCGATATGGAGTAGAACTTTCGGAAACAATCCCATACCCCCTCCTCCACCTGTTCCGGCGTCATGCCTTTCGGTGTGAAAATACAATCCATGCCGATGAATCGGTCGCCTAGAGGGTTAAACACCCTTCCCTCCTCGATGAGCCGGGTCCGCATGGGAGTGCCTTCTCTCGGGCTTACGGTATTGAAGAACACCATTGGGGCCCGGACCTGCCGCAAGAAATCCATGGTCTCTTTAAAGATCTCCCCGGTATCCTCATCCAGGCCAAAAAGAAAATTCAGGGAATAGAAAATGCCCCGTTTCTCCAGCTTCCTGAGCATTTCCACGTATTCCTTGACTCTGTTCTGCCTCTTACCGATGGAATTGAGGCTGCCCTGGGATATGGACTCAATGCCGATGTTGACGTGGTAGACGCCCGCCTTGATCGCCAAATCCAGCAGTTCTTCATCGCGCGAGGTGTTGATCGTCCACAAACAGCTCCATCGCACTTTCAGCGGAATCATCGCACGAAAGAGCTCCCTGGCATATTCACGGCTGCCGGTGATATTATCGTCCACCACCTGGACCTTTTTCGTCGGCAGATGCATGATGTCCTCGATGACTTCGCCTATGGGCCGATGCCTGTAGCTGCCGCCGTAGAATATGGGGACCTCGCAGAAACTGCACTGGAACGGACAACCCCTGGTGGTCTGAAGCGGGAGATAGGGGACCAGGTATTTCCTGCGGTCCAGGAGGTCCCACCTGGGCAGCGGCAGGTCCTTCAGGTCGTGAAACCGGTCGGCTTTATACCTCCGTTTCATTTTGCCGGCCTTAAAATCCTCCAAGAGCTGAGGCCACACCATTTCAGCCTCGCCTTCCACGACGGCATCACAGTGTTCAAGGCACTCCTCAGGCATCAGCGTTGGATGGAACCCCCCCATCACAACGGCTGTTCCCCGTTTCCTGAACTCCGACGCGATCTGATAGGCCCTCAAAGCTGTGGTGATCGTTGTTGACAGGCCAACCAGGTCATAGCCGCCGTCGTAGTTGATCTCATCCATCCGGTCATCGATCAGTCCCACATCCGCCCATTTCGGTGTCAGCGCCGCCATGTAAGGGAGAGCCAATCCCATTATCCAGCGTTGCTTCGATTTGAGCAGTCGACCTTCCTTGTACACTGTAGTGGGCAGTACGATCAGTATTCTCATGAATCACCCTCTAAATCGTCTCAGAATGGCTCACCACCGGTTTTCCATGTTTGCATTCAACCCACACGCCTGAGTCAGCTGCATAGCCGAATTCTTTCCTTTGAGCAACGGTTTTAAGGTGCTTTCCATAAATAAATCTACCGGTTAAGATGGCACAATCAAAATGTCATACTTTGGGAGCTGCGGATTTCGCTCCAACCGGCCATCGATCTCTCGCATCGCCTTCCTGGTAAGAGAGACCCCTTTTTGCTAAACCTTCTTACTCAACTCGACCACCGGATGCAGCCCCTTCCATGTCATACTCTTAGCCCATTCAAGCATGGTTTCGGCGCTCGTGAGCTTGGCTCCATTCCAGTGGCATTCCAGTACGCCCCAACATCGTTCTATGGGATTGTACTTGCTGTGGTAAGGCGGATAGTAGAGCAGTTGGACGGCTCTATCGATGGAGTCGACAAACTCCACCATCCGCTTCAGAAACTGGGTGCGTACTCCGCTGCTCTCGGGACCATTGTCGGCTTTGATCTGGATGAGAACCGTCTCTTCCCGCTCCCGGGGAGTGAGTCCGTCCCACCACGCCAGGAGGGAATCGACAATGAAATCACTGGTTTTATGGGAGCCGCCAAAGGTAATGTTCATCCGGCCGGTGTCCTCATCCACGATTCCAAAGGGAACATATTTTTCATCGCACCCCATGTCGTGGTCGCAAGCCTTGTTGTCGCCCCGCGTCTTTCCTCCTCTGGAGTAATCGCCAATATTGACCGTGGCTTTGCAGTCCAGGCTCACTCGCTTGATGTTTTCCGTTCCAAGGAGCCCCTCTTTTTCCTTGATATTTTCGAATATCTCACATTTCGCTCTTCTCTGGATGCGTTTTCACTTTTTGAGAAAAACGATGAAATATAGAGTTATACGGAGAACAGGCCATATGGTTC
>CAYTWB010000087.1:0-15052 GCA_964441945.1 uncultured Syntrophobacteraceae bacterium
AAAATGGGCATGTAAGGTAGAGAGAACTTATGGCTCGGGCTAAACGTCACTATTTGCCAGGACACGCCTGGCACATCACACATCGTTGTCACGAAAGGGAGTTTCTGCTCAAATTCGGCAGTGACCGGCGACGATGGATGCAATGGCTATTCGAGGCAAAAAAGCGCTACGGCCTGTGCATCCTGAACTACATGGCCACCTGCAACCACATCCATCTTCTGGTCTTCGACGGGGCTGAGCGGGAGGTCATCCCGCGATCCATGCAACTCGTTGCAGGAAGAACAGATCAGGAATACAACCATAGAAAGAAACGCAAGGGCGCCTTTTGGGAGGACCGCTACCATGCAACGGCTGTGGAGGCCAACCAACATCTCGTCCAGTGCCTCGTCTATCTGGATTTGAACATGGTGCGCGCCAGTGCGATAAGCCATCCTGGTGAGTGGGAAGACAGCGGATACAAGGAGATCCAGCAGCCTCGTCTGAGATACACATTGATCGATCATCAGTGTCTCATGGACCTGCTCGGTATACCGTCGCTCGAAGCGCTTCAAAGGTCGCACAGGATCTGGGTGGAAGAATCCCTTAAACTCGAAGGAGGGGCAAGAGACGGCAAGTGGTCAGAGTCCATCGCGGTGGGAAGCAAAGATTTTGTGGCAATGGTGAAGAAACAGCTTGGCTTGAGGGCAAAGGGTCGGAAGATCACTGAATCGACGCATGAGTGTCAACTCCGGGAGAGACAGTTTCCTTACAGTGCCATTTCTGGGGGTGAAGATGGGCCTCTAAGCTCTCAAAACCAGCATTTTTCGGAGATATATCCTTCTGAACCGGATGGATAGCGTAGCCCGACCCCGTTCGACCGTTCGAGCCATGCCGCAACTTACCAGCGGGAAACCAAAATGAATGCTAGTATTGTGGAACCGAGAATCATTCGGGGTGGGGTGATAACCTGCTATTTAGGATGAGGCATGAGATTCGAATGGGATCCGGAGAAGGCCCGCTCAAATTTACGGAAACACAAAGTGTCATTCGAGGAAGCCGCAACCGCGCTGATGGACCCGATGGCTGCAACTGGATGCGACCCGGACCACTCCGTGGGTGAAGAAAGATTCGTTACCTTTGGCGTCTCTGAAAGGGGTAGGTTGTTGGTAGTGGCTCACACTGAAGGAAATGATATTCTTCGAATCATCAGCGCGCGTGTTGCGAGCAAAGGAGAAAGAAGGATATATGAAGAAGACTAAAGAAACCGACAAAGACGAATTACGCGCCGAGTACAAACGATCTGACTTCCCGGAAGGCTTGGTGCGTGGGAAGTACACAGAGCGACTTCGCAAGTCCTCAAATGTTGTCGTACTCAGGCCAGAAGTGGCTGAAATATTCTCAAATGAAGAAGCAGTGAACAGCGCCCTCCTGTCACTCATCGAGCTTGCGCAAAAGACGACAAGCCCAACGAAACGCTCAACCGGACGCGCTAAAAGACCGCGCGCCAGTTAGCTCCGTGTTCTCGGCGACGCAGTCGCCGAGAATCGCGGTGCTGACTTCGTCCAGCGCCTTGTCCCGGCGCCTTGCGCCAGAACAAGGCACTGGATCCGACTGCGCGCGGCGGGTCAGCGCCGCGATTATGGTTGCATCCGGTCACAGGGCATGTATCCAATTGATACTGCCGAGTATGAATGCTATTTTGACAGCATGGACAGGAAGCGTACAGCCATATACCGAATGTCAGACCCCCGGAACGAAGACTTCGTTCCCGGTACATCGGCGGACCGCATTGCGCTGGTCTGGCCGCTGACTCGAGAACTTGTGTCTTTGAGCAAAAAACACGATGCTGAACGAAGACTACAAAGACATGTTACGCGCCTTGTCCGACGAGAAGGTTAGATTCCTCCTCGTCGGTGCCTACGCTATGGCAGCCCACGGGTATCCCAGGGCGACCATGGATATCGACATTTGGGTGATGCCGTCCCCTCAGAATGCTAATGCCGTCCTTCGGGCACTGCGACGATTCGGTGCGCCACTGCACAACCTAACCAAAGAAGACCTGCAGCAGGAGGGAACCGTCTTTCAGATCGGAGTGGCTCCGAGACGAATCGACATAGTCACTGCGGCATCCGGACTTCAGTTTGAAGAGGCGTACAGTCGGTCAGTGTCTCTGAACATTGAGGGAATCGAAGTACATATTCCGTCGATCTACGACCTGATTCGGAACAAGAGAGCATCAGGAAGAACCAAAGATTTAGCCGACGCAGAGGCGCTGGAATCCCTGAAGAACTCTGAACAAAGTGGCTCATCGGACGAGACATAATACGCCCCCAGCGTTATTCACTGGAAATGCCAAAAAAGCACCTTCACATCGTCCCATAACCTGCGGCCCAACCCGCGCCGCCGGACCACGCGCCAGCCTTGGAGAAGTTGGATCCGGCATGAAACTCAAGGTGCTTATCCGGCGCGGGTTAGCCGCTCGTTTTGTGAGATAAGACAAGGAAAGAAAATGTTTGAAGAATTGGAGGTGATTAACGAAAGGCCGGAACCATTCCAGTTTTACACCGCAAGCGATCTATGGACCGATGAACATACGTCAAAGCAGATGCTCTCGTTCCATCTTAACGAGGCCATCGACATTTCTTCGCGAAACGCAGAATTCATCAATCGATCAGTGGAATGGATCGTATCTGAGTTCAACATCGGCAGCGACACCAAAATAGCTGATTTTGGCTGTGGCCCTGGATTCTATGCAGCACGTCTGGCGAAATGCGGAGCAAATGTGACTGGCATCGATTTCTCGAAGAGGTCGATCGAGTATGCAAAGCAAGTTGCAGCCCGCGAGCAATTGAGAATCAACTATGTGAATCAGGATTATCTGGAATTCGAAACAGAAGACCGGTTTGACCTTGCGCTGATGATTATGTGCGATTTCTGCGCCCTCAGCCCAACACAAAGGAAAAGGATTCTGAGCAAATACCATAAGATCCTTAAACCGAGCGGTTCGGTCCTTCTTGATGTCTATTCTCTATCCGCATTTGAGCAAAGGGAAGAGGCAGCGACATATGCGGTAAACCAACTCAACGGATTCTGGTCGCCAAACAAGTATTAGGGCTTTTTGAACACCTTATTCTCCCCCACCAAGGTTTTCCCGTGCTTCGAACCGGGGTTCTTTTCGAAGGGCCGACACCAAATAGTTCGGGACATCCTCGATTTTCTCTGCCATAGGAGATTGGAATGGTTTGAACAGACGGTTTAGAGCAACAGCCAGGGAGATGTCAGGATGCCCAAGCCCAATGCAACAGTGTGCCTGTTGATTCCCGACTTGACAACGCTCTCCCATGAACTGAAGGACCTCTGATTGTCAAGCTGTGGAAGGAAACCGTTGCTCTCCAGCTGGAAGTCGAGCATCGTCGCAACCTCAACACGGTTCTTGAAAGCCGGCTCTCAGAGCTGGAGACCAAGCTCAACCAGCCACCCAAAGATTCATCCAACTCCAGTATTCCACCCTCAAAGGACAGCAAGAAAAACATCCCCGCCACGCGACCGCGCAAAGGGATTCGAAGGGCCGGCATTGGACGCAAAAGCGGTGGAAGAGCGTTACATCCCAATCCCGATCAACAAATCCATG
This sequence comes from uncultured Syntrophobacteraceae bacterium, assembly GCA_964441945.1. Lineage (GTDB taxonomy): Bacteria > Desulfobacterota > Syntrophobacteria > Syntrophobacterales > Syntrophobacteraceae > JADGQM01. The sequence continues at coordinate 3,611 of CAYTWB010000087.1, forward strand.
CCAGGGCCAAGACGTGCCCCCACTGCGATCGTAAAGTCTCGCAAGCCGAACAACATCTTCATGCTGTCCATGACAAGATCGAGGTCCCCCCGGTAAAACCCGTTTTCACCCGAGTCCATCAGTATGGCGGGCACTGCGCCTCCTGCGATCTAGACTACGTGAGTCCTGTTCCGAAGGGGATGGACCCCGGCAGCCCCTTCGGAGCTTCCATCCAGGCGCTGGCAACCTACTACCGATACACACACGCCATCAGCTATGAGCGCCTCTCCCGGATGTTTGGCGACTTATACAACCTTCCCATAAGCGAAGGAGCGCTGGCCAACCTGTTTCAGTCGGCAAAAAACCGCATCGATGATCGCACAGCGGAAATCCTCGAACGGATTCGAAGCAGTCGCCTGATCTGCAGCGACGAGACCGGTGTGCGTGTCAACGGCCACAATGAGTGGGAATGGGCCTTCCAGAACCGGTCAAAAGGGGGTACGGTGGTTCTCGCTGCGAGGCTGGCCGGGCGTTGGGCAAATCGGGCGACTGCGGCATCGACGGCATAATCAAAGAGGACAAGCTCGGCCTGGATATCATCAATATCCAGACGGCTCGGCCGTCAAGCCTGCGGCTTGCCGCCCGCCCCGCAGGTGAACGCCCCGATTAGCGTGCTCGAAGGGAAGGCCGTGGGCCGTCGCGTATGAGCCGAATCCCAGGAATCGGTATTGACCTCATAAACCCGTTAGTGTATCTTCATTGTAGATACACAAGGTCAACATTGCAGATATTGGAGGTCAACATGAAGTCACGTGTAAAGAAGTGGGGCAATAGTCTAGCCCTCCGCATCCCCAAGTCCTTTGCTGCGGAGGCTGGTCTCCACGCGGATGCGGCTGTGGAACTATCGCTTGTCGAAGGCACGCTCGTTGTACAGCCGATCACGCAGCAACCGCTCACCCTTGATCAACTGTTGCGCGACGTCACCGACGAAAACCTTCCCGGCGAGTGGGATACTGGGCCGGCAGTCGGCAAGGAGGTTTGGTGAGGCAGAAGGATGCGTATGTCCCGGAACGAGGAGATGCTGTCTGGATAACGCTCGATCCGCAAGCCGGCCACGAGCAGGCAGGACGTCGCCCCGCCCTGGTCCTGTCTCCGTCGGCTTACAATGGTCGGGTTGGGTTGGCTCTGTTATGCCCGATCACCACACAGGTGAAAGGCTATCCGTTCGAGGTGCCCTTGCCTGCAGGATTGCCCGTAGCGGGTGTGGTGGGGGCGGACCAAGTCAAGAGCCTGGACTGGCGGGCACGCAAAGCTACCCGGATCGCTGCTGTCCCGAAGGAAATCGTTACTCAAGTCGTGAACCGTCTTCAAACATTGCTCGAAGAACACGGCTAACCCCGGCAGTCGAGAGGGCCTGCGCGAAAAACCGCACAGGCCCCTCATTTCTACGTTCCCACGGCCGCTTTTCGTAGAGCGCTTCGCCTGGCGGCTCGGCCGTCCACCTGCGGCTTAGCATCCGCTCCGCAGGTGAGCGCCCCGATTATGAGTCTAAGGACTAACAAACTTGATACGTGCTCTTGAATCATCGGACATGAATGATGTCTTGAATATTTGGCTGAACGCCTCAATCGGGGCGCATGGCTTTGTTGGAAAAGAGTTTTGGGAATCAAGAGTTGATGATATGCGTGAAACATATATCCCGGATTCCGACACTTATGTCTTTTCAGAGAACGGGACCGTTAAGGGCTTTTTCTCGCTCCACGGAGATTCCTTGGCGGCAATGTTCGTGTCTCCTGGTGACCAGGGTAAGGGCATTGGGCAGCAGTTGATGAATAAGGCAAAATCCCTGAGAAGAAGATTAAATCTCACCGTGTATCGCGAGAATGAGAAAAGCGTTCAGTTTTATAGGAAATGTGGATTCAAACCTGTGAAGGAAAGAGTTGACGAGCACTCTGGGCATATTGAAATCTTGATGGAGTACACCTCATAACATCCGCATGAACCGGATCACGGCCCTGGCGGGCCACTCCCGGTTATGCAGGCGTTCGGCGAGAGCGACTCATGGAGCACTTATGAACGAGCACTTTCCCCGTTTCTGGGAGATATTCTTTATAGTCATGCTCCCAGCCTTGAGCGGCTGAGGGCGGCGCTTGCCGCGCGCGGCCTTTCGCAACGAGTCCAGGCTCGAGTTGGTGCCATGGCTCATCTGGACTTGCCGCCGGAAAGCTACGACTTGGTCGGGTCCGAAGGCGCGCTCTATAAACGCCATGTGTGTCTGCCGTGGATTGCTGCTTCCCGGCGGCTTTCTTGCTTTCACCGACGCGGTCCGGCGTAAAAAAGACCCACCGCCGGAGGTCAAGGCAAGCTTCGATCCGGATTACCCAACCATGGGCACCGGAGCTGACGTGGAGACGGCCATCCAGCTCGGCGGCTTTGAGCTTTTCGGTCGCTTCACGCTGCCCGATGAGGCCTGGTGGGACGACTTCTACTCCTGGAAGCAGTTCCTGTCAGCGGCAGAAGTTGCTGTGAATCAGACGGTAACGGGTGCCTGCGCCGGATGCACGAAGGAAGACGGAAAGATTCGGCGGTAACCTTCGAGTGGGATTGCGCCGACCTTTGTTGCGCCGGCAAATCGTTCCGTCAGGTGGTGAAGACGGCACTATGCGGGTTTTCATGCGCATGAGATACGCCGGCCTTCTGGTGCCGGTCTTGGTCCTGTTGTGGGTGTGCTATGCGTTCTCCCGGCTCAACCCCTCCAATAAGCTGTCCAGGTCATACACCGGAATAGGAGAGTGCGATTCCGATTGGATCACCCCAAGAATAGCCTTGCCGTCCGATGATTTGAGCTCGATCGTCTCATTCCCGAGATCCACCCGGTTTGAATCGGAAAAGATCAACCCATAGAATTCCTTGCTGCTGACGAGAAGAAGGACACTTTCCGCTGCCGGGGCTTCAGGGGCCGTATCCTGGCTGGAATTCGGGGAACAAAGCGCGGAGACGAGCGCTTCATGGGCCGATGTGTAAAAGCGACAGGATTTGAGCTGATCCTTCGGCATGTTGTACCAGTGTCCCATGAGACCTGTCTTGAGACTCCTGAAGAGCGGCTTGAAGTCGGCCAAAGCGGCACAGCCCTTTCCCATCAGTTTCTGCCTGGTCTTTGCGGAGAGCTTCTGGAATTTCAGCACATTCAATGCAGGCACGGCAATCCGTCTTCCTGATATCTCGAAGATGCAGACCCATTCCTTTCGCACGTTGACCTTATCTGTGGCGGGCTGCAATGAGCGCTCTGAACTGAGATCGACGATAGGCCCAAGGGTGCCCGGAACAATTCCATCCTCGGAAGCTGAGCCGGCTGAGCCGGGTCCTGCTGTAACCTGCTCCCAGGTGCTGAGCATCCTGGAGCGCCGGCTCCACTCATTCTCCCTCTCATGGCACTCCCTGATGTATTCCGCCAGACTGGACCCGATGCCGTAGACGTAGGCAGCGATATGCTCCAGAGAAGGCCGTTCGCGAAAGACAGCCTCAAGGCGCGAAAGGCGTTGCACATCGCGATCAAGCCGCTGCAGAGCAGTATTTAGCCAGGACAGGCTCGATTCCATCCAGGTTCGGAATTCACCCAATGAAACACCGGCCGGTATTCCAAGACTCTCCCGAAAAGCAGGCAGACCGGCGGCTTCGTCTGTTTCAACCCTGCTTTCGATTTCTTCAGGCCCTCCACTCCTTATGTTCTTCAGGCGTTCGATCAAGACTTTCAGACGCCGGGCGTCATGAACAACCTGGCCATCAGGCGCTTGAACAAGGCGTTTGAGGCACTCCAACGCGTCTGAGATAAAGTTGAAGAGGGAAGGAGATGCCGAATCCGGCTGCGTCTTCAAGCGTTGCAGGACCGCGCAGAGGACTTTCGCCAGAGACCGGGCCTCGCGCCTCTTGACACCGTATTCTTCCAGACCGGCAATGGCCTCGCCCAGGGCTGTGATGTTTTCTTTCGTGTAGTGCCATTCCATCGTCAGAAAGGCTACATCAAGGGATTCAAGAAGCCATGAAAGCCTGTTCTGTGCTGCTTCTTCAGCCTGTTTCGCCTCCAGTGCAGCGGGATCGAGCGACTCATCCGGAGAGGAGGGCCCCGGTTCCGGTTCCGGTTCGGGAGGTGTCATAGCGGGCCGGCCCTGAATGCTGCGCAGGCGTTCGATCAAACCGGACAGCTGTTCCGATTTCCAGTGTCCAAGCCCAGGCCCGGAGCGAAGAGAGATCTTGAGAAAATCCAACGCGTCCGAAATGAAATCCAGCAATGCTGGGGAGGGTGAATCATCGCGGCCCCTGAGTCCCCTCAGGATAGATCCCAAGACTTTACAGATAGAATCTGCCTCACGGGCTTCCGTGCAGTGATGCTGGATGTTGTTGATGGCGGTTTCCAGTGTGGTCATACTGTCCACCGTGCAGTCCCATTCGAGACCGACGAAGGCTACATCAAGGGATTCAAATAACCATGGGAGCTCACTCTGATCCATCCCGTCGCCGGTTTCAGGTGCCTGAACAGGTGGTGAGATGTAGTCTCCCTGTTTTGTATCCTCCATGGATGCTGCTGTGTCAGGTCTGGTTTCTTGGGGTGGAAGCTCTGGGCTCACGGTGGGCTCCTGTTGGTGAGTCTCCTGAAAAGGTGCCGGTTCAGGCTCAGGAGGTACCGGTTCTGGTTTTAAAGCTGCTGGTTCAGGTCTAAATGGATCGGAAGCTTCCGGGGCTTCGGGCAACGGCTCGGTGAACTGCGCCTGCAGCGTGGAGTCATCGTGCTTTGCCTCAGCTTCCAGCACTGGGGCATTCTCTCCTACCAAAGCCGCTTCGATGAACACGCTGTCTTTGACAACCGCTTGATCCCGGACCTCCGGCAAATCCACTTCAGCAGACGCAGACACCGAACCATCTTCTCCCTCGAACTCCGGAGGGAAGATGAATTCGATTTCCATGCCCTCATCCCGTGTCCAGGACTGGTCAGGCCGACCCGACGCTTCAGGCTCAGGCGGCGGGGATGCCGATGTGTCCGTCATGATCTCCAGGGATGGAAACTCCTGGCCCGGGATTGGCTCTTCAAATGGGATGCCCTGAAGCTCTGCTGCTTCAGGTTCAGGAGGAACAGAGGGGGATGGGGGCGGGGCTTCGGACATCAGTTCGGGGGATTCCATCTGCAGTGCGGGCTCATGCTGAATACCCACGGCTTCCAGGACCGCAGCCTCCGTTTCGATATGACCCGCTCCGGCAGCCCTGTCATCCTCGACAAACTGGTGGTGCAGGGCTTCTAATGAATCGGGTTGGGCAGACGGCAACACCGCACGATCGTCTCTTTCAGGTCCCGAAGGCCAGAGGAATTCAATCTCCATGCCCTCCATCTCCGTCTGCGATTTGTCAGCAGGCCCCGGTCTCTGAACCCCAGGCGGCGAAGAATCCACAAACCCAATACTTTCGAGTGGGACCTCTTTGCTGGGTTGCGTAGTCAGGCCAAAGTCCCTGTCCGCCGAGATGGGTTCGACCCTCGGAGGAGCAGGCGGCACGGGCTGCGGGGTTGACCGGGCTGGAGATGCATAGGGTGCCTCAGTGGACCGTGGCGCCGAAGCCCTGCTCCCGACGATTTTGATTATTTCGCGCTCGTCTATCTCCTCGGCTTGACCCTCTTTAGCAGTGCCCATGCTCTTGATGGACCGATATTGAGCGGTCAGGCGATGGAATTGCTCCATCTCCCTTGGGCCTGGAGGGGTTTCGGAGCTCAGAAGAGTCGACAGAAATGATGATGCTTCAGTGATGAAACTCATCAGCGGTCTGCTCGGGGCCTCGGGCTGCCTTCTGATACTTTGAAGGGCTGCCCTTATGACCTTAGCCAGGGAGAGAGCCACAGGGATGCTTCGGCAATGAGGCTCAAGGGCCCTCAAGGCGCTTTCGAGCATGGCCACGTTGTCGAGCGTAAAATGCCAGTCGAGTGTCAGGTGAGCTACGATCAAGGCATCAATGAGCTTCAATGTATCCGACGGCTGTGCGGGTCGGGGGACCCTGACTTGAGGTTCAGGGGGCTCGACGGGCCGATCGTCCATGAATTCCAATGGTTCAGGCTCTACAGAGGGCCCCGGCGAATCGATTTCCAACTCATGGGGATCGGGGGCTTCGATCTTCTGCAGGTCTGCCTGAGCATCCGCCCGTGGGCCATTGTCTCTGCTCCAGGCGGGCGGTGATTCCTGCTCCAGTGACTCCTGCAGAAATGACAAAACCGGTGCCGTATCCGGCGCCTCTGTTTGGGTGTCTTTCGGGAGAGGGGCCGATTCCGGCAGCATGTCGGCATGAACCAGGGGGGCCCTTCTTGTTGAAGAGGTTTTCAGGCCCTGAAAGAGGTTGTCCATTCTCGATTCAACCTCTTTTTCAAAATCGTCGAGATCGATGGACATGAGGTCCGTTTGTTCTTCGTCGGATATTCCGTCGAAAGGCATCTCACTATCGACTGAATGTCCGCCGTCCGATCCGAAAGCATTTGGATTGGCGTCTGGAGCTCCTCTGAGAGGGTCTTTCTGTTTACCCAACGCAGCTTGCTTGTCGGCTTCGATAAGAGCGCTGCAGCTTCCGAAGAGCTGGTCGATCTCCACATCGACCTGTCTGGAAAACGCAACAAGATCGATCTCGAGCGCCCTTCCTTTGCTTTCACCAGGTTCATTGCCGGGCATGATCCGTACCTTCTTTCATGGAACCGACGACCGGAAAACCGGTTGTGTGGTCTTCACGCCAAATCAATTGGAAAAATCTCCAGAGAGGGTTCATGGTCAGAAGGAACCGTGGAAGGTTTCATCGTCGACCGCAGCGACCCTCAATACTTCCTCCATGGTGGTGAGCCCCCTGAGCACTTTCTTGATTCCGTCGAAGCGCAGGCTCCTGAATCCCAATCTTCTTGCATACTCCTGGATTTCACTCACCGACGCACCGCGTGCGATCATGATTCGCATTTCCTTATCGACAAGGGCCATCTCATGGATGCCGATCCGACCCGAATAACCGCTGTTCTTGCAGTGGAAGCAGCCTGTCCCGCGATAAAAAGAGACATCTTTGCCGATCCGTGTGAATGTCTTCCTGAGAAAATCGGGAGGCGCGGGGTATTCTTCCTTACAATAGTCGCAGATGCGTCGAACGAGTCGTTGGCTCAATACCCCGATAATGGACGGGGCCACGATGAGCGGGTCGACTCCAATATCGGTCAACCTTGTGATAGCCTGCACGGCCGTATTGGTATGCATCGTCCCGAGTACGAGATGGCCCGTCAGGGCTGCGCGGCACGCGGTCTGGGCTGTCTCCATGTCACGGATCTCCCCGACCAGGATGATATCGGGATCTTGCCTCAGAAAGGCCTTGATTGCCGATGCAAAATCGACCCCGACAGCCGGATTCACCTGAAGCTGGTTGATGCCGTCCAGTCGGTATTCGACCGGTTCCTCGACGGTCGTTATGTTGACAGTCGGCTTATTGAGGTGCTTGAGCATGGAAAAGAGAGTAGTCGTTTTGCCGGAGCCGGTGGGTCCCGTAATGAAGAAGATCCCATGGGGTCTGTTCAACGCTTCTCTGACCATATCCAGGTAGGACCTTGAGAACAGAAGCTCGGATATATCCAGGACATCTGCCATCTGGGCCTGGCCGAGGACCCTCAGGACAATCTTCTCCCCATAAATGGTCGGAATAGTGGATATTCTGAAATCGACCATCTTGTTTGAAAAATCGATCGAGATGCGGCCGTCCCTTGGTCGTCGCTTTTCCGTGATGTCCATGCTGGCCATGAGCTTCAGCACGGATACGACCGGTGGCAGGAGAGAGTTCTCGATTCTGCTCCTTTCATGCAGCAACCCGTCTATGCGAAATCGGATGCGAACCTGGTCAAACCCCGGCTCAATGTGAATATCACTGGCATGCTCCCGAACGGCCAGGCGGATCAGGCCGTTCACAAATTCGACGACCGCTTGATCGCCTGCCGCCTGCAGCAACTGCTCCTTGGTGAGCTCCGTGATGTCAAGGGCCGGCATGGCGCTCATGGTGATCTTGTTCGAGAGGGCCTTCAGATTGTCTTCTGAAATGTACGCCCCTTCCAGGGCCTCTTCGATATCATGAGGAAAGGCAAATACCGGGCTCACCGGCGTTCGCAGGTATGTCTCGAGATCTCTCGTCACGATTTGATCCTGCGGGTTAGCCAGGGCAACGGTCGTTGCTTCCCCGAATTTGTAAAGGGGAACAACGTGGTTCTTTCGCGCATAGTACTCCGGAATTTGCTGGATGAGGGCGTGCTGTATGAGCATTGAGTCCAGGTTCACATAGGCGACGTTGATCGAGTCCCCCCAGAGCATTCCCAGCTCATCCTTGTTATGGGCGCCTTTTGTAATCAGATGCAACAGGATGCTGAAAGCGTCTTCCTGGTGTTTATCCCTGAGTCGCACCACAGCGTCTTGAGAGACGATTCCTTTTGAAACAAGCGCCCCGAGAAACTCCGGATTGCGTACCATCCTATCCTATCCCCTCTTGTGCTCCAAACGAATGCTCCGTGATCACCGGTCAGAGGGAGCGGCCGAAGGCTTCTTCATATTCTGAGAATGCTCCTGCCATGTCTCCATGATAATCTGCTTTATCTCCTCGACGGGAGTGTCCTTCCTGATGTAGTTGGCGGCCCCCAGGCCCAGGCATTTCTCGACGTGGGCTAAATCCACCACAGCGGTTACCAGGATGACAAATGCGTCGGGGGCATCCCGTTTGAGCTCCTCCAGCACCTCGTCTCCTCTTTTCAGAGGCATGGCGATATCCAGTATCGTGATATGAGGTCCTTTCTCCTTGAACAGTGCCAGCGCCTCGATCCCATTCTGCGCTTCAGCCACGACCTCGAAATCCATTGAAATTAGAAGGGACTTCAGAAAGCGCCTGCAGAAGGTTTCATCATCAGCAATAAGCACCCTGGGCCTGCCGTTGTTCATAAGCATGAGCTCCAACATGGGATTGGCGTCAACATATCCATGTTCCTTGTGATGCTGAATGGTCCCAGCACGGCAAAGACCATCAAGAGTCCTGTCGGCATTTCTTCAGCCGGACTTTAGCCCGTAGTGATTTTCTTTGGATTTGGCCCGGGGCCGATCCGATATCCGGGAATGACACGGTGAGTCCATGCAGGTGCCGGTCTTCAGGGCAAGTTCCACTGAACAGGCGGCGGTTTTCCACCCGGGTGCCTGGTTTTGGACATCGTGCATACTGATGCAACCAACCCCTAGCACTTGAGCAAAAAGTAGGGATCATCGGCAAATACCAGGGCATCTTCCATACTGATTCTTCTTTGTTCCACGAGCCTTGCGAGGCAAGAGTCCAATGAGTCAAAATCGTCCGATTCCTCCTGGATCTGTGACCGGACCTGCTGGATCTTGCCCTCCCGGATGAACGATCTGATTCTGTGGCTGTTCAGGAGCTTTTCATAGACCAGAAGCAATGAGTCCGAATCCGTCCTGGGGACAAGCTTCTGGGAGAATACGAGCAACAGCACCTCTGCAAGCTGCTGTCGCCCTCTGGATTGCTGGTTCTCCGGAAGGAGGTCGATCATGTTTTCGATTGCATCGGTGGCATTGGTGGAGAGCATTGAGCTCAATACAAGATGGCCGGTGAGGGCTGAATTGATTGCTCCTTCGAGAGTGGCCCGATCTCGAATCTCGCTGATGGCTATGACATCGGGAGACAACCGTTGTATCCGGTCCAGCCCGGATGAGAACGAGTCGATGTCCGTCCCAATCTCTCTCTGGTTTATGTTGCTTGCCAGGCATCGATGCAGGTATTCGATTGGATCTTCAAGAGTGACGACGTTGCATTTCCTGTTTCTGTTGATGTAGTCAACCATGGCGGCGAGTGTGGTCGTTTTGCCCTGACCGGAGGGGGCCGTGACGAGTATGAGCCCATAGGGTTTCTGCAGGAAAGCCTTGAGCCAGTCAGGGAGCCCCAGGGCTTCAAACGAAAGCACCTTGTCCGAGATGAGGCGTATGACCATGGAGATGCTGTTCTTCTGTTTGTAGGCGGTGACTCGGAATCGCTCCTTGTTGTCATAGTCTATCGAAAAATCAATCTCATCTCTCTTCTGAAACTCCTGCCATTGCTGATTGGTCATCAATACTCTGGCACAGGTCTCACACTGGCTGATCGTGAAAGGCTGCATTTTCGAGCGTCTGAGAACGTTGTTCAACTTGACCGAAGGGGGTGTGCCGGCTGCGACGAGCACATTCGTCCCTCGGGACAGGGTCAGATAGTGGAACAGTGTCTGCATCGTGACGGCGCCATTGAGTGCCCGTTGGATTTCCGCGGCGCAGACAATCTCTCCCCCCTGTTCTTCGACACAGTTCATGGTCAGGCGCATCTGGTACGATGGGATAATATAGGGTTTCACGGTCTTACCGGTCAGAAACTCGACCTCCTGAATCGCTGCCAGATCGTTCGGGGTCTCCATGGCAAGACTCAACGTGCGACTGCTGACGCTCAAAGGCAAGACCCGGTGCTTAAGGATGATCTTGGTGGGCAGTATCCGAATGGTATCGTCACTGATATCGAGGTTCAGCAGGCTGGTGCTCCGGATACCATGCTGAGTCCCCAGGAACTCCAACAGGGCCTCGTCCGAAATGTAGCCGAGATCAAGAAGGATCGAACCGATCTTCCCGCCCTTCTCCGATTGCACCCTGCATGCTTGCTGGAGCTGCTCGCGCGAAATCAGGCCATTCTGGAGAAGCGCTTCCTCCAGTGGGATGTTTGAGCCTGTTTTATCCAGGGTTTCGGGTCTCTGGCGGTCGAACAGCATCTGCTTGATTTCCGCCTGGGAGACCTCTCTATTCATGGGAGTGCTGGCCTTCTCGTCTTCGACGATCTGTTCCAGCATAGTAGTGAGATCATACACTTCGGCCATTTCGTGCCCTCAAGGACCCTGAACGGATAAGGATGACCGGAGACGATTCGCAGGCATGGGAGCCGCTTCGCAACAAAGCGGAACAAACCGGAGCATTGTGCTCACATGCGAACCTCAACCGCGATCAAACGACCTCGACATTTACTCCAAAGAACCAGCCACAGACCCCTGCCCGAGTCCGTTGGGAGGTTGCAGGAAGAGTTATCATACGGGTTAGAATTATTACGATAACCGGACCTCGAATGAGAGATCTATCTTTCTTGAAAATGCAGGATGCTTATGCAAATAATCGCCGCGCACAACATTCTGGAACACTGAAAACGCTCTAGGAAATGGCAGGTTGGAACATTAGCATTGGTATTGGCTGTATTCAAGAGAATTTATCAAGATTCCGCGGATCATGAGGCCTTCGGACGGGAGAAGAACCCGAGCGGGTTTTCGCAGGCTTTGGAAAGCATCCTGCGAAATCGGCTAATTCTCTATGGTCACAAAATTCAGTTGGATTGAGCGACCTTCCCGAGTGAGCGAATCAG
>CAYTWB010000088.1:0-14950 GCA_964441945.1 uncultured Syntrophobacteraceae bacterium
ACGAACAACGCCTGCCCATCCCCCATCCCTTGAAAGGAGAACAAATTTACCGTGCATTGTCTGGAACTCCGATATAAGGGATTTTCCGACAGGCAGTTCGGCCGGAGCAGACAGCAATTCCCGTACCCCACGCAAAGTCCTGGTACCGCACCGTGGGAATCCTTTTTGTGATCTCGACTGCCGCACCGCCTTCGTCAACCCGGCCTTTACGGCGGTTTTCGGCTACCAGAGAGAAGATGTTCTCGGCAGGCACATACCTTTCGTTCCGTCGTGGGATGTTGAGAAATCGGAGGCTGAACTGAGCGAGCTGCTCAGCGGCAAGCGGGTGCCGGCCCGTGAGACGCGCCGATTGAGCAGCTCGGGGGAAGAAATCGATATTGCCGTGAGTGTCTCCTTGCTGCCATGAAACCATACGGCAGGAAGCGATTCATCGGGCAGGATTCCAATGGTCCGGTTTGATGCGCGCGAGTTGCAGGTCTCGTCGACTGTCGCTGCCGGTTCACGGCAAGGAAAAATCACCGACCGGACTACCGCCGGGATTCATCTTGAGTGTACGGGCGGACCGGTTTATGATGTGACAGATGGTTTGAGTCAGATGGCCGGCAGGGTTGCGGCTTGCGCCGGAAGGGGTGTTTTGCGTGAGACTTGATATCAGACGATCGCATCTTTCGAACGGGCCCAGCATGTTCCGGACTGTTTTTCATCGTGATGGGGTCACAATTTCCTGAAAGGATTCATAGCCCAATGAATGCTGAGAAACACTTGAGGTTTTTTCGTTTGCTTGCCGGGGTCCTAATGGTTCTCATGGTTGCGGGCTGTGCGACAAGTGATTTTTCGACCTTGGGAAACCGGGTCAACTTGGGAGGAGTAAAGGGTTTTCTCGGGCTATCCCAATACTATGTCAAGTCACAGACAGGACTTTGGAACAGGCCTGATCGCTCGTCAGGGCGTGAAGGGACACTGACTGTAAATACCAGGGTTACGGAAATCACCCGGGATGATTTGGGCTGGAGTAAGGTCAGAACGGTCGATACCAACCTGGAAGGGTGGCTGCCCACGGCATTGCTGTCGGAAAACCCTGTTTCATCAGGGCTGCGGAGCACGGGAAAGATCTCGAAGGAACCGGCCCGAAGGGGAGGCGCACCGATTCAGAAGGAATCGCAGAAAGCGACTGCACCGCCGTCCAAACCACAGCCTGAAGGAAGTGTGGAAAAAGCCGAGCAAGAAGGCCGGGAAGGACCTCCGCCGGCACCTGCTGCCTCGAGTGTTCCAGCTGAAAGTGAAGCAACGGTTCAAGGCGATAGCAGCAAACCGTCAGGGGACAGCGCAAAAGGAGGGTTGCTGGAAGTGACGCCTGCCGATGCCGCGACATCAGCCCCCGCACAAACGCCTTATAATCCGCCCACTGAGAGGAAGGGCCGGCCGGAGTACTTTGAGCCTTTCTAACACGAGGGCCTTCATGGCCCTGCAGGGGGTATCGTCTGCTCAGGTTCCGGCTGCGATGAGCGCAAACGCTCTTCCGTGTATTGCTCGACCGGCATGAATGCCGATCGCGTCACCATCAGCTCGATGCGAGACCAGGCACAGAGGGATACCGGTTGCCCCACACGCTCGGTGACTCTCTGCTCGATCCTGGCAATTTCGGCAGGACGGATGACCCGAGGTCCCGTTATTTCAGCTCGCACCTTCCATTGATTTTCGACCCACACGGCGTCAACGTAGGTCGCAAAAAACTCGCCCGTTTCCTTTGTCGCCAGGCGTGTTTGTTCTTGTACCGCGTGGGCGTTTGCCTCAAGTGGGCCAAAGTGAGCATTCCCATATAGTATTCTGCCGCGTGAGGTAATGTCCGTGGTCAAGATACAGCGTACGAGCAGCCGGACGGCCGGGTCTTTGAGGCGCTCCTGAATGGCCGCTTGATAGTGCGAGACCTCAAGCGGGACCAGCAACCTGGGGGTCTGGATGGTTGCCAGAATCACTACATCCCCTGATAAATAGAGAAGGTTGGTATCTTGCAGCTCGAGTTGGGGCTGGCCGCTGATGACCTCACGCAAGGTCTGCTCGGCCTGCTGGATCTTCAGAACGTCCGGGTCCACCTGGTCGGTGAGGAACGTGCCGTCAAGGGTGGGAGTGGTTACCGTGCTGGTGGTGCCGGTGGAAACCACATCCCTCGATAGAACACACCGTACGATCAGTTGCAGCGGGGTGTCCAGCGAGCGCTGTAGCGTTTCTTCGATTCTCTTGACCCTGTCCGGCGAAAAAACCTTGGGGGTCCTCACGGTTGCGAGAATGGACAGCTCCTTTTGATGCCTGCTTGGCAATACATCCACGAGAGACGTGGTCGGTTCCTTATGCAGAGCTTCAGTCAGAATGCCGCGAATGGTTTTGACTCGATTTCTCTCTTCGATCATGCCGACCATGGCCTTGGTGAGAATCAGGGCGACAATCAGGAAGCAAAGGCCGGCCGTCAGCAGTCTTCGCGCAATTCGGTTCAGCGGGAGGATCTCCTCGTCCGCCACAAGGCCCGCCAGGGCAAATACCAGAGAGGACACGAGGAGAATCGCCAGGAAATTGGCAGTGAACAGGAGCAGTGCCCCATAGGCCCCTCGATAGGCCCCAAACGCCAGGCACAAACCGCAGGTCGACAGCGGCGGGACGATGGCCGTTGAAATGGCTACCCCCGGCAGCGCCGGGCTGATTCGTTCGTTGATCAGCGCAAGAGCTCCGGCAAAACCGGCAAAGACGGCTACCAGGAGATCGAGAAGTGTCGGCTCGGTCCTGGACAGCATCTCGGGGGTAACATCCGTGGTGATCGGGAGTGTTCCAAGGAAAGCCCCGAATGCAATTGCCAGGACGATGCCGCCGACTTCCGCGCGTATCCCCTTGCCGACAAGGATCGCGTCACCACGGATCATGCCGAGAGCAATCCCAAAAATGGGGGTCATGAGCGGAGAAACCAGCATTGCTCCAATAACGACCGCCGCGCTGTTCGCAATGAGACCAAGACTGGCGATCAACGATGCTGCCGCGATCAGCGCATAGAACCCAACTTCAGGGGTGGAGCCCTGGGAGATTTCATTCAGGATCGTGCCAATCCGGTTCCTTTCCACCTTGAGTCGCCTTGCGATAAAGTCGGGAATCATACTTTGAGCTTTCTCCTTATTTGTTCAGTGATGATGGTTGATCCTGATCGTCTACCTCTGATCCAATGCGAACGCCCGGCTGTCGAACCGCGGTCGATCACGGTCCCAGCTCAATGGACTCGCTCTCATGAGCCAGGCTTAGATACCTTATTGGACACCAGCCGATCTTGCCATCGTCAAATCTTATCTTGTACCACACGCTGCCCACGATGGAATGCTCAGGATTTCCATCGGCCACCGGTCCATCCGTTATCCTGCCTTTGGCCAGCCTGGAGACCACACTCCTGGCTTTCACGCCTGGTCTGACATACAGGGACTGTCCCCTCAGCGTCTTGACCCTGTTGCCGATCCGGATGAACTCGTAGAATCGCCTGGGAACATAAGTCTGATCCCAGTCCACGCTGCGGTGGGCAACGCCGGCCGGCGGCGAGTGCTTGATTCTGAGCCATGCCACGGATTCGTACACCCACGACTCGCCGTCCTCGTCGAATCGATCAAACAGCATGACATGCTTGTTTTCAGAATTGAGAATGTCTCCCGGCTCCAAATCACCCGGAGGGACCACAATGGATATGTTGGAAAGGGTCGGGCAGGAGTATTGAATGATCCCCCAACAGCGGGAGACGAAACCGGCACAGTCGATCCCCGCAAAATCCCTCCGAATACACAAATACTTCCCGCAGCGCCGCTTGACGTTTCCGGCAATGGTCCCCCGGTGCACCTTTTGCCCGAATCGTGGCAGGCTGTCAAAGCCCCCCATATTGTACGACAGACCTTGGTATCTGGTCCCTGGAAGAAGATCGTTGTACTGCCTGTGCGCATTTCGGTTGGAGCAGAGCCACTGGACGCCGGCATACTCGGCGGCTCTCGCGACAATTTCATCCCTGGTGATTGCCTGGAGACCCGGAGGGCGGAGGGAAAATAGGGATACCAGAAGAAGACCGGCGACGGCAGCCTTCACTGAAATCATGGCTCTACTCACCTTTGGCCTTCCACTTGATGATTTGGACACCTTCAGGAGTGGTCATCAGCTGAAAAATGTTGCCTTGTCTGTCGATTTCAAGCTTCTTGTAGACGGTGGTGTAATACTTATTCGGGCACTCCACGATTGATACGAGGCCCCCGTCTTCCCGGTACTTGCGCACCTCGAGGTGAGTCGTGTCGTCCTCGGCAATCCTCCTGGTCTGTATATAGAAATGCCGTTTTTCATCCTGATCCAGAAAGAGCTTCACTCCGAAAGTGTCCGGTGTCTCCATCGTGACCTCCTTCAGCACTGAGTTGCCTTCATCCGTTATCCTGATGACGGCTTTGCGCTTCCCGACCGCTTCGATCACGAACCACCGGTCTCCTGCGCTGTTGGGAAATCCTGACCGGACGTGCTCCAATTGGTAAGAAAAGGGAAAAGGGGTAAGGCGGTCCTCTACAACCTTGCCCAGCGGATAGCTTTTCCCTCGTTTCCTCACATGCAGGCGACCCGCTTCATCGAGCCTCATCCACTGGCCATATCCTTCAGCAAGGCCAATGTCCGGAGATATCGGGATGCTCTCGATCAGCCGGCCGTCGAGAGTTAGAGAGAAAACCTTCTCGCCGTCCAGGACCAGAAGGCCGTTGCGGTCGGCAGCAAGACCATATCCAGGCACCTGCTGACCGATTGTCCCGAGAAACTTGCCGGCGGTGTCGAAATGCTTGATATGATCTTTCACCGTATCGAAAATATAGAGACGGCCTGATCTGTCGAGACAAAAAGCGCGAGGGCCGACGCGTTCTCCCTGAGGGTCCTTCACCAGGCCGAAGCGTCGAATATCGGTTCCCCAGGCGGCCTGAAGAATGACCGTTGCCTGATAGGGTTGCAGGGCGGATGAGGGAGGAGATGAGGGTTGAGAAGGCGGGGATGCTGCGTTTGTTTGCAGTCCCAGAAGCAGAACAAGAATGAGGTTCAGCCACGCAATGGTTCTGAAGGTTCTTTGCATAAACCATCCCCGGATATTCCCGCCGAACAGTTAAGCATCGCTACAGGGGTCGTGACTGGGATATCGGCCAGGAAGACCACACTTTTGAGCGCCGAAAGGATAACAAACTGCTGGTCGAAACACAACCGACGAAACATACTCGGCTCTTTCGGAGTCCTTACCTTGAATCACTTCGATTGAGCAGCGAATGCGGCTTACAACCTTCCGGTCACCTCTGAAATGAGCCACCAGTTTGTAGACGGCGATGATTCAGCAAACATAGCTCTTGCTGAGCTGCTGTTCACCGGATATACATTCCCTTGATGAAGAGCCGTCTGGTTTGTGTGTGCTTCCACCGTTTCCTTTGGAGACTTTATGATGCCGAACCTGGTACTGAGTGGAGAGAGACTGAGAATCCTATGCTGGGCGATGCTGTCGTTTTTCGTTCTGGTTGCCGACTACTTTTCGGGGCCATTCATCCAGCTTCCGATCCTGTTTCTTTGCCCGATTACCCTGGCGACATGGTACAGCGGCCTACGCTGGGGTCTGGCATTGGCAGTCGTCCTGCCTTTGGTCCGCATCACTTTCTCAGCCTTCTGGCAGGTTCCATGGACAATCATGACAGCAACTCTCAACGGCTTCATCCAAATCGCTGTCCTTTTGGCATTCGCCTTTCTGGTCGACCAGGCAGCTCAGAGAAAAGCACTTTATGCAGAGGTTCAGTTGCTGCGCGGGATTCTCCCCATTTGCTGTTTCTGCAAGAAGATAAGAAATGAGGATGGCAAATGGGAGCCTCTGGAGAAATATATTTCCGAGCACTCCGATGCTCAGTTTAGCCATGGTCTCTGCCCGGATTGCGCTCAGAAGCACTACGGTGAATGGCTAAAATAACCTCCGAAAGACGAGGATATTTCCAGTTCATGGAACAGAAGACCACAGATGATCAAAACCGCTGACCCGATCGAGCAGAAATCCACTAAACATCCTGCCGAGCGCATCCTGTCGAGCTTGAAGAAGCATCGGGTAGCCAGGTGGGGCGTCTACAGCATTATCACAGGTCTCGCCAGCGGCCTGATGGCTTGTGCGGTTTTCTTTCTGCTGGAATGGGGTACTTTCTTTGCTCTCGAATACTGCGCCGGCTACCAGGTCTCAAGGCCGGTGGGAGAACAGAATGTGGTCACGCTGGTCTCCCAGACGCCTTTCAGGTGGTGGGTCCTTCTGTTGCTTCCTGCCGTCGGCGGGCTCATTTCCGGTCTGCTGGTTTACACGTGGGCGCCTGAGGCCGAAGGCCACGGAACGGATGCCTATATCGATGCCTTCCACAACAAACAGGGTGTCATCCGCACCCGGGTCCCTTTTATCAAAGGGATGGCTTCGGTCATCACCATGGCAACCGGAGGAAGTGCGGGGCGCGAGGGGCCCATTGCCCAGATCGGGGCGGGCCTGGGATCATGGGTTGGACGTCTCTTCAAACTGGACACCCGCGAACGCCGCTTAATGTTGCTGGCCGGCTGTGCCGCCGGTTTGGGAGCCATTTTCCGGGCGCCCCTGGGAGGGGCGTTGACGGCCATCGAGGTGCTGTACCGGGAAGACTTCGAGACCGAAGGGATCATTCTCTGTATCGTTTCCTCCGTGGTCTCGTATGCGCTCTTTACGTCGATCTTCGGCAATCAGGCCATTTTCGAAGTCCCGCCGAGACTCTTTTCTCATCCGCTGGAACTGCTCTTCTATGCTGCTCTCGGCCTGGTCTGTGTGCCGTTTGGGTTTGTCTATGTGAGGGCCTTTTACGGGCTCAGGGACCGGTTTTTCCGTAAACTCAGGATGAAGAAGGTTTTCATTCCCGCACTGGGCGGACTGCTTGTAGGCATCATCGGTCTGTGGCATCCTCAGGTTTTGAGCGGCGGGTATGGGACCATCCAGGATGCCCTCAGAGGCAACCTCACCATAGGCTTGATGCTATCCTTCGCAACCTTGAAGATCTTTGCCACCTCCTTCACCATCTCCTCCGGGGGGAGTGGTGGAGTTTTCGGTCCCTCTCTTTTTATTGGGGCCATGCTCGGAGGGGCGGTGGGTCAGTTCAGTCATCAGACCTTTCCTCACATCGTGAGCTATCCAGGGGCCTTTGCCCTGGTGGGTATGGGGGCGTTCTTTGCCGGAGTCGCCAAAGCCCCTATCGGTGCCCTGCTCATGGTCTGCGAGATGACCGAAGGATACAGCCTGGTGGTGCCGTTGATGTTGACTTCAGTGGTGGCCATCCTGCTCTCCCAGCACTGGAGCCTGTATGAAAAACAGCTTCTCAACAAGTTTCATTCCCCGGCGCATCGGTCGGATTTGACGCTGAATGTTTTGCAGACCATGAGTGTCGCCGATGTTCACCAAACCAATAGCCCTGTCAAGGTCCTTAGCGAAGACATGACGCTTGCCCAGCTCAAACGCTTCCTGGCCGGAAGTCGTGAGTCTTTTTTCCCGGTTGTGGATGGAAACTCCCGCCTTCGTGGTGTTCTCGCTGTGCGGGACTTGCGGGAGGTGATTTTTGAGGACTCCTTGAACGATCTACTGGTCATAGGAGAAGTGGTCTCCCCGCCCATCAGTGTCACCCTTCAGGACAGCCTTTACGATGTCCTGATCAAATTCACGCGCTCAAAATACGGGCAAATCCCTATCGTGGATGATCAATCGGAGGTGATAGGGATGCTAAGGTATACAGACCTCATGGAGGCCTATCACCTGGAAATCCAGAAGCTAAAGGCACACTGAATCCGGACTCAACCGGTGGATTCCCTTCCGGAATAACGAGTAAGGATTCCAGTCACTCCTATCACGCAACCATCCAGGAGGGTCCCTGATCATGGCAACCGAGGCAAGGGCACGACTTCTGAAAGGACTTCGTATCGGCTCCGGCCGGCCAAGGCCGGTCAGTGCCCCTCGCGGAACCATTCTCCACTGCCGGGGCTGGCACCAGGAAGCGGCCCTGCGCATGCTCTGCAATAACCTCGATCCTGATAACGGCGAACGGCCGGATGATCTGATCGTGTACGGCGGCTACGGTAAGGCGGCCCGCAACTGGGCCTGTTTCGATTCACTGGTCCAGTCTCTCCTGGACCTGGAAAACGACGAGACCCTGCTGGTTGCATCGGGGAAACCCGTGGGCGTGCTGAAGACCTATCCACACAGCCCGAGAGTGCTCATCGCCAATGCCAACATCGTTCCACGATGGGCCACCTGGGACGTCTTCCACGAGCTCGACAGGAAGGGTCTGATCATGTACGGCCAGATGACGGCCGGGTCCTGGATCTATATCGGTACCCAGGGGATTCTCCAGGGCACCTACGAAACCTTCGCCGCTCTGGCGGAAAAAGATTTCAGAGGCTCACTGCGAAAGAGGCTGATAGTGTCCGCGGGGTTGGGCGGCATGGGTGGAGCTCAACCCATGGCCGTCACCATGAACGAAGGGGTGGCCGTGATCGTCGAAGTCGACCGGGAGCGGATTCAGCGGAGGTTGGATACCGGGTATCTGGATGTCATGGTCTCGAATCTGGATGAAGCGATGCGCCTCGCACGGCAGTCGCAGGAAGCCGGAGAGCCGAGATCCATCGGTCTCTTGGGCAATGCGGCGGACCTCCTGCCGGCCATGATCCAAAAAGGCTTCATCCCGGATGTTGTGACAGACCAGACGTCGGCCCACGATGAACTGAACGGCTATGTGCCGCACGGCATGCCCTATGAGAAGGCTCTGGCGCTTCGCCGCTCCGATCCCGCGCGGTACATGGACCTGGCGCTGCATTCCATGGCCGTGCATTGCCGGGCCATCCTGGAGATGAGGGCGTGGGGCGCCGTCGCCTTCGACTACGGGAACAATCTTCGCGCCCAGGCGATGAAGCGTGGGGTGAAGAACGCCATGGACTATCCGGGGTTTGTCCCGGCCTTCATTCGACCGCTCTTCTGCGAGGGGGAAGGCCCTTTCCGTTGGGTGGCGCTCTCCGGCGATCCGGAGGACATCAAGGTGACGGATCAGGCCTTGATCGAAGCCTTTCCGGAAAAGCGCCGCATGGCTCGCTGGCTCAAGCTGGCGGGTGAAAGGGTGGTCCATATGGGTTTGCCCGCACGCATCTGCTGGCTTGGCTACGGGGAGCGGGACAGGGCGGGAAAGCTTTTCAACGATCTGGTCAATAAGGGTGCGGTGAAGGCCCCTCTGGTTATCGGCCGCGACCACCTGGACTGCGGATCGGTGGCTTCGCCCTATCGCGAAACCGAGGCCATGCGGGACGGCTCGGACGCAGTGGCCGACTGGGCGCTTTTGAACTGCATGGTCAATGTGGCCTCCGGGGCAAGCTGGGTCTCCTTCCACGATGGCGGCGGGGTGGGCATCGGGTACGCCCTGCACGCAGGCCAGGTCACCGTGGCTGACGGCACGCCGGAAGGCGAGCTTCGCGTGACGACCGTGCTTCGCAACGACCCGGCCACAGGGATCTTTCGCCACGCCGACGCCGGGTATGAAAGGGCCGTCGAGGTGGCCGCCGAACGCGGTGTCAAAATGCCGATGATCAACCTGTTCAAATGAAAGTCAGGGCCATGGCATCCCCCATCGTAGAATGTGTGCCCAATTTCAGCGAAGGCCGAAGACCGGAAGTCATTGAAGCGATCGTCGAGCCGTTCCGCCGGAAGAAGGGCTGCGTTTTGCTCGACTATCGGGCCGACCCGGACCACAATCGCCTGGTGGTTAGCCTGGCGGGTGGACCGGGGCCGGTTGAGGACGCGCTGATTGAATCCTGCCTGGCTGCCATACGGCTCATCGACATGGAAAAGCACCGGGGGGGCCATCCCCGCATTGGAGCGGTGGATGTGATCCCTTTCGTTCCGCTCAGAAACATCGATATGGCGGGCTGCGTGGAGCTGGCTCACCGCTTCGGGCGGCGCTATCATCGTGAGACCGGAGTGCCGGTCTATTTTTACGAAGAGGCAGCCCTGACGGCCGAGCGGCGCCGCCTGGAGGTCATCCGCCGTGGCCAGTACGAAGCACTCAAACTCGAAGTCACGAACCCGGAGCGGCATCCGGATGTGGGAGAGCCGAAGCTCCATCCCCAGGCCGGCGCCACGATTGTGGGCGCCAGGAAACACCTCATCGCCTTCAACGTCAACCTTGGAACGAGCGATCTGGAGGTGGCCAGACAAATTGCCGGGGCGGTCCGCGCTTCCACTGGCGGACTCGGCTGTGTGAAGGGGATCGCTCTGGCCCTGGAAATGCGTGGCTTGGTGCAGGTCTCCCTGAATATTGTCGATTTCGAGAGAAACGCCCTTTATCGAGTATTGGAACTGATCCGGATGGAAGCCCGGCGTTGGGGGGTGGAAGTGGTTGAAACGGAGGTCTACGGCTTGGTCCCGGCCGCTGCTTTGCTCGACAGCGCAGCCTACTACCTGCGGATCTCGGGCTTTGACCCCAAACAGGTCCTGGAGTTGCGACTCCTGGAGATGCTGAACGAAGGATGCTGCGATGAGTCTTAAGGACCTATCCCTGGCCCGGTTCATCGAGCTCCTGGCAAGCGGCAGCCCGACTCCCGGCGGCGGCAGTGCGGCGGCCCTGGCCGGCGCTTTGTGTGCCGCGCTGGGCGCCATGGTTGCCCGCCTGACCGTGGGGCGCAAGAAGTATCAAGACCGCTGGGCGGTTATGGAAAAGGCCCTCGCCGAGCTGGACGAGTTGTGCGACAGGCTGCAGGGGCTCGCGGACCAGGATGTGGAGGCCTACAACCAGGTCATGGCTGCCTTCAGATTGCCGAAGGAAACCGAAAAAGAGAAGGCGGACCGGGACGATGCCGTGGAGGCTGCGATAAAGGCTGCCGCTCTGGCGCCGCTGGAAACCCTGGAGGCTTTGAGCCGCCTCCCTGGGCCGATCGGAACGGTCCTGACTCAAGGGAACGCGAACGGTCTGACCGATGCCGGAGTGGCCGTTCAGCTCATGATCGCCGCAGCCAAAAGCGCAGCCTATAACGTGCGCGTCAATGCATCTTCGTTGAGGGACCGAGCTTTCGCCGAGCAGGCCCTTTTGGAGAGCAGGCGTCTATCAGGCGGAGTCGTCGAGGCGGGAAAAGAGCTGGAGCTGGAACTGGAACGCCGTCTGGGGTAAAGCGCAGAGGATTTGGGTGCATTCCTATGGACCATCCGCCGTATGAAAGAATCGACACGCTTTGGCTCAATGTGAACCTGGCGACCATGAACGGAGCGCGGCCCTATGGCGCCGTCCTCGACGGCGCTCTGGCGGTCGCCGGAGGCCGGATCGTCTGGGTGGGCCGGAGGGAAGCGATGCCGGCGCAGATCAGGGCCGCCGCCCTTGAGGTTCGGGATGCCGGCGGCTGCTGGATGACACCCGGCCTGATCGATTGCCACACCCATCTGGTTTACGGCGGACATCGGGCGGCTGAATTCGAACTCCGTCTCAAGGGCGCAACCTACGAGGAGATTGCCCGGCAGGGCGGCGGCATACGGTCTACCGTGGCTGCAACCCGGGCCGCCGATGAGGATTCGCTCTATCTCCAGAGTCTGCCGCGTCTGCAGTCGCTCATGAAAGAAGGCGTTACGACGGTGGAGATCAAGTCCGGCTACGGTCTGGACCTGAAAACCGAACTGCGCATGCTCCGCGTGGCCCGCCGCCTGGGTCAACAAAACCCGGTGCGGATCATGACCACCTACCTGGGCGCTCACGCTCTGCCGCCCGAGTTCGAGGGCCGCGGTGACGACTACGTGGACTTTGTCTGCGAAGAGGTCCTGCCTCGGGTGGTCGATCAAGGTCTGACTGATGCGGTGGACGTTTTCTGTGAGGGGATCGCTTTCTCGGTGAGTCAGACCGAAAGGGTCTTCCTGGCGGCGCAACGCTTCGGGCTTCCGGTCAAGCTCCATGCCGAACAGCTCTCGGCACTCGGTGGAACAGCTCTGGCCGCCGGATACGGGGCACTCTCCGTCGATCATCTGGAACATCTCAGTGAAGACGGGGTAAGGGCCATCGCCCGATCCGGCACCGTTGCCGTTCTGCTGCCCGGCTCCTTCTACTTTTTGCGGGAGACCCGGGTTCCCCCCGTCGATCTGCTGCGGTTTCATCAGGTGCCCATGGCCGTAGCGAGCGATTCGAACCCCGGCAGCTCTCCAACGGGTTCTCTCCTTCTTATGTTGAACATGGCCTGCACCCTGTTTCGGCTGACTCCTGAAGAAGCCCTGGCCGGAGTCACCCGCAATGCGGCGGTAGCCCTTGGCCTGGGGCATGGTCTGGGCACTCTCGAAGCCGGCAAACTGGCGGACATGGCGGTTTGGGATGTGAGTGAACCGGCGGAGCTGGCCTACCGGTTCGGCTATAATCCGCTCGTTGAGGTTTTAACGGCCGGCCCCGGAAGCTGACCGCCTGAAGCGGCATTCCTTGAGGCTTTATGAGATGCCATTGTCGGGTTGCGCTGTGGCTGACTTCAAACATGAAGTTTCATAAGAAGCCGTCTGAAAATTGGCTAACGGTGCCCTCAACGTCATGCCGGTGAAGCTTGTCCCGGCATGTTTCAAGCCGGGAACCGAAATCCAGGAATGACGCGGCTTTCCGGATTCCGGCCTTCGCCGGTATGACGTATGCGGGTGTTTTTAGACGGCCTCTAGGAGAGGTTTTTCGTGACTTCCTTGACCCCGAGGCTTTCGCCGGGGCGACGGGACAGAAGGGCATTTTTGACACCCTCTCCGACCGGTTTGAAGACCGTCAAAAGCCGTGAACTTTTGTCTTGACGATCCTTCGGGCCTGTTCTAGACAACGAACGGATAATCAAAAACATCCCAAAAACCTGCGGTAAGAAACCCGGGGACGCACAACCATCTCGCCGGTAAACGTCTGAGCCACGAAGGCTCTGGTCCTCTGCAGAGGGTGATGTGCCTTATGGCTTTCTTCCCCTGCTGTGGCGGGCAAAAACGTCGACGCTCTGATAGCGCCGTTATTGTCCATGATCTTTGCGTTTTAGATATGATAACATCCGAATTGGGAGGACCCTATCCATGCACATGGCCGATGCGCTTATTTCCCCGACTGTCGGAGGGACGATGTGGGTGGCCACTGCGGCTCTCACCGCCTACAGTGTCAGGAAGCTCAACGAGGATATGGATGACAGCAGGACGCCGCTTATGGGAGCGCTTGGGGCGTTCATCTTCGCGGCCCAGATGATCAACTTCACGATTCCTTTCACGGGTTCGAGCGGCCATCTGGGAGGGGGGATGATCCTCGCCATTCTCTTGGGGCCCTATGCGGGCTTTATTACCATGGCCTCCGTCCTCACCATCCAGGCATTGTTTTTTGCCGATGGCGGTTTTCTTGCCCTGGGGTGTAATGCCTTCAATCTCGGGTTCTTTCCCTGTTTCATCGCCTATCCGCTGATTTACCGGAGGCTGGCCGGGACGCAGCGGACGACCACGCGTCGGAGTATTCTGGTTGGATCGCTTGTGTCAGCCATTGTGGGGCTTCAATTGGGGGCGTTTGGGGTGGTCCTCGAAACCTTCTTCTCCGGTATTTCGGAACTGCCTTTCACGACTTTCATGCTTTTGATGCAGCCCATCCATCTGGCCATCGGAGTGGTGGAAGGGCTGGTCACGGCCGCCGTGGTCACATTCGTGTGGAAGGCGCGGCCGGAGATCCTGGAACTGTCGGCCACCTCCGGACCGACCGGCCGGATCGGCATCAAAGGTCTCCTTGCGGGATTCCTTGTTGTAGCAGTGATTGCGGCGGGAATGCTTTCCTGGTTTGCTTCGGCCAACCCGGACGGGTTGGAATGGGCCATGAAACAGACTTCCGGAAAAGAAGAACTCGAAACTCCGGAGAAAGGACTCCATCAGGTCCTGGCTTCACTTCAGGAGAAAACGGCCTTCCTACCGGACTACAGCTTGAAGCAGCCGGAAAGCGGGATGCCGGTAAATCCGGGAGAAGCGAAGAGTCATGGGCAGGATGCAGAAGAGGGACCCTGGCCTGCCGTCAGTGCGGGGACATCGGTTGCAGGCCTGGTTGGAGGGGCTTTGACACTGTTCATGATCGGCCTCATCGGATTTGGCCTGAAGCGGGCTGGTCGGGGCAAAAGATAGTTTCCGAGGGTTATATCACAGCTCTCTTCCCGCACCGGACGTTTTTGCTCCAGACCTGCAGAATGGAAATTCGTGACTGGCTTGCTCCGAGTGATTTCCTCTTGAGGGCATCCTTATCTGTGTATATGCTCAGGTGTGTTTTCAATACACATTAGAAGAATCAGATGCTGCTCAGCATTAGAAATCCCCGAGCCGAGAAGCTTGCCCGACAGGTTGCCGCCGAAAGCGGAGAGAGTCTTACGGAGGCGATCATTCATGCATTGGAAGAGAGGCTTGAACGCCTTAAGGGGCGACGCACGACTACCGATGTGGCCGAGGAGATCATGAGAATATCCATCCGCTGCAGGGCATTGCCGGAAGTTGATCCTCGCAGTGCCGAGGAGGTCCTGGGATATGATGAGAGGGGGCTGCCACAGTAATGGTTATCGACACCTCGGCGCTGGTCGCGATTCTCTTGGGGGAGCCGGAAGCGGAGACAATTGCCTGTGCGATAGCGGCAGATCCCAAGAGACTCATCAGCACCTATACAGCCCTGGAGACTGCGATTGTGATCGAGGCAAAGAAAGGGGAGTCCGGTGGCCGTGAACTGGACCTGCTCCTTCACCAGGCAAGGATTGAGATGGTGCCGATGACCGCCGAACAATTCGAGATGGCACGGTCAGCCTGGAGTAAGGAGTCATCCAACAATAACCTAGAGCGGTGCAGATAGCGCTAGACAAAGCTGACAATTACCCACACCTGCCCCCATGGTCGGGGAATCTGGGGGAGGGT
>CAYTWB010000089.1:0-14906 GCA_964441945.1 uncultured Syntrophobacteraceae bacterium
CAGTATCCAAAAGGCAGCATGATCAAAAACCAAAATGATTTTCTTGAAAGCTATACAACATCCGGAAGCGCTACCTGGAATCCCGGCTGCATTTGTCCCGGGCAACACGCGACTTCATCCACCGCATCCGCTCTGCCGGCCAGTCGCAGCTCGGCACTCTTGGGCGCAACCTCTACAAACTCCAGCGCGGCCTCATCAAGGGGCCGGCGTTTCGTTCCCACGAATGGTCGGCTATCTGGGCGGCATATCGCGAGGCAAAGGAGAAGTTCACGATCCCCGCTGCACAACCCTCCGAAGAATCACGTCAGGATGCGGCATGAGAATGCAGTCTGGCTAAAAGGAGGCAGCCATGAGAGCCTACCTTCAGCACAAGCTGAATGTTCTTCACGTCTATGCGAGGCTGTCTCCTCTGCTCGGGAGAAGCCTTGCCCGCCAGGTCGCTTCCCGCTGGGAACGCACCGGGATCTACGGCCTTCTCTACGCCAGGTCCATCTGGGGCCGGGGAGCAAGGCGCTCAGCCGCCACGTAGTCCGAAGCGAGAGAGCCGGATGGCTTTGTGACATCCGGCTCCCTCTTTTTTTGTGTTCCCCCAATCTACAGTAGTCGACTTCGCCAGTTCGGCACGCAGGTCGAAAAGTGGTGGCGAGTCTTCCGCCACCCGGAGCGCTCCGCGACTCAGCAGAATCGGTGGTGGCACATTTCCGCCAGGCAAAGGTATCTCAGAGTAGATTCAACGCTGATTACACTGGTCCTGTCACGGCCTGCTCGCTGCCAAAAAGAATCTGGTTTCTGTCTGTCTCTTGTGAAAGGAGGTTGCTTATGAATGCTCAAATCGCCGTAGTTCTCATGCTTGTCGTTATTCTCGCTCTTCTTCGTCTGGCCGGGTCAATCAAGCCTCTCCCCGCTCCATCGCCCCCCAGGTTGACTTTCAAGGAGACCTGACAACGGCAACCCCGTCCCGACTGGTGTCGGGAGTTCTATGAAGACCTCGAAAACGGAAGGAGGTGGAAGACCAGGACGCAATAGGAAACCCGTCAGCCACGAAGGAAGAAACCACAAACCAGGAACATTGAACCAAGAAAGGAAAACCCATGAAACGAATCACCGCACTCGCACTGGTCATCTCCATGCTCATTCCGGCTATCGCCCTGGCCGAGGATGTCTTGATCAATACCAGGGCAAACAAGGTCCTGGCGGACAAGATCGACAAGAACGGGAATCCCTTCACCGTCATTTTCATCCAGGAAGAGAGAACTCTGAGCGGCGTCGCCTACACGGCTGAAACCCCGGTCTTTGCCATGGGACCCGCGAAAGATGAAGCCGCCAAGGTCACCGCGGGTGAACCCTTCAAGGCCATTGTTTCGAAAAGATCGGTCAATGGCGACATGACCTACACGCTCCGCAAGGTGATCAAATGACCGGGAGGCTCCGCCTGACCCGGCTGAGGATCGAGAGGAGAGGAAAGACCATTTTTTCGGTCCTCGCCATCTACATCTCAGTGACCGGCCTGGTCACCTTCTCGCTCTTTGTGCTTGAGGAATCGCTTCAAACGGCGATGTTCGGGACCTGGCCGGCCCAGGACGCCAAAGACTGGGAGCTGGTTCGCTTCGGTTGTGATCGCATGCGCGACGCCAACACGATGCTGAAAGCGATCAACTACTCTCTCGGCTGGATCCAGCCCGTGGCGTTTCTCGCCTACAAGGACTTCTCGGAATCGGCGGATTCCTACATCCAGGGCCTCGAAGCCAGGGTTTTTGCCAACGCTCCCGAGGTCTTCAAAGGACGGACGGTGACCTTTGCCTTCACCCCTCAGACGGTTGTTGACGCTCCGGATGGGCTCTTTGCCCACATCAATCACCGCGTTCGATTCCTCTCCACCGTGAGGCTTCCAGTCGGTCGAGCCCGGCGCGTAACCGGGACCGTCTCCGATGAGGGCGACCAGATCGTTGTCCGGGAGGTTCCTTGAGGGGAAGAACAAAAGCGAATATCGAATATCGAACAAGGAATTTCCAATGATGAAGTGGGCCGGTTTTCCTTCGATATTCTGCGGTTCGATATTCGCTTTTCGATTGAAATTCAATCATCGTCTATCGATTGTGAACCAGTTTATGCGATTGCGTACCCTCCCTTCGGCGCGAGTTGTGCGGCTAGAGCGACCGGAGGTTGAGCTCCCCGCCGCCGAAAGCCGGGATGTGGAAACGTTCCTGGTTCTTCGTTCTTGGTTCTTGGTTCCTCGTTCTTGCTTGCTATTGGGACAGAGAACAAGAAACCGGACATGAAGCACCTGGAACGAAGCTCGCTCCACGGGAAGGACCCGGCAAGGGCAGCCAGAGGGGCGCGATGGCTCTGTAGAAGAAAACTTATGACAGGAGGGCACTATGCTCAACACGGTATCGGTCATCGGCAACCTGGGTCAGGACCCGGACCTGCGCTACACGCAGCAGGGCCTGGCCATCGCAAACCTCAATATCGCAGTCTCGGAACACTACAAGGACGGTAACGGCGAAGCTCAGAAGCGCACCCACTGGTTTCGAGCGACCGCTTTCGGGCGGACCGCGGAGGTCGCGGGCGAATACCTGAGGAAGGGCTCCAAAGTCGGTATCTCGGGCCAGCTCGTTCAGCGCACCTGGCACGATGATCAGGGGAACAATCGGAGCGCGGTTGAAATCAGGATCAATCAGCTCGAGCTCATCGGCGGAAACGGCAACTCGAACCAGCAGGTCAGCGATGCTCAAGAGCCCGCTCCCCGGCAGCCGCAAAACCAGCCGCCGCCGGCGCAGAGGCAATCGCATGGCAGGTCGAATCAAGGCCCTCCCGATCCCGATCCTTCCTTTGATCCAGCTGCCGACATTCCGTTTTGAACAATACCTGCGCCGAACCATGTCGCGGAATCACCCCGGTGGTGGCGGCTTTTGCACCACTGGGGCCATCCAGCCCCGGTCTGGCCCGCCACCACTTTATCCTCAGGAGGAATCGAACCATGGCCTACACGCCTCAACTCTCCCCGGAGGAATCCGCCATTTTGCGCCGTCTGGCGTGGGCAATTGGAAAGCCGATGACCACAACCCTCACCCGGTTGATGCAGGTCATGGCCGCCCATGCCAACCCCGCCCATGTCTGCCCTCATTGCAAAGATCGAAGCATCTGTAAGCAGTGCCCCTTCAACAGAAAGGTGAACCATGTTGAGTCCATATCTTAGGGCCGGATATCCGGCCATCTGTCTGCTCACCCAGGAACCTCATTGCGCGGAAGAGGCTGCTGTCTGCGACGGCTGGAATTTTTTCGCCTGGGATTGTCTGAAAGGCTTTCGTGAGGCGGGAAAGCCCAAGCCTGTCGATGAAATCAGAGACCCGGTCGAAGCCGTGAACTGGCTCGATAGAAAACGGGATACCGTGCTCCTTGCGCACAACCTGCATCTTTTCCTGGAAATTCCCGAAGTCGTTCAGGCCATCCAGAACGGGGTTCTCGCCTGGAAGGCCCAGGGCTGCAGCCTGGTCATGATCGCGCCGTTGGCGCAGCTACGGCCGGAAATCGAGAAGCTCTTCCACGTCATCGATCTGCCGCTCCCAAACGAATCGGAGCTCTTTCTCATGCAGGAAGATCTTGCCAGGGGAGCCAGTGTCCTCGACCGTGAAGGCAAGGAATTGCGGGTTGAAACCGACCTGGCCAGCGCCAGAACTGCGCGGGGGCTGACGGAGTTCGAAGCCGAAACCGCCTTTGCGCTCTCTCTTGTCCGTGAAGGGAAGTTCAGCCACCGGGTGATTGCCGAGGTCAAGGGGCAGATGATTCGAAAAAGCGGGCTGATGGAATTCTGGGAACCGGCGGATATTGCCGATGTCGGCGGCATCGAGAACCTCAAGGCCTACATCCGGAACCGGGCTGCGGCCTTTCAGTCCGGGAACGAGCATCTCCCAAGACCCAAGGGGATCCTGCTTGTCGGGATCCCAGGAACAGGAAAGTCACTCAGCTGCAAGGCCACGGCTTCGCTTTTGGGCTGGCCGCTCATCCGCCTCGATATCGGGGCGCTCAAGCATTCCCTGGTCGGGGAATCCGAGCGGCGCATGCGCGAGGCCACTCGGGTGATCGAGGCCTTCGGAGAAGCGATCATCTGGCTCGACGAGGTCGAAAAGGCCTTCGCCGGGAGCCAATCGAGCGGGCAGACCGATGCCGGCACAACGGCTTCGATGCTTGGCCACTTCCTGACCTTCATGCAGGAGACCAGTGCCCCGATCCTGGTCATGGCCACCGCCAACAACATCAGCCAGCTGCCTCCCGAGTTCGTTCGTGCCGGGCGCTTCGATGCGCTATTCTTTGTCGACCTGCCTACAATCACCGAGCGGCGGGAGATCATCAGGATCATGAACCGAAAGTACCGCTCAACGATCCCCGAGGATGCGGCGGTCATGGCCCTCGATGGATTCACCGGCGCCGAAATCGAACAGATCGCGAAGGATTCGCTCTTCGACGGGCTCGATGGGGCGATGAAAAACATCGTCCCGCTCTCCCGGACCGCGAAAGACCAGGTAAACGCGCTCCGCGAGTGGGCGAGGACCCGAGCTCGGGCGGCAAACCTTCCCGAAGCCCTCCCGACCGAAATCCGGAAGGTCAAACTGGCATAAGGAGGACCCCATGGCCAAAATGACTCCGTTGGAACGAAGTCTTCTCGAAGACCTGGAAGGACTTCTTGAAGAGATCATTGACGCCGAGCAGCATTGCAATCCTGAAACATCGGATGTCTACCTCTCCATCCTGGTCCTTTGCAGAAAGGTCCTCACCATCAACACCCGCTTTGCTCGACCAACCTCTTCCGCCGTCAAAGCCGTAGCCTCGCTGTGATCCGATTTCTGTCTGTCAGTCGTGCTTTTGGAGATAGAAGGAGGTCCCATGCACAATCTCATTCCCCCACGCTCCCTTATCCGCCGGGCCATGAAGTATCCCGGTTCCAACACCGCTTGTGCCTTCGGGCTGCTGGAAGGACACCTCACGATCCACAAGATCCCGCTGAGACATCACATCAGAGCCCTCTGCGAGGTCTATCTGACCGAACACTTCCGAAGCTACCGGCAATCCAGTTTTGCCGAATTCGACAGGCGTATCCAGGAGCGACAACAACATCAAAAGGAGGACATTTCATGATTTTCGTTGCGTTCGATCTTCGCCAAATTCTCGTGCCCGGCAGGTATGAACCCCCCGCCTGCGGGCTGAGAATCGTTGAAGCGAGAAACCTCGAGGACGCCAAGGCCTTCATGCGGAAGTACTACCCGGGCCACTGGGCCATCATCCCCAAGAGGACCTACGACCAAGGGGTGGTCAATCCGGTGGAAAGCAGGCGATAGGCTCTAGGCAATGGGCAATAGGCGATCGGCAATAGGCAATGGGTGATAGGTGATGGGCAATGGCAATGGCAATGGCAAAGAGCTCGAGCATAGGTGGGAAAACCCGCAACCCATAGCCCATAGCCCATAGCCCATAGCCCATAGCCTATAGCCCATAGCCTATCGCCTTTCTTGTGGAGGGAAGCATGTCACACGTTGCAAAAATCGAACTGCAAATCAATGATCTGGATGCGCTCAAGGCCGCCTGCCGGCGCCTCGGCCTGGAGTTTCGCTGTGGCCAACGCCTCTATGAGTGGTACGGGGAATACCTGGGCGATCATCCCCTGCCCGAAGGAATCAGCGTTCAGGACCTCGGCCAATGCGACCACGCGATCCATGTACCGGGTGCCGACTATGAGGTCGGGGTCCTCAAGCGAGGCAGTAAGTACCTCCTGCTCTGGGACTTCTGGGACGAAGGGGGGCTTGAGCGCGTTCTTGGCCGCAACGCCGGAAGACTCAAACAGGCCTACGCCATCGAGCGCACCCGACGGGAAGCCCTACGTAAAGGTTACCGCATGACCGAATCCGGGACCCAAAATGGTGTCCGCCTGGTGCTTACCGTCAGTGGTTAGTGGCTAGTGACCAGTGGCTAGTGGTCAGCGGTTGGTTATTGACCACCCATCTCCAATCATCAAAAGGAGGTGCAGCATGGACAAACAATTCAAGGTGCCGGAGCCTGTCGAGGACCTGGTCTCGATCCGTCGTGCCTATTTCGGCAAACGGTTCTGGGAGATCTGGGACACCATGATCCAGCGTCACCGGGATGCCTACCTCCTCGGCTGGATTGCCGAAGTGGAAGGACTCATCCGCAGGCTGGAGCGCCGTATAGAACGAATTGAACATCGAGATGAGGAGCCATCATGAAGCAGATCGTGATCGATATCGCAGACGACGGCGAGCTGAAGATCGAAACCAGGGGTTTTAGCGGACGAGCTTGTGTTGCCGAATCGCATTTCCTGAAAGATCTTCTTGGCAAGGAAACCGCCCGGCAGCTCACACCCGCCTACTACCAGCGCCAGGGGCAAAAGGAAGTCGTGAAGAAACACCTCAACCTCTGTGGGTAGCCAAGGTCCCCCTCCAACACCCCCGTTTTTGCGAATTTTACCTCCCCACACTGGGCGATTTTTTACTATATGCCCCTCGGACGTAGTGGGACCCCTCCGGAGAGGTCAATGCGCGTTTTGGCAGTGCTGATCGCGTCGTCAGAGCAAGGACAAGACCATGGATGAGAACATCTTTCAGAAGGCCTGCCTGGTTCAGCTGACTACTTCGTGTTGGCAGGGCTCCCGGATACTCGATGCCGCCGTTATGGAGCGGATCGGCAGCAGCGACTGGCTCAAAGGCAGAAAGTATCTCGTCAACCCAGAAACCCTAAACCCCATCCGGGCCGTCATCAGCCGCGCCAGGAAAGACCTGGAGCGAAACGCTCTCCTTTTTCCCATAACCGGCCTCACGCTGGTGCCCAAAGAACAGCTTGCAGCCGTTGAAGAGGTCCTCGGCCGGCACCAATCCGACTTTCAGCAGGAAGTGGAGCGCTTTATCGAGGGCTATGAAAAAGCCAGGGAACTGGCCCGGCAAAGCCTTGCCGAGCTTTTCAGCGATCTTGACTACCCGGTGGCTATTCGTGACAAGTTCGGCTTCGAATGGCGCTACCTCGCCCTGGAGACCCCCGGCAAGTACCGGATTCTCACCCCAGAGATCTATGAGCGGGAGCTGGCCAAGTTCGAGGCCATGATGGAGGAGACCCGGGAGCTGGCCACGGCGGTCCTCCGGCAGGAATTTGCCGGGTGCGTCAACCACCTGGTCGAACGGCTCACCCATGACCCCGAGGGAAAACCGAAGATCTTCAAGAACTGCATGCTGGCAAAGGTTCGGGCCTTCCTCGATTCCTTCAATGGCCGGAACCTCTTTCAGGATGACCAGCTGGCCGGGCTGGTCGAGCAGGCGCGCTCGGTCCTCCATGAAGTCGATCCCGACGAGATCCGCGAAAACAGCTGGCTCAAGCGTCGGATCGCGGACGAAATGACCAAGGTCAAGAGCGTCCTAGACGAATCCATTACCGACCTGCCACGACGCAAACTCCGCCTGGCTGTCTGAATCGGAAAAAGGCGATGGGCTATAGGCTATGGGCTATGGGGGGATGGAGGAGAGAACATAGGTGAGAGGTGATAGGTTATCGGCTCACTTCCTTCTTTCTTGATTTCCCATTTCATCACCCAACTGCCCCACGCTCAGCCCATCGCCTATAGCCCATCGCCCATCGCCTAAAAAGAGGATTTTAGCAATGCCATTCACCAACAAGTACCACATACCAAGCGAAATCGTTTCCGCCATCGTCCGGGACCCATACTTCCATGACGGTCGGATCAGCGTGACGGCCCTCATCAACCCGCCGCGCATCCATCAATTGCAGAAGCGGCACGCCGATGAGGTCGTTCAGGACGTGAGCGAGCGGCTCTTTGCGCTCTATGGTCAGGTCGCTCACGGCATTCTGGAGCGGGCGGACGACTTCGAGGCCTTCCATGAAGAACGCCTCTCCATTCAGGTTGACGGCTGGAAGGTGACCGGGGCAACCGACCTCTACAAGCACCGCGGGAACGGCGAATATCTCCTTCGGGACTACAAGTTCACCTCGGTCTATGTGAGCAACTTTGACATCAAGCCCGAGTGGGCCGCCCAGCTGAATCTTTACGCCCATCTCTGGCGCCATCACGGCTTCGAGGTCCATCGCGCCCAGATCGTTGCCCTCTATCGAGACTGGCGAAGAATGGAAGCCGAGCGGAAGGAAAGCTATCCCCCACCCGTGCAGCTCTTCACCGTACCCCTCTGGTCGGATACTGAGGCCATGCAATACCTGACACAGCGCGTGAACCTCCACCAGGAAGCCGAGGCGCTGCCCTCCGATCTCCTGCCGCCATGTTCTCCCGATGAGCAATGGCGACGCGCGGAGAAGTTCGCAGTGATGAAAAAGGGTCGCAAAACCGCCGTCCGCTTGTACAACAGCCAGATCGAAGCCGAGATGGCGGCCGTCAGCATTCAGGGCTCCTACCTCGAACACCGTCCGGCCGAACCCATTCGCTGTAACTACTTTTGTTCTGTCAACCAATTCTGCAACCAATACGAACAAGACAAGGCCAAAGGCTATAGGCCAAAGGCTATAGGAGAAAGGCTATAGGAGAAAGGCGATGGGCAATGGGCTATAGACAGGGCGCCGCGGGTGCTATTGACTCAGCCTGTCCCGTCTCAACTCTCAGCCTCACTGCCCCGCCTATTGCCCATAGCCAAAAACCCATAGCCCATACCCTATAGCCTCTTACCCATAGCCTATAGCCTATCGCCCATCGCCTAAAAAAAAAGGAGTTCAACCATGTTTCGGAAAGCACAGCGCAAGCAAGCTAAACTCAGACTCGCCCTGGCCGGCCCGTCCGGCTCGGGGAAAACCTACTCGGCCCTTCTCATCGCCAAAGGCATCGGGGGGCCGGTCGCCATGATCGATACGGAGAGGCGCTCCGGCGAGCTTTACTCGCATCTTTATGAGTATGATGTCTCGCCCATCGACGGCCCGTTCGACCCGCAGGCCTACATCGACCGGATCAAGGCGGCGGAAGAGGCTGGCTACAACGTTCTCATCATCGATTCGCTCTCTCACGCCTGGGCCGGAGTCGGTGGGATCCTCGACATCAAGGACCGGATCGCCAAATCGAGCAGGAACAACAACGACTTCACCGCCTGGCGGGAAGCAACTCCCAAGCACAACGAACTGGTGGACAGCATCCTCAAGAGCTCCTGCCATATCATTGCCACGCTTCGAACCAAAACCGCCTATGAGGTCATTCAAGAGGAACGGAAGAAGGCGAAGGTGACCAAACTAGGCCTGGCCTTCGTTCAGCGCGAGGGCCTCGACTATGAGTTTACGGTCGTCCTCGATCTTTCCATAGACAGTCACATCGCATCCTCGACCAAGGACCGGACGGGGATCTTCGACGGGCAATACCTCACTCCCAGTGAGGAAACCGGCAGAAGACTTCTCCAATGGCTCAATTCCGGGACCGATCCCAAAGCTGAAATGCTGCGGCAAATCGAAAGCCTGATCCGGCAGCTGGATTTGGGCGACCTCCAGCCCGCCTACTGGCTTTACGCCGGCAACAGGTACCAGGCCGCCTCGCTCGATCAACTCGATCTTGCCAACCTACAGGAGCAGCTCGCTCTGCTCACGCAGTGTCGTCAGAATCCGTCCAAGCTGGATCAATTCCAGAAACTCCTTGCCAGCCTTGTCAACCACCAGAGCATTGCATCGGACGGTGATAGACCAGAATGTGCCCATTGAAATTGATCTTTATCCTCCCGTGATGAGCCAGTCCGAACCGCCCATCGGGGGAGGATGAAGTCTTCGCATAGCAGTAACCGTTTCAGCCAACGTTTGTTTTCCAGAAACAGGGTGGAATATGGTAAGATAAATCTCAAGCGATACCTCGATTCAAGGGCGACCGAATAGTGGCCGAATCGCATCCTGGCCAGCAAGGAGACATGTTGTGCAGACGGTAAGAAAGATATATGAAAATCTTCCGAAGGTCATCCGTGTTCCGGATGCTCTGAAGAATCGTCGTGTTGAAGTCATTCTGTTGCCGCTGGATGATGTCCCCGCAACCTCTCCGGGACCCTGCAAGGGCAAGAACCCGATTGAAGACTTCATCGGCGCATGGAAGGGAAAACCTCTGGTCCGGCCGGAGCAGGGCGAATATGAAAGTCGGGAGCCTCTGAAGTGATCATTGTTCCCGATACGAATGTATGGATAAAGCTGCTGAACCCAGGAGAGACGCCTGTCAAGGAGCGCTTTCGTAGGCCGAAGCCTGAAGAGATTCGGCTTTGCGCCGTCGTGAAAGCGGAACTCTATTTCGGTGCGCATAGGAGCAGCCGCAAGAGAGAAAATCTCGCCCTTCTCGAAAGCCTTTTCTAGATCTACACATCGCTTCCTTTTGACGATCGTGCTGCTTAGATCTATGGGAAGATTCGGGCCAAACTGGCGGCTTCCGGAACCCCCATCGGTCCTAACGATCTACTGAGCGCATCCATCGCTCTGGCCAACAAAGCAGTCCTGATTACCCATAATACCGGCGAATTCCAAAGGGTTCGTGGTCTCAAGATCGAAGACTGGGAAGAGCCTTCTCCAGCTTAACGCCGACTTCGGGCATAGTGACTACACTTCCCCGCAACCGTTTATTCTATCTTCTTGTTTCCTCACCATTTTCCCAACCGTTCTTTTCCCCATCCAATGATTCTTGAACATGAAGCCATTGAGTGGTAAACGGTATGGGCGACCGGCCGGTCGCCCATACAACAGCGGCGCACACGCCGGTTGAACTGGCCGGGGACTTGCGCCCAGCTGTACCAGTGGGGGCTTAGACCAACGCTGCCTCCAGCTTCTGCTTTCTCTTCGCCCAGTCGGGCATGAGCTCTTCCAGGAGCCTGTAGAACTTCGGCCCGTGATTGCGATGCAGCAGGTGGCAAAGTTCATGGGTGATCACGTAGTCGAGGCATTCACTAGGCGTCTGGATGAGGGCTATGTTGAGCGTCAGGGTTCCTCTGTGCGAAAGGCTGCCCCATCGCGTGCGCATTCGTCGAATCTTGAGTGCGGGACATTGGAGTCCCATGGATTCAAAACCGGTAAAACAGCGATCGAGACTCTCCAGGAACCTGGCTCTTGCTCTTCTCAAATACCAGCCATTGAGCAGCTTCTTGACCTTTTCCGGTTCGACCGCGCCTTTGCAGGTGATCTGAAAGAATCCCCGCGCGAGCTTCACCGCATTCATTTCACCGGCCTGGAGCTTTAGCCGGTAATGACGCCCGAGGTAGCGGTGGGTTTCACCTCCGACATACGAGCGGGCTGGAGTTCGAGGTTCGAACTGGCTGAAGAAATCCATCTGCCGTTTGATCCACCCGCCGCGTCTTTGCAGCAGCCGTTCAATCGCTTCCGGCGGGGAGCCCATCGGGGCTTTCACGGTTACTCGACCGTCGGGGTGGACGGAGATCTCCATCGTCCGCCGGCTGCTGTAAACCACATTGAAGGCTATGTTCAGTTTGCCATAGGGAACAGAGCCGTTATAGCCGCTCATGCCGGCATCCTGTGTCTGGCGAGCTGCATGGAGTGCTCGATGATCCCGTCCATCTGCTCAACGCTCAGCGCAATGCCGCGCCCACCCTTGATTTCGTCGTAGAGGTAATCGTCGATATCGTTCATGACCCGCTTCTGGGCATCGTAGTCGTCCCAGAAATGCACTTTCCAATGACGCAGCAGAATGCCGCAAATGGCGAGGGCGGTATCCGCGGAAAGCTCATCACAGCTTTCCGAGTCTAACTCGTGTCCTTGAAAAAAGGGTTTGAGAACTCCATAGAACGCCGTAGCATCGTCTTTTCCCGCAAGTTTCTCCGGCACTTCCTCATGAATCCGGTGGACCACCTTGCTGCGGATTTCCGTGACCCTTTTCAGATACTCGAGGTCGGAGATCCGCTTCGCTTTGAAGTCGTCGATGGCCTGCTGAATCAGCCTGGAAAATTTCTCGTAGAGCGCCGGGTCTTCTTCCATCTTTTCCGTGATGGCTTTCCTGGTCGCATGAGCGATGGTATCAGCTTTCGCCGCTGTTGTCCTGGAGACATAGACTCCCCGGTTTTCTTTGACTTCCTCGAACATCTTGTCATCGAAGATGTTCACCGGTTCGTTAAGCTGGATCACTTCGTCGGCCTGAATATGAGTGTCCAGAAGCTTCTTGATCTTGGGTTCATAGTCGCGGTAGTCGATGGACTCGGCATAGCGCAGCTTCACCGCCGCTTTGAGCTTCTGGAAGCGCTTGAGGTCATTCTTGTATTGCATGAACCTGGCTTCGTGAACGCTCATAATGAACTGTTCGGATGAAAGGGCGATCCCGAGGGTTTTGCCATACTCCGCCAGCCGCTCGTAGAAGAGCTCCCGCAGCGCATCATTGCCGAGGAGCACCTCGTAGGCTTCCTCATCCTGCCGGTTTTTGACTTCCTTGAAGAGGTCCCAAAGATCCGAATGCCGCTGCGGCAGTTTCCCTACCTCCTCCTGGATGGAAGCAAGTGTGCCCGCAAGGTCCTCCTCCTCAAAACCGGTGAGCCCGGCCTCTGCATACATGGTCAGGGCCTGATCCAGCTCACCGAGGACACTGGCGTAATCCACGATGTAGCCGAACTCCTTGACCGCCCCCGTATCCTCATCGGCGTAGAGGCGATTGACACGGGCGATGGCCTGCAGCAGGGTGTGCTCGCGCAGGAGACGGCAAAGATAGAGAACGGTATTGCGCGGCGCATCAAAGCCCGTGATCAGCTTATCGACAACAATCAAAACCTCCGGGTGGCTGCCGTACTTGAACTGGTTGATGATCTGCTTGTTGTACTCCTCCTCGGAGCCGTAACGCTTCATCATTTTCTGCCAGAACTTCACGACTTCATCAGGGGACTCGCCGTCCACCTCTTCGTAGCCTTCCCGGGCATCCGGCGGGGAGATGATCACCTCGGAGGAAACAAAACCAATCTCATCGAGGTACTCCTGATATTTCAAGGCCGCCTGCTTTCCCGGTGCCACCAGCTGCGCCTTGAAACCGGTGCCCTTCCAGTTGGAGCGGAAATGTTCGCTCACATCAAAGGCGCGCATGTAGATCACCTGGTCCGCCTTGTTCAGCATCTCGGCGCGCGCGTATTTCCTCTTGAGGTCGGCCTTCTGCTCGGGGGTAAGGCCCTGGGTGTGGCGCTCGAACCAGAGATCGATGGCCGCCCGGTTCTGCTCCATCTCTACATGCCGGCCCTCGTAGAGGAGGGGGACCACGGCCCCGTCTTTTACCGCCTGCTGGATCGAGTAATGAGGGTCGATCAACCCGCCGAATTTCGCAAAACTGTTCTTTTCCTTTTTCAGCAGCGGCGTCCCGGTGAAGCCCAGGTAGCAGGCCTTGGGGAACATCTGGCGCATTCTCGCCGCAAAGGAGCCGAAGTTCGTGCGATGACTCTCGTCGATGAGGGTGAAGATGTCGATGGACTCATCCAGGTGCTTTTTGGCATTCAGGGCCTTGTCGAATTTGTGGATGAGCGTGGTGACGATGGTCGCTTTCTTCTCGGAAACGAGCTCGATCAGATCCCGCCCCGTCTTGGCCCGCCGGGGATCAAGCCCGCAGGCGGCAAAGGTATTGCCCAGCTGCTTATCCAGATCCACCCGGTCGGTTACCAGGACAATGCGTGGGTTGAGAATGCTCGCGTCGAGGGCCAGGTTGCGGGCAAGCCAGACCATGGTGAGCGATTTGCCCGATCCCTGAGTGTGCCAGATGATTCCGCCCTTGCGCCTCCCGTGAGCGTCCCTCTGCTTGACGCGCTCCAGCGTCGATTTCACCACGAAGTACTGCTGATACCGTGCGATCTTCTTGATACCGCCATCGAAGAGGGTGAACTTGTAGGCGAGCTCCAGCAGCCGCTCCGGTCGGCAGAGGCTGTAGATAGCTCGATCTTGCTCCATTAGTTCACGATTCCCTTGCGCCTCAAGGGCAGCGAAAAACTTCCGTGCCGAGGAAAAATCTCCGGAAAAGAGGGCGGCTTTCACTTCGTCGTCAAGAGGCTTATGAACAGATGCGGCAAGGCCGCGCCCATGGTCATGCCGCTCCTGCCATACGCTCCAAAACTTCGCCGCAGTGCCGACCGTGGCGAACTGGGCAGCGTTCTTGTTCAAAGCCATCACCAGTTGCACATAGGTAAAAAGCCTGGGGATATACTCATCCCGCTGGTTTCGGATGCATTGGCTGATGCCCTGTTCCAGCTCGACATTGGGCGATTTGCACTCGATCACGGCGAAGGGGATGCCATTCACAAACAGCACGATATCCGGCCGGGCGGTTTCGGTGCTCCGGGTCCTTTCCACGGGGAGCTCGGCCGTGACATGGAACCGGTTGTGGCCCCAGTTCTGCCAGTCGATGTAGCGCAAATTGAAGCTCCTGGAATCGCCCTCGATGTTCTGTTCCAGGGCTGTTCCCAGGGTGAGCAGGTCGTAGACGGCTTCGTTGGTTTTCTGCAGGCCGTCGTACTTGACGTTCTTGAGCTTCTGGATGGCGGACTGGATGTTCTCCTCGCTGAAAAGGTATTCCTGTCCCTTGTATTGGATACGGTTGATCGCCTTGAGCTGCTTGCGCAGAATCCGTTCCAGGAGGACGTTTCCGGCCTTGCCCTGGCGCTCGGCCAGGGCCTTTCCGGGTGTCAGGTACTCGAACCCGAGGTTGATGAGTTGCTGCAAGGCCGGGATCTGGGAGAGATACTTCTCGTTGAAGCGGAACCCGTTCGAGGTTTCGCTTGACATCAGGGGAGCCGCTCCTCATTCCTTCGCAAACGCATGGCCGCGCTGCTGATTTCCTCCACCGTTTTGTCCTCGAAGAGCGATCTTTGCCATTTGGTGTAATCAAACGGCTCGCGCATTATGAGAGAGATGAATCTCTCCGCTTGAACCTCACCGAGCGTTTCGATAAGCGCTTTGATCCCTTT
>CAYTWB010000090.1:0-14620 GCA_964441945.1 uncultured Syntrophobacteraceae bacterium
GGAAGCGTTTCTGGATTCCGGCCAGAAGCATGCCGGAATGACGGCCAGGGTTATGGTCACTTTATTGCGCGGGGCTGTAGCAAGAGCCTGTCCGATTATTCCCTCTCCCACGAGGGAGAGGGTTGAGGTCAATCTTGGTGAAATAAGATCGAGGCAGGTGGGCTGAAACCCTAATTCACCAACATTGGCGGTCGGTGTGAGGGTACAAGGGGAAGCGTGATTTTGGATTCTCCGACAGCCTCCAGGATCGCTGCAACGTCCTGTCCCTTTGTCAGTTGGGAGGTGGATTCATGGATCGTATCCAACAATACGAAGAGATGCTAAAGCTAGATCCCGGGTCCAGGGTGTTCGAACTCCTCGCCGAGGAATTCTGTTCCCGTGGATTGTGGGCAGAAGCTGTCAGAGTCTGCCGGCAGGGCCTCATATTTCACCCAAAACACCTGCGCGGCCATGTGCTGCTCGGCTGGTCCCTGAAAGAACTCGGGGAGCTCGAGGAAGCAGAAAAGCTGCTCATGGAAGCTGAAGCGCAGGTCCGTCAAAATGCATTGGCCTTCAAACTTCTGGCATCCATGGCGGAAAGAGCGGGCGATTTGGAACGGGCCGAGGGCCTCCGCGATATCAGCCGGACCCTGCAGCCGAGCCCGCTCAGCCGAGCCGTTTTTTCCTCAGTACCCCCCTCGATCGAGGCCCCGGTGAAAAGCGAAAAGACTGAGGCTGAAAGTCTCCTTGTATCCCTGCTCGACCAGTTCGAAACAAAACCTCCCAAGGCGGCGGATGGGCAGAAGATCTTCTCCGAGGAAGACCGGGAACAGCTTGCCGGGGTTTTACGACGGCTCAAGCATTGAGACACCGGCATGTTCATCCTTGCTCGATACAGTTACCGAAACCTCTGGGTACGTCGTCTCACGACCCTGCTCACCGCCGGTGGTATGGGCCTGGTTGTCTTCGTCTTTGCGGCCGTGCTGATGCTGGCGTTGGGCCTGGAAAAGACGCTGGTGAGCACCGGGAGCAGGGACAATGCGGTTTTTATTCGCCGCTCAGCGGAGGCGGAGGTGCAGAGTGTCGTCGACCGGATCGAAGCGGGGATCCTGGAAAATCAGCCAGAAATCAAGGCCGGCGACGACGGGCAAAGGTTTGCGGCACGAGAAGTCGTGGTCTTGATCTCTCTTGGCAGAAAAAGCGACGGGAGCGTGGCCAATATCACCCTGCGCGGCGTGGATCCCCGCACATCCTTTGCCCTGAGGCCTCAACTGCGCATCAGTGAAGGACGTTCTTTCCATTCCGGGGCTGCGGAAATTGTCGTGGGTAAAAGCATTGCCCGGCGGTTCGCCATTGGAGGGCTGGGAGAAACGATCACCTTCGGGATGAGAACGTGGACCGTCGTAGGCATTATGGATTCAGGCGGCAACGGCTTTGAATCGGAAATATGGGGGGATGCCAGGCTGGTTATGAACTCCTTTCGCCGGCCGGTCTATTCGTCAGTCATCGGCAGGCTGATCGATTCATCCGCCTTTTCATCGCTGCGTGAGCGGGTCCTCAAAGACCCGCGCCTGACCGTCGAAGCCCAGAGGGAAACGGAATACTATGCAGCCCAGTCGCGGCTCATGGCCAACTTCATCCGGATTCTCGGCATCACATTGACTCTCATCTTCGGTCTCGGAGCCGTCATCGGTTCGATGGTCACCATGTATGCGGCGGTTTCCAGCCGCGTTTCGGAAATCGGCACCCTGCGCGCGCTCGGGTTCAAGCGGGGGACCATCTTGAGCGCATTTTTGATGGAGTCGCTCTTCCTGGGTCTCATCGGCGGATTGCTTGGAAT
This sequence comes from uncultured Syntrophobacteraceae bacterium, assembly GCA_964441945.1. Classification (GTDB taxonomy): domain Bacteria; phylum Desulfobacterota; class Syntrophobacteria; order Syntrophobacterales; family Syntrophobacteraceae; genus JADGQM01. The sequence goes on from CAYTWB010000090.1 coordinate 1,820, forward strand.
CCTTGCCGCCTCGTTCATGGATCAGCTCACCTTTTCCACCATGAACTGGCAGACTTTCTCCGATTTATCTTTCCGGTTCACCTTAACCCGGTCTATAGTCCTTGACGCCCTGGGATTCGCTCTGGTAATGGGCCTCATCGGAGGCATTTTACCTGCTTTCCGGGCAGCGCGCATGAGTATTGTCGCTTCGCTGCGAACGGGATAACGGAAGGCAAGTGAGCAAACTCATGCCTGTGCGGCCGGCCGCCAGCACCCGGCCAATAGCTGGTCACCTGTCATCGAATGGAGATGCCGGATGTTTCGGCCACATCTGACCCATGCCGGAGTCTTTGCCGGCCTTTGCGCCATCCTTCTGCTGACCGCTCTGCCCTGCCGATCCCTTGCGCTGGACCTGGACACTGCCATCGCCATGGCCAGGGAGAATATCCCCTCGCTCAAGGCATCGAGATACCGGGTCCAATCATCCGATGCCCTCTACAAGGCGTCCCTTTCTCCCTATTTCCCGAGCCTCGACGCCAACGGCGCCCAGGCATGGAACGACACAACCCTCGGCGACTACGACCAGAGGACCTATGATATTGCCCTTTCCTACACCCTTTTCGACGGCGGCAAACGAAGCGCCAGCCGCAATATTGCCGAGGCGAACCGGGACATCACCAGGGATGACTTCGCAACCGAAACCCTCCAGCTCGAATTCAATGTCAAATCGGCCTTTTACAGTACCCTGGCGCGGAAGGACATCGTTGAGGAACGAAAGACCCAGCTCCGTGATGCGCAAAAGGATTACGAAGTCGCCCACGGTCGGCACCGGCTCGGTGTCGCCAAACTCTCCGACGTTCTCCAGGCTTCCGTGCGACGCGAACAGGCGAGATACAATCTCGTGCAGGCCGAAGGCGATCTTTCCAAAGGGCTCACCGAATTGAACTCTCTGATCGGAAGAACGCTCGATGCCCCCTACGACCTTCAGGGCACGCTGGATGTCCGGCATGGGGCGCCTGATCGCACTACCCTCTCGAATGCGGCCATGGCAAGACCTGAACTCAAACGGGCGGAAAATGCCATAAAGATCACCAAAAACAATGTTACCCTGCAGACCAGCGCCTTTTATCCCGTGGTTTCGGCTAGCGGTTCCTACTCGAGGATCGACGGAGGCCTCTACGGGACGCTTCCGAACGATACGGACCAATCCATCGGCATCTACGCCACCTGGAACATCTTCGAGCTCGGGAAGCTGTACAAGACCAGGTCCGCTCAAATCGATATCAAGGCCTCCGAGGAAAACCTGAACGAGATGGTCCGGCAGATTTTGCTCGATGTGGCCAAGGCTCACGAAGATTTTATGACGGCAACGAAGGACGTTGTCGTGGCGGAGGAACAGTATCGTAGCGCCGCTCAGAACTATGATCAGGCATTTGGGGAGTATAAGGTCGGCAAGGGCGACATCCTGTCGCTTGTTACGGCGGAGAGCGCCCTGGCGCGGGCACAGGAGCAGCAGACGCTCTCCAGGCTCAGGCTGATGCTTTCAAAGGCCTTGCTCGAGCGGGCCTCGGGCGTTGAAAAACTGGAGCTTCTGCTGCCGTGACCGCGCCTTAGGAAGGATAGCCGTGAAAAAACGATGGTTCATAGTGATCGCTGTGGCTGTAATGGCTGTCTGTGCTTTTGTGGCTTATCGGAAGCTCTTTCCCGCAGCAGAGGTGAAGGTCATCGAGACGGCAAGGGTCGAACGGGGGGATATCCGGGGAGTTCTGGTTGAAACCGGGATCATCAAATCACAGGTGGGCGCCGTGGTAAAGATCGGGTCCCGCGCAACGGGAACGATCGTCCAAATGAATGTAAAAATCGGCGATCTCGTCAAGAAGGGAGATCTCATCGCATTCATCGACGACCGGGATATCCTGGAAAAGATTCAACGCCAGAAGGCCGCTCTCGAAGGCGAAAGAAAGACCCTGACTCAGGTGGAGCTGACCTATCCTCAGCGGATCAAGGAAGCTCAGGCCAATCTCGATTACGCCCGGATCAATCGAACCCGCGAAAAGGAATTGCTCAAGTCCGAATACACCACACCCGATGCCGTGGACAAGGCGGAGAACCAGTTCAAGGCGTCGGAGGCGGTTTTGAGCAAGCTGCAGCACGAGTATCGAACCACGGTGGAGATCACGAAGGCCAAAATCGAAGAGATTTCCGCTCAGATAAAGGAGCTCGAGGTAACGCTTTCGTATACGAGGATCTATGCACCCATCGACGGGGTGGTTTCCGATGTCACGCTGCAGCAGGGTGAAACCATCGTTGCCGGCCTTCAGGTGGCCAATCTCGTTACCATTCAGGACCCAACCCGCCTCGACCTGCAGATCTATGTGGATGAGACCAACATCGGCAAGACGGAAATCGGGCAGCGGGTCGAGTTTTACGTCGACACCTTTCCGGACCGGACCTTTCACGGAACAATCGACAAGATCTACCCGCAGCCGCAGACCAAGGACAATATCGTCTACTACCTGGCCATTATGGGTATTCGGGCTGAGGATGCAGCGTTCCTGAGGCCGGAGATGACCACCCACGTGAAGGTCATTTTTGAAGAGAAAAAGGGCGTTCTCACGGCCCCCAATGCGGCGATCAAGTTCGAAGAGGGCAAGCAAATCGTCTACAAGGTAGTCGGACCGAACCGGGTCGAGAAACTGGAACTGAAGACCGGGCTTCGGGGGGAAGACACCACAGAGATCCTGTCGGGTGCCAAAGAGGGGGATGAAGTGGCGACCAAGATTGTCCTGCCCATCTCTTCCAAGACCTGACCTGGCCCAGGATATGAACAGAAGCCATATGCCTCTGTGTCTATTGCAAGATGTCAGGAAGTCTTACACGATCGGCGACGAGGCGGTTGAAGTCCTGAAGGGCATCGACCTGCAGATCGAGTATGGCGAGTTCTTGGCCGTCATGGGACCGTCGGGTTCGGGCAAGACCACTCTGATGAACATCCTCGGCTGCCTCGATGTCCCGACATCAGGGCAATACTTCATCGCCGATAAAGAAGTGTCCCGTCTCACCGACGATGAGCTCTCGGTTCTGAGAAACGAGCACATCGGTTTTGTCTTTCAGAACTTCTATCTGATGCCCTACGCCACAGTGCTGGAAAACGCCCTGCTTCCAACCCTCTATATGGAGAAGCACCGGGACGGCGCCACCGGAAAGCGCGCCATGGAAATCCTGGACCTCGTGGGCCTGAAGGACCGCGCTAAGTTCAAACCCAATCAGCTGTCCGGCGGCCAGCAGCAGCGCGTTGCCATTGCCAGGGCGCTGATCAACAACCCGGAGATGATCCTTGCCGATGAACCGACCGGACAACTCGACAGCAAGACAGCCCGTGAAATCCTGGCACTGCTCTCCCGGATGAACGAAACGGGCAAAACGGTCGTCGTCATCACCCACGATCCCGCTACGGCCGCCTTTGCCGGGAGAACGATCCATCTGAAGGACGGCCTGATTGTCGCTTAGGGGCTTATGGAACGTCTGGTCAACATCCTGAAGCAGTCGGTGCTCGCCGTGGCGGCTTACAAGCTGAGGACCTTCTTCTGCCTGATCAGTGTCGCCCTGGGGATCGCATCCATCACGGTCATCGTGGCGGCCACCGAAGGGGCCTACAAGAAGGCCTATGACATCGTGGCCATATTCGGACCGGATTCGCTGCTGGTGGTCGGCGGCAGCGACGAATCGAGGGCTGTCGGACAAAGACAGAAGACCCTGACGCTCCTCGATGTTCAGGCCACCCGGGAAGCCTTTCCCAGCGCCTATGTCGTTGTTCCCCTGACGACCGTTGGAGACGTGACCGTTGCCTACCGGGACAAGAAGTTGCAGACCCTGCTGGTTGGAGCCACTGACGACTACAGTCGGGCCTGGACATGGCCTGTGGTTCAGGGTTCGGACCTCACCGAAGACGACGTCAAGGGAGTGCGGAATGTGGCCCTGATTGGACGGTATCTCACCGACACGTTGTTCGGAAACGAAAACCCGGTCGGGAAATACGTTTTTGTCCGGAATATCCCGGTCCAGATCATCGGAGTGCTCGATTCACGAGGAACGACTCCCACCGGAGCCAATCTCGACGACCGTATCGTGATGCCGCTCACCAGCGTTATGACCAAGATCCAGAACGAAAGGAAATACGTGCCGGTTTTCAGGGTCCGCTTCACCGATCAGCAGAACCTCGATTACTATGTGGAGGAAGTGAGAAGGTTCCTGCGGGATCGGCACCGGATTCCTCAGGGGGAACCGGATGATTTCCGGGTCATCTCCCCGAGGGAGATCATCACCTTCCTGGTGGCGCTAACGGGTTCTCTGGTGGTTTTCATCGCCATAGTCGGGGTGATTTCACTCATTGTTGCAGGATTTGTCCTGGCCAACCTCTTTCTTCTCTCCGTGAAGGAGCGAACCAGCGAAATCGGTATCCGGAGATCGGTGGGGGCAAAGAAACGGGACATTCTCCTTCAGTTTCTGGGAGAGGCGGTCATCATCACCACCCTTGGCGGGTTGGCCGGCATCCTGCTGGGGATTGTCGCCTCCGAATTCCTGACCTCGATCGGGCAGTTTCCCATCACCCATTCCTGGAAGGCTTTCGCAGTCGGTCTGCTCCTGTCATGGCTGGTTGGGATCGGGTTCGGCATGCAGCCGGCCTCGAAGGCCGCCAACCTGAAACCCATCGAGGCCATAAGAGCATGAGACGCGTCTTTCTCAATCTCCGTATCGCCCTGCGCTCGCTCTACAGCTACAGGCTGAGGACCTCGCTCGCCGTGCTCGGCGTCTTTCTCGGTACCTTTTCGCTCATTCTTGTTTCCAACCTTGCCGGCTCGCTGGACCGGAAAGGACAGATGGAGCTCGACAAACTGGGGAAGAATTTTCTGGCTATTCGAAGCGGGACGGTGCTGCGCATCGGCCACGCGACGCGACTCTTCACCGAAGCGGCCAATCTCTCCCTGGACGATGCCAGGGCGATTGCCGATGGGGCACCTTTTGTGACGGCCGTCTCCCCCGCTTCATTCAAGCCTTTTCCCATCCGCTATAAAAGTGTTGTCCTCTCATCGATTATGGTCACCGGAGCATCCCCCAACTACCCTCAGGTGAGGAATTTCTATCCCGCAACGGGCACGTTCCTTACCGAGGAGGACAATCAGCAACTGGCCGGCGTTGCCGTTATCGGGAAAGAGATCGCGGAGAAGCTTTTCGGGCGTGAAGAACCGCTCGGCAAAACCATCCTGGTCTGGCGGGTCCCCTGCCGGGTGATCGGGGTCATGGAGGAAAAGGGCGTCGATGCCTCGCATGTCGATCAGGACAATCAGATCTTCGTACCGATCAATTCCTTCCTCCGACGGTTCGTAAACAAGGACTATGTCAACTACATCTTCGTCCAGACCTCGGTCAGCGAAGCACTCACCCCGACCAAGAAACAGATCGAAGAGATACTCCGCCTGCGGCATAAGATCAAACCCGGCCAAAACGACGATTTCACCGTATTGGACCCCAAGGACCTCATGACTTTGAAGAACCAGGCAACTGCCATGATTACAGCCCTGGGAAGGATATCGGCCTCGGTTTCCTTTCTCATCGGCGCAATCGGTATCCTTTCGATTATGATTCTCATCGTGAATGAACGCCGGGTGGAGATCGGCATCAGGCGGGCGGTGGGATCGCGGAAGCGGGATATCATCCTGCAATTCCTGCTGGAGTCGTCGTTCATCTCTTTTCTGGGCGGCCTGGCCGGGGTATTCTTGGGATTGTTGGTTAGCATCCTGGTTTTCAGCGTCACCGAGCTCCCGATGAGCATCTCCCCGGGGGGTATCATCCTGGCTTTCGCGGCTTCGGTGGCGGTCGGCATCCTGGCGGGAATCTACCCTTCGAAAAAGGCAACCACCATTCAGCCAGTGGACGTCATCCGATCATGAAGATCATGTTCTACAGCCAGCACATCCTGGGTATCGGCCATTTCTTTCGAAGCATGGAAATCGCCGCCGCCCTGCGCGGGCACGAGGTCGTGTTCGTGGAAGGCGGGGATCCTCTTGCCGGCTTCAGCGCTCCGGCTCATGTCAAACGGATCTTCCTTCCACCCCTCATGATGGATGCCAAATTCAAGACCATGGAAGTGCGCAACGGCAGTCTGGAAGAGACCCGGGCTGCGCGAACCGGGCTCTTCCTCCGGGCATTCCTGGACTTTGCCCCTGATGTGCTCATCACCGAGCTCTTCCCCTTCGGGCGCAGGCAGTTTCGTTTTGAACTGATGCCCGTTTTGCGGGCCGTCCGGGAGCATCGAATGAACACCAGGATCGTCTGCAGCCTCAGGGATATCCTGGTGGAAAAGGCCAGGCAGGCGGAATACGAGGCGTGGGTCCTGGAGATTCTCAATACCTGGTACAGCCTGCTTCTGATTCATTCGGACCCCAGAGTTGTCTCCCTGGAAGAGACTTTCACACAGGTGGACAAGATCGCTGTTCCAATACACTATACCGGTTTCGTGGCCAGGCCCTTGCCCGCGGTCGGCACAAAGCGGGAGCAAAGGGTCATTGTTGCCAGCAGTGGCGGAGGCAAAGTGGGTGCGGACCTTCTGGCCGGCGTGATTCAGGCGGTGCATTCGATGCCGGACCGGGACCTTCGCCTCGACGTCTTCATCGGGCCGTTCATGGACGAGGGCGACCGGGATTTCCTGGCAGAACTGGCGAAAAGGGACTCGCGCACCAGGCTTTGTCCCTTCTCCCGTGACTTCCCGTCGGAGCTCGCGGCGGCCGAGCTCTCGATCAGCATGGCCGGATACAATACCTGCATGGATATTCTGAATACCGGCGTTAAGGCGCTTGTCTATCCCTTCCCGCAAAACCGGGAGCAGACCCTGCGCGCAAGGAAGCTCGAAAGCCTGGGGGTCGTCAAGGTCCTGGATGCTTTGGATGGTGAAGAGCTCCGCGGTGCAATCGAAGAGGCCCTGAGCGAAGGCCCCAGGCCCGATCGGCGGACGGAGCACATTGACATGGACGGGGCCGCCAGGACCAGTCAACTGATTCAAGAACACTTCGGCAGGCAGTGAGAGGCGGCAGGCCCTCTCGTTCCAGTGATCTAAGAAGCCGTCTGAAAAATACCCGCATACGTCATACCGGCGAAAGCCGGTATCCAGAAAGCCGCGTAATTCCCGGATGCCGGTTCCCGGCTTGAAACATGCCGGGACAAGCTTCACCGGCATGACGTTGAGGGCACCGTGAGCCAATTTTCAGACGACCTCTAACCCGCGACCCCGGAGATCGCCTGTCAGGGGCAAGAACCGTCTTTAGAAAGGAGAACCATGAAGATTCTGGCCATCAACAGCACGTATCGTCCTGAAGGAACAACCACCGACCTCGTGCGGGCCTTCATCGAAGGGGTCCGGTCCGCCGGCGGGGAATCGGACATGATCATGCTCCGGGATCGAACCATAGGATACTGCATCAACTGCCTCAAGTGCTACGGTTTTGCGGGAGAAGGGGTTGCTCCCTGCAGTCTGAAAGACGATATGGATGAGATCATCGGCCGAATCGTTGAAGCAGACGGCATCCTCTTTGCTTCCCCGGTGCACAACGGGTTTGTGACAGGCCTGATGACGGTTTTCTGGGAGCGGCTCTCCTGGCGGGTGGCTCGGCCCGGCGGGGCGGTTTCCAACTGCATGAGCATCAGGACGCGCATCGGCGGCAAAATTCGGGCGCTTGGTTCGATATCGAGTGCCGGCGGCATGCCCGAACGATTGAGGAAGTTCTGCGACGACGGAACGCCCTGGCTGAAAAGCAATGCCTGTCTGATGCTTCACGGACAGTGGATCGGGGACATCTATGCCGGCGCGGACCTCGAACGCATGCCGGAAAGCAACCAGGACTGGCAGCGGCTTTACTTTCTAAGGCGCTTGAGCTCGAGACAGCGGAGGCAGGCCCATGAACTGGGTGTGAAAATGGTCCAGGCCATCCGCACCGGCAACCTCAGCCCTGTCACCATGGAGAAGATGATCCACCCGGCATTGCGACGCATTTTGGACCTCGTTTCCACCATCAGCCCCAACTATCGAATCGCCGAATAGCCCGGCAAACGGAAGCAGGAACCGGGGCACACACATCGGGAAACCTTTCTTTGCAGGAGCTGTGAGCGATTACTGCAACTCCGCTCTCCCCTAAAACGGCCTCGAACTGTGCCGGAAGAGTAAAGAAGCGATCATACGCATTGGAAGCTCGCCGGTTTAGAGGATAATCGATGATAGCCTGGAAACACAATGCGGCTAAAGAGAAAAGCCTTGTCAACAACATGAGCTTAACATATCGAAAAAAGGAATAAAGTGGGAAGTCAGGACAAGGGCCGCCCCCACCCAGGTCATGCCATTCATTGACGGGCAGTGCGAGCCCCTTCCCGCATTGTGGAGCTATACAGAAACTATAGAAGGGTCATCGCGGATTAGTGGGATTTCCGTTTAGGATCCTCACGCGGAGACGCGGGGGAGATGCTGTGCACCTGGGCACGTGATCACGGCATCATCGGCACCGGCATCGACATGAGCCATTTGTTCACCGAGCAAGCGAAACTCCGTGCTGTAGAACTCGGCGTTGCCGATCAAGTCAAGTTCATCCATGGCGATGCTGCCGGCTATGTCTCTGAGGAGAAGGTCAGTGTGGCAGCCTGTGTCGGTGCCACTTGGATCGCCGGGGGAGTCGTCGGCACTATCGAGCTTCTGGCGCGGAGCCTGCGCACCGGAGGGATCATCCTCATCGGCGAGCCCTACTGGCGGCAGTTACCGCCGACGGAAGATGTTGCCAAGGGGTGTCTTGCCAACTCAATCTCCGACTTTCTCATGCTTCCAGAGCTTCTCGCCTCTTTCGGCCACCTTGGCTACGACGTCGTTGAAATGGTCCTGGCTGACCAAGACGGCTGGGACAGGTACGAGGCGGCCAAATGGCTCACCATGCGCCGATGGCTTGAAGCCAATCCCGGCGACGAGCTCGCGAAAGAGGTTCGAGCCCAACTGACCTCGGAACCCGAGCGCTACGCCGCTTACACGCGTGAATACCTGGGCTGGGGTGTGTTCGCGCTGATGCCGCGGTGATGCGTTGACGCACCCGGCAGATCGTCAACGGCTGTGCGGTGCAACGGCTGCTGGCTCGCCGAGATGTGATTGTGGCTGAATTCATTCCTTCAATCAACAGAAAGGTTTGTCTCAGGCAGCCCTGCAAACCACAATCTCATACAATTTCATGAACCGGACGCCGATAAAGCCTCGCGCCGGTTATGATCGTGAAAGCGCCCCGTGAACCCCATCTTGTAGGTCTTACCGCAGCTTGGCATGATCTTCTGAAAAAACCAAACAGGGGCTCGTGCGATGAACGTCTATAGGGCTGAAAAACGAAGGTTTTGGGGAGTACCCCTCGAGAACTGCAAATCAGGCGGACTTTCTCAAGTTGAGTGGTCCCGCCGGAATGGTCTGCTTGACCTTGCTCAGCCGGCACATGAAACTTCTGCTGGTGGAGGTCCCCGTCACTCGGCCCCGCCGATCGTCTTCGGTGAGGGTGTTGAGATTGCCCCGCCGATCATATTCGCCCCACCCCCAGGAAAGGCGGATCGTGCCGGGTCTCACCGTGGTGGAGATCCTCGCTGTCATTTCAATCGATCCCTTCGGGGATTCAATCCTCACAGGATCATTCTCCTGCAGATCAGAACGCCGGGCATCCTCGGGATGGATATCGACGACGCAGCCCGGACCGGCCCGAAGCAGAGAGGGGATGTTGCGAAACTGCGAATTGGTGAAACGGATGTCGCGGCTGCCGCTGATCCCCAGGAGCGGATATGCCTCGCTTTGATCGGCAAAGCTGACCGGGGCTTCGCCCAGACCCTCCGAAAACGGAACGCCCGGCAATCCGGCCTCCGCCAACCGGCGGGAGAAGAATTCGACTTTGCCCGAAGGGGTGTTGAAGGGCCCCTGCCGGTATTTTTCATAGCGCAGCTCCTCGATCCGCAGGCCGTTGCCGTTCTGCCGCAGTATCTCCACCGTGACTCCGGATGGCTCCAACTGGTAATCGAGGGCCTCCTCCGCACTTTGCCAGGGAAATTCGCCGGCAAACCCGAGCCTGCGGCCCAGCTCAAAGACGATCCGCCAGTTCGGCCAGGACTCGCCAGCCGGCGGAATGACCGCGTTCTGCAGAAACATCGGGTTGTTGCGGATCGAAAAGCGGTTCAACTGGGTTGTCTCAAAGCAGCTCGACGCCGGGAGAATCACGTCGGCCAGTTTTGCCGTCTCCGTCATGAACATCTCGATCACCACCAGGGTTTCCAATTTATGGAAGGCCTCCCGGGCCCGGGTTGAATCGGCCATGGTCACCAGGGGATTTCCGGCCTGAACCACCACCATCTTCAGCGGATAGGGCTTTTCCTCGAGAATGGCGTCGATCAGGCAACCCTGGACCTGGTTGCCCCAGGTTTCACTAAAGGAATTGAAGAGGGAATAGTCGCAGGTGATGGGGACCACCCCGGCGGGAAGGCGATCCTTCAACTGGATGTTGCGCAGCGGAATCGGCTGCGGCAGCACATCCCCGCCCGGTTTATCGAGATTGCCGGTCAAGGCCCGGAGGATAGCGATCGCCCGGGACGTGTCGAAGACCTCTCGGTGCATGTCCAGGCCGTTGCCGTCGACGATGGACGCGGGTTTGGCGGCGGCATAGAGACGGGCCAACTCTTTGATCTGATCCGGTGACAGCCAGGTCCTTTCGGCGACCGCCTCGGCGGGATACCGGGCGGCGACCTCTTTGAGGTCCTTAAAGCCGACCGTGTATTGTTCTACAAACTCTGCGTCATAGAGCTTCTCCATGATGATCTCGTGGATCATTGCCATGGCGAGCAGGCCGTCGTGTCCCGGCTTGATCTGCAGCCAGGAGTCCGCCTTGCGGGCCAGTGCGGTCTGCACGGGGTCGATCACGATGAGCTTCGCCCCCTGTTCCCTCGCATAAGAAATGGCCTCGGCCGCACCCAGGGCGGTGTTGCCGTCGTTCTTCCCCCAGACGAGGATGCAGCGGGCGTTCTTCGTCTCCGGGAAGGCCATCGCCCCGTAGGTGTAGGAGTGGGCGAATTCGCGGGCCACAAAACAGATGGAGCCGTTGCCTATGGTATTGGGAGAGCCGAAGAGATGCATCAGACGGTTGGGATAATCCCAGGGGGCGCCCCAGTCGGCGGCCATGCCCCGCAGCCAGGCAACGGATTGCGCGCCTGACTCCTCCCGGTGACGGAGAAACCGGGCGACGACCCGATCGAGGGCCTCATCCCATCCGGCTTCGCGAAAGCCCGAACCATCGTCCCTTCTGATCAGTGGAGTCGTCATTCGCCTGGGGGAATAGACGATATCCCGAGCGGCGGCCAGTTTTGGGCAGGACAGCCGCTTTTCAGGGGGCAGAAAGGATTTCCGCCGGGCGGTGATCAAACGGTCGTCCCCCACCTCCACCTCGATGGGGCAGCAGGAAGAACAGAGACGGCAGACGGAATCAAGGATCATGACCTCCTCCTATCGGCAGGCATGGATATACTGGCTGCGAATCAGCTCGTAATGGTTGCTGTGGGTGCGGATTTTCCACCACACCTCGCCAGGCTTGTTCACCCGCCAGGCCGGCGCCAGCTCGCCCCGGCCGTCGGACAGCAACGCTGCAATGTTGGCCAGTCCTTTCCCCCCATAGCAACCCTCGGCCTTGCCGCCCAGCCATTCTTCAACGGGCGCGACATCGATGGACCAGGAAAAGGGATCGGAGAGCAGGAACTGCGAATCGCTGTCCCGAGTGACCCGGTTCATTTCCCGGAGATGCCCGATCGGCGAGGGGACCTTGTCCACCAGGTTGAGCGAAGCGAACAAGGCGAAGGTCTTCTTCCGAAACGGCAGGGCGAGGGCATTGGCAACCACGAATTCCACCTTGTCGCTCCGCCACGCCTCGGGCAGGCAAATGGTCACTTCCCTGGTCAGCAGACCTTCATCCTTTAAAGGCGTCACCAGGAAGCGTTCACGCATCAGCCGCCTTGCCACCCGGATGAACGCATGGGAGGTGTCAATGCCGACAACAAAATCGCAGCAGGTGGTCAGTTCAAAGGTATATCTGCCCACAGCGGCCCCGGCGTCAAGGGCTATGCCTCCCTGAGGCTGCATCAGGCCCGCCCAGGTGCTGTAGGCCTGCGAGGCCTGTTCGTCGCCCAACACTTCCCCGTAATGGCTCCACAGGTACGAGGAAACCACCTCATCGGTCTCATACTTGTTCGCCGCCTTTTGTCTGTCCGTTTCAAAGGGATCGAGCAGGGCCACGCCTTCGGCGATGGGAAACAGGGCGTCGCAGTGCGGGCACCTGAGGGTGCCGGTTTCGATATCGCCCTTTGATTCCTGGAGGATGTCTGCGGCCAGAGGGTATTCCGAAGGGAGGCAATCGGGGCAGATAATCAGTTCAAGGAGTCTCTTTTTCATACTTCTCCCCTGAATATCAGATTCTTTCTTTTCCGTGCCACATCATATCAATAGGGGAAGCAGTCCTGGATGTCAATTCAAAGGGCAGGGCAGATTTGTTCTCTCATATTTCAACAACAATGACTGCCCCTTGCGCCTTACTCTCGTTCCCATGCAGGTGCGTGGGAACGAGGTGTAACATGAAAAGGACCCCACTCAAGCATGATGCTCAATGAGAACCAATTTACCCGACCCATTCGCCTCACATTCGCTTTATCATTCGGCCTTTGCCTTCGAGACCGGCCCTTCGACCTTCGACATTCGATGGTGGCCTGACCGCATTCGATATTCGA
>CAYTWB010000091.1:0-14571 GCA_964441945.1 uncultured Syntrophobacteraceae bacterium
ACAACTCAAAGGGGGTGGTGCCCTTGTAAGTAACACAACACTAAGATACAAGGTTGTTGAGAGTCTTCCGGACCCCGGCCAAATGCCTGCCGGGGTGACGATGTGTGTTGGCAGCCGCAGCCATAAATATTTGAAGGTACAAACGAATTCTCTTAAGTTGACGCACATGGGAAGCACCCGGGGGCGGCCCATGCCGGGTTCAACTCAGCACTCGATTTTCCTCAGCCCGAAAAGGTCCGTCAGCCTGCCGCGCATCTCCCCGGCGTACTCATCCGTCAGCGCATACTCCCATCCGTTCCTGAAAAACACCTGGCGGACCTGCCCCCGGTAGTTCAAATCATCCATCAGGATGTAGTCCACATTCGGCGAAATCAATGCATGAAGCTTTTCCGGGTCCATTGGCAGTATGGGAGCAATGAAGGCCCAGGTGGCGACGCCTGCGTCATGCAGTGCTTTCAGGGCGGCGGCGCGGCTTTGAATCGTTGGTGCGCCGGGTTCCAGGATACTGCGAACCCTTTCGTCATTGGTCCCGAGGGAGAAACCGACCGACAGCCGCGGCATGCCTGCCAGGAGGTCCAGGTCCCTGAGGACCAGAGAGGATCGGGTCAGGATCTCAACCTCCCATCCAAAGTCGCGCAACACCTCCAGGCACCCTCTGGTGAGGCATGCCCGCTGCTCGACCGGCTGGTAGGGATCGCAGACACTGGATAAGAGCACGGAATCGGGTTTTTTCCTGCGGCCGACCTCGCGCCGAAGGACCTCGACGATATTGGCTTTACACTCGACAAAACTACCCCATCGGGCCTGTGCATGGTGGCGCGAGTACTTGCGCATGAAGACGGCATAGCAAAAGAGGCATCCGTGACCACACCCCAGGTAAGGGTTGACCACAAAACTGACCCCGGGGATCCTGGATCTGACCAGGGCCGTCCTGGCTTCGATATCAACCAGATCCATACCGGTCAGGGACCCAGGAAGATGAGAAGGCTCTTGACCAGCTCGGCCATGCGACGAAAGTCGAGCTTATCCATGGTATCGGACGGAAGATGGTAGTGGGGGTTGCGATAAAACGCCGAATCCGTAACCATAACCGCCTGGTAGCCCTCATCCCAAAATGCCGAATGGTCGCTCAGCCTGACGGGCGGCATGAGCCATCCATTCAGCGGGACTGTCAGCGAAATAACAGGCAGGTGCGGGTTCTTCCGGAAAGCCTGCTCCAAGGATCGGGTCAGCCCGCGTGACTTCGAATTCCCGACAATGCCGATGAAGTTGCCCTCCTTTGGATAGTTCATGAACATCAAGGGAAAGGGGTAGCTCTGTGAGCCCGGCTGATCCCGGTAATAGCCCACCATTTCGAGGCAGATCATGCCATCGAGTTTCTCCCTGCGGCCCCTGGCATCTCTCGCATACACCCTGCTTCCCATATAGCGGGTGGCAAAAGTGGGAGGTTCCTCCAGCGTAAACGAAACAAACTTGACCGAAGTCCCGGCTTTCAATCCACCGGGGGAGCGCATCAGGGCCCTTGCCGTTTCCAGTTGCACGGCGATTGCCGCGGCATTGTCGTCTGCTCCGACCGTGCCGCCGACCGAGTCGTAGTGGGCGCCGACGAGAAAACGGTTCGAAGGGTCTTCAACGGCATCAATCCGGGAAATCACGTTCCCGACTCTGATGTCCCCGTATTGATAAAATTGACCTTCGACGGGCAGTCCCAAATCCTGATAGAACGATTCAATGTAGAGCCTGGCCTTTTCGAGGTTTTCCGGCTGGAGCATGCTGCGTTCCCCGATTGTGACCGTCAGGGTCCTGACATGGTCCCGCAGCCGCTCGGCTGTCTCTCGAGTATCGATCATCGCGATCGCTTCTCCCTGGCACCGGCCAATAAACAGGAACAGGATCGGAATCAATGCACCCGCCAGGCTTAAGGCCTTCTTGCTCCGCCGATTATTTTCTTGGAAAAAGAGGAACCTCACCAGCCGTTTCCGTCTCCTGTCGCCATTCCTGAAGAGCGCTCGTTATCAATATAGCCCATTCTGTATTTTGCAGGCAATCGGCTTCCTCCGCGGAGGGGGTGCAATTAGAAGTGAGAGTAATTGTCGAGGCGATCCCTCTTGCCTGGAACTCAGGCCAATATCGTCATTCCGGCAGGTTTTGAACCGGAATCCAGCCGTGCAGTAGCATTGCACAAGCAGTTCTGGATTCCGGCTGGAAGCATGCCGGAATGACGGATTGTGTCTGTACAGGTAATAAGTCTGTTCCGTCCCGGGGTGGCGTCACGCTCACTTTTGATTGTGCCCCCGCAAAGGTTTATCCCCCTCATCCGGAACAAAAATTGCAAAACTTTCTGAGAAATGGCAATCGAAACATGGTATGGGCTGGTTACACTCAATATAGTGGATACCACCGGTTCGTGTTCGGCTGCAAGTCAGCCGTGGCAGCAGCGCTGTCGCGAAGAGAGGAGAAGTAACAGCGATGCGGAAACCGATCGAGATAGATGTTGGCAGGCCGATACCCTCCGGGGCTTATCACCGCCATGGCGGAGTCAATTTTGCCCTTTTCAGCCGGAATGCCACCAGGGTATGGCTGGAATTGTTCGACAGTCCCGAAGAGGGTGTGCCGGCCATGGCCATCGATCTGGATCCCCGGAGGCATCGCACGGGGGATATGTGGCATGTGTGGGTGAAGGGGATTACCTATGGCCAGCTCTATGCCTTTCGCATCGAGGGGCCGTACGCTCCTGAAAAGGGCCATCGGTTCAACCGCCGGAAGCTCTTGCTGGACCCGCACAGTACGGCTCTCTTCGGTACTTCTCATTGGGACCTGAGTCGTGCTCTCGGTTTCGATGCTTCCTCCCCCAGGAAAGACCTTGCCCCCTGTCGGGTGGACAACGCGCCTTACACACCGAAGTGCTTCCTTCCCGACTATCGGTTCGATTGGAACGGTGATCAACCACCCAGGCATCACTGGTCCGACACAATCATCTACGAAACCCATGTTCGCGGCCTGACGATTCATCCTTCCTCAGGGGTGCGGGACCCGGGGACTTTCCTGGGGGTTATCGAAAAGGTCCCCTACCTTAAGGGGCTCGGAGTCACCGCCCTGGAATTGATGCCCGTGCAGGAATTCAACGAAAACGAGCTGGAGCTCAGAAATCCGCTCACCGGCAAGCTCCTTCGGAATTATTGGGGATATAGTACCGTCGCCTTTTTTGCTCCGAAGGAATCATACGGTACCGGAAGGATTCCGGGCTGTCAGGTCCCGGAGTTCAAGACGATGGTTAGAGAACTCCACCGGGCGGGCATCGAGGTGATTCTTGACATCGTACTCAACCATACGGCAGAGGGCAGCGAGCTCGGGCCCATGCTCAATTTTCGTGGCATCGAAAACAGTGTCTACTACATGCTGACGAGTGACCGGCGCCAATACAGGAACTACTCGGGTTGCGGCAACACCCTCAACTGTAATCACCCCGTGGTCCGCTCGTATATCCTCGACTGCCTGCGCCACTGGGTGATCGAAATGCATGTGGACGGCTTCCGATTCGATCTGGCCTCGGTGCTCGGAAGGGATGAAAACGGCGATGTTCTGCCAAACCCACCGCTTCTGGAGTCCATTGCCGAAGATCCCATACTGCGCGATGTGAAGCTCATCGCCGAGGCATGGGATGCCGGCGGCGCCTACCAGGTTGGGTCCTTTCCCGGTCAGCGCTGGTCTGAATGGAACGGGCGCTTTCGGGACGAAGTCCGGCGCTTTTGGCGCGGTGATCCGGGCATGACCCCGCTCCTTGCAACCCGCCTGTGCGGGAGCTCCGATCTCTATCAGCGCAACGGGAAAGAATCGATAAACAGCATCAATTTCATCACCTGCCATGACGGTTTCACACTCAACGATCTGGTGAGCTACAATCGGAAACACAATGAGATCAATGGGGAAGAGAATCGTGACGGAGAAAACGCAAATTACAGCGAGAATTACGGAAACGAAGGAGAAACCGAAGACCCATCCATCGAGGCCGTACGCCTGAGGCAGATGAAGAATATGTTGGCGACCCTTCTGATATCCCGGGGAGTTCCCATGGTCCTCGGCGGGGATGAATTCCGGAGGACCCAGCGCGGAAACAACAACGCCTATTGCCAGGACAATGAAATCTCCTGGTATGATTGGGACCTGATGAACAAGCATTACGAGCTGTTTCGATTCACCCGGGAGATGATCGCCTTCCGGATGCGGCACAGGGTCCTGCGCACCCAGGAGTTCTATACGGATCGGGAGGTCCTGTGGTTCGACCCCTCGGGCGGGCGCCCTCAATGGGGTGAGGCGGACCGCACCCTCGGCTGTTTGGTGCGCGCGCAACGGTCCCCGAAAAGGCCCCCAGGGCAGGCATTGTGCTTGTTGTTCAATGCCGAATCCGTGGAAGTCGGGTTTAGGATGCCCAGACTGCCTGGAGGCAGGCGCTGGCATGTCGCCGTCGATACGGCCAGACCAGCACCTTGTGACATATACCCGGCCGGCCGGGAGGAAGTGTTGGAGCGACCGGGGGCCTATCGCGTTCAAGCTCGGTCGATGGTCGTTTTGGTAGGGAAGTGACCAATATCCAACGGACGGTATTTCGCAATACAGGCAAGACCACAGGTTGGAGTGAGAAAGAAGGGATGACGTTGAGGATTCGCATCGGCAACCAGACTGCATTTTGTGCTTCCAGGATCGAACAGCCTTTTGACTATGCGGTCGAGAATGGTTTTGACGCTTTTGAGTGGTTTCCGGACAAAAAGGAGTCCGGTCCGGGATGGAGTGAAGCCGATCTTGACAAAGCAATGCGGGCGCTCATCCAGGAGACGGCACTCAAGCATGATATCAGGCTTTCGGTCCATCCTCCGTGGTGGGCGAATCCGCTGAATCCGGAATCGATCGTCGCCTTTTCCAGGAGCATCGAGCTCGCTCACGACATCGGCGCTTCACTTTTGAACATTCATCTCTTTCTTGAGCAGGGCATAGACTCGTTTGTTAAGGCGATCATCCCACTGGTCGACCGCCTGGAAGCCTTGAATATTCGACTCGCCATCGAAAACACTCCTCTCACCGGTCCGGGCGATTTCAACCGACTCTTCAGTGAACTTCAGAAGGTCGAACCGGCTGCCTTCGAGCATATCGGGATGTGTCTCGACCTGGGCCATGCAAATCTCTTTCCTGCCACCCGCAATGATTACCTGAGATTCGTCGATTTGATCGATCCGAGCGTCCCGATTATCCATATCCACCTCCATGAAAACTACGGTGACCACGACAGCCATCTGACGCTTTTTACCGGTCCTGCGGGCAGGGATGCATCGGGGATTGAAGGACTTCTGCAACGTTTGAACAGGCGGGATTTCTCCGGCTGCATCATTTTTGAACAGTGGCCTCACCCGCCGGACCTGCTTATCGAAGCCCGAAACAGGCTGCTGACAATGATCGGTTGCAAAAGGGGGGTGGAGATGGCGAATCATCGTATGGCGCAGAAACCCGGAAATCTTGGGGATAATAGAGCGGTGAAGGGGGATTCATCGAGTCCAGTCCCGCAGAAATGATTGTCCATTACCTGGGGAAGTCTCGGTCGCCGGCACGGACATTCGAAAGGTCCTGTTATCCACTCCGCAGTGTTTTTCTTTGATAAACGCCGCAAAAGGCTGTAATCTCCGCACCGCAGGAAGACCGATGGCACTTTTCATCAAAACGGTTCAGCATGATGAATCGAGGCGCGTTGCTTCCGGAGTGGTTTGCAGAAGACCAGGGAAGGTGACAATGGACCCGAAAGAGATTTCAGATCAAGAATGTGCTGAAGGGGCAGCATCGGCCTATAAAGGCATCGTCAACTTCTTCTTCGAGTTGGGTATGCTCAAACGGACGCCGCGATCCGGTTTCCAGTTCCTGAGATCGGGGCAGGAATCCGTGGCGGAGCATTCCTTCCGGGTGACGCTGATCGGGTTTACCCTGGCGAGGCTTTCGCCACAGGCCGACCCTTACCGAGTCGTGAGTCTTTGCTTGTTTCACGATGTGCCGGAGGCGCGAACCGGGGACCTCAACTATGTCAACAAACAGTACGTCGAAGTGCGCGAGCAGCAGGCAATCGACGATTTGGCCAAAACCCTGCCCTTTGGCGACGATTTCAGAGGGCTGCTGGCCGAATACCGGGCGAACGAAACCCTCGAGGCCCGGCTCGCCCACGATGCCGACCAGCTGGACCTTATCCTCGAACTGAAAGAACAGTACGACCTCGGGAACATCTACGCAAACCAGTGGATACACTTTGTTCGGAAGCGAATCGTGACGGACATCGGTAAAGAGCTGGCGGCACGAATTCTGGCGGTCGATTCAACCGCCTGGTGGTTTGAAGGACACGATGACTGGTGGCGCAAGCGTCACGAGGGCTAGTCCTTTTTACGCCGGTCCATCAGGGAAACAACCTTGCCTTTCTTCACGGGTTCGATCTCCTCGCCGGGCGGCCCCGGAGTCTCAGTGGAATCCTGTAAGTTGGCCTCGACGGCTTCGTTGACCTCTTCAGGAGAGATCACCTTGACTACCTTTACCGGACGCCCTCCCATAGTGAATTCGTCACCGTTGATATAGGTCCTCCGAAGAATCCAGGTAATGACCAGCAACGGGACCTGCAGAACGAGCAGCTTTACCTGGTACCATTCCGGCTTCAAATCGGGGGAAATGTCCTCGATGCGGGCGAAAAAAGCCGGCTTGCCTTCCATGTAAACGAGAACCAGATCTCCTGGTTGAACCATTTGTTTTTCCTCTCTTTGCAGGCCGGCAGGAAATTTCAACAGCCGGTTCGATGAGCCGCATTGTTCCGGCGGCCCTGAACATAGCACTCTTCCAATGCGCCATGGACACGAGGAAGGTCTCCTGTCTCCGGAGGCGTAAAACCGAAGATCATCTCTACCAGTGACAGAACAATCCGATAGGTTACCCCCCAGAGTACTTCCTGGTTGTCTTGATGCCGGTAGAGAAAACAAGGGAACTCATGGTCCGTGCCGGGAAGCCTCCATGCCAGATGGGGCGGCACCTCCAATCGGTACATTCCATAATTGGGGTACTCCAGGAAAGACCGCAGTGGAATCGCCACGATCTTGTCCACTTCCCAATTGAGGGTGAAGCGTTTCTGCCGGGTAATCCAAGCGACCATGGGATGGATGACCCGGCGGAAAACGATCAGGCATTGGGAAGGAAGGGGCCCCAGGAAGCGAATTCCGAAAGGGTTGAGACGCATCTCCTCCCAGCTTTCCCTGAGTGCCGTGGCAAGAAGCCTGGGAAGCCATCCGGCTTCGTCGGGGCAACGCTCGCGAAGGCTGGGCCACAGCGGCCAGCGGGAAAGAGGTGAGCCCGGCAGCGCGAGGATTCTCGCAAGGTAGGAGTCCAGACGCGAATTCACTGTTCCTCCCGGGCAGCAGAGGTCCCCGCCCTGCAAGACATCCTTCGAACGCTTGTTGAGGATCACGCAGATTTCCGGGTCGGCGCTTTCTTCAACGACCTGCCGGCCGAGAAGCAGCATCACGCTCGATGACCGGACCCGATCACAGGGCTCGCTCCTGAAAAGCGATTCACAACCGCATCGTTCGACAAGCGATTCTAGAATGAACCGCTGCAGGCCTGCGGGGTCCCGCAACAAATGGGCATTCATGATTGCCTGTCCTTTCTTGTAGGCCATTCTGCAAACTTCTCTTCGAGCCGTTTCGCCGAAATCCGGAACCTGACCTTAACCTCCGGTGCAAAGAGGCTCAACTTGAATTCTTCCAACATCCAGCGCAGGTCGTCAAGAAAAGAGATCTGCTCTGCGGTCGGTCGCTGCAAGGCTGCCTGCTTCAACTGCTTGAGGCGTCCGGAAAACGGTCCCACCTGCTGCGCTTTCAAACGATCCTTCTCGGGGCCCGCATAGGCCCGTTCAGCCCGCATCTTGATGGCTTTGAGGTAGCGGGGCAGGCGCCTGATCCGATCGCGTCTGTAATGGCCCAGAAAGTCAGCCGGAACCAGTTCCTCCAGTTCCCGGCGGATAAGTTTCAATTGTTCCCGAACAGCCTGATTCGTTCCGGAGAGACTTGTCAAGTGCTGAATGCAGGAACTGGAGGCATGGCGTTCTTGCAGCGTTTCGAAGACCTCTTCCAGGAGTTGCCGGGAAAGCAAACCGATTCGACCCTCGATCCGCTCGCGGACGGCCTGCAGGTGCCGGACATCCGGCCACAGCGGACCGTGCAGGTCGAAGAGCTCCCGCAGGAGGTAGAGGTGAAGAGAGCGGGTTGCTTCCTGCCGGTTGCCCAGAAAAAATGCTTTGGCAGCCAAATCTTGAGGGAATATCCAGTCTTTTCTTGGCTGCTTCAACTCTGAAGCAAAGATCCACTGGTAGAGCAGAAGCATGCCGTTCACACTGGCTTCCATGGCGGCATCCTGGCTGGTGAAGAGCCGCAGGGCGGCAGTCTGTTCCTCCGCCGCCATTCCCGGATAGGCAAAAACGGTCAACCCGATGGCATCTTTGCCAAGTTCGATACGCTGGGGCAACGAATCGAAATCCCACGAGGTCAGGCCCGTTCTTTCCCAGGTTCGTCGTGCTGCTTGCCAGAGCCGATCCTCGTGCCGGGTCCCCGCCAGCGATTTCAAATCATTCAAATCACGACCCGATCCCAGCAGATCGCCCTGCGGTCCAACCACTTCAAAGCGCATCTGCAAATGCAGCGGCAAGTTCTCCTGCTCCCAGCACTCAAGAGGAATTTCGATACCGGTCAGGTTTCGGATATGGCGGCTCAACTGGACATCCAGGCCCTCCTCCTGCCAATGGTCCAGGGCATGCAGCAGGCGCTCTGCCGTGGCCGCAACGGGGACCAGATGGCGCCGAAAACTCTTGGGAAGGGCCTTGAGCAAAAGGAGGACTTTTTCCGGTAACAGCCCTGGAACCAACCACTCGAACCGGGCTGGCGGGAGGCCGGGCAGCAGGTGCAGCGGAACGGTTACGGTCACGCCGTCGTCTTCCGTGCCGGGAAGAAAGGCATATCGCAGAGGCAATTCGACATCCCCAACCAGCAGCGAGTTGGGAAATTGCTCTTGAATCTCCAGGTCGGGCAAGGCTTCCAGGAGATCGGTTTCACTCATTCTCAGGAAATGATCGCCGCCTCGCTCTCTGACCAGTTCTTGAAGGGAAGCGCTATCGGCAATATCGGGCAGCCGTCGGTCATAGAAGCGAAAGATCGTTTCGTCGTCCACCAGCAGGTCCCGCCGCCGGGTTTTGTCTTCCAGGTCTTTGATCCTGTCGACAAGCTCGCGATTATGATCGAGGAAAGGGTGCTTGTCCGAAAGTTCTCCCGCGACCAGTGCCGAGCGAATGAAAATCTCGCGTGCTTCGATGGGGTTCACACGGCTGAAGGAGACCTTACGCCGGTCGACGAGAGTCAGTCCGTAAAGGACCACCCGTTCATAGGCCAGCACCTGCCCGCGGGCTTTCTCCCAGTGAGGCTCGGAATAGACGGAGCGGCAGAGGTGTTTGCCCAGTTCTTCAATCCACTCCGGTTCGATCGTCGCGGCCGTTCTCGCGAAAAGGCGAGTGGTTTGCACCTGTTCTGCAGCCATGGTCCATTCGCCGCCGCGATTGAAGAGGCCCGATCCGGGAAAGAGCATGATCTGGCGGTTCTTGCTGCCCAGGTAGACGTTCTTTTCCTTCTTTTTGGAGATGTGGCTCAAATAGCCGCTCAACAGGGCTCGATGAAGGGCTTCGTAGCCGGCCGGTTCGCTGTTTCTCTCAAATCCCCCCAGTTCCTCCAGAATGTCCCAGATCTCGCCATGAATATCCCTCCATTCACGCATCCTTCGATAGGAAAGAAAATGGTCGCGGCAGAATTTCTTCATCCGGCTGCGGGAGGGCAGCTGCGAATCGGACCTCCGGGGCCCGGCTTCAGGCCATTGCGGTTGTGTCTCGTGCGTCTCGGCGGGGTTCGGTTGCTGATGGTACGCATGCCAGATCCTGAGCAGGGTCACGAAGTCGGAGCGGCGATCTCGAAATTTCGCATGGGCCTGGTCCGCCTGCTGTTCCTGGTCCAGCGGTCGCTCCCTCGGGTCCTGGATACTGAGCGCGGCAACCAGGATGACCATTTCATCGAGGGCCCTTTGCTTTTGGCCTTCAATCAGCATGCGTGCCAGGCGGGGGTCCAACGGAAATTGTGCCATCATGCGCCCGACGGCGGTCAGTCGACGATGGCCGTCGATGGCTCCCAACTCCCTCAGGATTCCGAGGGCGTCTTTTATGGCGGCGGGCGAGGGCGGGTCCAGGAAGGGAAAGTCCTGGATGCTTCCCAGCCGCAGGAAGAGCATCCGCAAGATCACTTCCGCCAGGTTGGAGCGCAGGATTTCCGGCGGGGTATGCAGGGGCCTGGCAAGATAGTCGTCCCTGGAGTACAGGCGGATGCAGATTCCGGCCTGAACCCTCCCGCAGCGGCCCTGCCGCTGATCGGCGCTGGCCCGGGAAATGGGAATGATGGGAAGGCCCTGAGTCCGGGATCGGGGGTTGTACTGGGAAATGCGGGCCATCCCGGTATCGATCACATACCGAATGCGCGGGATGGTGATGGATGTTTCCGCCACGTTTGTGGCCACCACGATCTTTTCTTCCGGGCAGAGCTGAAAGATGCGCTGCTGATCGGCTGCGGCCAGGCGCCCAAACATGGGCAGGACAACGGTCTGCCGGTACCGCTTCTCTTCGAGCCGCTGGACCGTTTCCCGGATGTCGCTCTCGGTCGGCATGAAAACGAGAATGTCTCCGTGGCTCTCTGCATCGTGCCCTGTTTTGAGGAGGTCCACAGCGACCACGGTCTGATCGATGTAGCTTGCGTCATCCTCTTCATCGGTCACCTCAAGAGGCCGGTGCCAGACTTCCACCGGATAGGTGCGGCCGGAAACCTCGAGGATGGGGGCCTGATCGAAAGCACGGGAGAATTTCTCCGGATCGAGCGTGGCCGAAGTGATGATCACTTTCAGGTCCGGCCGCTGCGGCAGGACCTTCCTGATCATGCCGAGAATGAAATCAATGTTGATGCTGCGTTCATGGGCCTCATCGACAATGAGCGTGTCGTAGGCACGGAACAACCGGTCCTTCTGCGCTTCCGCCAGAAGGATGCCGTCGGTCATGAACTTGATGCGAGTGGTCCTGGCAGTGCGATCCTGGAACCGGATCTTGTAGCCCACCCAGGCCGGGGCGACGTCTTTCAGTTCTTCCGAGACGCGGTTGGCAAGGGTTATGGCGGCGATGCGCCGAGGTTGGGTGCACCCGATCCGGCCTTTGGCGCCTCGACCGGCTTCGATGCACATCTTGGGGAGCTGCGTGCTTTTTCCAGACCCGGTTTCCCCGGTGACAACGATCACCTGGTTGGCGATAATGGTCTGGATGATCTCTTCCCGTTTTTCGACAATGGGAAGATCGGACGGGTAGGAGATCGAGAGAGAGCTATTGCCTGTGAAGTGCACGGAGACTGATCTCACACATCCGATAGTATGCTGACCATTTTCTGGAATTCCTCCAAAGAACCGGGCGCTGGATACTTGTCTATCAATTCGAACAGCGTTTTGGTCTTGGATTCGGCCTTGGCCTGAAAAGGAGCAGGCAGAATCCCTCTTTTGACGGGACTAAGACGGTAAAGACCTTTTATGACATGGACGGAAAGAGAATCCATGTTCTTACAGATTTCTCCGTCGTACCATCCGGTCAAAACGTGATTATTGAACATGCTGCCCAGGGTCCCGGATAGCTTGTCACAATATTCCACATATTGCTCGGCCGTCGGTTGGGTCTTTCTCTTTGGATCGGTTGCCTCGGCATAAACCGTGCAAATGGCCTCTGCCAGCCGACCGGTCCGCTTCGTGACCCAACCGACGCCTTTTACGCGCTTTCCTTTGATGAAAGCTTCCGTATTCTTCTGGAAATCCGCCATCCTGGCGATAAAGCGCTTCTTGGTCGTGTCATATTGCTGTTCTGTGCCATGCTTCCTTTCTATAGAGAGTACGAGGTTCTCCACATACAGGTCGAAGAATTCATTGCAGGACAGCTGAACAGCACCCGCCTTTGCCGTGGTTCCTTTGGTTGCTTTCAGCTGATTGATCAGCTGTATTCGGATATTCTTGCCTTCATCTCCAATAAAGGAAGCTTCGTCTTTTACCAGGAGATCCGTGCCGTTCTTCACCTTTTGCCCTGAAACGAAGTCGTTGAAGGCCTTAAAGAACGTATAGGTCAGGCTGTCCTGGGCGAACGTTGCGGGCAAGGTTTTGTTCTTGACAGGATCAAGCACGTACAGGTTCTGCAGCACATGTGTGGTGAGAGACGTTGCTTTAGCCGAAATCGCCCCGAATGACCAGATGCCGGATCCCCCGAACATCCCGACCAGTGCCTGTGTGATTCTGTCGCAGGCAGCCATGAATAAAGCTGGATCATAGTCACCAAGTTCCGCCTCAGCATTGACATCCGATTGAATATCAATCATGAAGCTGTGAAGTTGAGTTGCGCGCTTCTTGCCTTTGGTCCCTTGCGTCTCGAAGGAATCCGCGTATTGTTCGATGGAAAAATTCACGGCCTGGGCGTACTCCTCAAAGAACGTCCGCATGGATGCACTCTCCTGGCTCTGTACCATGAAATAGCCGCTCTTGATATACTCCTGAGGCATCCCTCCGAGATTCGACACAGCCTTGTCATGATCATACACCATGCCAAAAGGATCGACCAAAGACCTGGCCAGTCTTTGAAAATGGAGAAGGCCCTTGCCCTTGTTGGCGGGATTATCCAGATATGCCTGAATAGGAGATTTCTTCAACTGCATGTCGGGGACCCACAAGTACGAATGCACCTCAAAGAAGCGAAGAAGACAAGCGACGAGCTCATTGAAGAATTGACGGGCCCTTAAGAATTCAGCCAGTTCCCCCGTCTTTCCCATACCGGGGTCTTCATAGCTCTTGAGGGTTGTCCTGTCCATCCTTTCGCCCAGGTCAATCATCTCCTTCTGCTTGTCCTTGAGAATAGTGATGATTGCTTGGGACAAGGCGTCCAGGTCCGTCTTCCGGGGACCCAGAGCGATCAATCCGGCTTGAATGTCAGTCGTCCCTTTCGTTGCACCTTTGGCGCTGATGACCGCAGAAACCGATCTCCCCAGCGCATAGACCTCCTCAAACATGATTTCGCCGAGAATGTCCGGTTGAAAGTCGGTGGTTACGCTCTGGGCAGTGGAGCCCTTGAGCACTTCCTGCTTGTGGGCGAGAGAGATTGCTTTTTTCCGTTGTCGGTATCCTGCCTGACAGGTTTTGATCCACTTGTTGAGGTCCTCATTGCTGTACTCGGTTATGGAGCCCTTTTCATCGCAGATCAACAGGTACTTATTTGCCCGATGACCTGAATAGGTGGTGGTGGATTTTTGCGAGCTCGCGGCTACGGGGACCCCTCCGCGTATGGAGAGCATGGATTGCGTCTTTACGGAACCTACGACAGCAAAGTTCCGGTACCCAATCTCCTTCAGCAGCTTGGCAAAATTGGGCGCCCAGTGTTGTGTATAACAGATCATGCAGGAGAATGTCATTCCAGAGAGCTCGAGGTTCTTAGCCGGAGAGCCAAGATCAAGAGCGTCGACAAAGTATTTCAGATCCATCTTCCTCCATACCGCCATTCTGTCATCATTCAAGGAGATGGCCCCTACGTTTGTGGAAACCTTGCCGTTACAGTTCAGTTTGACTTCCAGAGAAACCGATGGTTTCTTGGGCTTGCCTGAATTGTCGCAGTCAATGGAGGCCAGAACATCTTTGCCGGCCTTGAGCTGATACTTTGCATTCGACGTTGAAGTCGACGGGACAAGGTACCAGCCAACCTTTTTGCCCAGCCTATAGATGTCCTGAGCGTACACAAAATACCTGCTGTCGTCGTCTTTACCGCCGTGTGCGGTCAGGTAGATCTTTGCCGGCATCTTCATGCCGATCAGCATTGCTCGCACCTTGTCCCGCCACTCGTCCAGGTCTACGGCAATGGTGTCATCGGTTGTTGCGGGGTTGTAGAGAACACCGGATTGCATAGCGCGGCGACTGTAGGCCTTTGTCTCCAGGTCGAATCGGCCGGCAAGCACGCACCGATGGATTCCACCGGCTCCATAGGTTGCGTCTTGGGTGGGCATATTCTGCTGATATCCTTTGCCTCCAGGGACCCTTGCGGCCATTATAGTGGGATCAACCTTTGGCACATATCCGGCCTTGGCAGCGTCCCATTTCGTCCCGAGCTTATCGGTCAGAACGTGTGGATTGCTGACGTTGTATTCTTCGCCGGTACAGGCCCCGCCATAATCGATATTGGGAATATCAGACCTTTTGCAGCCAATATCAATAACGGTTTCCCCGGTGATGGGGGATACCGTCACGCCGGTGACGGTGTTGAACAGGAAGTCCGGCACCCCAATATACGCGAATGATCGAAACACGGCTTCCCCTTCATGTGCAGGAGCTTATATCAGGTTTCTTCACAGCTCGGTCTTTCGGCAATCCCCGGATCTCCAAAGATCCAAGGTTGCATTTCGTCGGTTTCATTTT
>CAYTWB010000092.1:0-14389 GCA_964441945.1 uncultured Syntrophobacteraceae bacterium
CGCTTAACAATGTGAGAGATGGACTCTCAGAGTCAACGTGTAAGAATCTAAAGAAAGCATCAGCGGAGCCACGATACCGATAGACGCCTTTTGTAATGCTAAGGTCTATGTTGATGGGGTTTTGATAGATACTTTCGGGAACCAACACAAGGATGTTGTTGTCGACTTTTCCCCTGGTGTTCACAATATTTTGATCGTCAGTTCGTGCTGTCCAAGCCCGCCCTGCTGGATGGGACTTGCCGTCGGAAAATGCCTCTGGGGTGCAAACAAGGCAATCAAATTTGTGCAGACGTATACGGAGTAGCTCAGCCGAGCATTGAACGCTTGACGAACGCGGGGTGGGTCTAGCAGAAGCAAAACCCACCCTGTGCGCTCTGCACGGCCGTTCTGATCTTACTGGGTTAGCGGGTTTCTTCGCTTGTAGGGAATTCCCAGTTTCTGCATTTTGCTCCTCAGTGTGCTGGGGTTGATCTTCAAAACCCGAGCCGCTCCTTCCGGCCCATGGATCCTCCCTTTGGTATCTTGCAGGACTGCACGAATGTGGTTGGAGACGACATCCTCCAGCGCGGCGGAACGGTCTGCGTCGGCCATCGGTTCCCCGGGCTTGCCGGCGGTCCTCAACCCCAAGATCCGCTCAAATGTCAGGGGGAGCCCTTTGCTGAGGATCAGTGCACGCTCCAGTACGTTTTCAAGCTCACGAATATTTCCTGGCCAGTCATAGACCATCAGCTGGCGCATCGCCCCGGGGGCAAGGACGGGGGGTGCGGGCAGCCGCAGCTCTCTCCATTTCTGCTGGATGAAATGGTTTACCAGCTCAGGGAGATCCCTCTTTCTGTCTCGAAGAGGGGGAATCACTATCGGAAAGACGTTGAGGCGGAACCAGAGGTCTTCCCGGAACTGCCCGGTCCGGACCATCTCATCGAGGTTTCGGTTGGTGGCAGCGATGACTCGAACGTTCACAGGGATCGGCATCGAGCCCCCCACACGCTGGATCTCTTTGTATTGCAGCACGCGGAGCATCCTCACCTGGCCGGAAGGCGCCAGCTCGCCAACCTCATCGAGATACAGGGTCCCCCGATCCGCCCGCTCAAAACACCCCCGCTTCTGGCTCACCGCTCCGGTGAAGGCACCTTTTTCATGACCGAAGAGTTCACTATCGAGAAGTGTATCCACCATAGCCCCGCAGTTGACCTTGACAAAAGGTGCACCTCTGCGAGGGGATAAATGGTGTATCGCATGGGCAACCACGTCCTTGCCGACTCCCGTCTCTCCAAGGAGCAGCACCTGGCTGTCGAGAGGCGCCACCTGTGTCACCATGTCCATCACCTCCCGCAGCCCGCTGTCTGCGCCGACTATAGTGTCATGCGGCGAGTGAAACAGCTTCCGGTGCAGATACTCGTTATCCTCCGCCAGCGCATCCTTCAGTCTGAGGACCTCCTGGTGTTTGAGCAGGTTCGCCAGGGCTATGGCGAACGGTTCGCACAGGAGGGCAAGCAGACGGGCATGTTGTTCGCTGTACCTGCCTTTTCCAGCCGTCTGAAGCACGAGATTTCCCAGATACTTTCCCTCGATGGTGAGGCGCATGACAAGCAATGAGGAATCTGTCATCCCAAGTCTCTGCAAGATTGGGCCGCAATATGCCGGGTCCAGCAGGGGATCGTTGATGATTCGCACAGCCACAGACGGTTGGTCAGGGCGATCCACGAAGAACAGACCCATGACATCTTGCCCGGCGAGCACCTCACTGGGAACCGGAAGTGGGATGATTCTATCCATCTGCCTGCCCTTGCCGCGAGAGGCGATGAGGACCGTTCGCACCACTTCAAGCCCTCGATCATAAAGGATAAGGCTCATATGATCTGCAGGCATGACCCCGCTGAGATACTGAAGGCATCCTTCCGTCGCGGTCTCCATGTCCAGGCTGCCGCAGATGTGCAATGTTGCCCGGCGGAAGAAATCGTTTTCGTCGATGGCTGTTTCACTCAGGTCCTGCATGGTTCCCCCCTCTCCAAATCGATGAGTGACAACCGTAAGTTAACAAGCAATTACGAAATAGCGCAATGTTTTTTGCCGCCAACCCCCGCTCGTGTAACTCACAGTCTCTTGACAACCGCGCAGATAGCTGCTAGCCGAAGAACCTCCAGACAACAATCTCCGGGTGGTCTATTTGATCGCCTGGTCTTTCAGCCTTGCCTTTACCAGGAGGATTCCATGCACCTGAGGTCTAAGTACCACGCCTCAGTACAAAGTGATCATAACCCTGGCCGTCATTCCGGCATGCTGTTGGCCGGAATCCAGAAGAACTTCCTGGATTCCGGCCTGGAACCAGCCGGTATGATGGATGGGAATTCGGACATTCATTTATGAGGAGCTGTAGTGGGAAGCAATGGCTTCCGCCGGCTTGACGCTGAAGGGTTCCATCGTGGCATGACCAACAGCTTTGCACGGGTAAGAAGGATATGAAGATACTGGCCATCAACTCGAGTCACAGGGGTGAGAAGGGGCATACACAGTTCCTCATTGAGAAGATCTTCAATGGTGCCGTTGCCGTCGGGGCCGAATGCGAGTGCGTTTGCCTGGCGAAAATGAAGATCCACCGGTGCATTGCATGCGGCCGCTGTCACACCAGGGAACATCACCTGGAGTGCATTTTCGATGAGAAGGATGACGTACGGAGTATTTTTCGGAAGATGGCCGGAGCAGACCTGATCGTTTATGCTACCCCGGTGTACGTCTTTGGAATGTCCGGACTGCTCAAGCTATTCCTTGATCGGATTTACGGCACCGGAGATACCCTGGACCTCCGCATGTCGAAGAGCGGCCTGATGTTTCACCATATCGACTCTGCCATCTGCTCCAAACCCTTCGTGAGCCTTGTGTGCTGTGACAATCTCGAAAATCAAACCCCCAAAAGTGTGCTCTGCTATTTCAAGGTGTTCTCCAAGTTTATGGATGCTCCCCAGGTCGGCGTCCTCGTTCGCAATGGCGGCCGTCTGTCGGGTCATGGCCGAGATCCGGCCCGTCTGGTGGAATTCCCCAGACTGAAAGCGGTCTATGAGGCCTATGAACAGGCGGGTCGGGAGCTGGGGCGCGAAGGGCGAATTCACCGTTTAACGCAGAGGCGGGCAAACCAGGAGATCATAGCTGTACCGATGTTTTCAGTATTGAAACGGTTGCCTTTCAAGGGCCTCAAGAAAAAATTCATTGAGAATGCGAGAAAGACGCAGCATTCGCCGGTCGATGGTCCTGAGTCCGGCCGGCCGCAGTGAAATCCTTCACCGCAACGGGCGGGTGATATCCTGGAACGTATCTGGTCGTCGCGAAATAACGCAATGCTGCTTATGACATTTCCCGCTTCGCTGATGTATCCCTTTGATATCACGTCTATCCAGTCCTGGCAAGGTTTTAGCTGATCTCTTTCGGCGTCGTTTGACTAAACCATAAATCGGAGTATGTCATGAAAGAGAACTGCCCGAGCGCGACGGCATTGCGAGCTGCAATGCGTCGAGCCGCTCACCAGATCGCGGATGACCCCAGGGTATTCGATGATCCCCTTGCGCTCAGCATTTTGGGTGAGGAGAACCTGTCTGCACTCCATTCAGGTCCCAAGTGGTTCGAACGGACCCCGATTCAGATAAGACTTCGGGCCTTCCTGGCCGCCCGCAGTCGATGCGCCGAAGATGAGCTCCATCATGCAGTCAGGCGGGGTGTCAGTCAGTATGTTGTCCTTGGCGCCGGTCTCGACACCTTCGCCTATCGCAACCCATATCCCGATGATGTACTGCATGTCTTCGAAGTGGACCATCCGGCCACCCAGAACTGGAAACACTCACTTCTTGAGGAAGCCGGAATCGGAATCCCCCGAACACTCACCTTTTCGCCCGTTGAGCTCGAAACCCAAACGCTTGAGGAAGGACTGCGACGGGCGGGCTTCGACCCCGGTCGGGGCTCCCTTTTCTCATGGCTTGGGGTGGCTTCGTATCTCACGGAGAGTGCTGTTGCCGCCACGCTGCAGTTCGTTGCCTCCATGCCGGTGGGCAGTGGAATCGTTTTCGATTACCAGATTTCGCCATCATTGTTGGAGCCGACCGCGCGCCTGGTTTTTGATAGACTGGCCCATCGGGTGGCTTTGGCCGGCGAGCCCTTTCAGACTTTCTTCGATCCTTCTTTGCTCGAGAACAGCCTGAGGGTGATGGGGTTCGGAGAGGTCGAGGACATGGGACCCGGTGAATTGAATGCGCGGTACTTTCAGGGGCGAACAGACCAGTTGAGAGTCGGGAGTCTCGCCCACATCATGATCGCACGGGTCTGAGAAGCCGTCTGAAAAATACCCGCTCACGTCATACCGGCAGGTCTTAGAGGCTGTCTGAGAGTTGGTCCGGTGCGGGCGCGGATTAACCGCGCCCCTACACCTCAAGCATCCGGCGCGGGTGGGTCGACAAGCGCCCGGATCCTCTCCATGAGGTGCTCACGTCCGAGCCCGGTGACCGATGAGAAGAGGACTATCCGATCCGAGTCCACGCCCAGATCCACGGCATTGGCTTTCGCCTGGGAAAGCCACTTGCCCCTCGGGACCTTGTCTGCCTTTGTCAAAACTGGAATGGATGGAATTCGGCGATCCTGAAGCCAGGTCCAGAGCTGCAGGTCGTCCTGGGTCGGAGGATGCCGCAGGTCGAGGATCTGAACAATACCGCGAAGGGTTTTTCTGCCGAGGAGATAACTTTCCACCATCGGTTTCCACTGGGCACGAACCTTTTCAGGGACCCTGGCAAAACCGTAGCCCGGGAGGTCCACAAAATAGAAAGCCTCATTGATTCGGAAAAAATTGATCATTCGGGTAAGCCCCGGTGTGCGACTGGTCCTGACCAGTTTCTTTCGCTGGGTCAGGCAGTTTATGAGCGAGGATTTCCCCACGTTTGACCGGCCTGCAAAGGCGACTTCAGGGAGGTTGCTCACGGGATACTGCCCCGGCCGAACGGCCGAGGTTTCGAATTCAGCGGTCTTGATAACGAGGAGTGAGGTGTGAGGCTTCCGGGGCCTGGGTTCCCGGGTTTCAGGTGCCGAGTCCTGAGTGCTCCGTGTCGGGTCGTCTATCAAGACCTCCTCTCCTTTGGAATGCTACAGTTCCTCGTTCGATACTCTCTATTCACCGGTTGGTACTCGTGCCGTCAGCCTTGTGAGAAAGGGAAAGGGCCGGAAAACCGCCCTGGATCGAGGCCAGTGACTTTAGAACCGCAGCGCCGGTCAGGAACGGCCCCGGAGGTGGTCTTCAATCCTTCGGAGTCCTTCGGATATGTTCTCGATGGAATTGGCGTAGCTGAAACGCACGTAGCCCTCGCCGCCAGGCCCGAAATCGATTCCGGGGGTAATGCCGACCCGTGCGTTTTCAAGAATCTCGAAGGCAAAAGCATAGGAATCGCGGGTGAACCTGCGTGCATTGGCAAAAATATAAAAGGCCCCGGTGGGCTCAACCGTGATTTCAAAACCGATTTCCCTCAGGCGGGGAATGATGAATTTCCGGCGTTCATCATAGGTGTCGCACATCTTCTGAACATCGGTCCTGACCGTCGGGTCCGTCAACGCTGCAACCCCTCCTGCCTGCACCATGGCATTGGCGGAAATAAAGAAGTTCTGCAGCATCTTTTGCATGGTACGGACCAGTTCCTTCGGCACGATGAGGTACCCCAGGCGCCATCCGGTCATGGCAAACAGCTTGGAAAACCCGTTGAAGACAATGCAGCGGTCGGTAAATTCCAGCATGGACCGGGCGCGTCCCTCATAAACCAGTCCGTGATAGATCTCGTCACTCAAGACCCATCTGCCCATGTCGGCGATCTCTGCCATGCGCCGGGGTTCCAGGAGGTTTCCCGTCGGGTTGGCGGGAGAATTGATCAGGATTGCCCGGGTCTTGGGGGTCAAGGCGGCACGTATGGCTTCCGGCCGATACTGAAAGCCGTCTTCTTCATAGACCGGGATGGTTTTTGGAATTGCTTCAAGAAACCGAACAAAATTCGGATGGCAGGCATAATGGGGGTCCGAAAGAATCACCTCCTCGCCGCTTTCCAGAATGGCTCCCATGCCGATCAGAAACGCCGGCGAAGTCCCTGACGTGATGAGGACCTGATCGGGTTCAATCCGATCAACCCCATAGATCTCGCTGTAGTAATTGCAGACGGCCTCACGGAGTTGCTGGGTCCCGAGACTGTGCGTGTAGTGGGTTTCCCCTCGATGCATGGCTTCGATGGCAGCGGTTTTGATCGCTTCCGGCGTATCGAAATCGGGTTCCCCCACTTCCAGGTGGATGACCGATTCTCCTGCGCGCTCCATCTCCTGAGCCCGCTCCAGGACGTCCATCACGATGAACGAAGTCAGGTTTTGAACTCTTCTACAGGTCAATGATATGCTTCCTCCGAAATACTGAGATCTTTCGAGACCGCGCGTCAGTTCGACGGCGCTTCGATGATGATGGTCTTGCCATACCCCTCTTTTTCGATCTGCATCATGAGCCGGCTTGCCTTTTCGGGATCGGTCAGCGGCTTGAGCTGAACCACATAGAGCTGGCCCAGTACCTGGTGGCGGAAGGGTTTGACCACCGCTTCGTAGCCCTTCTGCTGCAGCAGCTGCTGCAGGTCCTCCGCATTCTCCTTGTCCAGGAAGGAGCCCATCTGAACCGTATAAGTGCGGGGTTCAACGCTCTGAGGCGTTTCCTGCGTTTCCTGCTCAGGAGGCTCCGGGATGGAAGGCTGGTCGCCGACGGCTGCTTTCGCCTCTTTCTGGTACGCCGTGTCCGGTACCGTGCTGACCGAGACGCGTGCTGAATCAATTTCCAACGGATCGTTCGTCAGGTCCTTATTGGTCAGGACATCGAGCCGGGACACTCTCTCAGCCGGTGGGGCCTTTGCGGTGTGCGTTGCCTGGCCGGAAGGGATAATAGTCTGCAGACGTTCCAGGTACCTCCTGGAATCCTCCGCCATACTCGACCTCGGGGCCAGCTTTACCACACGGTTCAACGAATAGAGCGCGTTTTCGAGTTCCCCCGCGGTATAGCTCATCACTCCAAAGCGATAGTGTGCCTCGACTAAATCTGGAGCGAACTCGATGGCTTTCGCATAGGCCTCTCTCGCTTCATCGGCCCGATTCTGCTGCTCCAGGATCAGTCCCCGACGAAAATGGGCCATACCGTAGTTGTTTTGCAGGCGAACGGCTTCTTGATACTGTTTCAAGGCCATCTCGGATTCGCCCTTCTTCTCATAGATCAGTCCCATATTGAAGAGGGACACCTGAGGCGTTTGATAGAAAGGGTTCCTGGCCGCCTTTTCAAAGCTGAAGAGGGCCTGGTCCAGCTGGTTCTCCTCGGCATAGTAGCGCCCCAGAGCGTTGTCGGCCTCGGGGTAGTCGGGTTTGAGCGCCAGGGCCTTCTTCAGATGTGCGAGCGCCTCCGACTTGAGCCCCCTTTCGTAGTAGGCCAGACCCAGGTCGTATTGGATCACCGGGTCATCGGGCTGCCTCTTTTCGGCCAGACTGAGAAATCTCAAGGATTGACCGTAATCCCTGGCACCGAGGAATTTCTCGCCCATCTGCCGCAGTTGGAGAACACTGTAGCCGGCAGTCGGGTCGCGCTGCAGGCCAGCACAACCGGAGGCGATGAAGAGCAGAAAGAGGATAGTGAGTGTGAACCGCTTCATGGCTGATCCTAAATCACCTTGTTGAGTGAATATTCAATGATTCCTTCCGCACCCTCTTTGATCAGTTTGGGGATCAATTCACGGACGACGTTCTTGGATACAATGGTCTCCACGGAGAGCCACCTGCTCTGGTAGAGATGAGCCACGGTCGGGGCGTTCAGGCTGGGCAGCAGGGGAATGATATGGCTCAAACGATCTTCAGAAACATTCATCTTCAGGCCAACCAGGTCCTCGGCGCGGAGCGCCCCCTGGAGGAGCAACGAAATGTTCTCTATCTTCTCCCGTTTCCAGGGATCTTCCCAGGACCTCTTGTTGACGATGAGCTGGGTGTTGGACTGCATCAACTCCTTGACGATGCGCAGCCCATTGGCACGCATGGTGGCACCTGTTTCGGTCACCTCGACGATCGCATCGCACAAACCGGCTATGACCTTTGCCTCCGTGGCCCCCCATGAGAATTCGACGTTGACCGTTACCCCCTCCGAGGCGAAATAGCGCCTGGTGAAGTTGACCAGCTCAGTGGCGATTTTCTTGCCCTCCAGGTCTTTCAGCTCTTGCACCGGCGAATCGAGTGGGACGGCGAGGACCCACCGAGCAGGCCTCTGGCTGACCTTGGAGTAGATCAGATCGGCAATGACCAGTACATCCGAATCGTTCTCCATCACCCAATCACGGCCGGTCAGGCCGGCGTCGAAGGTGCCCTGCTCGACATAGCGGGACATTTCCTGAGCGCGACAGATGGAACAGCTGATCTCCGGGTCGTTGATCTCGGGGAAGTAGTTCCGTTCGGAAAGGGAAATCCGCCATCCCGATTGGCGAAACAGGTTGATGGTTGCTTCTTGAAGGCTTCCCTTTGGGATACCCAGGACCAGCTGTTTCACTTCCTGTAAACCTCCTTTGGATCAAAAACAGGCCTTTCCACTTCTATCAGTCGCCCGTGCTCATAGCGGCGGTAAAAACAGCTTTCATACCCCGCATGGCAGGCAGCCCCGCCCCGCTGTTCGACTTTGAGGAGAATCGTGTCCAGGTCACAATCAAGCAGAATCTCTTTGACCAATTGAGTGTGGCCGGATTCCTCTCCCTTAAGCCAAAGTCTCTGCCGGGAGCGGCTCCAGTAATGGGCTGTCCCCGTCTCAACCGTTTTTCCCCAGGCAATCTCATTCATGTAAGCCAGCATCAGCACCTTGCCGCTGTCGGCACTCTGAACAATCACGGGAACCAGTCCTTCGTGCTTACTAAAATCAGGTTTCAATGTCAACTCTCCCCTTTCTTGAGGGCATGTTCAAAAACTGATGCGTGCAACACTGCACCCGGCATGAATACCATGAATGCCTCACCGTACGGTAATGCATTTTGCCTCCTGCTGCCAGGCGCCGGTCAGAGGCAACCGAGATGGTGAGCGATGCGGTCGGCGGCCCGGATGGATCGGATATTCAGGCTGGAGTATTTGATCCTCCATTCTATGCAAGCGTGACGAGATATATTATATTCACCGCTGCATCAAACACCGTCACCCCAGGCAGAGGAAGGCGAAAGAATCAACTTGAACAGCAAGAATCACATCTGGATCAAACTGCTTGTTCTAATCGCTTTCATTGGCGGCATTTCGGTCATCGTCTACCGATCGGAATTCATGCGCCTTTTCCTCGACAAAGACCATCTGATGCATTTTTTGGACTCGCTGGGTCCCTGGGCCTTTGTGGCATTCGTTGTCTTGCAGGCGTGCCAGGTCGTTGCAGCGCCTATTCCGGGAGAGGCTACGGGAATCCTGGGAGGCTACCTCTACGGTCCCTATGTGGGCACTCTATTATCAACCATCGGTCTGACCATAGGATCCTATCTCGCGTTTATCCTTTCAAGGTATCTGGGCAGGCCTTTCGCTGAACGATTTGTGGCCCCCTCGACCATGGAGCGATTTGACTATCTTCTCCATCACAAGGGTGCCTTCTTTGTTTTCCTGCTTTTTCTCATTCCCGGATTTCCCAAAGACGCTCTCTGCTATCTATTAGGGTTGGGGCACCTTTCCACAGTCGAGTTTCTCGTCATTGGCGGTGTTGGACGTCTGCTCGGCACCATTCTGCTCACGGTGCAAGGCAATTGTCTGAGGCTTCATAAGTATGGCACGTTTTACATTCTCCTGGCCGGAGGCGTGCTGATCGTTATCGTGGCAATGGCCTACAAAGATAAGCTTGAGAGACTCTTCAGACAGTGGTACATCAGGAAGCACGAAAAAAGAGACCGGGCTGATGGACAAAAATTCACCTGATTCAAGGAGGTTGACAGGATGGGAAAGGTTCTGTGTATCCCGATCATCGTGTGTGCGCTTCTTTTCCCCACCATAAGTTGGGGGGCCGAGGCGCCTTTGCAAATCGCCGGCATTCAGCTGGGGGCAAATATCGATCAGTACAAGAGCATTCTCCAGATGGATACGAGCCTGCCCGTTCGTCACATGGAGTATCTTTCGGAAGTCGAGATCAAGCCGCCTTTTGCAGGCTATCGCAGCGGCTATCTCTTTTACGGGAACTGCGAGAAACCGGGTCGCATCGTGAAGCTCAAGCTCAAATACGAACGCGAGGATAAGGAATTTTTTGACGACCTCTTGAACCAGTTCAAACGAAAGTTTGGTGAACCGGACCAGTATCGGGGGGATGCTTTCCGCGCATTCCTTGCCTGGAAATGGTCTTTCGTCGATAAAGACAAGAACAGAATCAGCCTGATCCTGCAGCACAACAGCTCAGACGTTGAAGAATACACCATGGGAAATTCGGTCAAGCTGACCGTAACGTCGTTTGTTGAACAAGAAGCCCGATGCTTCGAACAGAAGAACCCGGAAACGAAGCAGGCCAGGTCGGGAAAGACTCAGAAGAAGCCCGGCGAACAGATGGATTACAGGCGGTTCATACCCGAATGAATCCTTGTAACTCAGGTCCGAGGCGATTCCACTACGCCATAAACACTCTGGAGACTGGATGAAAACCCTGCTGCTCAACCCCCCCTCCTTCGAGAAATTCGACGGAGGCGCCGGTTCCCGGTGGCCCGCACGCCGGGAGATCACATCATTCTGGTACCCGGTATGGCTCTCTTACCCTGCGGGGCTGATCAAAGACAGCCGCCTGCTCGATGCCCCTCCTCACGGGGTGACCCCGGAGGAGACGATCCGGATTGCCGGAGAATACGAATTCGTTGTTCTCTTTACCAGCACACCCGGATTCAAGAATGATATCCAGCTTGCGGAGCGGATGAAGGATGCCAACCCGGGAATCAAGATCGCCTTCGTCGGCCCTCCTGTTTCCGTGTTACCGGAAGAGACGCTCAATGCCTCCTCCGCAATCGACTTCATTGCCCGGCGTGAATTTGAATACACCACTGCGGAGTTTGCCTGGGGAAAGCCGCTCGAGGAAATCAGCGGGGTCTCCTTCCGGCGCAACGGTCAGGTGATTCATAACCCGGACCGTCCGCTCCTGACCGATCTCGATTCCCTCCCCTTCGCCGTGGAGACGTATAAACGAGATCTCGACATAACCCGGTACAACGTTCCCTTCCTGCTGCACCCTTTCGTTGCGTTCTATAGTTCCCGAGGATGTCCGGCTTTTTGCACGTACTGCCTCTGGCCGCAGACCTTTGACGGCCACAAGTGGCGAACCCGGAGCAGCGACAACGTCGTTTCGGAGGTCAGGAGGGCCTATGAGCTCTTCCCCAACATCAAAGAACTCTTCTTCGACGACGACACCTTTGCCTGGGGCAAGGCGAGAGTCCTGGATCTTTGCAGCAAACTAAAACCGCTCAACTTCACCTGGTCCTGTACCTGCCGTGTCCACGCCGACTATGCGATGCTCAAGGCGATGAAAGAGGCGGGCTGCCGCCTGTTGATCGTGGGCTTCGAGTCGGGGGACCCGACTATCTTGAAGAACATCAAAAAGGGCGCCACGGTGAAGCAGGCGCTTGCTTTCATGAAACACTGCAAAGAGCTTGGAATCAGCGTGCATGGTGATTTCATCATCGGTCTTCCGGGCGAGACGAATGAAACGATCATGCGAACGATTCGCTTTGCCGAGGAGCTTGATTGTGAAACCATCCAGGTTTCCATAGCCCATCCCTATCCCGGGACCGAATTTGACGCCTATCTTCGCCGCAACGGCTACCTGACCGATGACGATATGGCCGATGAACTCGGCCATCAGCTTCCCAATCTCCGCTATCCGGGGCTGACCCGGCAGGAGATTGTGGAGGCGGTGGAATACTTCTACGGGCGCTACTACTTCCGACCGCGGATCATCTTCAGGATCCTTCAGCGGGCGCTGTGGGACCAAAACGAGCGGGTCAGGCTGTTCCGGGAGGCCAGAGAGTACCTGCAGTTGAGGGCCAGGCGGAAAAAGTTTTCAAGGTCAGGGATGCCGGCGTGAATCATGAGGGAAAACCTTCCAGGACGGGTCCCCGATGCACCAGGTTCGAGTGATTGTAAACGGGGATGATTTCGGCAAGTCCCCTGAGGTCAACAAGGCCATCATCCGCGCTTTCAGGGCGGGCACTCTGACCAGTTGCAGCTTGATGGCAGGCGGGGATGCCTTCGACCAGGCGGTAGTGCTGGCCAGGGAAAACGATGGTCTGGCGGTCGGCATCCACCTGGTCACCGTCCAGGGCAGGGCGGTCCTGCCCCATTCCGAAATCCCGGCTATCGTCGACCGGGAAGGCCGCTTTCCGGACTGCCCCGTTGCCGCCGGCCTCAAGTACTACTTTTCCAAAGCGGCTCGAAGGCAGCTAAAGAGAGAGCTCTCCGCCCAGTTCCAAAAGTTTCACGCCACAGGGCTCAAACTGTCTCATGTCGACAGCCATCTCCACATGCACGTTCATCCGGTGGTCTTTACTGCATCCCTGGAGCTCGCTGAACAGCACGGGGTCAGGCGGATGCGGCTTCCCCGGGATGACTTCCGGCTGGCACAGCAGTTCCGGAAGGAGCATCCGGCGAGCGGAGCCGTCACAACCCTCGTTTTTGAGCTGCTTTCACGCCGCATGAAAAGGGTCCTGCTGGAACGTGGGTTCTCCTTTTGCGAGCGAACCTACGGCCACCTGTACAGTGGTCGGATGACCCTCGAGTATGTTCTGTTTGTTTTGAATCATCTCCGGACGGGAAACCATGAAATCTATTTGCACCCGGCGGACCTTGGAGGCCGGGCTGCCTCCGGACCGGAGCAGCATCAGTGTACGAAGGAGCTGGACATTCTCCTCAGCTGGGATTTCAAGAAGCGGTTGCTTGATCCCGGCATCCATCTGACCAATTATTTCGGACTGACAGCCGACGAATGATCACCCTTCTTTTGACATTCCTGTGCATCGGGTCGATCAGCTACTATCTGGCGTGCATTGTTGCCGCGCGGCGTTTTTTTTCAAGACCTTCTGCGTCCGGGGCTTCAAGCCTTCCCCCCGTCACCATCATGATCCCCCTTTGCGGCAAGGATTTTGAGGCTTATGAAAACTACGCCTCGTTTTGCCTCCTCGACTACCCGGACTATCAAATCGTATTCGGCGTGACCAGCCGCGAGGACTCTTCCATTCCCGTCATCCGAAAACTGATGGCCGATTTCGCCGACAAGGACATTGTCCTGGTAGTTGACGAGAGCGCAATTGGAGAGAATCCCAAGGTCAACAACCTGAACAACATGCTCCGGAAGGCCGGGCATGAGGTGATCATTCTGGTGGACAGCGACGTTCGCGTGGAGGCGGACTATCTGAGACGCATCGTCTCGGAGCTCGGCGATGAAGGGGTAGCGGCGGTCACCTGTCTCTACCGGGCGGGGAAAGCCCCCAACAGTGCTGCAAAGTTCGAGGCGGTCGGCATAACCGGAGAATTCGCCCCCGGGGTGTTGGTGGCCTGGCTCGTTGAGGGGGTTTCCTTTGCCCTGGGTGCAACCATTGCCACAACAAAGGGAAACCTTCAGGCAATCGGAGGTTTTCAGTCCATAGCGGACTACCTGGCCGACGATTATATGCTCGGCAGGTTCATGTCGCAGATTGGAGAAGTCAGACTATCCTCGCACGTCGTTGAAATCGTTCTGCCGCCGGCAACCTTCAGGAACATGCTAAAGCACCAGATCCGTTGGGCGCGGGGCATCAGGGCCTGTCGGCCATGGGGGCATTTCGGTTCCATTGTCACCCACGGGACCGCGCTGGCATTGCTCCTGGTGCTGTTGAGCCAGGGCTCGATTCACAGCCTGTCGATACTGAGCCTGACACTGCTCGCACGCATCTCGATGGCGTGCCTGGTCGGCGTCAGACGGTTCGGGGATCGTCTATTGCGGCGGAATCTCTGGCTGGTACCTTTGCGGGACATTCTCAGCTTTCTCTTCTGGTGTCTCGGACAGATCGGAAAGACCGTGGAATGGCGCGGCAAGACCTTCCGGCTGACAAACGACGGCAAAATGGCGCCAGTAAGGGGGAGCGATCTGGTCGGGGAGTGAGAAGCCGTTGCCGGGAACACGAGGTTTCCCGGGCAGCAAGTTGTTGGGTCGGCACGGCCTCTAACTTGATTGTATAGGAATTTCCATTCCTATACGCGACGGCACAAAGAGCACGAAGAAAGCTGCTGGGATCATGTTGGGATCATCTCTTCATGGCCCTCGGCGTCTTCGTGTTTGAAGGTTCTGTTTCGGGTCCGGCCAAGGCATCGGCATGTCGAGACGAAGGACGGCCGGTCCTTCACAATGGCC
>CAYTWB010000093.1:0-14238 GCA_964441945.1 uncultured Syntrophobacteraceae bacterium
AACGGCTACCACATGAAAATATTATTGCTCTATGTTATTTCTGGATGAAGCCTAAGTTCGGAAAGGGAAGACACCCCGCTGGACTGAATATCGGGGACTGCTGTTCCTATGCTCTTGCCAAATGCTCCGGTGAACCCCTTCTTTTCAAAGGCGATGATTTCTCTCAAACGGATATCAAGACGGCTTGAAGATCAACTGATCAATCGCGCTGTTCTCGGATTTCGGTCTGAATGCGGCGCTATCTCACCTCGAAGGCGATTCTGCCGGTCTCCACAGGCCGCGACTCCCCGTCGAGCCAGACTCTGGCCTGCGCGATGTGCCTGCCCGGCTGAAGTCGCCAGAGAAACTGATGCTCATGCGGTCCGGTTTCGGCGGCGACCTGGTCGTCGACAAGCCATTCCACGCGGGCGACCGGCAGGTCTTCCGGGACTTTCATGGCAAAGGTCTCCAGTTCATCGGGAATATGAGGGTCCATGGCGAGCCGCAGGCCCGGTGTCGGCTGGAGGAACCGGATATCCGGAAGACCGTCCGCCGTTTCCGGCAGGGGCGGAGCGCGATCACTAACTTGATTCGCACTCGTGTGCAGGGTGCAGGTCTCTTCCCGCACCGATGAAGGAGGGAACCACTCGCGCATGGCCGGGCACTGCGGTCCGGCGCGCATTCCGGTAATGCGGCAGATGGTTTGTGGAATCAGGCTCGAATGGAGCTGGATCGGCCGGGTGTTCTCGTACCGGTTCAGTTCCGCGAAGATCGAGCGCAGCACCAGTGCCGCCCCGGACGTTCCGGTGATCCCTTCCATCGGGCGGCGATCCATCCTTCCCATCCAGACCCCTGCGGCATATCGACCGGAAAACCCCACCGCCCAGGCGTCCCGATAGTCGCTCGATGTGCCGGTTTTGACCGCCGTCCGGTCGGGGAATCGCAGCAGATGGCCTTCACCGAATTCCAGACGGCGTGCCTGGGGATCGGACAGGATGTCCGCAATCAGGGACGACACGGCTTCGCCAAAAACGCGTTTTCCGGCCTCATCGTGTTCTGCGCTCCCGAGGACCAGCTTCAGAGGTCGAAATTCCCCTCTTCGTGCAAGCGCGGAATAGGCCTGGACCAGTTCAAACAGGGTGACCTCTCCGTCCCCCAATGCCAGGCCCTCCCCGTAGTAATCCGACGAGCGCTTCAGGCTCTGGAACCCGAGATGGTGCAGAGACTCCAGAAAAGACTCGACCCCGGTAAAACGGATCGTGCGAACCGCCGGAATATTCAGCGAATTGCCGAGCGCTTCCCGCAGCCTGAGCGGCCCGTAATGGGTGCGACTGAAGTTGTGAAAACTGTGCAGGCCAAACCGTATGGGTTC
Source organism: uncultured Syntrophobacteraceae bacterium (assembly GCA_964441945.1). Lineage (GTDB taxonomy): Bacteria > Desulfobacterota > Syntrophobacteria > Syntrophobacterales > Syntrophobacteraceae > JADGQM01. The sequence continues at coordinate 1,352 of CAYTWB010000093.1, forward strand.
TGTCAAGGGCGAATCATCGATCAGGGTTGCGGCGGTCCATCCCTTTTCCATGGCGAGCGAGTAGAGAAAAGGCTTCAGGGTCGAACCCGGTTGACGGGGCGTGGTCACCGCATCGATCCATCCGCCGGGTTCCGCATTGGTGAGTCCTCCTCCGTTGACCCAGGCCAGCACTTCATTCCGCTCATGGTCCACCACCAGCACGCCGCCGTCCACGGCATCGTTTTTCCGAAGGTCACGCAACCGGGTGTCAAGGATCGCCTGGATCCTTTCCTGCAAGGGGCCGTCCAGGGTGGTCACGAGCACCCCGTTGCCGGGGTTTTTCCCGGCAAGTCCCGACCGATGGACATGGCCGACAAAATGCCCGGCCTCGATGGGCGGATGGACCTTTCCCATGTTCCAGCCGGGTTCCACGGCTGCCTGGTATTCCTCTTCGGAGATCAGTCCCTTCTCCTGCAGCCGGTGGGCAAGCTGAGCGACGGCATGTTCGAGCCGCGGAGATCTCTTGCGCAGATCCATTGCGGTCGGGGCTCGAACCAGTACCGCCAGGGCGAGCGTTTCGCGGATGTTCAGGGTATCCGGGTCGCGGTCGAAATAGTAGTGAGCAGCCTGCAGAATCCCCCTGCGCCGATTCGAAAAGGGCACCTGGTTTAGATAGAATTCGAGTATTTCTTCCTTGGAAAAGCGTTTCTCGAGCTCGGTCGCTTCAAATCCCTCAATCCATCGCGACCAGAAGGTGCGGGGCCTCGGATGAAGCATCCGCACGGCCTGCTCTGTTATCGTGCTCCCGCCGCGGACAATCCGGAGGGCGAGGACGTTCTGCAGCAGGGCATGACACCGCGCCGCCCAATCCGCCCCCGAGTGCTCGTAAAACCGGTGATCTTCGGATTCGATAAAGGCTTGCCGCAGCAGAAGAGGGATTCCGCCGAACGGGACCAGATCGTAAAGGTTCCATTGGTTCTGGTAGGTTATCGAAAGATGGCGCCCGTTCCGGTCCAAGAGCCTGACTCGTTGCACCGCCGACCAGTCAGGGGAGAGGCCCTCGGGAAAAGGCCGCAGATCGGAATACGTCCGCCAGGCGAAGAGCAGGCCCAGAAGCAGCAAAATGCCGCAAGAGGGCAAGATGAGCTTAAGGTAACGCTTTCTGCCGGTCTGCATGTCATTTCGGAGCGTCAACGTGAAGGAGGCTCCAGCTCCCCTTTCCAAAGACTTCCGGGGCGTACATCTCTTCCGCTCGAGGCGGCATCGCGGCAAACTCACCGGGCGCGATCGCCTGGGCCTCATAAGAGACATGATAACGCCCCTGAGGAAGGTATTCGGAATAGAACCTGGCGCTGTCGAACCGGAGCTCGCGATGATAGAAGCCCCAGCGCGCCATCCCCTGCTCCTGCCAATCATCAAACCGCTGCCGGATGGAGCCTTCCGGGACTCGGGCTTCGTCGCTCTCTTCAGCCCTGACCGAAGTCGTGGCCAGGTCTGCGCTCACCGCCTCCAGACCTCCCGGCAGCGGGTCAGTCATCACGACAAAATGACGGTCGGCCGGCACCTGGAGAAAGAGATCCACCCTCACCACTTCACCCGTCTTGACTTCCATGGGGTTGGGCAAAAGCACTCTTCTGCCGTCTCGATTGACGCTATATTCTCTTAATATCTCCATTCCCGCGTTCACCGGTTCACGTTGCTCATCGACGGGCGAGCAGGTGAGAAGCGTATTGAAGTAGAGACGCCCCTCTCCCTGGCGCTGGATCTTCAGTTGCACCTGCCGCCCCAGGTCGCCGGCGCTTATCCCCCGTTCAAACTGGAGTGGAGGATCTTGAACGCTGGAAAAAGTCCCTTCCCCCAGCTTTTCCGAACCGAGCCAGGCCTGGACCGTGACATGTGGCGGCTGACTCTCATACAGCCGGCTGAATTCCTGCAAGGCCATGACGGCGAAGACATTCTCCTGGGTGGATGGCCAGTGTCCTCTCCGGTCCCGCTTCTGCATCAGGGAGTGTGCCAGCTGAGGCGCGATGGTCTTGAGGGAGGCATCCCGGATTCCCGCTCTTTCCAGGGCCAGGAAGCCGAGTAGAATGGCGGCGTTGTCCCGGACCGAGGAAGCCAGCATGTGCCGATAAGAGGAATCGAGTGATTCCTGGAAAAAGACTCCCCCTCCGGCGTATTCGGCATGATCCAGAATGCTTCGGAGGACCTTTTGCAGAAGCGGAGCGGGACGGCCTGAGCGAGCGAGCGCCGTGAGGAAGTGTGCCCTGCCGAAGAGGCTCATATCGGGAATGTGCCGTGCAAAACGATCGAGGTCTTCTCGTGAGAGCTTTCCCTTTTCCGCAAAGGCTGCCAGGATCACGGCACGAACATCGAAGGCCATGCCTTGCTGATAGAAATCGGGCAGGTCATCGCGGCGAAGCAGGGTGTCCAGGTATTCGTCGAGCTTCTTCTCGACCTGCGGTGGGATCGTAAATCCGCCCTCGCGGAGCCGGTTGAAGACCAGGGCGGTGTAGGCGCTAAGATATGGGTCCACATAGCGATCCTTGGGGATGTAATAGACCATGCCGCCGTTCGGGGCCTGATGCTCCATGGCCAGATCGATCGTCTTGAGAACGGTCTTGCGGTTTTCCTCCCAGTCGGCGGATTTCGGAAAATACTGCTTCAACTGCTGGAATGCGGCGGCCGCCGCCGCTTTGGAGATGATCTGCTCCCAGCAGAGGAAGGGGTAGTCCCGCATATAGGTGAAAACCTGGCTCAGAGAATGAATGAGGGTAGGGGAGATGGTCGTTCGAATGCCGCCCACGCCGGGTCGGATCTTGTCCGGGAAGTGGACCTTTTCGGTCGTTTCTCCGGTTGTACTGCTGGCGTAGGAGGCAACCGCCTCGAGTGACTGTCGTGTTTTCACGGGAAGGGCCTGCTTCACGGCGTCTGAATCGCGTTCATCCCCGGCGCGAACGATAAAGGTTATCTCCCCGGTCCCCGAGGTCTTGAGGGGAAATCGTATGGTCTGCCGTTCGAAGGGGGGCAAACTGATTTTCTCCACGCGGTCTGCACCGCCGCCGGCCGCTTCAGGGGTTACGGGGCCTTCCGCATGGAGCGTGACCTCCAGGGTCCTTGCCGTATCGGTTCGATTCATAACGGAGAAACCTGCCGCGAAGCTGTCTCCCTCCAAGACCTGATTGGGGAGCACCGGACGGATTTCAGTCGGCCGGCTCACCTTGAAGGAGCCCTCTCCGAGGCCCATTCTATCCCCGGGAGTCACCGCCATGGCCAAAACCCGCCAGCCGGTCAGGTTGTCGGGTGCCTGAAACTGAATCTGCGCTTTGCCGCTTTGATCCAGCACAACCGACGGGTTCCAGTAGCTGACAAATTTGAAGACCGAGCGCAGCGCGAGGTCCGGTCCGCCGCCTCCGCCGGGGTTGGCTCCCTTCTTCTCGAATTTCTGCCTGCCGACAAGCTGCATCAGCAAGTTGTAGTTCGCCAGATCCAGGGAATCCAGTTTGTAGAATCCGCGGTATGGATCAAAGGTCTCTTTGCCCTCTTTGAGCAGGTCCAATACCGCCTCATCCAGGACCACCACGGCCAGTTCGATCGGTTGCCCGGCCTTGTCCCGGACCGGGTTGCGGAGCTGAGCCGCAAGGTCGACCGTGACCGTTTCACGAGGCTTGTAGACTTCCTTGTCGGCTTTTGCCCGGACCTGGATCTGTTTATAGGGGTCCGTGACCGTAATCTGGGCATAGCCCATCCGGAAGGTCGGTTTCCCAAGGTCCCCCGCATCACCGGGTGCGCCTTCCTTCAAGGGCTTTTCAATCCGGGGAGAAACGACCATGACGGAGAGATAGAAGCCCGGCAGATATTCGGGCAGGATCGGAAGCTCGATCGTTTCAGTACTGTTCTTGAGCTGCTTCGACCAGCTCTTGATGACCCCGAAACGTTCGACGGAGATCAGCGCCTGAGCGCCGGGAAAAGGATTCTGCACAAGGACCCGGGCGGTCTCCCCCACATGGTATTCACTCTTTTCCGGGAAGAGGTCGAGCACGTTGCCTGCCGGCGATTCCCACAGAACATAGCTTTTGCCGACAACCCAGGTGTTGAGGGTCGTTTCGTGGGTCCTCCCCTGGGTATCGGATAGGGTCGCCGTAATGCGGTAACTGCCGCTGCTCCGGGGTGTGAATTCAAAGCTGCCCGGTTCCAGGGTGGAATGAAGGTCAGGAATAGGGCCCTCTTCCAGCCATTCGTGGACGTACTGAGTCAGGTAGGCGTCTCCGGCCCCTTTCACCCGAGAGGCCCGGGTCAGTTTGTGTTCGATCTTCACGCGGATCGGCACTCCCGTGACCGGTTTGCCGTCCGGATCAATCACTGCAAACTGCACTCTGCCCGGCCGGCCCTCCACCAGGTCCAGGCTGCTTTCAAACAGGCCGACAAACCGGTCGCGGCTCAAATAACGAGCCGACGCTCTGCCTGTGATCGTTTTGCCCCGGTCATCGCGCACGGCGCTCTCGACCGTGAGCCTTCCGTTGAAGACAGGGGTTTCGGTCACGGTGAACGGATTCTCCATGAGGCCAGCATCATTCAAAGTCCCGTCCATGTCGTAGATGGTTTGAGCCTTTGGGGGTTCGTATTCTTCCCTGGGCATTGCATAGGTGTCGAACTGAAAGCTGCGCAACTTGGGGTCAGTGAGTTCAAACGGGCGTGCTTCGACCATGGCCGTGAGCTTCGCCGCCGCTCCGGCAAAAGGCCCTCCCGCATGGAGTTTGGCCAGAGTCGTGGCCTTCACCTGATCGCCGATGCCAAAATGCTGCCCGTTCAATTCCGTCGTGACCTTAAATGGGGCCGGATTGAAATCGCTGACCAGGAAGCGCATCGGCTCCATTTCTTCGTCACGAAAGCTCGGTTTGAGCACTACCCGATACCATCCGATCACGCCGTTCTTTGGGATGGAAAAGGTCCCATGGAACGCTCCGAAGTCGTTCAGGACCAGGTCGCTCCGCTCGTGAATGACCTTGTCCATGGCGTCCTTCACCTGCACCTGATATCCTGAGCGGGGTGCGGCTGCGAAGCCCTGGTTGTCCTGATCTCGGACATAGATCTTATATTGCACTTCGTCTCCCAGGCGGTAGATCCCCTGCGCCGTGGTTCCCCACGTTCGGATGTGGCCGTGAAGAGGGCGGATATGCTCCGGGATGTATTCTCGATTGGGGCCCTCCGAAGAGACCTGAAACTCATATCGCAAAGGCAACACAGCCAGGTCTTCGCCCTTTTGACAGCGTACAAAGAGCTGCGGTTCGTCCGGTTTAGAGGGCCAGAGGAGTTTTAGTTCCGGATCGAGGACAGCCAGTCCGGGGAGCTCTGCGATGCCGTTCGGTTGGGTTGCGGCTTTTGCGAGGGGCCTGGGTTTTTCTCCGAAACGCTTGACCGTGTCCTGGAGGACCTGGACCTCGACGTCAGCCACCGGCTCGCCGGTTTGAAGATCGGTGATCCAGACCAGGCTGTTGTGGTGCCCCATTTTCAGATGAACCTGAAAAGGGGTCACCTGGGCGAAAAACCTCACGGGTCCGTCGTCCGTACTCTCGACGGGAGGCTCCGAAGTCACCGTACCGGCAACCAGCCCGGAAGGCCGCGCCACAAGCTCCCGCACACCCAGCGGGACCGTAGCGACGGTGTCTTTCGGGACATCGGGCTGCAGGGTCTTCTTCGTCACGCCTGTCTTCGCACCCTTCAGATGCAGGCGATGGATGTTGGTGAGCGTCACAGGCACTTCGGTATCGAGCCCTTTCTCGAGAACCGGCAGCTCTTTTGGCAAATCGAAGTCCGGAAGGCGATGGTCTGTGGAGAACGAGAAATCGATCGGCTCGGAAAGGGGGCGGCCGAATTCGTCCGCCATGGCCCCCTTGTCCGCTTTCAATCGATAGGTGGTGAAGGGTCTCAGCAGACCGTACGGCAGCGGGAGCGAATAGACGTCGCCCTCTTTGAAGAGTTCGTCCAGGCGGGAGAAGGACCCTCCCTCCGCCCAGGGGTCTGAACCGCTCCGTGAAACGATGCCGGGAGTGATCTGGAGCCCGCCCTTGAGCTCCTCCTTGATTATCGGGGATGAGAAGACCAGGGCGATTTCTTCGCTCACCTTGCACTTCGATTGAGCGGCACCGGCATTGGTGAGGGGCATCCAAAGCCGATTTCCCGCGTTGTCCAGGCATTCCACGCCAAGAAAGCGAAATTCGGGGAAGGTCCGAAAAGACAATACGGCGCGACTCTCTACTCCAGGCTCGCGACCGGTTTCCGGCACAATTCCCGGCTCCACCATCAGGTCGATTGCTTTGTTGTCCGGCAGCTCACTCTTCGGGAAAAGAAGCCAGGCGACGTTTTCCTTGTATCCCTTGCCTTTCTGTTGATCGGGATCTTCCCTCACCTCAGCGGAAAAGCGATTGCCCCCGGTAAGGAAAAAGAGATGGTCCTCCACGGATTTCCGTGAAACCGGCTGCTGAAAGAAGACCTTGATAAGGGGCATGGCAGGGGATTGCCAGGTTTTGAAACGGGCTTCAGCGATCCGCGGGCGTTCGGTGACAAAGGTCAGGGTAGTCGCTTCAGACAGTGTTTCGCCGTCCCGTGTTGTGATCCCGGGCTGAACGGTAATGGTGTATCGGGTTGCGGGAACCAGCGGGGTCTTGTCGCTCACCTGGCAGGCAAGAGTCGAAACATTCTCCCAGCGCCAGTTGCAGGTCACCGCCGGTTCAATCGTGATCGGGATTTCCGAAGCCCGGCGCTCCATCCGTCCCAGCGGCACCACCGGCCGGTCGAATTCGAAGAGGACCTTTTTTGCCGTCGGCACATCTTCCCCGGAGGGCGTGATGCGGAGGACCTTAAGCGGTCCGGCAGACTTTTTCGCCGGGGCTGGGGCAGCGCTCCCCTGTGCGGCGTTCACCGTCGCCCCGAACAGAAATAGGACGACCATAATGAAACAGAAGGAGGTCAACCGTCTGAAGGTTTCATTCGCAGGATGCGTCGCGGCAAAACCGGGGTCCCTGTACATTGGACACTCCTCTAAAGGTTCTGAGCACAAGGTTGGATTTCTGAACGGTCGAGTTAAAAGGCTACAGTGGTTCGCGGGAATCACCGCAAGGACAGTTGTACAAATACTTCAGACACTCTTTCAAGGGAATTCGAATCATTTAAAACCCGTTTCAGCCGCCGTATCGGTCCGATAGGGGCTTCTTGGCCCGGAACAGTGAATGGATATTGAAGCTGTAATCGAAAGAAAGTGCGATGGACCAGTCCATCCCACGCTCCGATAATCCTTTCGTGAATGTTATGCTGTACGAGTTACATTCATCGAGGGTGTAAGTGTAGCTGATTCCCGCTGAAATCCTCGATGAATGGTCGGTGCTGTTCGCCGGTGTGTAGCCGGTTGCAAAAAGACCGAAAGAATGGACATCGTTTAGCGTGTAATCGAGACCGAGGGTCAGGAGGGTGCTGAAATAATCCTTCTCACCGTCCTCCGAGGAGGCGTATGTGCCGCTCACCGTGCAGCTCGGTTCAAAACTCCCGAATTTCCGGCTCAAAATGAGAGACAAGGTGGGTTCCGGCCCGGGTTCGCGAAATTCCTTCGTGCCCGATGGAAACTCCAGGTCAAAAGCCGCTGCTGCGGAATACTCCCCTTTGAGGAAATTCCATTTGACTCCCGCCGCTACGTCCCCCAACCCGATATCCGAAGGCTGCTGCCACGAGGGGATGTCGCCAAAAAACCTGACCTCCCAACCATGCCCGATGTCGAATCGTGCCAGTCCGCCCACGGCTGCACAATCGCCGGCATTTTTCTTGTAGCCCATGTAGTACGTGTAGGCCTCAAGCAGGCATTCTCCTGATTCCAAATCTGCGGGTTTTTCGGGCATGAGCCTGACCCAGGGCACTTCGTTCCTGACACTCTCGGCCCGGGCGGTTTGAAGGCCGGCGGAAGCCAGAAAGAGCCCAAGCAGACCAACCATCCACCTGCCGCCGATTGAAAGTCTGCCTTTCGAGCCGTTGGTCCGGATCAACTGTCCCACCTTCCGAGGCCGCCCGGTTTCAGTGCCGAAGTCTCTCTATATCAACGTCCCGGGAAAAGCTATTGAGCTGGAAGCAGCCCGGTTTCCTGGGCCAGCAGAGCAGCCGCCAGCTTCACAACCTCCAGACCGAACGGAATGTTCTGATGAGCGGGAAGGTCTTTTTTCGTGTGGTAGTGCCTGTACTTACCCCAGTCGGCTTCAATAAACAATGCCCCGGCCATCCCGTTGTCCAGGAACGGTTCATGATCACTGTAGCCGTAGTCCGTGCTGATCACAAACCTCAAATTCGTATAGGTTTCCGCACAGCGAGCCAACGTGTCGAGCACCTCCGATTGCCGGGACTCCTTATCCGATCCCTCGATGATGATTCCTTTGATCTTTTTGTAGTATGAGATCATGTCCAAGACCACGAAGGCCTTGATGCTCTCATCCAACCCGGAACCGACCAGTGTTTGAACATACTTCTTGCTGCCCAACAGGCCCTCTTCTTCTCCGCCGAAGGCAACGAATATCAACGAAGCCTCCGTGTTGAGCTTCGAAAACACGCGGGCCAGTTCCAGTATCCCAGCCGTACCGCTCGCATTGTCATTGGCTCCCGGGGCCTTCACACAGGGGTCCTTGCTGGTGGAATCATAATGGGCACCGACCAGATAGTACTCCTGCGGCCTCACCGAACCCTTCTTGACGGCAATTACGTTGAAACCCTTTTCCAGCCGGCAGGAGGACCGACATTTATTCGTGAACTCCATGAGGTCGGGTGCAAGACCGATTTGAGTGAAAAAATTGCTGATGCTGTCCCGTACGTCCGGCTGATTATCGGCGCAGGTATAGCGAGTCGGTTGACTCTTGGTCAGCGAGTTCAGGTATTGCCTGTACTGTTTGGCACTCAGCATGTTCAGCACTTCTTTTACCGCCGGATCAGGGACCGCTTTGTCAGGCTTCGGCTTCCTGAGGATAACCATACTCGCTGTAACGGGGCGCAGGCGCACCTGTTCCATCGCGGCAAGCTGTTCGGGGTCCTTCACAACAGCGAGCCCGAAGCTGCTATGGGAATAGAGAGTCTCGTAGCCGGACCTTTCGGACATGGGCCTCCAGTCACGAACGATGAACAGCTGCGCAGGCGATACGTCCGAGGCAATCCATTGGGCGCCGGGTAACTCTAGGGGTTGATCACAAACCACCACCCGTTCCTCAGCAAAGGTCAGAACGATCGCCCGACTGTCGGCAACGGTCTGTGCCGCTGCATCAAAAGGGACCCCTTCCTTGACAAGGAACACCGATGCAGCGTGGGCGGTCGCGCAGAAGGTGGATACCAGGAGAATAAGGGAGAGAATGCACTTCCATCGATTCATGGCTCGTTTCCCAAACCAGGGGGTTCATTTATAGAACAGCGTGCCCGGGAGCGCACAGCCGTTCACCTGTTGAACGATTCATTGAGGGCGGAACACAGGGTGATTATACCCTGGAAAGTGAGAAAAATCTCCTCCACAAATTGGGACTTGTCCACGACCAGTGCTATTGCTTATTGTTGCGGTCGTATGCCTGGTACAGGATGGATCGGAGGGCAGGCATTGTGATGGAACCTCGCAGACTCGATAACGGGGATGGAATCCAGGGCAGGCGATGATTCGGTTCTTTACTTCTTTCTTTCGATACCTTCGTTTTCCATGTTTCTTGAGGGGTTGGCTCAGGCTTCCGCGGGCAGGCAGGAGTGTCCTGCTTGAAGCAGGAGCGGCGATTATCTTCTTCGGGTCTCTCATCCATCAATCGGAGCTCCATCGGCATGGTGTAAACGCCCTGCATGAATTGAGCCTTCGCGGCTATGAAATCCCGGCCGCTTCCGATCCGGTCAGAGTCTATCCCGCAAAGACCGCCGAATCCTTTGGTCCCTCTCATGCCGGCGGCTGGCGTCCCGGTGTTATTTCCTTGCGTGAGAATCCACAGGGAAGTTGGAGTGCGGAGACCTACCTGCGGCATGAACTGATGCATGAAGTCAGCTTTCGCACCTGCAAAGGGAAATTGCCTCTTTGGGCTGAGGAAGCCGCCGCCATGAGCTTCAGCGGGGAACTATCGAAGGGACCCTATCCCGGGGAGGTGTCAGAGGGTGAGCTGGAAAACCTGCAAAAGCGGGTTCGGATCGGAACCGGGCTTGAGAAAGAGAGCTACAGAACGCTGGTAAAGCTCGTGACAACCTTCGGCTGGCCCCGGAAGCCTTGCGCTATATCCGAGGAGATCGCGAAACTGCTTGAGCCTCCCGGTGCTTCAGGAGAAGCGGGTTTCAGCTGCATCCTGGTGAGCCTCATCTCCGGGCGCATCCTGGAATCACAGGGAGACCTGAGAGGCAAGTATCCGCCGGGATCGCTGCTGAAGATACCCTACGCGGCTGCATTGCAGGATGTTTCAGGCAATGCCGTCGGCAAGGAACTTGCCGCAAGCGATACGCCGGGGCTTCTGGCCAGAAAGGGAAGCTTTGATCTGGAGAAGTATCGCCTGCTTATCTCCCCGGTGAAGGAATCAACCCTTGGTCGGAGTGTCCCGCGTGAGGAGCTTGCCGGAAAGGATGAACGCTTCTGGCGGTCTTGCCTGGGGGAGCGGGGAGCGGACGGCTGCTTCCCCCTGGAAGCCAGTCTCCAGGAGCTTGCACAGGTGGTCAGAGCTTCTTTTCTTTATCAGCCAGACTCCTTCTCGGCTCTTTCCGAAAACGGTTTCATTGAAGCCTCAACGCTCTATCCTGAGTCTGAACAGGACAAAAGGATTCTTCGGAAGCTCCATGCGATGTCCAAGACCGGGACGGTTTCAGATGAACGAAGCAATCCCCTGACAGGACACCTCATGGTGGTGTGGCCGGCTGAGGATCCCGTTTTTCTTGCAGTGTTTAGAAGCTCCGGAATGAAGGGAGCATCCAATATTAGGCGTGCATCAAGAATTCTCGAGGAATGGGCTCTACGTCATCCGATTGAATTCGGGAAGGTCAGGGTTCGGATCGGTGCCCTTCTTCCCCGGTCTTTGTGGGAGATTGTCGAAGAATGCCCCGGCTTCGAAAGGGATGTAGGAATGGACTGGAAGGAACGGGTCAGTACCTGTGGAGATTTCAAGATACTCTCCTCGGCCAGGGGGAGCCGTTCGGAACGATTGGTATCCGGGCTTCTTTCCAGTTCGAAGGATGGTCGGAAGGTCATCCTCACAACCGACCCGGAAACATACGCCGATGCTGTGCTTTCCGCCGAGGCCGAGGACCTTGAGGGTGAGGCACGGAAGGCATTGCGGGCGGTGATCGTCTGGAACGGGGTCCACGGCGGTTCGCGGCATGATGATGCTGCATCCCTCTGCGATACAACTCACTGCATGGTTTTTCAGGGCAGGCTTGCCGGGAAAAAGAGCGGGCGGGGAGACGCTACTGATCCAAATCTTTTGAGACTACTCGATGAGCTTGCAGCAAGGAATAAACTGGACTGGCTGCCCTTTTCCAAGGGTGGCCATGCAGCCTGGGTGAGAGAGGTCCCTGTTTCCGAACTGAAAAGGTTGGTGGATGAGCCCTCCATTCTGGAGATAAGGCGGGAGAGAACCCGGTCCGGAGAGGTAGTCATTCATCTGATGTACCGGGAGAGTGAAGAGATCGTATCCTGTGAGATCTTTCGAAATCGACTGAAACTGCTCTCCTGCCCGGAAACCATTCACTGTGATGACGACAAAGGCGCCTGGATCTTCACGGGGATTGGTGAAGGGCATGGGAAGGGACTGTCCGTTTCGAGAGCCGTTGCGCTCGATCGAGCGCAACACTGTGCCGCGGCAATTCTGACCGATGCATATGAGCAGGTATGCTCTGAGAGGCCGTCTGAAAACTGGTCCGATGTGGGCGCGGATTAACCGCGCCCCCGTGGCTGTTCGTAGCGTAAGGGGCGGGCTTTATGCCCGCCCGATGGGGCTGAACAGGCAGCATTAAGCAATTTCACTGGCTCCCACGCTCTGCGTGGGAGCCCATGCCTTCGGGCACTCTGCGCCAGCGTGTGCGTTCCCACGCAGAGCGTGGGAACGAGGGGGGAAACGAACTGGCGGTGTGAAGAACTAGTAGTAATGCCTGCGCTTCTTCTGGCTGTTTGAGGTCAGCCACCCGAGGAACCATCCGAAGAGCAGCACGATCGCACCCGCAATAAACCATTTGATGCGTGCGGAAAACTTCAGGTCCTCATTTTCCTGGATCAGGGATTGAATGTTTTCTTCCGCCGACGTGAGGGCTGACTTCACTGCATCGTTTTCTTCTTTCAATTTCAGATAGTTCGTAGACCCACTTTTCAGTGTTTCGTGTGCGATCTCCAGCTTTCTGAGCTTTTCCGTCAGGTCCTTCTCTTTCTGGATATGATCCGTCTTTTCTTTCTCAAGAAGAGCCAGCTTTTCATTGGCCTCAGCGTTTTCACTCTGCAGCTGCCGAACCAGGATGTTCTCGGGAGGGTAGGCGCCGATGGAGCTGTTTAGGACCCAGCCGTCCTTAGTTTCGCCGTTCGGCCCGGTGAATCGAACCTGTATCCACTCTGCCGACTTCAGGACCTCCAGAGCCGATCCCGAGGGAATTGTGGCCAAGACCTTGTAGTTTTGGCCGGGCCCTGCCCGGAGTGGAGCGTCTTTGGGTTCAGAGATGTAGGCTTTGGCCGCCCAGGTTGAGGCGGGGCACCAAAGGACAGCGAGAAGAAGCACCGAGATGAGCGACTGGCAAGTTCTTTTCATGTTCTCTGTTCCTCTGAGGTCTTCAAATCAATACCCTGTCTAGATCATGGCAATCCGTCTTGGGGGAAGCCAGGCGGATAGTCCCGGAATGACGCAATGTAATCCGGGAGGGCCTTCGCGGTACGTTCCAGGTTATGCCGCATTGAC
>CAYTWB010000094.1:0-14030 GCA_964441945.1 uncultured Syntrophobacteraceae bacterium
TAGCCGCTTAACAATGTGAGAGATGGACTCTCAGAGTCAACGTGTAAGAATCTATCGGCGCTATGTTCCTTCCAAGTCCGTGATTCCCATTGGTTCCATCAAAGGGCAAATCGGCCATCTCCTGGCTGCCTCCGGCATAGCCGGCCTGATCAAGAGCCTTCTTTGTGTCTCTCAGGGTCTGCGACCCAAGAGCGTCAACTTTGAAAACCCAAACCCCAGAATGAGGACCGACGTTTCGCCGCTCTATGTCAATCGGAGCAACTCATCATGGCTTCGAGAGGGTACCAAACCCCGCAGGGCCGCTGTCAGTTCGATGGGCTTTGGCGGTACGAATTTCCACGTAATTATTGAAGAGCATAAAGAATACGATAAGGGCAACGGGGCACATCTGATCGTCCGTCTTGGCGGAAAGACCATGAAGGAAGTGGAAGATCGTCTTTCGTCACTTGTCTCCACCCGGGCGGCACCCTCAAGCCTGAACGAGCACCGTCTGATCTATGACCTGCTGACTGAAACGGAAAAATCCGGAACACAACCCGCCGGCGTATCTTTTCTCGTCAGCACTGCTGAACCGCTTTCACCGCAATTGGCCGTGGCTCGGAAAGCCCTGACAGGCGGCAGCGATCAGATTTCCGGAATACGGGTGTGGAACGGGATCGCACCGGACTCCCCTGCCGAGGAGAAGGTTTGCATCATGTTTCCCGGCCAGGGTTCGGAGTTTGTATCCATGGGGTTGGGCCTTATTGAGTTGTTCCCCGAGTCGCGCCAGGTAATGAGGAAAGCAGACCGGATCGCCATCCGGCGGTGGGGATTCAGCCTCTCAGAGGTAATTAGCGGAAACGTCAGTATCGGCGGTCTGAGTGGTTCTGATCTACTCCATCGGACTGAATACTGCCAGCCGGCTGTTTTCACTATTTCTCTCGCTTGCCATGAGGCCCTGCGTTCCATGGGGTTGAAGCCGTTCAGCGCAATCGGCCATTCGCTGGGAGAATACTCGGCCCTGGTGGCTGCGGGCGCTATTGACTTCGAGGAAGGTCTGGATGCGGTCATGGAGCGGGGCAAGGTCATGGCAAGGTATGCTGCTCCTGGAATCATGGCTGCGGTTTTCGCAGAAGTCGGGAAGGTCAAGGAGATTCTGGAGGAACTGGACGGAGTCTACCTGGCCAACTTGAATTCCGAACGACAGCAGATCATCTCCGGATCGCACGAGGCTATCGAAAGAGCACGCGAGACGCTAAGGGAAAGGGGTATATCCACGGGCCTTCTGCCGGTTACAGGGGCCTTTCATTCGCCGTTGATGACGGAAGCCCAAGCCATATTCAGGCCTACGCTGGAGAAACTGCACTATAAGACGCTGCAATTCTCCGTCTATTCCAATGTGCGAACCCAAACCTACCCACCGGACAAAATGAGCTCTTTCGCACCCATGAATCTGCTGGATCAGATTGTGGCCCCGGTGCAGTTCATGGAACAGGTCCATCTTGCCCACAGGGAGGGAGCCAACCTTTTTCTGGAGGTCGGACCGGGGATGGTTCTATTCAAAATCGTACAGAGCCTGGGCATGAAAGCCCTGGCAACCATCCCCAACGGCCATGATTCCCTTCCGGCTCTACTGAACGCGATTGTTCTTCTCAACGGCTCCGTCTGTTCTGCAAATCTGATGAAACTCAATCAGAGACTGGCTGCCGGCCTGAAGTGTGTCGATCTGTCCTCGAAACCCAAAATATGCAATGCAGACGGGGCAGGACGGGGCGTCCAATCCGGACACCAGGCATTCACCCCGGCTGGGCCAGCCGGAAATCAAAGAAAGCTGACCCAGAACTACCGGCATCGGGTCCAAGCAATGCCTTCGCCTGAGCAGAGCCAAAGGTTTGCCCAATTGCTCACCCTTATCCAGCAAGTCGGTGACCCGGTGCTTCTTGGATTGCTCAACTCCCCGAGATTCAACCTCTTCGTCCATAACGAGACGAATATCATCTACGATACGGTCGTCAAAACCATATTGCATACGTACAAGGATTACCGAAGAGCACAACCGGTGCCTCCAGCTATCCAGGAGGCGAATGATAGCAGTTCTGAAAAGCCTTCATCGACAGGCATTCAATCGCCTGGGAAAACTCCTCAGGATCAGGAGATCCTTGACTTTGAGGAGGTGATCGCTTCTCTGACACCCAGTACCAATGTCGGTTTCCTGCTCAAGCAGGTAAAGAGCGCCAGAGGGCCTCTGGCTTAAAAAGCGACAGTAGCCCGTCAGGCTGTTCAGTTATCCATTCAAGAAAAACGATGGTCCTATAATCGAGTGGTCCAGGGCGGGCATGGCCCAACAGCCGACGTTGTCGATATGGATAGCGGCATTAAGCGGCATAGCGACATTTGGATAACAAATCACTACTTGGGCATGAATAGACACCCTTCTGTGATGGAGGCCAGCGCACAAGCGGCTCTTAAATATGGCACAGGATGCGGCACCTCGGCAGTCGCCGGTGGAGTGATCGACATCCATCATGATCTTACCAGACAATTGGCAGATCTGCTGTGCAAAGAGCAGGCAATCTTGTTCCCCACTGGTTTCACTGCTAATTTCGGCTTTTTGAGTTCTGTCATCTCTAAGCACGACCTTATCATCTTTGACGAGGAATGCCATAACAGCATCATCGAGGCGATTTTGCATAGCGGCGCGACATACCATATGTTCAGGCATAATGATGTCGAGCATTTGAAATCCAAACTTGCCGAAGCATCGAGAGAGAATTCCTGGCCCAACATCTTCGTAATCATCGAAACAGTCTATTCGCTAAGCGGTGAAGAATCTCCAGTGCAGGAAATCTGCGCTCTCAAAAAGGAATACGATTTCTTTTTGTTCGTTGATGAGGCACATTCCTTCGGTTTCTATGGGGACAACGGTGCCGGGCTGTGCGCCCAACAGGGTGTCCTGGACAAGGTCGACTTCCATATGTCCACTCTTTCCAAGGCTACCGCTTCTTTAGGAGGCTTTGTCGCGTGCGATGCTTCCTACTTTGAATTTGTCCGGATTACTGCCAGGGCCTACATATTTCAAGCCACGATGACGCCGCCTGACGCAGCTGCGGCCCTAACCAGCCTGCGCCTGCTGAGCAGCGATTCCAGCTTCAGGGAAAGGCTTTGGGCCAATAACGCCTATTTTCGAAAACGCCTGGTTGAAAATGGGTTTGATTTGGGAAGAAGCGTCAGCCCTATCGTGCCCATTTACGTGTCCGATTACGATAAACTGACTTTCCTTAGCACCCTGCTTTTCCATGACGGCGTTTACAGCACGGTGATCGGGTTCCCGGGGGTACCGGTGGATCAAGGCCGGCTGAGATTCATCGTAACGGCCAACCATGACACCGAAGGGATCGACCGTACGGTGGCCAAGCTGACGAAGCATGCCAGAGACTTAGGAATAATCTAGGAAAGGGACCTCCCATGAACAAAGAAGCACGCTATTTCACTCTTCAAGAATTGATCACCAGCATCAATGACCCTATTTTGGACTCCCTTCTCTACTCTCCTGAATTCCAGGAATTCTTGATCAGTCAAGGACCTGGCCTTTCAGCCTTGATTCGTCAATCCGTACTGGATCTTTTCAGAATACACTCACAGGAAAACGGGGCTGCGAGACAGCAGTCGTTCCCATGCAACTGCGTGCCGGAAGTCAGAGTCGCCGCGTCTCATTCAACTGTTCAGTTGTCTTCTGCTCACCAGTCAATGCAAGCATTGCGCGCCGGCACAGCACCCATGAGCGGCAAGGCGACGGCTTTCAGAAACAAGGTCGAGCCACCTGGAAGAACAGGCGCCAGTTTGCTTTCCGCCGCCCAACCGCCGCTCGAACCCTCACCGGAGCCGGCTTTGGCTTCCAATTCACCCGAGTTCATCAAACAGACCATCATCGATTTGATCGAAGAGGCTACCGGATATCCGAGAGACATGATCGGGACTGACAAAAGCCTCGAGCGCGACCTTCGGATTGACTCGATAAAGAGAAACGAGATGCTGCTGGTTCTGCAAAAGAAACTCGGATTGCAGCCCATCAACGATGACTCCTTCTGGCAGGATGAGTCTGTTGACTCCTTGACCCGGAAGCTGCTCGCTCTATCCGGTAGATGAGGTAGGTACCACGCCGCGAAATAAAGGGATCCTAACCCTGGCCGTCATTCCGGCATGCTGTTGGCCGGAATCCAGAATTGCTTCCTGGATACCGGCCTGAAACCTGCCGGTATGACGAACGGGAATTCGGACACTTATTGGTGCAGAGCTGTAATAAGGTCAGCCCTGTCATAACTGAGTGCCCATAATCTGTGGCATGGGCGTCCCGCCCATGGTTACCACGGGCTGGAAGCCCGTGCCACAGGATCAGCAACGTGGTCACTTTGTAGTGGGCAGATGTACTGAGCTGCACCCCAAAAGAGGACCTTTCATCGGGCATCATGTCTATGAGTAGCCACCAATACCAGGCCTTTGTCTTTTCAGCCGCAACCAGGGATGACCTCATCCGCAAGGTTGATACGCTGCTGAATCTGGCGGATGCGGAGAATGAGTTTCGAAGCGCGTTGCATACGGCCTCGAAATTTGGTCCCCGAGGGTGTGCTGGAGCGGGATTTGTGCTGAAACCGGGCGACAATCCGGCTGCCTATTTGCATGAAATGCTTGCTGCTCTCCGCAACGGGCAACCGTCGGGAAGCGTGGTGCTCGGAGTCACTCGGCCGGAAGCTTCTCACAAGAACGTATGCATTCTGTTTCCAGGTTTGGGAGTTCAGTATCCGGGGATGGGACTCTCTTTGAAGAAGTGTTTCACGCCGGCCCAAAGGATATTTGCCAGGGCGGACCTGGTGGGTCAAAGGACATTCGGAGCCAAGATCAGTGATTTGATTGACAGAAGGATCAGCCGAAATGGTTTGGCTCCTGAAGCTACCTTGACCCTCAGCCAGTTCTCCAACCCGGCTATTCTGACCGTATCGCTGGCTCTTCTGGAAATCCTCCGATCGGTCGGTCTGAAGCCGAATTGCACTATCGGCGCATCCTTGGGTGAGTATGGCTCCCTGGTTTCTGCCGGAGTCCTCTCCTTCGAAGACGCAGTCGAACTGGTCTATGAGTTTGGTCGGCTGGCCGTGGAAACGACTTTGGCCAGCAAAATGGCTGCGGTTCTTGCCGATCAGGAGACGGTGGAAGGGGTCCTGGCGGGCGTAAAGGATCCTGTTGAAATCGCGAATTACAATTCGCAAGGCCAATTCGTGATTACCGGAACGAAGCGCGGAGTCGAACAGGCCGTATTGGATTTCAACGCCAAAGGCATCGTAGCCGTACCGTTGCGTATCAGCGTGGGGTATCACTGTCATCTGGTCAATACCTGTAACAGACAATTTCTCCCTTATCTCGACAGGGCATCATGGCGAACACCTCTTCTTGATGTCTATTCGACTGTTGGAGAATCAGGGCTATTCCCGAAGAAGAACAGCATAAATTTTGCCAGGACTGCTATGAGGAATATGCTCGTCGAGAAAGTACACTTTCAAAAACAAGTAGAGGCTGTACAGAAAACGGGGCAAACCGTCTTCATCGATCTCAGTCCGACTTCCGTGATGGCGGACCTGGTTCATGACCTGGGAGGAGAAGCGTATGGCCTGCTCCGCCCCAGTGATGATGAGCTGCTCTATTTCATGCGATCAGTCCTCTGTTTGTCCATGGTATTGCCGGAGATTGACGCCACCATATTGAACGACATTCGGATTGATGATCAGGATGGATTCGACAAGCAGAGAACCTATGATGGATACCCATTCCAGTTGCAGGCATGATTGGGTTGGATCGTTCTTCCAATTGGCGAAAGTAGACAATGATCCGGTTGTCGAAGCCCTTGGGTACGATTCGAATTTTGTGTCTTTTCTGACTGCTTCCGGCTTCTCCTTGAACCAGCTCACAGCCGGCTGGATCATTGCAGCCTATTCTGAATGGAAGAAAGAGAGATGGCTGTCTCCAGAGACCCGGCATGCCCTGCCGGCGGTCATGACTGAAGCTCACCCCGCCACGCCTGCACTCAGTGAACCGACGGATATCACAGCCAGGTTCTTCTCAACCCATCTGATGATCTTGCCTCCTATCGGGCAGCACTCCATAGATGGGTATGCCGACCGAAAAGTGGTTCTTGCCTATTCCGGCAGCCGGCATGCTCTTGCGCTGCAAACCAAAGACTACCTGGAAGCTCACCACATAGAGGCGCTTTTTGTCGAACTGGAGAGCAAGACTCCTGCCGAGTTTCGCTCATATCTGGAATCCGCTTTGGGGGGCGTAGAGGACGTCATTGGAGTCATTGTCTTCCCCCATGCATCCACCGCGGCCATGATTGACAGCCCCCCTGCATATTCCGCTCAGGTACGGGACAGCCTGGGCCGCCTGCTGCTGCTTTTCCAGGCCCTGACGCCCAGGCTGAACACCTTGATCGGTAAGATGCCTTTGCCTTTCTGCGGCGCAGTCACATTCAATGCTATCAAGAACGGAAATGATCTTGATCCCTTCCATGCCGCTATCTGCTCTTTTTGGGAAACACTGAAAGCCCCGTTGAAGAATCATCCTGTCATCAAGGTCATTGATTTTGATTGCGACAAGAGCTTCTCGCCTCCAACAATCCTTTCCGAATTAATAATCAACGACCGCCAAGGTACGGTTGCAGTTCGAAACGGGCGCCGCCTCGCCCCGATCTTATGCCCGTCCGGCAACGGTAAAGATGCACGAGAAACCGTAAGCCCTTTGAGCGCCGATTCGGTGGTGCTGGCCATCGGGGGTGGCACCGGCATCACCGCCAGGTGCCTGGAAAGCCTGGTGCTGGAAGCAGGGCCTCTCGACATAATCATGTCCGGCCGCACCACTCCACACTTAAGCCCTTTTTGGGAGGATATTTTCCAGGAAAGTGAGAGCGATAGAAAAGATGACCTACTCAGGACCGCCCTATCGAAGATGAAAGCCTATGGGGCTCAAATTGATCCCGGTCGTGTTCACGCAGACCTGGACCGTTTTCTCCGCTCTCGTGAAGTATACGGCACCATAGAGAAATTGAGAGCCATGGGCTGCAGGGTTGAATACCGGCCGGCCGATGTTGGAAACGGCATTTCCTTAAGAAACCTGATCGACCAGATTCTATACTCTCACCGCAAGATCGACCTGTTGATCTATTCAGCCGGAGTGGACCGAAGCCAGAGCTTTATGAACAAGGACATCGAGTCTTTCAATACCGTTCTTCATCCCAAGGTTTCAGGAGCGGCAAATCTTTTGTCATTGACCGCCGAGGTAGAGGCCATCAAGCACATTGTCCTTTTTTCCTCGGCCTATACCTGGTTTGGTTTTGAAGGCTCCGTTGATTACGTGGCCGGCAACAGATTCCTGGCCGCTTTGGGGCAGTATTGGGACCTCAGAGCAAAGACTTCAAAGATCAGGGCGGTCCACTGGGGTCCATGGGCGGAAGTCGGCCTGGCCGCCTCTGATCGCCTGGCAGAATATTTCAAGAATCTGGGGATGAAGGCAATAGCTCCGGAGACCGGAGCAAAGCTGTTCAGCGAATTTGTCTCCTACCACTCAGGCGATGTGACAATCCTCGATGTTTCTGCTCAGCTCCATCATATTTCCGACATGGTGGCGGATAGTCAGGACGTACTTGAAGCGAACCGGCGACTGAACGAGAACAAAGCCCGCTTTCCGCTCCTGGACAGAATCACCTCCCTTGAACCTGATCGCTGTCTTAAAGCCGTCAAGAGGTTTTCTCTGAGCCACGACTACTACCTGATGGATCACGTGATCGACGGCTCACCTCTAGTCCCGGGCGTCTTCGGGATGGAACTGATGGCCGAAGCAGCGAATTTCCTATTCCCGGACCTGGTGGTTACGACCCTCAAAGAAGTCTTCTTCAAAACACCCATCAAATGCCATGACGACGTTCCTTCAATGGTTGAAGTGGAGGCAATATCAGTCAATACAAGCGGTGCCGGCAAAACCCTGCACGTCACGGTCAAAGAGCTCATTCCGAAAAGCTCCGGCGGGTTTCATTTGTCTCGTGATCCTTCTTATGAATGTGACATTGTTCTGGGCGAATCCAGGGCCGTCAAAAAGTATCTGGAGGATCAGAAAGAAACGGGTCTGACAGTTGAAATACAAACGAGCAAGATACTGGAGTTATGCGCATCGGAAGGATATCATTTTGGACAGATCATGACCGGTCAAAGTGATACTATGTCGTTCAGTCAAGGGACTGCTGTATCACGTTTCACATTGAGTGACTCCCGTGCCCTCAGCTATCCGTCGCCCTGTGAATTCATCACTTGCCCTCAGGCATTCGATGTAGGATTGCAGTGTCAGCTGCGCCGCTCCATATTGCAGGACGATCAAAGACAGCTGCCGTATCATATTCCTTTCGTGAAACTGTATGATTGGAGCAAGAATCCAGGCCTTCTGTCGGTCAGAGTCAGGCGTCTTTCAGTAGATCAGCAAGGAAAACAGGTCTATTTTTCCGTGCATGTTCTCGAAGAGGATGGCCGTCTTCTGGCTGAATCTGAAGTTTGGGGCTACACAATCAGTCAGGCAAAAACAAACCCATGGCTGTTATTGGACTCTGATGTTTCACAGACCGGCAAAATCCAAGATGACTTGACCTTCTCAATTCAATCACCAACAGTCGAGGAACTCGACACGGCCGTGGTTGATCTGCCCAAGCAGTGGTGTCTGGGCCTTCCTGAAAACCTTGGCCGGGAAAAGATTCATGATTTCATTGCCGCTCGCCAGGCCCTTTGGAATCTCCTTTCCGCCCCCGAAGTCTGTCCGCTGGTTCCTTGCCCCGGAGAAAGACTGAATCTCTGCAAAGACGCTAACGGGGTTCCTTATCTTACGGATAATACCGGGCAGAAGATACCCGCTCACATATCCTTGTCCCACTCGAATGCTTTTGGCGCTGCGGCCTTTTCCTGTATGAATCAGGTAGGCATTGATATCGAGAGCTTTGGAGCCGGTTACCCACAGAGTCTCAGTGATGGTGAAGGACTCGAGGAAAGTGAGAAAAGCCGGCTGAGTGAGCTTGGGGCTCAGACCGGATACGGCCGGACTGCTCTTGCTGTCCTCCTCTTTTCCTTGAAGGAAGCGGTTTTCAAATGCCTGTCGTCAGATCATAGATCAGTAAAGACAGTGAATAGTCCACGGATAGGCTTTGAACTGGCGGATATCTCTCCTTACGGTACCGCACAGATAGAAACGAACTTAGGACTTGTCGAATGCCGGTACATTATCTTAGGCAAAACAGTACTTTCATTGGCCTATTCTAAAAGGCGGTGCTTAGAATGAAGAACAAAACCAGGCATCTTCTTGTTGTACTGCTATTTTTTGCTGTCACTCTGGTCTTTTTGTTCGGTAACGCCGTAGTCCGAAAAGGCAGTGTGATGGAAAACGCCATACTGAACAAAGATGACGCCTATTACAAAATGGACATCCACGTAAAAGAGCTGAAGAAGGACGGCCTCAACGCCAGTGAATTCATTCCCATCATCATGAAGTTCCCGGACGGTATCAAAGATAGGAACGACCTTGGGACCATACTCCGTTTCGATAAGAAGCTGAAAGAGGCTTTCCCGGACCTTGGGGTCATGAGCCTGGTCGATGCCGTCGATTACCATGATACGGGGGAAGAGCTTGCAAACCCGAAGTTCATCAGCAGGGACATGTTGGATGACCAAAACCTCAACATCGAATCCTGGAAGCACAGCGTTAGAAAAAACTCCGGTGTATACGGAAAACTGGTTGGGAAGGAATTCGAGTATGCCGTGTTCGCAATCTATCTGCCTCAAGGCTATGATGAGATTCCCACTTATCGAAGAGTTACCGAATTCATCGAGCAGCGACATATAAACCTTCTACAATGGTACACAAAAACCGACATAGAGCCTTTCTTTGAGAATGTGATGGTCGCCGGGTGGGTTGTTGCGCGGGGATTGGTCGACGCCTCGATAAATGTCGATGTACTCATGCTGTCAACATTAGGAATCATCCTTGCCTCAGCCATTTTCTATCTTTCCATTGGGTCCATCAGACAGGCAGTGATGACAGCCCTGGGAGTGGTCTTGCTCTCAATTGTCTGGGTCAGGGGATCCATTGGTTTGCTCGACATCATGGGGATTCCCATCCGAGAGCGAGTCTTTTCCATCATAGGCTACACCAACTGCATTGTTCAGGGGATATCGTTTGGTCTGCACTGCTTTGGGTCCTTCAACCAGATCAGAGCGCAAAACAAGGAAATGCCCCCGGACATTGTGTGGCAACGGGTTGCCGAAAGCGTTCACCCGCTGATCAACATCACTGCGCTGCTCTCTTTCCTGGGCTTTGCCACCCTATACTGGTTCGAAGTATTGTCAATTCGAGAACTTGGAATCACCTCCGCGCTGGGGGCCGTGTACCTTCTTCTCCTCAGCAAATACTTCATACCCAGCCTGCATATTCTCATCGGAGGCTATGAGAAGAACAAGCACCTGAGCCTTTTCAACATGATGAATGCATTGACGACCAACACAGCAACCTCGGCGCTTTCATTTCTGAGCCGGTTTTCCGAACCGAGGAGAATCATCATCGCTCTTGCTATCCTGCTTGTCCTGCCTTCCCTGGCGGCAGTGCTGTTTATTGAAGGGCATATGGAGGTGAATTCCAAACCTATTGATTATTTGAAGGGGACCCTGATCGAAAAGACGGCGAACTATGTAAACACCGACGGACGTATTGGATTTGACTGCTTTGAAATGCTCATCGAACCCAGCGATGGCGGAGATATCTACGACCCCGAGTTCATTGATGAAAGCTATCGATTTGTTTCAAGTTTGACCGGGTTCCCGAAGGTGCGTGAGTTGGTTACTGTGCTTGATACCGTAGCTTTGATCTCGAGAGAGAGCTACAAAAAGGGCTTGGCCACGGAGCGGCAAGAGCTGAAGGACATCTTCTTCCTGATCGAGAGCGACCTTAACCCCAGGGTCAAGGAACAATTCTGGTTTCAAAAGGGCATTCGAGTCTCCATCACGACTGCAACGAATTACAGTAAGGAGATGCAGACTCTCAGTGATGCAATCCTGGAGAAATCTGCTCAGTTCAAGGGCCTCAAGGCTTCATTCTTTGGAACCACCGCACTCTATCCACGCTTTGATGAATACGTGCGGGACGGCAAGCCATGGAACGTCATGAGCTCACAATGGTTGATCGTCGTAGTTTGTGCAATTTGGATATTTTTCAGAAGCTACGGGAATAGGAACAACACCCCGTATGTGATGTATGGAGTGAGGTCCGGCCTTGTCATGTCCGTTCCCTTCGTTTTCGCCACTTCCTTGATGGCACTTGTCATGATGGCCTTCAATATTCCCCTCGACATTGCCACTGCCACCATATCAGCCCTGGCGATCAATGCCTCCATAGATTTTTCCATATACTTTATGGCTGAGTACAGTCACTTGGTTCTGGCAGGCAAGAACCGGCAGGAAGCTTTGAGTGATTCGCTCAGCAACGAAGGGAGACTGGTTGTAGAAGACTCTCTTCTGAACATCACCTGCTTTTTACCGTTGCTGCTTTCAAGTTTCCCTCCGGTTGCCAAGATCGGCTGGATAATGGGAGTTATGCTGGTGGCCTGCTGCATTGGAACCATCTTGCTTATGCCCGCCCTTTTGCCGATCTGCGTCGGTGAAAGGCGATCGAGGAGGGAGTCTGAATTGAGGCGATTTGCGGCCAGAGCGTTGCCGGTTTATCAGCGTGATCGGGGAGAGATGTGAGGCTGTTCAGAGTAGATACGGCAAATACCGGTTATGGAGTGTTCATCATGCGACATGGAATCCTTAATGTGCTTGTTTCGCTGAGTTTTCTACTGACTATCGGTTCCGATGTTCTCATGGCGGACGAAATGCTCCCCGAGAAAATCGTTGCCAGGGGCTGGGAACTGTATCGCCAGACGGCCTACGAAAAGGAGCTTATCAAGATTGTCGTCAGCTACGCTGACAACCGCAAAGAAGAAAAGCGGCTCATTCGATGGACGAAGTTCGATCCTGCGAGCGAAGACCGTGTTACCATAAAATTTGTCGAACCGCCTCTGGATCGTGGGCTTGGTCTGTTGACCCTGCGTCATCCGGCGGGCTCGGATGAGCAATGGTTGAAATTGCCGTCACTCAAGAAGGTGCGCAAAATCTCGGTGGGCGAGCAAGAAAAGTACTTCGCAGGGACCGACTTCACCAACGAGGATGTGCGGCAGCTCGTTGGTGAAAGAGTCCAGGATTTTGCCTATTCATTGGTCAGGAAGGAAGGCGAAAACCTTGTCATTGAAGCTGTGCCAAGGCCGGAGATCGAGACGGGCTATGGTCGCAGGATACTGTGGGTCAGTGACAAGTTCGTTATGACTAGGATAGAATACTACAGCAAAAAAGGTGATCTTATCAAAACTCAGGTGAACAACGGCATAACCGTCTCTGGCAACGGCCTGTGGCGACCCCGGAAAGTCGAATTGGAAAACCTGCTCTTAGGGAGAAAAACCTCTGCCGAAATTGAACAGCGCGAGCTTAAAACGGACATTCAAGGCGATATTTTCTCCAAGGACTTTTTGGAAAGTGAAAGAATGTAGCCGTGATCGGACGGCTTCCAGTGTTCCTTCTGCTCACAACTGCTTGCATCATTTGTTCCCGAGCATACACCGGCCAGGCAGGAGAGTTAAAAATCGGCGGCACGATGGAAACATTCGGCACGGTTTATCTTCAGAGCAGTGCGGGGTCTAAGGATAACTATAGCGCCTACGGTGAATTTCGCTTCAGACCTACGATCTCGTACACTCCTTCAGACAAGCTCCTATTCTACATCGAGGGTGATTTTAGAGCAGATTCCCAGGGCTTTGCTGAAGGGTATATTGACAGTGTCGTAGAAGACCAAAGGCGTTGGATAGTTGATGTACGCGAGGTCTACACCGAATACAAATTTGACTGGTTCAGAGCGAGAATTGGAAAACAGCTTTTCGACTGGTCAGTGACCGATACAATCTCCCCTTCCGATAACATCAATGCCCGCGACTGGACGGATGTGATTGAGTTCGAGAGAGTGGGTGTCCCGGCAATCGACCTCAGGGCCGGACGAAACACCTATGCTGAATTGGTCTACATTCCCTGGTTCACCCCGTCTAAACTGCCGCCGATGGGTGACCGATGGGATCGAGAGCTTCCACCCGGCCTGCTTCGTGGAGCTCAGGACACCCCAGGCATGAACAATGGTCAACTGTCGATCCGGGGTGGGATAAGCATAGGGGGATTTGACATCGGTGCGGTGTATTACAGGGGATACAGCTACAGCCCTGCTTACAGGATTGCTCCCCTGGCATTGGAATTGTTGCAGCTGATTCCAACTTACCGTCTTGAAGATGTGTATTCGGGTTCCATTGCATTCAGTCTGGGAGAATTCAACTTCCGCGGGGAATTAGGCTATTTCGACCAGCGAGAGGATGAAAATTTCTTTCAGTATGCTGCTGGAATAGATCGTGAGTGGAGCGGAATCCTAAGACTTGATGACAGCCTCTATTGGCTCATCCAATATGCCGACGACGTGGTGACCAAGCATCGGGACCCCTCATCGATTTCTTTCTTTGATTTTCGGCGCGTATTGGACAATTGCATCACCACAAAAGTGAGCTACAGTCTGGATGCAACCAAGGAATGGACTATTAAGATTGAAGGCGCTGTTAACCTGGGGGAAAGTGACGTTTACATTGAGCCGGCCCTGATCTGGAGGAAGAGAAGCGTTGAGTTTGAGCTAGGCTTTGATATCATGGCGGGAAATAGAGATACATTTTGGGGCGGCTACCGTGATAATGACAGGATTTACTCGAAGCTCACCTACAAGTTCTAATTTACAAAAGGGGGATTGAGGGGGATTGTAGAATGGAATCGACACCATACAAGAAATCCCCCGTTCCCCCCTTTTGAAAACTGACAATTACCCACACATGCCCCCATAGCTATGGTCCATGTCTGAGGTGG
>CAYTWB010000095.1:0-13990 GCA_964441945.1 uncultured Syntrophobacteraceae bacterium
GATTGCAAGGTCTTGATTTAAATTATGAACTATTTGAGAACAGGTTCACCGTGCTTGATGTGCAGGAGAGTCTTGACAACACCGCAGGCGGCCTTATAATCAGAGCGGTTTAAAGGATCGAATCTGCAGAGTCTGATCGTTTTCCGGAAAATGTTGGTCGGAGGGTTATGAAATGCCAATCTATGAGTATGAATGTGTGAAGTGTGGAAAGATGACCGAGGCAATACAGAGATTTTCGGACCCACCCCTGGCGAACTGTTCCCATTGCAGCGGGGAGTTGCGTAAGCTCATCTCGATGAGCACTTTTCATCTCAAAGGTTCGGGTTGGTATGTGACGGATTATGCCGGGAAGAACCAGAGTTCCAGCGCACCCAAGAACACGGAGAAAACGAGTACGGCGAGTAGCGAAACAAAGAGCGAGAGCGCATCCACCGATTAGCCATCGGGGGTTGATATCTTCGTATTCTATAACATCACCTCTGCAAAAATGGTTCAGTGAGCGGCGTGGGCTGGGGCTTGATTGAGGCGGGTGGAAAACCACCCGCTTTTTTTTGAGGGGAGCGTGCCGGCGAAGAAGGCTATCGATTATTGAGCGGACTTCCGGGAGGGCAACAGACTACCCTCCCGTTCCGGTCAATCTGCTTTTGCACCGTTCAACAAAGCCTTGATCCGCTTCTCATCGGCACGAGCAGCAAGGAGCCTCTGCTTCAATTCTTCTCGCTTCTGTGCCTGAGCAGGCAAGCTTTCCAATTCCTTTTCCAATTGCTCCACCTCTTTCATTGCCTGGTAGAGCTCCCTGGCCAGCATCCTAATCCTCATCGTGAGTACCCGTTTTCCAGTACCATTTGGGTTGATCAGCGGGGCGGCGAATACTCTTTGCTAGTTCCGGAGATACTGCTCATAGGCCAGATCAAAGCTGTCTCTGGCTCCGGAAGGCAAGTTCAAGCTGACCCCACAGTCAGGGGGTAATCGGTTCAGACGCAGAGAAGGGTTCAAGTCCTGCAAGGTGCTCATGGGCACCTTGATCCACTCAGCCACCTGCTCAAGTCTCAGAGGATCCGTGACTGATACGGACTCAAAATCATAAACATGGGAATGTTTTGGGTACTCGAACCCATGGGCTTCCAGATCGCGCATGATCTGGATAGCAGCCAGGACTTTGGGAACATATGCCCGTGTGTGCCCTGGCAGAACTCCTCGCCTGAAAAGTTCCCAGAAATCACTCGTTCGTGACCTCCGTATGGCGTTCGTGACCGGAATCTCTCCTGCGTTATAAGCGGCAAGCGCCAGCGGCCAGGACTCATACAGGTCATAGAACGAGCGCAAGTATTTGGCGGCGGCTTGAGTGGATTTGATAGGATCTTGTCGCTCATCCACCCAGCGGTCGACTCGTAGTCCCATAGATCGGGCCGTCGCCGCCAACAATTGCCAGTAGCCGCCCGCTCCTCCACACGATGCATGCCCTTTGAAACAGCTTTCGATGAGGGCCACCGAAATCATATCAGCAGGGACACCATTGGCTTCAAGAATCTCACTCATGGCCGAGACATAAGACCGAGATCGTTCTAACGCCTCTGCATAGGTTGCTCGGCCTGGTCCGGTGAAGAAGCGGATGTATTGTTGAATAGCCGGTTGATTAGAAATATGGATCTGAATCCTGTTACTCCATCGACCAGTGGGGGGTAAAGCAGGGATTTTGTTCGGTGGGAGCAAGGACATCAAGCCGCTACATCGCCCATGAAACGGATGCTCATACTCACAAATCGAGCTCAGCATCTCGTCTGTAGACTCCGAAAGAGGGTCGGTCCTTGCCTGTATTTCTACTGTGGGCAAAACAAACATAAGAAAAACCATCAGACCGGCCTTCAGAAAACTACTCTGAAGACCACTTCTTGCGTCCCCCAGCTGGTGCCTCCAGAATCTGGAATCAGGCGCCATACTGGTTCTCCTTGTTTTCAAAGAAACCCAATATCGCCCTCGCGGATCAACCGTAAGAGTCTTAGGACGTTCATGTCCTTATCAGGAAAGTTGTGTTCCTGGCAAATGTCATAAATCGGGTTTTTCAGGGATTTTGGCAGGAGTTGCCTGAAATGGATTTGCACGGCTCCCGGGCCGAAGATATCTCGAATGTAGGAGTGGCAGCTAAACGAACGTGGCCGAAGACACCCTATCCTCGTCGGATCTACATGCTTTTCAATAGAGTGTTCGTCTGGATCTCTCCTTCTATCTCATTATCTCGCTTGAGTTTGATATTTCTTAGCCTTTTGATAGATAAGAGATAGGGTCGTGTTTTGTCCTCTGCAATGCTCTGACTCCAACAAACCTAATCAGGATGAGAACCTTAACCCGATGCACCGTGGCTGGCTCGTCCCCCCTCGCCTCCTCGCCTTGACACCACTCAAGGAATCCCATAGAGTGGAAGCGCTTTTGTGTGATATGTGAGTGCATGGTCTGTTTGATAGCGACATCGGGACTGTTTGGGAAGACCTTCAGATCACCCCGTGCGGCCGCAGGCAGGGAAATGGTATGGCTGAGAGATTACCGCTAAAAACGTTCCGCAATATTGGTATCATCGCACATATTGATGCAGGAAAAACCACCGTAACAGAACGAATTCTCTTTTATACCGGCCGTTCCCACAAGATGGGTGAGGTTCACGACGGTGCCGCTGTCATGGATTGGATGGAACAGGAGCAGGAGCGGGGCATCACGATCACTTCTGCGGTGACCACCTGCCACTGGCGAGGGCATGAATTACATTTGATCGATACGCCCGGCCATGTTGATTTCACAATCGAGGTCGAACGCTCACTCCGAGTCCTCGACGGAGCAATTGCGGTCTTTTGTGCTGTGGGTGGTGTGGAACCGCAATCTGAGACCGTCTGGCATCAGGCAGACAGGTATCTTGTTCCCAAGATCGCTTTTGTCAATAAAATGGACCGGATCGGGGCCGACTTTCTCAGTGTGGTTCGACAAATCGAAGACAAATTCAAGACCCAGCCTTTACCCCTGCAACTGCCTCTTGGTCAGGAGTCGGATTTCCGAGGTGTCCTGGACCTTTTGCACCTGAGGCAGATTATTTGGCAGGATGAGACACTGGGAGCTCAATATGAATGCCGGGAGATTCCCTCTTCCCTTATGCCAGAAGCCATCGAGGCACGCGACCGCCTGGTAGCAAGGGTTGCTGAATGGGATGATAAACTGATGGAACGCTACTTGGAGGGCGAGGAAATCGCTGCTTCCGATCTTATCCCGGTCATACGCAGACTCACACTGCAACTCAAGATAGTGCCGATTCTGTGCGGTGCAGCACTTCGTAACAAAGGTATTCAACCGCTGCTTGACGCCATCGTGGATTTCCTCCCCTCTCCCATGGATATCCCACCGATCGAGGGGGTGAATCCCGTTACAAAGGAAAGAGAACATCGTCCCTGCAGGGAACAGGAACCTCTGTCTGCGCTGGCCTTTAAGATCTTCATGGACCAGGGCAGGAAACTCACCTATGTACGGATCTATTCCGGGAAGTTGCAGGTGGGAGACGAGGTTTTGAATGTTGCCAAGGGAAACAAAGAAAAAGTCTCCCGCATTTTTCAGATGCACGCCAACAAGCGGGACAGGCTGGAGCGCTCAGGAGCAGGCAATATTGTAGCCCTGATGGGATTGAAGTCGGCATCGACAGGGGATTCCCTGTGTGATTCCAAGCATCCGATTCTTCTCGAACCCATCGATACTTATGAACCGGTTATGTCTATCGCGGTCGAGGCCAGGACCCGAGGCGACCAGGAAAAACTCCTGGATAGCCTGGGCAAACTCTCGGAAGAGGACCCGACATTTCGCTTCACCGAGAATCCGGATACAGGGCAGACGATCATCAGCGGCATGGGAGAACTGCATCTGGAGATCGTGGTTACCCGCCTGGAAAGGGATTACAGTGTTTCTGTGAATGCCGGGAAACCCCAGGTCGTCTATCGCGAGACCATTGCCAGGGAGGCGGAGGCGCAGGGTGTTTTTGATCGTGAAATCGGTGGAACCAGGCACTTTGCAATGGTTGAACTCCATGTGAAACCTCTGTCCCGCGGAGCAGGCAATGCCGTTATAAACAAGATCAGGGATGCCGCTATCCCCGAGATGTTTTCCCCGGCCATGGAGGAAGGCGTCCGGGACGGGCTCAGCAGCGGACCGATCTTGGGATATCCGGTTGTCGATGTGGAGGCAACCCTCTTTAGTGGCGGTTTCCATGAATCCTTTTCCAGTGAACTGGCCTTCAGGGTTGCTGCGACCATGGCCTTTAAGAAGGCTTTGGACCAAGCCTTTCCATTGCTTCTCGAGCCGTATATGGCGGTGGAAATTCTGGTTCCCGATGAGTCACTGGGAGAAGTTTTGGGGGATATCAATCTGCGCAAGGGGCGTGTGGAAAGCATTACCGCGCGAAAGGCCATCCAGGTGCTACGAACAGTCGTGCCGCTTTCCAGAATGTTTGGGTATTCTACAGCCTTGAGGTCTGCAACCCAGGGGCGAGCCACCTTCAGCATGCACTTTTCCCATTATGATGTTTCGTCTGAAGCATGACCTTGATTCTGCAGGATTCCGGGGAAAAAATCAGTTTATTGGCTTGCCATACACACGATATTATTCTAATATCAACGGCTCCCGGGGTCTATGCAGGCAGCCCAGCAGAATGACCGACAGGTTGCGATTCTTGTCGGGATGTTTTCGAGAGAAGGGGTGGGACCTCAAAGTCAGGCTTTTTCTGAAAGGTAGGTGAAAACTGAATGCCGGAGGCAGAAACCAAAGAAAGCATAGAGAAGAAGATACGCAAACTCCGCAAAGATTTTCAAAAGAATGTTCAACCTGTCCTGCGGCGCCATAACTATTACCTTTCCAAAGGGGAGCGTCGTCGCATCAAGAAGAAGAAGGCTATCAAGCGGATTCAGCGGCGCGAGCGCCGTATGATGCGGTCTGCTTAGGCTTTTGTTGATGGGCACTGGAGCACAATGCCGGACAGCCGAATCGAGGACAACAAGATGTACAGAATAGTCAAATCTGACCAGAAATGATGCTGGACTGCCTGCTCAATCCTCCTCCTTTTGCATCAAAAGCCCTGGAAGGCTTGAAGTCATCCAGGGCTTCATTTTTTCAATAGTGCATCCAACCTTCAACCATTACCGTTGCTTCAAGATGTTCCGGGCAATGACGAGGCGCATGATCTCATTGGTGCCTTCATAAATTTGAGTAATCTTGGCGTCGCGCATGTGGCGCTCCATCGAGTACTCTTTGCAGTATCCATATCCCCCGAGGATCTGTACCCCTTCAATTCCAGCCATCATGGCTACATCCGAGGCCACCAGCTTGGCCATGGCGGCTTCCTTCTCGAAAGGCCTTCTATGCTGTTCAAGCCATGCAGCACGCAGGGTCAGCATTTCAGCCGCGTCCAGTTGCGTTGCCATGTCGGCAAGCTTCCACTGAACGGCCTGAAAGGAAGAGATCGGCTTGCCGAACTGTTCCCGCGTTTTGCTATAGTCCAGGGCCTCCTCCAGGGCTGCCCGTCCAATGCCGATGGCCTGGGATGCAATGCCGATACGCCCACTGTCCAGAGTGGTGAGCATCTGCCGGAAGCCCTCGCCTGGTTTTCCCAGAAGGTTTTCTTTGGGGACCCTGGCATCCTCGAAAACCAGCTCAGCCGTTCCCGATGCATTGATGCCAAGTTTGTCCTCAATCGCTCCAAGCCTAAAGCCGGGCGTGTTTTCAAAATCGACAATAAATGAACTGATCCCCTTGTAACCTGCTGACCTGTCGGTCACTGCGGCCAGCACACAGTATCTGGCAACGTTGCCGCTGGTAATGAACCTCTTGACTCCATTGATGATCCACTCATTCCCATGGAGTACCGCGGTGGTCTTCATGCTGGCGGGATCTGATCCGGCGCCCGCTTCAGTCAGACCATAGCAGCCCAGCACCTCGCCGCCGGCAACCGGCCGTAGGAATCGTTGCTTTTGCTCTTCCGTGCCGTATGCATAGACGGGAAAATTGAACAAGCTGTTGCAAACGCTCATTATGACACCACAGGAAGCACAGGCTTTGGAGATCTCGATGGTGGCAAGAGCATAAGAAATGTAATCCATTCCGGCACCACCATACTCCTCGGGAATGGTGATCCCCATCAGTCCCAGTTCGCCCATCTTGGCCACGATCTCGGCAGGATGCCGGTGAGATCGATCCAGTTCTGCCGCAACCGGTTTGATTTCTTTCTCGGCAAATCTCCGCGACATATCCTGGATCATCTTCTGTTCTTCCGTCAGCTCAAAATCCATGATGGCTTCTCCTTCTTAGAGTGATCCGGCTTGAAGTCTTCTGAAGTTGATGAACAAGGTCGTGCGGCGATCCAGGGTTAATTGGTGAGAGACCCTTTGAAGTCAGGTTTGCGCTTCTCGAGGAATGCCAGGATCCCTTCTTTGGCATCCTGACTGGCAAAACAGAGTCCAAAGGCTTCGGCTTCGAGGGCACATCCGGCCAGGAGATCCACTTCCAAACCCCTGTTGACGACTTGCTTGATGGAGCAGAGCACTCCCTGCGCTTGCCTGGCAATCAACCTGGCCGTCTTCATGGTCTCTCCCATGAGGCTCTCGGCCGGGAATACCCTGGCGACCAATCCGAGTTCCCTGGCCTGTAGAGCATCAATCATCTCTCCCGTCATACAAAGCTCTTTTGCCTTCGCACGCCCGACCATGCGAGCCAGCCTTTGCGTACCGCCGAAACCTGGAATCAAACCGAGGTTGACCTCCGGCTGACCGAACCTGGCTTTGTCCGATGCATAAATGAAATCGCAGCTCATAGCGATTTCACAACCTCCCCCCAGAGCAAAACCGTTGACACACGCAATCACCGGTTTGGGAAGGTGTTCCAGCTTGAAGAATGTTCTCTGGCCAGCTTCTGCAAACCGCCTGGCCTGAAGTGGATTCAGGGCCTGGAATTCGGTGATATCCGCGCCTGCCACAAAGGACTTCTCCCCTGCACCGGTGAGTACCAGTACACGAACATTCGCATCTTGTTCTACTCTGGCGATCACATCGTTCAGTTCTTCCAGGGTCCTGGAATTGAGGGCATTCAAGGCCTTCGGTCTGTCGAAGGTGAGCACCCCGACCCCATCTTCCACTTCGTAGAGAATGTTCTCATAAGCCATCATTTAAGCTCCTCCCCCATCCGATGATGGTCTGTATCGTTGTGGCGTCTTTATCAGCCCGAGATCGCCGCTGTGTCCGGTCCTCAAAAGCTGTCGGCGAAAGACCAATCCCTATGGGCGTTCCACAACAATCGCCGATCCCTGCCCACCACCGATGCATAAGGTTGCCAATCCCCTCTTGGCGTTGTGTTTCTCCATTCCGTAGAGAAGCGTGGTCAAAATGCGGGCACCGGAAGCTCCTATCGGGTGCCCCAAAGCAATGGCGCCACCACTGATATTCACTTTGGCAAGGTCCCAGGCCATCTCTCGATTCACGGCAATCGCCTGAGCGGCAAAGGCTTCATTGGCTTCAATCAGATCCAGGTCCGCCACCGTCCATCCGGCCTTAGCCAGGGCTTTTCGACTGGCTGACACCGGACCGATTCCCATAATTGCCGGATCCACCCCACAGGAAGCATATCCGTGAACAACTGCCAGGGAAGTCAGGCCGAGCCGGGCTGCCCTGTCCTCAGACATGACGACGATGATGGCGGCCCCGTCGTTCACCCCGGAGGCATTGCCGGCCGTTACCGTGCCGTTGGATTTAAAGGCTGGCTTGAGGTTGGAAAGTGCTTCAAGAGTGGTGCCGAATCGAGGATGCTCGTCGGTATCAAAGACGATAGGCGCCCCTTTCTTCTGAGGAATCGGTACAGGAACAATCTCCTCCCTGAAAGAACCATTTCTGATCGCGGCCTCTGCCTTTTGCTGACTGGCCAAGGCAAATTCATCCTGTTCCTGACGACTGATACCGAACCGGTCGGCAACATTTTCGGCCGTCATTCCCATGTGATACCCATTGAAGATATCCCAAAGACCATCCCGGACCATCACATCAATCAGTGTCCCGTCCCCCATTCGCTGGCCCCATCGGGATTCACCCAGGGCATAGGGGGCCCTGCTCATGTTTTCGATCCCGCCGGCAACCACCACCTGAGCATCGTCAAGGATGACCGCCTGGGCTGCAAGAAAAACGGACTTCAGACCCGAGGCACAGACCTTATTAACGGTAAAGGCGGGGGTTGATTGAGGAATGCCGGCGCGAATGGAAACCTGCCGTGCCGGATTCTGCCCCAACGCAGCCTGGAGGACGTTGCCAAGGATCACTTCATCGACCTGCTCGGCTGGAAGAGCAATACGCTGCAGGGCTTCTTTGACCGCAATGGCACCCAGTTCCACTGCCGGAACACTGATGAGCGACCGGCCGAAGCTGCCGACTGGAGTCCGTACTGCACTGACGATGACTGCCCTCTTCATCTGTGCCTCCACGTGAGGTATTATGGCTGATGTATTTGAACTGTAGCTGAGAGAAGTGAATCCCGGGGAGAAAGATAAAACCCGACTTTATCCTGTCCTTCCAGGCAATTTGCTTATATGGGATTACAGCCCGCTTGTCAAATTCTATGAGGATCGATAGAGGAACATGAAAATAATTCAGGCGTTTCTCTGGCGTGATATCCAAAATGAGGTCAGCTACAGCCTTTCTTTCGTGCTCCAAATACTGAATGTCTTCCCTCTGGTACTGCTCTTTTATTACCTGTCACAACTCTTGGGAGACCTTAGCACCGGTCCGCTGGCAACGTATGGAGGCCTCTATTTTCCTTTTGTTTTGATCGGTATTGCCGTGCAAAACTACCTCATCCAGGGACTCAACGGTTTTGCGGCAAGCATCCGGGAGGCTCAGCTCTGTGGAACGCTCGAAGCGGTTCTCGCCGCTCCCGTTTCTCTCCCTCACTTTCTCTTTGGATCCGCACTCTATGCCTTTGCTCTGAATTCCGTCCGAGTATTGTTCTACCTGATTGTTGGTGCGCTGTTGTGTGATGCGAGGTTCGAATGGAGCCGCCTTCCTGCCGTTTTTGGGGTAATGATCCTGACGATTGCCGCTTTCAGCAGCCTGGGCATCTTCTCTGCAAGCTTCACGATTCTCTTCAAGAAGGGGGATCCGCTGAACTGGGTCCTGAGTGTGTCGGCATGGCTGTTGGGAGGGGTCTACTATCCGATAAGCGTTCTCCCGGGTTGGATGCAAAGCATAGCTGTGTGGATTCCCATAACCCATTCGCTGGAGGCGCTGCGTCACCTTCTGCTGGGAAATCAGGGCCCGGCCGCCCTGTCGAACAACCTGGCCGGGCTGACGATCTGGGCCCTAGTCGGTCTTCCGGGCAGTGTTCTTTGCTTTCGCTTTGCGGTGAACCGTGCAAAAATAACCGGGTCTCTAGGTCACCATTAACCGGTTAAACGGCGCCCTCGATATCTCGCTCAAAGCTATGGAGGCTTTCCTGGGGGCCAATGACTATCAGAATATCGCCGGCTTCGAAAAGCTCCTGGGGAGATGGATTGTAGATCATTGTGCCATCACGGCGTTTTATGGCTACAACAATCAGATTGTATTGACTGCGGATCCCTGAGGTCATGAGTTCTTTCCCAACCAATGCAGCATGAGGGGAGATAACGATCTCCTCCATACTCAGTTCCAGACCCTCTGCGGATAACGCCAACTCCAGGAAGTCCGTCACTGTTGGCCTCAGGATATTTTGTGCGATGTGGTGAGCTCCCGTGGCGAACGGCGACACAACACGATCTGCACCCGCCGTGCACAAACGCTTTTGAGTCCCGGGGCTACCCGCTCGCGCCAGGATCAGCAAATCCTTCTTGATGTCTCTGGCTGTGAGAACAATGAAGACATTGTCCGTATCCCTGTTGACTACGGCAACCAGCCCTTTGGCCCTTTGGATACCGGCGGCAATGAGATTCTCCTCCTCTGTAGCATCCGCAATAAGGTGGAGGATCTCCTTCTCTCGAAAACGAATAACCAGAGCGTCATCGTTGTCGATTACCACAACAGGAATCTTGTGGTTGGACAATTCCCGGACAATCACCTGGCCCATCTGTCCATAACCACAAATGATGTAATGGTCTTTGAGTTGGTCGAGTTGCTTCTTCAATCTGCGCCTCCGATAGAGTTCAATCAGGTTTGGATCAAAGAGAAGCTGGCTGAAGTAAACCAGGTGGTAGGTGACGAATCCTGCCCCCATTAAAACCAGAATGATGGTGAAGATCTGTCCTGCCGGAGCCAGCGGTCTGACCTCGGAGAATCCCACCGTGGAAAGCGTGATCACGGTCATATAGAGGGCTTCGACGAGCGAATAGTGTTCCAGAAAGATGTATCCCAATACTCCGAAGCTTACCAGCATCGCGGACATCGCGATGAGGACCAGGACCCGGTGCAGGGTCGCTCGTAGCCAGGGATCTCTCATCTCAGCACTCAAACTCCATCGCCGGAGCGGTTTCGCTCGCGGTCTGTAGATTCAGGACTAGGCCAGGCAGTCGCCGGCGGCTTTATCCCTCCCATCGGGGCTCAGAAGCTGTCAGCGGCAAAACAGGCGACCCAAAGGGCCGGCCTTCTGCAATAGGGGATTCACCAGGTCGGGTATGAAGCGGCTCGAGAGCAGGAGGAAAACCACAGTGAAGCACACACCGCTGACAGCGATAGCGTAAAGGGCCTCCCAATAAGGATGAATGTCAACATCAATAAACCCGAGCTCAACGACCATTATGGCAGGCAATCCAGCAAGCAGTGAGAGCACGAGCGTCATCAGAAAATCTCTCCCCAAACCAAGAAAGGCGTCTGTTCCAAAACGATATCGCCACCACATGCTCAAGGATGCCGTGTATAGCACAACAGAGAATGAGCTGGCCAGCGCTACCCCAACGGTCTGCAATTGCAGTGTGAGAATGTAGTAGATTGGAACGGAGATCAGCGTTGTGGCCGTACCAATGACCGCCGGGGTGATCGTATCCTGGCGCGCATAGTAGGCTCTCCCTAAAACCTGCTGCACTCCCCAGCAAACCACGGCTGCCAGCATGATCAACAGCAGCTGAGAGGTCTGTCTCGTGTCATCAGACACAAAATGACCCTGCTGAAAGATCAACCGGATGGTCGGCTCGGCAACGGCCATCATCCAGATGGTAAGGGGAATCAGGAGGATGAGTATACCACGAAGCGCACTATTCAATGTCTGATTGAACCTGGAGAAATCTCCCTTCACAATGAGTTCGGCAAGGAACGGATATGAGGCAACGCCTGCGGCCTGAGCCACTACGCCGACCGGTACCAGCATGATGCGACGAGCATAGTTCAGCCAGCTGATCGCACCGGTGCCTGCCAGCGATCCAAAGACCCGGCACAACTGTTCATCGAGCACCACAATGGATTGCCCAAGCATCAGCGGCAACGCCAGTATGAAAAACCGCTTGAGACCGGGGTGATAGATGGAAAAACGGATCTTTAACCCATGTCCCATGCCGGCTGCCAAACAGGGCAGGCAGAGGTTCCCGACGAAGGCTCCTGCCAGGACCCCCCAGCAGAATCCTTCCATGCCCCGTTCCCGCATAAGCACTCCACCCAAGATGATCATAGAATTGTAGACCAGCGGAGTAAGAGCCGGAACAAAGAACTGTTTGCGTAGAAAGAGAAGAGCGCTGACACATGATCCCAGCAGGAAGCAGATCTGGGCCGGGAGGACAATTCTCAGGAACAAAGCGAGTCGCCCCAGAGACTCTTCCGTCAGGCCCGGGGCGGCAATCTGGGCAAGGCGGGGAGCAAACACCATCCCCAGGGCGGTCAGGGTGGAAATAAGCAGGGCAACCCAGGTAAAAGTCGTGGAGAAGAAATGCCATCCATCTTCTTCATCCCTGTCAAAATAGAGGGTCAAAAGGGGAATGAGGGTTATCGAGAAATAGGCACCGGCAAGAAGGTAGTTGATGAAATCGGGAATGACAAAGGCCGCAAAGTAGATGTCCGACTCCCCGGTTGCTCCGAAGAAATAAGATATGATCTTGTCCCGGATCAGACCCATGAATCGCGAGAGGAGCACACTCACACCCATGATCAGGGCAGCCCAACCCATCCTCTGGCTGCGATGCAGGAACGAAAGAGGATTACGCCTTTGCATTGCTATGATCTTCCCTTGCCTGCACTGGGCCCTCGCTAATCGTTTCTCCTTGCCTGAAGAGGCAAAGTCTGATACATGATGGGCCGTAAATCATGTGCGCCCATAGCTCAGTTGGATAGAGTGCCGGACTACGAATCCGTAGGTCGCAAGTTCGAATCTTGCTGGGCGCACCAGGAAAATCAAAGGGTTAGCGGGAAACTCGCTGGCCCTTTTTCAATTTTTCCGATGCACGATCTTATTCATGAACGCGGAGCTTTTCATAGTAGTATTGGTACCATGACTCAATGGAAAACAACGCCCAGGTCCCCCGATCCATTTTTGTATGCTTGCTGATGTCGATATTCATAACCTCTCTTTTTGCCAGGGATTTGATAATCGGCTCCAGCAACCCCCAGTTCCATTTTTGATAGGGTACCGGAAAGCCCATTTTATCGTAACGCGTTCTTACTTTTTCCGGCAGGATTCCCTTAAGAGCCTCCCGCATCATAAATTTGGGAATTGGCGCTCTGACGTTAGGGGAGACAGAACATACATATTCCACAATATGATGGTCCATTATGGGGCTCACCGGTTCCACTCCGGCACACCTGCCCACATATTCATCGACGGTCAAAATTGCCGGCAATCCGACCTGGAGATTAATCTTTAATATATTGTTCTCGACAGGCTCACTAGAATCCCAGATTTCCAGTATTCGCCTGGTTGCATAGGCGGTATCGTTTCCTCTGGAAAGAAGACCGCCGGCTAACGACGGGAAACCATCCTGTAGTGTTTTTTCCACCATCGGCTCATACCTCACCATATATCGGTCACGCAGTAGATTCTTTGCCGATTCGGCCAAGGTAAGCAGAACCGTATTCCAGTTGTATCCAAGGAATATTTCATCACCACCCTCACCCGTAAAGGCGTAATCATAGTTGCGTCTTTTTGCCTCCTGGGCGACCAGAACCTGTGGCAATATACCCAACCCCGCACACGGGTCCGGCAGTATTTCCGGGAATATTGCCAGTTGCTTTTGAAAGTTCTTTTCCGTAATTTCGACTTTGATGTAATTCTTTATAAAGTCAGACTTCGCCACGATGGATTCGATATAATCCATCTCGGAATAGCCTTCCTCTTCGTAAAATCCGGAAAAGCTTTCCTTTGGCCTTGCCAGAATTGTTGAGGTGCCGGAATCCAAACCACCGCTGAGATAACTTGTATACTCTTTTCCATTGAGCAAATCCAATCGGTATGCCACCGCATCCTTCATCAAATGGAGAAGATATTGCGGATCAAAACCATTATTGCCAAATTCAATGTCCCAATACTTTTCTCTTTGTGCTCCGTTTGTCGTGATTCGTACCAATTCTCCGGGCATGACTTTGGTTACACCCGCAAAGAATGTTTCATCGGAAAAAGGAATTTGGAACTGCAGATAATCCGACAATATGTAGGTCCAATTGGCCTCGGCTTTTATTGCTTTGGCGATCCAAACCGGATCAGTTGATACGTAAGCAAGGGTATCATTTACAGCATAGTAAATGTTGCGTGCCCCAAGCCTGTCTCTAAACAACACCAATTCATTATTCTCTATTAGATATCCGGCAAATTCTCCTCTGGATTCTTTTATGTCGTCAATGCAAAGCTTCTTCATCCTTGCCAGGTTGGATATTCCGATAACAGCACTATGATTTTTGCTGAGATCAGTGAGGTCTATATTTGTTTTAATCTCTCTTATCTTGTTCATCCCGTACTTCACTCCATTGGCTTTGTTTGTCTGTGTAAATGTAACCGTTCAGGGGGGTAGAAGATATTTTCCCAAGCCTCCACTTTGGACGGG
>CAYTWB010000096.1:0-12869 GCA_964441945.1 uncultured Syntrophobacteraceae bacterium
AGAACGACCGATGGAATGCAAGTCTTTAAAATTTCAAATATCTTTGGCTAGTCTTTTGCGGGTCTGTGCTTCTGATTTCCCTGACGCGTGCCCGGATCTGGGTTGCCCTATCGTCTTTGTTGCGGAGTGCGAGGTCACGTATAGCCCTGAGCTCTTTCCATAGAAACAAGGATTCATGGCATCGTGGCGGGCAGGGAATTGGGTCTCCGGTTACCGGAGAGTAGGGCTGGAGTCCTTGCTTCACGAGGTCGATCAGGTCGAACAACTTGAGGTTATAAGGTGGGTCTAGTAATTCCTTTCCGGTGATCCATATCATTTTTGCGCCCCCTGCAGCGCACCTGGTGGAGAATTCAGAGGAAACCCGGCCAGGACACCGGGCTTGTCGGGAGCGACCCTATCCCCTGAAAAGCGTTCCGATCTAAGCGTTCAGACATCCAGGTTTTCGGCTGTCCTGGTAAAGGGTAACACATTGTCTGCCTGGGTTGCTCCCAACATGCTCAGTGCCTTCATTTTTGCATCCTGATTCGCATGAACATATCGCATCGCCATCTGGACTGTTCTCCAGCCCATCACATCCATGAGGTCTCGCGGTCCCAATCTCTGGGCAAGTCGGGTTGCAACAGTGTGCCGAATGGAATGGAATACCAGTTGGTCCCGCTTCGAGTGGCCATCATTAAGATTGAGTGCCTTGACAGCTGTTCTGAAAGTCCTTGGAGCCTGGTAGTAAGCTGATCCATCTTCTTTTGTGAAGATGCGCGTGCCCGGCAATCCTTGTTTCATGGAACCAAGGAGTTCAAGCAACGGTTTTGTAAGAGGTATCGACCGGGAATCATGGTTCTTGGTTTCGGGAAAGACTAAGATGCTCCTTGAGAAGTCAATGTCCTGCCAGGTCAACCCAAATGCTTCGGATGCTCGACAGCCGGTGAGAAAACAGAAACGGGTAATCCGCCACGCATGGATATCGGTGACGGCCAGATGTCCCATGATATGTGCTTCTTCTTCATGAGAAATGACACGAAGTCGCCGGTTGTTTCCCGGCCCGGAAACCCCAATCCGTTTTCCTGAAGGAGGTGGATTGTCAAGCATTCCCCGATCGTGCGCATGTTTTAGGATTCGGCGCAGGGTCCCGGTGATGTATTCTTTTGACCGTGCTGAAAGATTTGCGGTGGAAAGTGTCTTGACCAGCTCGTCCCATTGAGAAAGGCCAATGGAGCGAAGGGGTAGATTACCAAGGAGCGGGTTTATGTGTTTGGTGAAATGCGTCTCCTCTTTTGCCCACGAGCAGGCCTTCTTGATCAGCTTGGCTGCCGGGAAGTAGCTCGCGCTCCAATACTCTTCAATGGTCTTGTTTTCCTCAGCTTCCCGAACGGCCGCCATCCTTGCAGCCTCGACTTCTGCCTCTTCTTTCAACCGGGCTGCTTCCCTCTGTTGCTTTTCGAGCTCTTTCATTTCCTTGTAGGTGCGAGGTCCAACCTTGTTCGCCTTGTTCTGCTTCAATGTGGCCAAAATGCCTTTGGCTTTTTCCAGGGTGACCCCCTGGCTCATCCACCCAATTCTCTCATCAAGGATTTGGCCATCAACCTTGTGGTGAACATAGTAGCACCTGTCAAAACGAATACCGTGCTTGCGTGTCCCGTGCTGATAGCACCTGATACCGGGGGAACCAGAATCAACCCATCCCATTGTGAAATCCTCCGAATTTTTTCCACACCCTTTCCACACCCTAAGCTGTCAAACAACATGAAATTGAATGAAACTGAGTGACACTTATATTGTCGCCTTTTCATAGTAATGTCAAGATGTTCTTGCTTTTTTTATGATGTTTAGTGAAACATAGTGAAGGTGTGTTAAATGGCTAATTTAGGGACTTAAAATCCCTTACTCCTTGTGGGTGTGCGGGTTCGATTCCCGCCCCAGGCACCAGTTTGTGAGACATTCCCTCTTTTGATCCAACTCAATCTTCCTATCTCTGTACCACTCCTGTGCCACTTTTTTGAAAACCATTCCCCCAAAACACAAAAGGCAGAACGCCATGATCGGGTGGCCCGGCCTTCCGGTTTCTCTACCGGCGTCCCAGGTGAACTATCAAGCGGCACCGAGCATTGTCCTCACCGGCTCCCTTGCTTCCCAATCGTTTGGGTGGGTCCACTTTTCACCCTACCCTGGGTCCACGCTTGACCGGTGACAACAGGTAGAGCACCATTCGCTGAATCTCCAGCCTCCTGCAAAAGTCTCAAATTCCGTCACCCCGGCATGCATCTGGCCGGGGTCCAGGGACCTTAAAGCCTGGATTCCGGCCCAAAAACCCTGCCGGAATGACGCCCTGAGGGACTTCTGCAAGAGGCTCTTCTCAAAAGAGAACTTCAAACGGAATCAATCTGCCCGCCGTGCGGATTGGGAATGATTTGCCGGTAACGCCCCCTTTTCATGTACGAGTGCCGGCCACCCGGGTAAGGACCTT
The DNA here is from genome assembly GCA_964441945.1 of uncultured Syntrophobacteraceae bacterium. Lineage (GTDB taxonomy): Bacteria > Desulfobacterota > Syntrophobacteria > Syntrophobacterales > Syntrophobacteraceae > JADGQM01. Next base: position 2,462 of record CAYTWB010000096.1, read on the forward strand.
CAAAACCAAGCTCCTTCAGCTTTCGGACAAGCTCAGCCCGGCTGCATGGCGGGATTTTACCCATAGGCCACCTCGGATTATTGGGCGGTTTCTGCAACAGCAAGCCTGCAGTCGTTGACAATCGGCAATGGATCACCGTCCTTCAAGGCCGAAAGCAGCCAGGTCTCAATGGCATCGATAAGGAGGTCTCTGGAATCCTCAAACGTTCGACCCTGAGTCATGCAACCGGGCAAAGCATCCACAATAGCCACAAACCCGGGACTATCCTCACAAGGTTCATATCGCGCAGTGTTGAGAATCTCCCTGACATACTGCCTTAAGGATACTATTTGCGCCATGTATTCACTCCTTTTCGCTACAGGTTTCCGGCCGTCCCGGTAAAGGGCGGCACATTATCTGCCGGGGGTGGCTCCCAACATGCCCAGCGCCTTCATTTTGGCGTCCTGGTTCGCATGGACATATCGCATAGGAGCGACTCCAGCAAGCCTGGGTCGAGTCGTGTATGCAGTTGGAAGGCCGCATCCACCACCTGCTCGGTAATCTCGTCTATATCACCGGGTCCTTTCTCAGATCACCATCCATCAGGGTGTAGCCAGTACGCGGCGAGTAAGGGGGAAGGTCTCATCACCGCAGTAAAGGAGCAAGGCCCCATCGGTAAGGTCGGGGTACTCATCAAGGAACACTTCCAGGCCCTTGGCGTCGGCCGTAGTGACGCGGGTGGAAGCCTTGGTTTCGATGGGCAGAAGCCGCTCCGGAACCTCTATCACGAAATCCACTTCGATCCCGGTAGCTGTCCGCCAGTAGAGCACCTCGGGGCGGCGCGCCTTGAGATCACGCCAGGCCGGAAGGTCGGTCAGCACCATATTCTCGAAGTGTGCTCCTCGCGGTTCGGCCTCCCCGCTCAGGAAAAGGGCAAGGCCCGTATCGCTCCAGTAGAGTTTCGGCGCCTTGATGAGCCGGCGGGTCCGGTTCACGGCGTAAGCGGAAAGGCGCACGGCCTGGTAGCTCGCCTCCATGAGGTAGAGAAAGCGGTGCACCTGAGGCTGAGCGATCCCCACATCACGCCCCACCCACGGGGGCAGGTGTGTCAAATTGTGAGGATCAGTGAGAAGAAAGACAATTTTGGCAAACTTTTGGCAAAAATCCCCTCCAAAAACAAAAAAGGGCCAGCGAAAGAATCGCTCACCCCTTGATTCTCTTTGGTGGGCCGTCAGGGAATCGAACCCCGAACCTCCTGATTAAGAGTCAGCTGCTCTACCTATTGAGCTAACGGCCCTGCAGCGGGTTGCTGCCACCCTGCCGCTCTGTGAGGCAATCACCCCCTCACGGGTTACGGCAACTTCGTATAGCGCTCGATAACTAGCGAATTTCGGAAGTTGTGTCAAGGCGAAAAAGCCGGTCGGGCAGGTGGGCCTGTTCAGCGGTCGTAAGACTGATGAATAGCTGGAGGAAAGCCCCAATCCACGAGCGTCGAGTGTTTCAAAAACGGTTTGGCCGTTTGGCTTATCCTCCACGGTGGTCCCAAGTAACACCTTCGCAGTGACCGGCTGCTATGAATCGAATTCCACCGCCCGGTCGTTGCGCTGTGAAATAAGGACCCCTTCCGCAATATCGATGTGCTGGTTGATCGTTTCCATTTCCCTGTGGTGACTCAGGAGCTCCAGGGTTTCCGCCATCCCGAAAATGGGATTCCGCCGGTAAAGGTGCTGATAGATGAACCGGATCAGGGTATAGTCCTCCGGTCGGTCCATGGTCCAGCGCTTGCCGGACAGGTCCGTATGATGCTGGAAATGGTTGGATCGGAACTGCTCGGGATGGCCGGCGATGTAGATGGTGACGTGTTCCCGGTCCGACATCAGCGTGGCCTCCCGCCAGACCCGTTTCAGCGCCTCGATGGTCAGGACCTCCACATCCTGGCCGGCGGGATAGGTCCTGAAGATGGTGTTCGACGAATAATCCGCCCCTGATTCCAGGTGCGATGCAATGGCCTGATCGATGATTTCCGGGTCGATCAGGGGACTATCCGCCTTGATCCTCACCACGTGGGCGGCCTTAAAGAGCCGTGCGGCCTGATAGTAGCGCTCCAGAGGGTCCTCTTCAGAACCGCAATAGACGCTGACCCCCAGGTCGGTGCAAATCTTGACGATGGCCAGGTCTTCCCGGTTGATGCTGGTGGCCACAACCAGCTGGTCCGTAAGCCGGCTGAACCGTGACCGTGTGATGACATGCTCCAGTACCGTCTTTCCCTCAAGGTCCAGTACGACTTTTCTCGGCAACCGCGTCGAACCCGTCCTCGCTTGAATGATGCTCACGACCTTCCCTGACATCTCTTCCTCCCGTTCAATGTTCACCTGTTGAAAGCTCGATCTTCGAGATGGGAAGGTATTCACAGGATGTGCCGAACAAAAGAAGCGTGTTCAGAGCAGGGTGAGAAACCGCCTTCCACGCATTGTTTCTTGTGACGGGACCGGGGAGGCCCCTTGACCGATGAGGAGAACTCGGTGAAATTGACCCGGTTGAGTCAGAATTTTGGCGATCGTCTCCGGACGGATGTCAGAGACGGGGTTGCTGCGGTCTCTATTTTGTGCACAGGGGAAACGACTTTTGATCGAATTGACGCATCAAGGACTTTGGATTAAAAGACCTGCCTGTGTCCCGGCGGTTTTGAAGCATTGAATTCAAACACGAAGACACGAAGAGATGGCCACAACATGATCTCTACAGCTTTCTTCGTGATCTTTGTGCCTTCGTGATTAGAAAGGGTGCATTTGAGAAAAGGGGGTAGCCGAAGGGGCCTCACCCCGACCCTCTCCCTCAGGGAGAGGGTCGGGGTGAGGGAAGATCATGAAAGAGAAAGCAAGGAATCTACGAAAAAACCAAACAGATGCCGAAAGAAAGCTCTGGTACCATCTAAGAGATCGTCGGCTGGCTGGTTTCAAATTCCGAAGACAACATCCTATTGGTCATTTCATCGTCGACTTTGTATGCCAGGAAGCCAGACTCATTGTGGAGTTGGATGGTGGTCAGCATGCTTCGCAGATTGAAGAGGACAAAGGCCGCACAGCCTATTTGGAGACAAGGGGCTACAGGGTTGCAAGATTTTGGAACAATCAGGTTTTTGGGGAAATCCAGGCTGTCCTCACAGTCATTCTAGGCATCCTTGAAACTGATTTCCCCTCACCCCGACCCTCTCCCTGAGGGAGAGGGAGCAAAAACGCTCTGGGGGGTATAGAATCTATGGTTCGATGATCTGGGCTACCCCCTTTTTGCAGATGCACCCGTTTAGAAATGGAAACTCCTATGCGATCAAGCTACGTACGACACGAAGCAATCGCTTCCTGTCCTTCGTGGCAAAAGAAGACCTTTTGTTTTTTGGACAGCCCCTTACTCTTGCAGGAAATCATGGATATCTTTCAGCGAAGCATCCATTCAAATGTGAAGAAGATCGATGACGACCATCTGTATGTCGCAAGCTCCCTCTTGGATCTTGAGCACTCGTTCCATCTTGAGCTCACGGTCCGGATTTCGACCCGCGTGATCGAGGCGGCGAAAGCCACAATGAGCAAAGCGCCACTCAGCGGCTGCTTCACCGCCCTCCAGGGCATTTCCCAGGTGGAGGGCCTGACCGTCAACCGCGGAATCATCAAAGAGCTGCGCTCCCGGCTTGGTGGTCCGAAGGGCTGCGCACATCTCATGGAGCTCCTGAACGACGCCGTACGACTGACCTCGATGCTCCTTATCGGGGAATCCGTCGGGTACGCTCCGGAGCTCAGAAAGACCATGACGGAAGAAGAGATCATCGCCGAGGGCAAGAAAGAGCTGCGCAATACCTGCCTCGTGTTTGCCGATGAATCATGAAGGGTGGTTGCCATGCCCGTGCAGTCAGGCGTGCCTGACAGCGAGGACGAAGCAAGGTGCTATGCGAACGCACCGAGGATCAGGGTGTAGGTGAATGCCGAGAGCAGCGTGTGGATGGAGACGCTGGTTGCGGCAAGGTCCGGATCGCCTCCGAACTCCGCAGCCATGATGTAGGTCACCGTTGCAGGCGGGGAGGCGAGCAGGATGATCCCCGGCAGGATCAAATCGGCAGGCAGTTGTCTCCAGCTCATGAGCGCATACCCGATCAGCGGCAGCCCCAGCAGCTTCAAGGCCCCGATTCCGGCAATCTCCCTGATCATCGTTCGCATTGCGCCAAAGGAGAGACTCGCGCCGACCAGCAGGAGGGCTGTCGGGAAAGCCATTCCCGACAGGATATCAAGCCCTTTCTTGACGGGAATGGGCAGGGGAAAAGCGAGTGCCGAATAGAGGATACCCGCCGTAACGGCCAGGATGATGGGATTCTCGAAAATGAGCCTCCAAAACCAGCCCTTCCCATCGGCCTTAGGGGGACGCCTGCTGAAACCGGCCAGAACGGCCACCGCCAGGATGTTCTGTGCCAGGATGAGAAAGCTGCTCAGGATGGCCATCCGTGCAAAATGGCTTTCCCCTAGAGCATAGTAGGCGATGGCGTAAGACATGTATCCGATATTTCCGTGAAAGCTGCTCTGCAGGAAGGTCCCCCGGCGGCCCCCGGGGACCCCCAGGACCCAGACAAGGATCAGGCCGATCAAGGCTCCCCCACCCAGGGCGGCAAGAACACACATCACCGCATCAGCGTTGAAGTTCTCACGAAACGGCGCCTGCGAGATTTCCACAAAGATCATGGCCGGGATGGCCACATTGAAGACGATCCGGTTGGATGTCTTCACATAGGCAGGGTCGATGATATGCTTCCGACGAAGCACCAATCCAACCAGCAGGAGGCTGAAAATCGGAAGAATCGTATTGACCAGGGTATGAAACATGGCTCATTTTTCCAGCCGGTTGAGCGTTGCAGCACTAAATGGTTACAAAACCGGGAAGTCTCCCGAACGTCATTCCGGCATGTTTTTGGCCGGAATCCAGGTCCTTGAGAGTATTCTGGACCCCGGCCAAATACCTGCCGGGGTGACGATGTGTGTCTGCAACCGGAGCCCTAAGTATTCGAAAGTACACTCGCATTCTCTTAAATTGACACGCATGGACGAAAGCCGATATCCAGAAGGCTGCGTAATTCCTGGATGCCGGTTCCCGGCTTGAAACATGCCGGGACAAGCTTCACCGGCATGATGTTGAGGGTACCGTTCGGCAATTTTCAGACGGCCTTTTACACAGACAAAAGTCTTGACCTTCGCGCCGACTTCTAATACACGAAACCCTTGTTATTCAGAAGAAAAATCTTGGAGATGAATCATGGTAAAGAAAAACAGGGAAGACGATCCGATCATCGATGAATTTGACGACGACGGCGGACTGGAGTTTGACCAGCAGGATGAGCTGGATTTCGCTGTGGACGAAGACCTTCCGCTCGACGAAGGCGAGGAGGAGGAAGACCATGTCCCTTCCGTCCTCTACAAGGGGGTCTCGCGCCCGAAAACCGAAGACGACTGGCGCCAGCTCCTCATGGAAGCCGGCCGAGAGGGAGTCCCGACCTATCAACTATCGGACGGCTATGCCGACGGCAGCCTGGTCCTTCATCCTCTTTTTGGTCTGGGTGTGGTGAGCAAAGTCATTTCGCCCCGCAAAATCGAGGTCATCTTTGAAAGCAGCAAGAAGCTCATGGCAATGAATATCACCCCGTCGAGCTGAAGTGCATTCACATCCCGATCAATCTTCGGAGAATTCTCCCGCTCTTTTCATCTGCCCGATGAGCGCATCGACATTGTCTTCCTCTTCGATGACATAGTACCTCGAATCGTCTTCGAGCTGAAGCTTCGACGGCGAAACGGGGGGCATGGGCTCACCGGCCGGCTTCGAGGCTCTCCATGCCGGGGCGTGTGCATCCATCAGCGGACTGCTGTAGAGCATCTCCGCGGCGACCTCCGCCGACGGTCTGAAGCTCACGTAAGGGGGGGTGAACCGGTCGCGCTTATCGAGGTATTCCTTCCGATAGGCTTCCAGGGTAAACATGCCGTCGCCCCTCCCGGTCTGAAGCGCACTCTCGATCTGTGCGAACTTCTTATCCCGGATGATTCCTTTTACTCCCGCCGTCCCCCGCAATATGGAAAGGACCGGGACCCTGAATCCCACCCGCTCCAGGTATTCCAGGTGTTGAACCACCAGCCAGGCGAGAGTGGATGCCAGCTGCACGGCCACCACTTCCTGCTGATCCAGGGAAAAAGCGTTGCAGATCCGATGGACGACATCCTCGGAATTGCCGGCATGCATCGAGGCAATCACCAGGTGACCCGATTCGGCGGCGTTGAGCGTCAGTCGGAATGTCTCCGGCTCCCTCAGCTCTCCGACGACGATCACATCCGGGTCTTCTCTCAGGACATCCAGGAGCCCCTGTTCGAAGGATGGCATATGGGTCCCGAGCTCACGCTGCTCGACGAAGCATTTTTTCGATACAAACCGGTATTCTACCGGGTCCTCCAGGGTGATGACGTGACCCGACCGTGTGTGGTTGATCTCTTCGACCATGGCCGCAATGGTGGTCGACTTGCCGCAACCGGTCGCCCCGCAGATCAGGATCAGGCCCGATTTCTGTTTGCACATCTCGTGGAAGGAGGGATGAAGATTCAGGTTTTCGATGCCGGGCACATGGCCGGGGAGAAGACGAACGGCCAGGCTCAATCCCCGGGTGGTGTTGAACACATTCACTCGAATGCGCGCGTTTTCAACCGTTGCGGCAAGGTCCACCGACCATCTTTTCCTGAGCATCTGAAGCTGGGCGGGGCTGAGCAGCTTCATCACCAGGCTGTCGACCTCCTCGTGCCTCCATTTGCTCGATGGGTCGAAGCGGATCACGCCGTTCTTTCGGAAAATCACCGGATGCCCGCCGGAGATATGGATATCCGAAAGCCCCTCTCCGACACTCGCCGCAACCAACTTGCTGAATCGCTCCATCATGACTCCCAGGTGGTTTCTTCCCCGTCTTTCCTTCGCGTGCGTTGTGGGTCCCTTCATGATCTTCGTGACAAGAAGCCGTCTGAAAGTCGGCTCACGGTACCCTCAAGATCATGCCGGTGAAGCTTGTCCCGGCATGTTTCAAGCCGGGGACCGGTATCCAGGAATTTCCCGGCTTTCTGGATACCGGCCTCAAACCTGCCGGTATGACGAATGGGAATTCGGACACTCATTGGTACTGAACAACACTCAGCATCAATACTGAACAAAGCTGGAGCCAGAGCCGCCAAAAGGAAAATCCACGGCGAAATCGTCGAAATAGAGGTGTCGTGCATTAGTTCTGGTACCGAAGGCAACCAGCGCAATCTCCGGACGATCGACATAGCTGTCTGGGGAAGTCGTGGCTAAGCCTGTTCTGATAACCGCGTTCTGCTCCTTGCCCGATCCCAGAACTTGCACCCTGTTGTCAACAGCCGTCCACTGCACAAGGGTGAACCTATCATTGGCGTCGGTCGTCTGGTTAACGTCCACAGGGGGCCAGTCGATCTGGCCCCTGTCGTGCTTCAGTCGGACCGCGGGGTCGCTGGGGTCGAGTGGCGTCTCGTTGGCGCCATGGTCAGTCTCCACATTTCCGACATACACCTTGATATCGTTCACCCGCCCGGTTTCGAGTTCCTTTTCCTCAACCGAGACCAGAAGCGTTACCCACGGCAGCAGATGGTCGCTGTCATTGACCACATACAGATCATTGCTGAAATAGATGAAAAACCAGTTGAGATCAAGAATGTGGTAGGCCAGGGGCACCCTCCCGCCGCTCCCCTCATTCGTCTGGGTCCAGAGCAGCAGAATAGCAGCATAGTCCAGGTATGGACACAAGATCCAGGGACATAACTGGGGAACCAGGGAATCGGGTATCGCATAAGTTCCTTGACCTCCCCGGTAAGAGCGGAACAGGGAAACGCCCAGGCTGCCCGTGAGGCTGTCCAACCTGCTGACGCGGAAAGAAATCCCGGCCATATAGTAGCTGTCGGCCGGGCTGTCCAGGATCTTCACCTGTGTCCTGTAGCTCAGCAGGTTTCGTCCCGTCTGCCAGATACCCTGAAAATCCGGTGACGAAGCGCTGGCAGGCGCGAAACCTGCTACGGCATCCTGTTTATAGCTCCCCGTGGCAACGTCGGTCACATGAAGAGCGCTGTCCTCGTCGACAGTGGCTATCTCAAATTCCCCATCCTGTCTGTTACTGTCTATGTCCATGGCATCGTCCGTCCAATCCTGGTTCTCATAGGGAGGCGGAGAGCCAAGGCCCTTCGGCACCAGATAAGTAATGAGTCTGCGCGTCTCCAGGAAAGTGTCGGTGCTCACCACTCCTGTTGACTGGATGGTTGTACAGTTTGGTGGGCTGTTGTCAACAATGCTAATGGTGAATGTCCCGTCCCCCAGTGCAAAGGTTTTACCGTGCAGATTGGCCAGTGCATCAGTAAGGTTCCGTTTGACCCAGGGGATGGCGACTCTGCCTCCAGATTCGGCGAGAGCCTCCGCTTTGGACGCATTGTTGGTCAGGAGCTCCGAATAGGTCGAAGTACCACCGAGATACACCATCCCAAGGCCAACCCCCGCAGCGATCACAAAGCCGGCGATCAGGACCAGCAGCACCTGCCCTTTCTGGTCAATCAGGTTTGAAGCTCTCCGCTCCATGAGTGAAATCTCCTGTTACAAAGCTGACAGCGCCTTCAGCCGGTCTATAGATTCTTCGGGCGCACCCGTTCGATAAATGTGTGCATGGTGTTGTCCGGGCCTTGAATGCCCACCTCGATTTGTATCACCCTGATGCTCGATGACCAGGCGGTCTTCGGTGTTGCGTCGTCGTAGGAATTGAAGTAGCTGAGCGCAAAGCTGATGGTGTCATTTGCAGCTCCCCCCAGGAGAGGATCGTTGTCCAGGAGGAGCGCATGCGACCCCGTGCCGTCCCACGACAATACGTGATTCCCTTCCACCCCGCCCTTGTGGGAAGTGAAAGTGATCGAACGGTCGGTTGCCGCAGTAACCGCGCTCAGCGGGTTCAATTCCTGTCTGATTCTGAGCATTGCGTTTTGCGCTTTCTGGGCCAGAGCGGCATTGCCAGCAGAGAAAAAGAAGCCCTGAAAAATCCGGGTGACACCGACCGCCGACAGGGATGTCAGAATCGCAACCATCAAAAGCGTGACAATGATTTCGATCAGCGTAAAGCCCCGTTCTTCAACCCTGGACATCATCTAATCGGTCCCTGATCGGCATGTGAATAAGGCTGTAACCGTCTCTCCGAGAGTGTTCTTCAACTTCACCTCTAGCATGTTCTCGGGATCTCCGAACACAGTATCTTGCAGCTGGTAGGGAGAAACGTCCTTCTTCCATTTGATGAATTTGTTATATACCACGCCGTAGGTACCGTAGGTCTGCAGTCCAACCGTATCGGAGCTGCCGATATTGGTCTTCAGGGCATTCAATACTTCGGGGCAACATTCCGTCCATTCCAGCCCCGTGTCTTCTTGCACTATTTGATCAGCGGACGGATTGATAAATTCGCTCTTAGGTGTGCCATCGCTTACCCCCCCCCGGGCGTTGTGACTTTATACAAATAACCTGTTCGGTAAATATCACCATCCTTCTTAATGCCACCAATAATGGTGTTTTCCGCGTAGCTGGTGTTTTTTTCCCAATAAGGCTTTATGAAGTCGGCCGTCATGTTTTCCACCGCTCTTTGCAGGTCAAGCGCCTGGTTGGTCCTGGTGACGGCGAGGGTGCTCAGTGTCAAGGACGTTCCCAAATAGGGCGCAAAGATCGCGGCAAAGACACCCACGACGATCAGCGTGACAATGACCTCTATCAGCGAAAACCCGCTCTGCGTATCCTTGTGGAGCTCTCTTGCCTTCATGGGATGTAACCCGTGTTTCGATTGATGACAACGGACTGTGACTGGCCGCCCTTCGTCAGTGAAATCGTTATGTCAACCGTGCCGGGGCTGCCCCACCCGTCGAAATTGATCGGGTTGGGCACTCCCGTGAAGGTCACCCCTCCGTCGAGAGAGCGCGTCGGCGAGCTTTCATTGGGCAGGTTGATGGGGGCCGTCGACCCGTTGCACGTGAGGGTATAGCTATTGCCGCCGGGAAAGCTCATGCCCCAGGCAGTGACCGTCTGACCATCGCAATCGCTGAGCGCCTTGAACTGGCAGAAGCGCAGGTGAGTCTTGAATTTTTCGGTTTCCACCCGGAGGGCGGTATCGGGCATCGTGATGCGACTGGCGACGACAACCCCCACGATGCCGAGGAGAACAAGCACCGCTATCAGCTCGACCATCGTGAACCCTTCCGATGACCCTCTCCGGCCGGCCGTAGATCCTTTCATCCCATCCATCCTCCCTACCAGCCGCATTATACCAATACCGCAGCGTATTGGAAGCCACATTAAACCGGCCCGGTCCGGTCGGGTCCGGGAGGCCTTGAAA
>CAYTWB010000097.1:0-12507 GCA_964441945.1 uncultured Syntrophobacteraceae bacterium
GCGACCCCCTCCGGGGTCGGCTCGTTGCCCTCCGTTTTCCGGGGGTGTCGGCCTATGGCCTCAACCCCCGGCTAATGGCTTATATCCCTCCGGGATGATGAAACCATACTCCCGATGGGATGCCGGCTGATGCTCCTCGCGCAGAAATCCACGTTGGTTCGTGATTCGCATCCGATTGGGGCGTTGTTACAAAAGATCCCCATTGCTGAAGGAGCCTGCGATATGAACACTTCAACTTGTACAAGAAGCCCGGTAATGCTGCAATCGCGAGTCGGGCAGCTCATCCATCGCTACCGGGATATCGGCCATCTGCTTTCCTGTCTGGACCCGCTCACGGCCTGCTCCACCGACTATCCGCTCTTGAACCTTTCGGCCTTCGATCTTTCGGAGGACGATCTGGAGCATGAGTTTTTTGTTCCAGCCCCTTTCCAATCCGAGCAGCTGCCTCTGCGCGAGATCATCTCCATTCTCAGAGAAACCTATTGCCGATCTATCGGCGTCGAGTACATGCATCTGCAGGACCCCGAAGAGCGGCTGTGGCTTCAGGAACGGATGGAGCCGTTACGCAATCGGCCAAAGATCGCCAGGGAAATGCAAATCCGCATTCTTCAGAAGCTCACCCAGGCAACACTCTTCGAGCAGTCCCTTCAAGCCGGGTATATGAGCCGAAAACGATTTTCGATTGAAGGAGCAGAGGTCATCGTCGCCATGTTGGACGCCCTCCTCCGACATGAAGCCGAAAACGGCTGCCGTGAGATCATCCTGGGCATGGCGCACAGAGGAAGGCTCAATGTTCAGACCAATGTTCTTGGAATGCTCTATGAGGCGGTGTTCTGCCAGTTTGAAGAGAATTTCGATCCGGATTTTCTGGTGGGCAGCGGTGACCTCAAATACCATACGGGCCTGCTTGCCGACATAACGATCTGGGAAAACCTGAACCTCCGGGTCCTGATGGCGGCCAACGCCAGCCACCTCGAATCCGTAGATCCCATTGTGGAGGGCATTGCCCGTGCCAGGCAGGAGTTGTTCGGCCGTGACGGCAGGCCGGCTGTGCTGCCGATCCTCATTCATGGGGACGCTGCTTTTGCGGCCCAGGGAATTGTTGCCGAGACGTTGAATCTGTCGCAGCTCGAGGGGTATGCCACCGGAGGCACGCTGCATGTCATTATCAACAATCAGATCGGGTTCACCACACTACCGCAGGATGCACGCTCTACACGATACTCCACCGATGTCGCCAAGATGCTCATGGTCCCGATCTTCCACGTCCACGGGGAAGACCCGGAGGCCGCAGTCCACGCGGTCACGCTGGCAGCGGATTACAGGAGGCGCTTCTTTAAGGACGCTGTGATCGATGTGGTCTGCTACCGGCGCTACGGACACACGGAAGCCGACGATCCCTACACCACGCAACCGCAGATGTATGAAAGGATCAAAGATCGCCCTTCTCCCAACCAAATCTATGGGGAGAAGCTCATCTCTGAAGGCACCGTGGCCGAAGGCGACCTCAAACACTATCAAGGCGAGATCGTTCAATGCATCGAGGCAGCCTGTAAGAGTGCTCGAGAAAGAACATGCGCTCCGCCCTCCGTACACTTTTTTGAGAACTGGGAAGGACTGCATGGGGTCTATTCGCACGAACCTGTCCCAACGGGAGTCCCGAAAGAGCGTCTCCTGTCGCTTGCCGAAATAGCCTTGGCCAGGCCGACAGGTTTTCAGCCGCATCCGAAGCTTGAACATATCCTGGATCGACGACTGGAAGCCGTCAAGACGGGGCAGGAGATCGATTGGGCCACAGCGGAGATGCTGGCATTTGCCTCGCTCCTGGCCGAAGGGACCCCGATTCGCCTCAGCGGCCAGGACTGTCGCCGCGGCACTTTCAGCCAGAGACACAGCGTTCTGGTCGACCCCAACACGGGAAAGCTGTTTACCCCACTGAATTCGCTGACCGAGGATCAGGCGCGCTTTATGGTCTATGACAGCATGTTGTCGGAAAACGCAGTCCTCGGCTTCGAATACGGATATGCGTCGGCCAGTCCTCACACCCTTGTAATCTGGGAAGCACAGTTTGGGGATTTCGCCAATAGCGCCCAGGTGATCATCGACCAGTATATCGCCTCCGGCGAGTCGAAATGGTCGCAATGGTGCGGCTTGGTGATGCTTCTGCCTCACGGCTATGAAGGACAGGGCCCGGAGCACTCCAGCGCCCGCCTGGAACGATTTCTCCAGCTCTGTGCAGAAGAGAACATGCAGGTGTGTTATCCCACAACGCCGGCTCAATACTTTCATCTGCTGCGGCGGCAGGTCAGGCGCGATTTCCGAAAGCCGCTGGTCATCATGACTCCGAAAAGCATTCTGAGCCATCCGTCGGCAACCTCAAAGCTCGAAGAGATGACCTCGGGAGGTTTCCGGGAAGTGCTGAATGACACCCAGGCGAATGACTGTGTCGAAAGAGTCCTCATTTGCAGTGGGAAGATTTACTACGACTTGATCGAACGGCGCGGAAAAGATCGGAACCGGGACACCGCAATCCTCCGGCTTGAACAGTTCTATCCGTTCCCTGCGGAACAACTCCGGCAGCTCACCGCCCGCTGTCGCGATGCCTCTGAATGGCTCTGGGTCCAGGAGGAACCGGAAAACATGGGTGGATGGAATTTCGTGAGGTGGCAACTGCAGGACCTGACCGGTCATACAGTAAAGTACCTTGGAAGAAAGCCTGCCGCCAGTCCCGCAACCGGCTATGCCGCCATTCACAAGGCCGAGCAGGAAGCGCTTGTTGAACAGGCTTTCTCAAAACCTCTTCAGAAGGTTTACCCGGAACTGCCCTGAATGAGGGGATGCTTCGTTGATGCTTCGTATTCCCAAAAGATGACAGGATAGGCAATGAATGATTCACGACTTCGCATTGTTGTGACCGGCCTGGTCGGCCTGTATCCGGTCGGCGGGGTAGCCTGGGACTACCTCCAGTACGTGGTGGGGCTTGCACGCCTTGGACATCAGGTCGTTTACCATGAAGACACCTGGAGCTGGCCATACCATCCGATACAGAAGACCAATACCTCCGAGGGCGATTATTCGGCGGAATATATCTCGAACTTCTTTCAGACCTACGCGCCGGACCTCACCCGCCGGTGGCATTACTTCCATCTGCACGAGACCAGCTATGGAATGAGCCGGGAGGCATTCGACCGCTTTGCTGAGAGCGCGGACCTCTTCATCAATGTCAGTGGGGCCTGTATGATCCCGGAGAACCTCTCGCCCCGGTGTATCAAGGTATTCCTTGACACCGACCCCGGCTATAACCAGATCATGCTCAGTGAACGGCTCGCATGGTCCGAGAACGTGGAACGATGGTGCAGGAGCGTTCAGGATCATGACCAACACTTCACCTATGCGGAGAATATCCATGGGAGCGACTGCACCGTGCCTCACATGCAGTTCGACTGGAAGCCGACCCGCATGCCCGTCGTGCTAGATCTATGGGAACCCCTGTTGCACAAGCGGTCATCCGGCGCATTCCCCTGGACAACCATCATGACCTGGAATGCCTTTAAGGGAAAACTTGTATACCAGGGCATTGAATATGCCAGCAAAGGCGCCGAATTTGCTAAACTGATGGACCTTCCCAGGCATCTTCAGACGCCGCTCAAAGTCGCAGTGGGAGGAGTGAATGCACCCCTCGAACTGCTGGCAGAGAACGGCTGGGAGGTCGTGGACGGGCCGGCTCAAACCCTGACTCCGAATAGCTACCAGGAATTCATTGGTCAATCACGCGGGGAGATATCGCCCGCCAAGCACGTCTATGTGGCGATGCGAACCGGATGGTTCAGCTGCCGATCCGCATGCTATCTCGCTTCGGGCCGCCCGGTAGTCGTTCAGGACACGGGTTTTCGGTCCGTATACCCTTGCGGCGAGGGGCTCCTCGCGTTCAGCACCCCCGAGGAGGCGGTTGCCGGGATTCTTGACGCCGAGAGGGACTATGAACACCACGCGAAGGCGTCGCGGGCAATCGCCGAGGAATACTTCGATTCCGGAAAAGTGCTTCGCAAGATGATCCAGGACATCTGAAAAAGGGAAAGGGAAATATGGCTCAACAAACGGGCAGTAAGGGAAAGGTCATCGTTTTTGGAATCATTTTCTGGTACCCGCTTGCGGGGGTTACCTATCAATTTCTGCACTATCTTATCGGACTTCGACGACTCGGCTATGATGTCTACTACGTCGAGGATTCCGGGCGATGGGTCTACCATGCCGACAGCTATGCATTCACTCCCGATGCATCGGATAACGTAGCAGCCGTGGCGCCTGTACTTCAGTCGCACGGGTTCGATGGGAAATGGGCCTTTCGCGGAAATTACCCCGGCGGCAAATGCTACGGCATGACTGAAGAGGATTTACTGAAGCTCTATCGCGAAGCGGACGCCTTCCTCAATGTCACGGCGTCCCAGGAGCTCCGAGAGGAGCATATGGCCTGCCCACGAAAGATCTATGTGGAGACCGATCCCTTTGCGGTACAGGTGAAGGTGGCGCAGGGAGATGAACCGACCCTTGCGGCCCTGGCCGCTCACGATATTCACTTCAGCTTTGGGGAAAATCTTGGCGCCCCGGACTGCGATCTCCCGGTGGAACGTTTTACGTGGCTGCCGACACGCCAGCCGGTGGCACTCGATCTCTGGGAAAACCCCTTCAAGCCATCCTCCACCTCAGCCTATACGACGATTACCACCTGGCACAATAAGGGAAAGAGCCTCACTTTCCGGGGCGAGGTGTACTACTGGACCAAGGACCGCGAGTTTCTCCGTTTCGTTGACCTGCCGCAACGCAGATCGGCGCCGTTCGAACTGGCAGTGGTACTGGATGAACCGACGGAACAGATTCTCCGCAGTCATGGCTGGAACATTGTACACTCCCTGCCGATTTCCCGGGATGTGAACCAGTATCGCCAATACATACAACAATCGCGGGGTGAATTCACCGTGGCCAAGGACCAGGTCGTGAGACCCCTGACCGGCTGGTTCAGCGACCGTACGTGCTGCTACCTGGCCGCCGGCCGGCCGGTCATCACGCAGGAGACCGGTTTCAACAAGTACCTGCCTACCGGAAAAGGGCTTTTTGGGTTTCGAACGATGGAGGATATCCTTTCGGCCGTCGATACCATTGAGAGCGACTATGAAGGAAGCTGCCGGGCTGCCCACGAGATTGCCGTTGAGTACTTTTCCGCTGAAAAGGTGCTGGGAAGCCTGATGGCCCGAGCGGGAATGTGAAGGACTTGCCCTAAAGATGTCTGCGGACCGGACAAGACGGGCCAGGATTTCCTGGTTTGACGGCCTCAAGGGGATTTCGATCCTCTGGATTGCAGTCTTCCATTTCTTCATCGTCTATGACGCCGGGCGCTACCCGTGGCTGCTCAACCTTGCCTCTTTCCCGGCGTTTATGGAACAATGCGCTCCGTCGTCTTTCCCGGCGACAGTCGGCTGTGTCGTGGATGGGCTGCTGGCCACCGTCTTCGAGAGGGGTGCCCAGGCGGTTGCCGTTTTTATTGTTGCCAGTGGTTTCGGATTGACCTACTCCCTTGTCGGAAAGGGAGGTCCGAACGGGGGATGGAAGCAATGGTATCGGAAACGGCTGCTGCGCCTTTTCCCGTTGTACTGGCTTGCGCATCTGATCTATCTCGTGGCCCCCTTCATTTCCAGGAAGGATGCCATTGATTATCGGTTCCTGCTGAGCTTTCTCGGCGACCGATTCTATCCTCCCGACACCCTGTTCTATTATCTCGTTCCAGCCTGGTGGTATTTTGGCCTCATCATCCAGCTCTACCTGGTCTTTCCGTTGCTCTTCCGCCTGCTGCAAAAGCTCGGCCCCGTCCGGTTTCTCGCTTTATGCATTTCGGCCACGATCGTCACCCGCTATCTCCTCGTTGACGTCTTTCACGCAAACGGCAATTATCCTCAAGGCGCCTTCTTTATGGGGAGGCTCTGGGAATTCGCGATGGGCATGGTGTTGGCCTACTGGTATCACAGGCAGCCGGAGCGGGTGGAAAAACACCTGTTTGCCGGCAGAACGTTCCTTGCCGGAATCGCAATCTACATCATCGG
Source organism: uncultured Syntrophobacteraceae bacterium (assembly GCA_964441945.1). Classification (GTDB taxonomy): domain Bacteria; phylum Desulfobacterota; class Syntrophobacteria; order Syntrophobacterales; family Syntrophobacteraceae; genus JADGQM01. The sequence goes on from CAYTWB010000097.1 coordinate 6,096, forward strand.
GACCTACAGTTATCGACCGGTGTTTTTCCATGCGCTCACCGACGGACTCATCGGTCTCGGGCTAACCCTTATCATTGCCCAATGCGCCCACAGGATCGATCGCCTGCCGATCCTGAGGTCCCCTCTGGACAAAGTGGGTGAGTATTCCTACGGGCTTTATCTGCTCCATCAGCCCTTTCTGCTCTATGTCGGCCAACGCCTGCATGACGACCCGATGCCTTATTTTTTGCTCTATGCCTTCCTGGTTCTGGGGACCATTTTTATTCTGAGCATGTTCCTCGAGAAGAATATCAACACTCTCATCAGCAACCATTTCGATCGTCTGGGAACAAACCGCAGTTGACCCCAGGCCAGCCGGAGCAATTGAGGGCACAAGCGATTCGATCACGGCCCTTTGAAGTGCAGGATCGATCCGAGATACCCCACGGCGATCACGTCCTGAGCCGAGCTCCCCCAGACGGCCCAAAGCCGGTTGGCAGTGCCACTGGTCACCGGGCTCCAGGACGAACCGTCATAGTGCAAGATCGTGCCGGAATCTCCGACCGCATACACATCCTTTGCCGAACTGCCCCAGACGCCGCGAAGATCGGTTGCAATCCCACTCGGCATTCTCTTCCAGGCCGTCCCGTCATAGTGGAGGATTGTCCCCTTTTTCCCCACGGCGAACACATCCTGCCCGGAGCTGCCCCAGACGCCGTAGAGCCACTTTCCCGTCCCGCAGGACATCTTCTTCCAGCTCGTGCCGTCATAGTGCAGGATCGTGCCGTAATCGCCCACAACGAACACATCCTGAGCCGAACTGCCCCAGACACTGCGAAGATGGTTTATGGTCCATCGCGCCAGGAGGCTCCAGGATGTGCCGTCATAGTGAAGGATCTTGCCGTATTCTCCGACAGCGTAGACATCCTGAGCCGAACTGCCCCAGACGCCGCGAAGAATGTTGGTTGTCCCACAGGACATCTGACTCCAGGTCGAACCGTTATACTGCAGGATGGTACCATAAGTCCCCACGGCAAAGACACGTTGAGCCGAGCTCCCCCAGACGCCGAAGAGCCATTTCGCCGTCCCGCTGGTCATCTGCTTCCAGGCTGTCCCGTCATAGTGCATGATCAGGCCGTCAGCCCCCACGGCAAAAACATCCTGAGCCGAACTGCCCCAGATGCCGTCAAGTGTTTTACCCTGGGGTCGGGGAATGTCTGCATGCCAGCGCGGAGATGAGGTGCCCGAAGCTTTGGTCTGCGGTTCGAAAGCGAATTTTGTTCCACTCGCTTCAGCCGGCATGATCTGTATCGCCGGTTCCGTTGCACTCCAACCATCGGCCGGAAACAGCCCACCGCAGCACAGCATGAGTAGAGCAAGCGAGAAACAGAAGAGGCTTGCCCTGGTAATACAACGACTGCTTTGCATGACATTCTCCTTTTCGCCTCATGACGATCTTGAACCAAAGGAAGAAAACAACAAGCTGTTGAATACTTCATTTCCCGAGCAAACGCCACACCTCACCTTCATGGTTCTTCCGGGCCGGCTAATTCGACCTCGGCGATTTCCTCGTTGACCCATGCCGAGAGCAACGTGTGACCGACGGCGAGCACCACAGGCCCCACAAAGATGCCGATGAGGCCGAACGCGATCAAACCGCCGACCACTCCGGCGAAAATGAGCAGCAGCGGCAGGTCGGCGCCCTTCTTGATCAGGATCGGGCGAAGGAAATTGTCCATGGTTCCGACCACCACGGTCCAGATGAGCAGAAACGTTCCCCAGCCCGTGCTGCTGCTCCAGTAGAGCCAGACCACGGCGGGAAACAGCACGAGCATCGGACCCACCTGGGCAATGGCCAGCATGAACATCACCGCCGTGAGGACCCCGGCAAAAGGGACCCTGGCAATGGCGAGACCTATCCCACCCAGGATAGACTGAGCCAGGGCGGTCACCACAACACCGAGCGCAACTCCGCGGACGGCCTGCCCGGCCAGCCGGATCGAGTCCTCCCCGCGCGACCCCGCCAGGCGACGACCAAAACGCCTCATCCATACCGCCGCCCGTTCCCCTTTGGCATAGAGGAGTGCCGCAAACCCGACGGTCAGCAGGAATTGCAGGACCAGGACCCCGAAGCCCCCCACTTCCGTAATGAACCACCGGACGACACTGCCGGCGTATGGCGCCAGCTTCTTCATGAAATCCTGGATTCCGGCAACGGCAACCTTCTCCCATGCCTCAACAAAATCCCCCCCAAGAAACGGCAGCGACTTTACCCAGGCCGGTGGAGGGGGAAGCTCAAAGTTGGAAAGCGACTTCACCCAACCCGCTATTCGATCTGAATTGGAGACAATGGTACCGATGGCCAGCCAGAGCGGCACCACCAGGATACAGAGAAGGACTACGGTCATCACCGCCACAGCCAGGGAACGACGGCCCCAAAGCCGGCCCTGGATTGAAATCATGAGCGGCCAGGTTGCCGTCACGATCGTCACCGCCCATATGGCGGCCCCAAAGAACGGTTTCAGGATCCAGAGCGAAGTACCGATGAGAGCCCCGATAAACAGCAGTGCGAGAAAGGTACGGGTGAGGTCCCGTTGAATTTCGGTCATGAGTTACTCCTTTTCTCAGATCGATTTGATGGAAGCTATATTATAGCGGACCACAAAGTCAATCCAGTGACTGTTCGTCGGAAGAATCGGCCAGGGACGCAGAAATAGCCTCAAGGGCGCTCGGGGGCGCGGTACGTTTGAAAGTGAGGCTACCATCGTAAGACTGTTTGTCACGCAATCGGTGAGAATGCAAGCGATTCAAGAATACCGGAAACGCCTATTATGATTGCCCGTCGGACGATTTTGCACCGGAGATGGCGACACACATCACTCTATGGGCATCCAGCCTTCTCTTCGGACAGACTTCTATCTGAGGCCGCACTTGGTGTATGATGGCAACGAATGAAACATTGACCTGTATTGCGAGGATTCGCCTGACACCGCACATTCCAGGAGCATATATGCCACTGTCACGTTCCGCTCTGGTCGCATCCGGTAAGGTCTATCAGACACACGGCATCAGTCGCAGAGTAGCTCAGATTGCCATTTCCGCTATCAAAGAGATGCCGCTCATTGCCAGCAAGCTGGAAGGCTGTGTCTCGCTGGGCCAGGGCATCCCTTCTTTTCCGACCCCTCCCCACATTGTCGAAGCGGTTTGCCGCAGGATGAGGGAGGACGCGGACAGCGGCAAGTATACCCTGGGTCCGGGCATGCCGGAACTGCGGGCGGCCGTAGCGGCTCAGCTGGCCGGGCGAATCGGGCGAAGCGTTGATCCGGACAAGGAGGTTGGCATCACGGTGGGGGCCATGGAAGCCCTCTGCGCTGCCGTTCTCACCGTGGTGGATCGAGGGGATGAAGTCATTTTGCCTTCGCCCAACTACGCCTCACACATTGAACAGGTGCTGCTGGCGGAAGGGGTACCCGTTTTTGTTCCACTGCGTGAGCACAACTGGCAGCTCGATCCTGAACGGATACGGCAGGCTGTCACGCCTCGGACCCGGGCGATTGTTCTCTGCAATCCCCATAATCCGACCGGGGCCAACTTCTCCGAATCGGACCTCAGGATTTTGGCAGAGCTGGCAATCCAGAATGATCTCTTCATCATCTGCGATGAGACGTATGACTTCCTGGTCTACGACCGGCAGCCGCATTTCAGTCTCACCGCCCTGCCCGAACTGTCAAACCGGGTCATCGCTACCTTCAGCTTTTCGAAAAAATATGCCATGACGGGATGGCGTGTGGGGTACGTCTATGCGGCGGAAGGGGTATTGGATCAGATGATGAAGATCCATGATGCGGTGGCCATCTGTGCGCCAAGCCTTTCACAGCATGCGGCACTGGCCGCGATCGAGGGACCTCAGGATTGCGTCGGCGAAATCAAGGCCGCTTTGCAGGGGCGCCGGGACCTGGTCTGCAAGAGGCTGGAAGATCTCGACCGGTATCTTTCATTTGTGAAGCCCCAGGGGGCCTATTATTTGATGGTCCGCTACAAGCTGCCCGGCGTTGACTCTATGACTTTTGCGCTTCGCCTGCTCCATGAAGCTCGAGTCATAACCATCCCGGGAGCGGCCTTCGGGCCGACAGGCGAAAACCATATCCGGATCTCCTTCGGCGGCACGGAGTCTGAAATCAATGAGGCCTTCGACCGCATCGAACGATGGTTGACATCGGGTGCAATTGAAAAAAGGGGTAACTGAAGGGGCAGTTCTTCTCCCTCTCCCTCAGGGAGAGGGTCGGGGTGAGGGAAGATCCTGAAGGAGAAAGCTAGGAATCTACGAAAGAACCAGACAGATGCCGAAAGAAGGCCCTGGTACCATCTAAAGGATCGCCATCTGGCTGGTTTCCAATTCTGAAGACAACACCCCATTGGTCATTTCATCGTTGATTTCATATGCCAGGAAGCCAGACTCATTATAGAGTTGGATGGTGAACAGCATGCTTCGCAGATTGAAGAGGACAAAAGCCGCACGGACTATCTGGAGACACGTGGCTATAGGGTGGTGAGATTTTGGAATAATCAGGTCCTTGGAGAAATCCAGGCTGTTCTCACGGTCATTCTCGGCTTGCTTGAAGGTGATTTCCCCTCACCCCGGCCCTCTCCCTGAGGGAGAGGGAGAAAAGCATGCGTCTCGTCACGTGGTTCAATCTATTCCGTGGACCGGTGCTGGGGCTACCCCATTTTTGCCAATGCACCCGTTGCCATCTTGCCGGCAGCAGAAGCAGGCGCAGCATCCCGATTGAACCCCTCGCCTGCTGGTTAAGCGGTTTACCGGAAGGGATTTCCAGGCTATTATGCATGCAAACCGCTACTTCCATCGTTTAGACAAAAGAGGTGCTATGACGATAAGGCGTTTCATCCTGCTCTTTTCTGTTTTTCTGATGGCAACACCCGTCGTCGCACAGGATCAGAAGCCGAAAGATGCCCTCACCATAGCGATCAGTTCAGATTTTCAACCGTTCACATTCCTAAGTCCGGAAGGAAAGCCTGCAGGCATGTTTGTCGATTTTTGGCGGCTTTGGTCAAAAAAAACCGGCAAGGCTATTCAGTTTATCTCCTCCGACTGGAAGACATCCATCGAAAACATAAAAGCTGGAAAAGCAGCTATTCATTCGGGACTCTTCAGTTCCCCAAAGAGGCTTGACTGGTTGGCTACTTCTCAGCCCTTTTATGAAGCGGGGGTCGGCCTGTTCTTTCATGTGCGGCAAGGCAAGATTTCCAATATAGATCAGCTTTCCGGACAAACCATTGCGGCCATTCTGGGAGCACAGCCCGAAGAATTCCTGAAAAGCAATTATCCGAACATCGATGTTTTGCCCTGCAAGACCATCGAGGAGCTCGCAAGGACGTGCAATGAAGGAAAGGCTCGAGGATTTGTAAGCATCATACCGCTCGGGAGGGCCCTTATCGACCGCATGGGATTATCCGGTGAATTTGAAGCCTATGATAAAGTGTTTTACAGAGAGGGTTTTCGTGCCGGCGTCTTGAAAGAAAACACCGAGTTGCTTGGCTTTGTGAACGAGGGCTTTCAAGCCATATCAAGAAGTGAGCTCGCAGAAATTGAGGCCCGATGGATATCCGACCCGGCGAAGCGTTATTTCAAAGCTGCCAGGGCCATACCACTGACCCCGCTGGAAAAAGCATGGATTAAAAGCCATCAAACCATCAAGGTCGGAATGGCTGTTGTAGTTCCTCCGCTCAAGTTCTTGGAAAAAGGTGTGGTCAAAGGGATAGAGCCTGATTATCTCCAGTTGTTATCGGAATATACCGGCTTGAACTTCGAGTACGTTGTTGATGATTTCTCGGTGATGGATGAGAAGGCGAAATCCGGTGAAATCGATATGTTTATTTCCTTCTACATACCGGATCGTCTCTTGTACATGTCATTCACAGAACCATTTATGGATTTCAAGCAGGTCATCATTGCCCGGAAGGACGCCCCTTTCATGAGCGGTGTCGCTGCACTGAAAGGCAAGAGGGTTGCCGTAGTGAAAGGGGTCAGGCTGCATGAAAAGCTGCTGAACCCATACCCCGACATCCAGGTGGTTCCGGAAGACACCATGGAGGATATGTTCAAGGCAGTATCGGATGCCAGGGCCGACGCCCTGTTTTCGAGGACCTATTATGCAGGGTATACCATGCACAAGTACCCCGATCTCAAAATTGCGGGCGTACTCGATCTGCCCCCCGAACCATACCTTTATGCCGTTCGCAAAGACTACCCGGAACTGGTGAGCATTCTCAACAAAGCCATAGCAACCATTCCCAGGGACGAGTATGAAGCCATCATTCAGAAATGGTTCAGTGTTCGCCTTGAATACCGTCCGAACTGGCACGGTAAATTTGTTCTCCTTTCAAGGGATGGGGGATGGGCAGGCGTTGTTCG
>CAYTWB010000098.1:0-11892 GCA_964441945.1 uncultured Syntrophobacteraceae bacterium
CTTGTGGTCACTCAGTTCTTGTTGTCATGGTTAAGAATATCGCCGCGATTTTGTTGTCGACAAAACCCGTGCGAAAATCGGTGTTCAAAGAAGATTTGACCGATCACGAGGCGAAGATGGAAGACCTGCGTCGTGGTTCTGCAGGGCATTACGAACGCAGGCTGCGCCGCAAAGATGGACAAACGGTGTGGACCCTGATTTCCGCTTCCCCTCTCCTCGACGGCGAACAACATTTCCAGGGCTTCTTTGCCATGATCACCGACATCAGCGAACGCAAGGCTGTGGAGGAAGAGCGTGTGCGCCTGGCAACCGTGATCAAACAGACCTCGGAAGGTGTTGTCATAACTGATAGGAATTGGATCGTCCAATATATCAACCCGGCTTTTGAGCGCATGAGCGGCAACGTCAGGAGCGAGGTCATCGGCCGGCATTCCCGTTTTCTTCGAAGCGACACGCATGACGAAGCCTTCTACCGGGAGATAAGGGAAACCGTGTCTCGGGGTGAGGTGTGGTCGGGGCACATAGTCAATAAAAAGATGGACGGCTCGTCATACGATTCAGAGGCTACGGTCTCAGCCGTACGGGACAAATCCGGTGCAGTCATCAACTATGTGGGCATTCACAAGGATATCACCAACGAGATTGGATTTGAAAGACAACTCCGCCAGGCGCAGAAGATGGAGGCCATCGGTACTCTTGCGGGAGGTATTGCCCATGACTTCAACAATATTCTCACGTCCATCATTGGCTATACGGAGATGACACTATTCCGCCTCCCGGAAGGGAGTCCACTGCGGCACGGTCTGGAGCAGGTACGCAAGGCCGGTCATCGTGCGACAAATCTGGTGAGTCAGATCCTCTCCTTCAGCCGCCAGGTCGAGCAGGAGAAGAAGCCTGTCTCGCTTGCTCCCATTGTCAAGGAGGCTCTCAAGCTGTTGCGGTCAACCATTCCTTCCACCATCGAGATACGCCAGGACATCGAGACATCTCCGGAAGGGGATGTTGTCCTGGCCGATCCGACACAGGTCCACCAAGTATTGATGAATGTTTGTACCAATGCTGCGCATGCGATGCGTGCCACGGGTGGCGTCCTAAGTGTAGGGCTGTCCGAGGTCGAGGCCGATTCTTGCCTCGTGACGCAATATGCGGATTTGAACCCGGGGCGCTACCTGGGGCTTTCGGTGAGCGATACGGGTCATGGCATGACTCCGGAGGTCATGGAGAGGACCTTCGATCCGTACTTCACTACCAAGGAGCCTGGGGAGGGGACCGGGATTGGGCTGTCGGTAGTCATGGGCATAGTCAAGGGTCATGGCGGGGCGATCAGAGTCTTCAGCAGGCCGGGGCGTGGGGCGACCTTTCATGTGCTACTGCCTGTGAATGACCAAAAGAACGCACCGAAAACCGAAGCGTCGCCGGTGCTTCCGACCGGCAGCGAACGAGTACTGTTCATCGATGACGAGCAAGCCATCGCTGGTTTGGGGCAGGAGATGCTCAGTTCTCTCGGCTACCAGGTCACTATGAAGACGAGCAGTCTCGAAGCCCTTGAGGTCTTCCGCACGCAACCTGACGCATTCGACCTGGTCATCACGGACATGACCATGCCAGGCCTCACGGGTATGGATCTCACCAAAGAGCTCCGGGTTGTGCGGCCGAATACTCCCTTTATTCTATGCAGTGGATTCAGTGAGATGGTCGATGAGAAAAAGGCCAAGGATGCGGGCATTCGGGAGTTCGTCATGAAACCTTACGCAATAACCGACCTCGCCGTGACGGTCCGCAAGGTGCTGGGTGAGAAGCCCGGATGTACGTAACCGATGATCACTACTCCGAACGTATTGCCGACCTGATCAGCTGCACTCTAAGGCTCTCGCATAAAGCCGGGATTCCCTCCTTCGGCGAAAGCCGGTGTCAAGAATAGCGGTTTCGGAAGCATTCTTGAGAAGCCGCAGGACCTGGAAATCCTCAGGAAAAGCGCGACCCATGCCCTGCAACGCTTTGCTGGAAAAACCGCACGCCGGGTGTTTTGATCGCGGCACGAGAAAACCGCCGCTTGTGAGGTTAAGGGCCGATTCTTGGCATTTCCGGTGGCCTATGGCCTGTCAGCCTTTTCAGGGAAGGGTCAAGAGATAGGCACGAAGGTTCTTGCCCTTTTGCAGTCCGAGCTTCTTTCTGATGTTATGTCTGCGGGCTTCAATCGCTCTGTAGGTCACGTTTAAGGTATCGGCCATATCCTTGCTGGACTTGCCATCCCGGACAAGATTGGCAACCAGGATCTCTTTCTCGGTCAAATCCCTATACACGGAGGATAACCTGAGTGAAAACTGTGACATGAGGTTCTTGATATTGCATTCTATGATGTCGACATATTTCATCTGTTCCGATTCCAGGTGATTCCTTTTCAGCAGTTCCACGTAAGGCATCACCTGTTCCTTGATGCTTGACAGCACTTTTCCCTCAAACTCGTTCTTATCCTGTTCCCTGCGGTCCAGCAACACGGTCAGAGCAGCATTGAGCTGTTCGAGGTTGTTGGACTTGGCTTCCAGTTCTGTTTCTCTCCTTCTCAGGGCATCCTCTGCACGTTTGCGCTGGCTGATGTCCTGAAGGACCGCCAGGCTCTGTTTCATCCCGGGAATCACTGTCACTGACACGACAATGTCTTTCAGATTGCCTTCGCGATCGATCAACTGAGACTCATAAAATTGGGGAGCTGCCCATGGATCGACCCGACGCTGGTGATGATAGTCCTTCATCCGGATGAGGTCATCCCGCTTCGCTACAAACTCCATCCAGCTCTTCTTGCCGTCTACCTCCACCCTGGAATAGCCGGTGAGCTTTTCAAACTCCGTGTTGCACATTGATATGGTTGTATCTTCCTCGACAAAGATCAGTGCGGTCCCACTGTTTTCGAAAATGCCGCGATATTTCTCCTCGGATACGCGAAGCGCCTCCTCGGCCCGTCGGCGCTGGGTTATATCCCTATCCACACCACGATAACCCAGGAAATTCCCATCCTTATCGAAAAACGGGACCCCGCTTGTCTCAAGGACAAGGAGTCGGCCGTCTTTGTGCAGGTTTGTGTTTACGAGCTCGTTGAACGGCTTTTGCAGGGCAACTACCGTGCCGAAAATACCGGATACCCGTTCCGCCTCTTTGGGAGGCATGAAGTCAAAAGGGGTCTTGCCGAGGACCTCCTCGGGACTGTAGCCCAATATGTCGCGTATTCTGGGGCTGACATACGTGTAGAGAGCGTTTGCATCAACCTCCCATATCCAGTCGCTAGTGGTTTCGACCAGGTTGCGGAACCTTTCTTGGCTTTTCCGCAGGAGCTCATTCGAGCTTTCGAGCTCGGCGGTACGTTGCCTCACCAATTCTTCCATCCGCAGCTGCAGGCGCCTCAAATCCAGGTGAGTCCTAACCCGTGCCAGCACCTCCCTGGGTTGAAAGGGTTTGGTGATGTAATCCACTCCGCCCGCATCGAAGCCCTTGACTTTGTCATCGGTCTCGTCAAGGATGCTGATGAAAATCAAGGGGATACCACGGGTAGGTTCGGCGGACTTCAGCTGCCGACAGACCTCATAACCATTCATTTCCGGCATTCTCACATCCAGGAGAATGAGGTCCGGCGAGGCGGCCCCCGCCAATAGCAGGGCCGATCGTCCGCTGGATGCCGAGCGTACCCGATAGCCATAATCCACAAGAATCGCCGTCAGAAGATGAAGGTTCTCCGTGGTGTCATCCACAATGAGGATTTCTTGAGAATTCGCGTTTTCCATGCCGTGCTCGATCTTCTTGGCCCTCAGGGATTGACTCATTTAATTCACACCGTTGGGGAAGTTTCGTTCAGCACCAGCCAGTAGAGGCCCACCTGCCGAACCACTTCCACGAACTGTTTGAAATCAACCGGCTTGCGAATATAACTGTTCGCTCCCAGATCATAGCAGTCAACCAGGTCGCGTTCCTCATTGGAGGAGGTTAGGATTGCGACGGGGAGTCGCTTTGTGCAGGCATTTGCCCGTATTCGCTTTAGAACCTCCAGGCCGTCGATTTTCGGCAGCTTCAAGTCGAGCAGGACGATCGCGGGCAGCTGAGTTGTGTCTCTGCCGGACCACGCACCCGTACCGAAAAGGTATTCGAGAGCTTCTTGTCCATCTCGAGCGATCTGCAGTTCGTTCTTGATGCGGCTCTTCTCGAATGCGCGCTGGGTCAGTTCGATGTCACTGGGGTTGTCTTCAACCAGGAGTATGACTCTGCTTTGCATACTTCCCCCTACAGATTGAAGTAAAATGTTGCGCCTTTCTCGACTTCCGCTTCAGCCCACACCCGCCCGCCGTGCCGATGGACAATACGCTGAACGGTTGCCAGGCCGATTCCGGTCCCTGGGAACTCAGAGACTCCGTGCATACGTTGAAATGCACCGAAAAGCTTCCGGGCATAAGCCATGTCAAAGCCTGCTCCATCGTCTCGAACAAAAAAGACCGGCTGGCCTTCCATCTCAATGCAGCCCACCGTAATTGTCGCCGATGGATGCTTGCCGGTGAACTTCCAGGCATTCTCAAGGAGATTGCTCAGCATGATCTCGATCAGCCTTGCATCGCCGTGAGCCATCAAGCCCGGTTGGATATCGAACACAACCTTGCGGTCCGGTTCCGCTTCTTGCAGTCGGACGGCGATGGATTGTGCCAGAATGGAGAGATCAATTCGCTCGTGTCGCATCTCCGCCCGGGTGACGCGCGACAGCTCCAGAATGTCGTCAATGAGCATCCCCATGCGCTGCGCTTCCAGCCTCACTCGTTCCAAATACTTTCTGCCCTGCTCGTCGAGTGATTCGGAACAGTCTTCCAGGAGTGCCAGGCTCCACCCGTCGATGCCGCGCAGGGGAGCCCTCAGGTCGTGTGATACGGAATAGCTGAAGGATTCCAGCTCCTTGTTGGCTGCTTCCAGCTGCGCTGTTCTCTCCTGGACTCTGGCTTCCAGGGTTTCCGCATGGTGCTGGACCTCCAGATAAAGTTGCGCATTCTGAATGCCAAGCGCGATCTGGCTTGTTACGGTCTCGATCAAACTGAGACTTCGAGCGGTTGGCTTTCGCTCTGTCCGGGTAAACAGACACAACACCCCCAGGCATCTCTTTTGACTGATGAGCGGGAAAGCCGCATGAAAGAAGATGTTTTCACAGCGGCCGGCCTGTTTCGCAGAAAGACGCAAAACCGCCTCGCGGTCCTTCAATATGAGTGGCCGGCCGTCGACGGGACAGGTGCCGCAAAGGCATTCTCCAATGCTGATCTTACTTCGGGCAAGGTCGCAAAAGGTGCCACAGTCGGGCGTGCGCTGAGCGACCCGTTGCAGCTGATTGTCCGGCTGGACCAGGCAGATGGCGCCCCCCTCGAGGCCGACAATCCCCAGAGTTTCATCCAGGATTGCTTCCAAAACGGCCTGGAGCTCCAGGGTGCTCGTACAGACCGTGATGATTCGGTTAATGGCCAGAAGTTCCTCAGTGTAGGTCCGGACATCGAACTCCGCCCGCTTCCGTTCTGTGATGTCCAGCAGAGCTGCCAGACTCTGTTTTGCCCCAGGCATCGTCGCCACCGTAATAACAATGTCTTTTAGACTTCCCGCCCGGTCGATGAACTGGAATTCATAGGTCTGCGGAGCCGCCTTCGGGTCGAGCCGGCGCAGGCGGTGGTATTCTTTCATTCGCTCCAGGTCCTCCGGTTTCGCCACGAACTCCGGCCACTTCTTCCGGCCATCCACCTCCGCCCGCGGATAGCCGCTCAGCTTTTCGAATTCCTTGTTGCTCATCGAGATTATGGTGTCTTCCTCGATGAATATCAGCGCGGTTCCACTGTTCTCAAAGATGGTCCGATACTTTTCCTCAGATTGCCGCAGTGCCTCCTCGGTCCGCTCACGCTCGGCGATTTGCTGATCCCGCTCCCTCACCCTCTGTTCCAACTCTCTGGCATGGTTGTCCAGAAGGATTTCCTTCTCCTGATAATAGTCTATCTTCCTTCTGAGCTCATCAGGGGTGACTTTGAGATCGGCGAGAATTCCACCGTAGACTTCTGAAAGTTCCCTGGACTCTCTGGAAGTCAGGACCGTCCCGTCTCTCATCGCCACATGGGCTGCCGCTGCTCCGATGAAGCCCGCGAGCCGTCTTTCCACCTCGCTGTGGAACCTGACCAGGTCGAAGATGGAAATACGGCTTTGCTCCTCGATCCCTGCGGCTTTGATACACTCTTCGGTAGTGGTCAGAGCTCTTGTGTTGCTGAGGTACTGGGATAGGAGATCGACGATCTCTTCTCTCTTGGCGGTCAGATCGATGTAGGCTTCCTTTTGAACCGGAGGACTCAAGGGGGCTTCGATATCCAAAACGCCTGTAAACTCCTGTGCCAGGTTCTGCTCGGTTTCGCTTTGTTTGATGCACAGAGATCCCAGAACATAGAGCCCGACGTTGAAGAACAATGTCCAGAAAACCCCGTGGGTCACTGGATCAAACCCGACCAGTCCAAACAGCTGCTCAGGTCTCAAAAATCCGATTCCCCATGGTCCACTCTCAAGGATGTCGGCCGATATCCAACCGCTCATGGCAAAAGGAGGGAGGAGCATGGTGTAAAACCAGATCAGGAAACCGGCACTCAGGCCCAGTAGAGCGCCGGCCCGGTTTCCTCTGCGCCAGAAGATCCCCCCCACAATGGCGGGAGTAAATTGAAGCATGGCGGCAAATGAGATGATTCCAATATCGACGAGCATGAGGGATTCACCCACCCGACGCTCAAACCAGTAGCCCAGGGCCAGGAGAGCCGCCACGGCGACCCACCTGCATTTCAAGAGGTGTCTGCGCAGGAAGGAGAGGCCCTTCACCCATCCCACAAGGGGCAGCAGCAGATGGTTGGTGATCATGGTGGACATGGTCATCGAGCAGACCATGATCATACTCGTCGCGGCGGAAAAGCCTCCGATGAAGACCAGCATAGCCAGCCACGGTTTGCCGTGGTAGAGGGGCAATCCGAGAACAAAGGTGTCCGCTTTCTGAACGGAGTAGCCCTTTAGCAGGCCACCCATGGCAATGGGGAAAACGAAGAGCGTTATCAATAACATGTACAGAGGGAAGAGCCACATCGCAGTCAGGATATGCCTCTCATCCGAATTTTCCACGACCGCTATATGGAACTGGCGAGGGAGGAACAGGATGGCGGACATAGCCAGGACCATATAGCTGGTCCACTGGGGATAGGATGGAGCGCGGTACCCCTCGATGGCGACCACTTCCCTGAATGAACTCACAGACCACTGCTGGAAGATGTCGTCGAATCCGTGGTAGAGAAAGAAGGTGACGAAGACTCCCACGGCGAAAAAGGCCACCAGTTTGACGACGGATTCCACCGCCAGCACCATGACCATGCCTTCGTGGCGTTCAGTCGGGTCCAACCGTCTTATACCGAAGACAATAGTGAAGGCAATCATCAACCCGATCACCGCGAAATGCACATAGGCCCTGATCGAGTGGGTCGTTGGGCCCTCCGGAACAGCGATGATCGAAAAAGTGGAGAAAACCGCCTTTAATTGAAGAGCGATATACGGCATGATGCCCACCATCGCGACCAGTGTTGCGATAGCCGCCAGGGCCTGAGACTTGTCGTAGCGGGCCGAAATAAAATCGGCGATGCTGGTGATATGATGGATATCCTTGATTCGAACCAACTTGCGAAGCAGTGTCCACCAGATGACGACGGTAACCGTTGGGCCGAGATACATGGTCAGGAAGAGCATTCCTGAGGTAGCGGCTTTGCCCACGCTTCCGTAGAAGGTCCATGCCGTGCAATAGACCGCCAGGGAGAGGCAGTAGACGACAGGGTTGTTGACGAGGCTTCTGCCCCTGGTCGCTTGCCGCTCAGCCAAAAGGGCAATGAGAAAGAGGCTCCCCATATAGACGAGAAAGGTTGAAATGACCGTTACGGGATCAAACATCAGTCGTTTCTCCTAGCGTTCTTTAACCTGGCCGGCCTTTTTCCCTGCCCAGGCTTGCGGCTATAAGAAACAGTAGAAAAACGATGATGCCCCAGACCACGTATAGATAGATGAAAAGGGTTTCGTTGAGCGGTTTCTCGGGTATCTTGAGGATCGGCCAGCTGAAGAGAAAGAGACAGAAGGAAAACAGCCACAGGTGAAACCCTGGTTGCCTCAATATATTGCTGAGCTTCTCCATCTGTTTCTCCTCTGGTTGGACTGTTATTTCCGCTCCAATACCCTGCGAATCGTTTTGGCAAGATTGGCGACCACATAAGGCTTCATGACAAGCTCACGAATTCCCTCCTCTTGAGCCTGCTTCTCGTTGATCAGCTCGCTGAAGCCGGTGCACAGTATGACCGGAATATCCTTCCTGATGGCCATGAGCTCCCGGGTGAGCTCTTTCCCCGTAAGACCCGGCATGGTCATGTCGGTCAAGACCAGGTCGAACGAGTCGGGTTGGGCGCGGAAGGATTTCAGAGCTTCTACGCTGCTCGTTTTGGCAGTGACATGGTAGCCGATGGATTCCAGCATTTCCTTCCCCAGCTCAACCAGGGCCTCTTCATCATCGACGAACAGAATTCGTTCGCTGCCGGCTGGAAGCACTTCCACGATTTGGGCTTCCGGTGGGATCTCCCGTGTAATTCTCGGAAGAAAGACGTGAAAGGTGCTTCCGAGTCCCGGCTCGCTATACACGGTGATCGCTCCGCCATGGCTCTTAACGATACCCTGTACCACCGCAAGCCCCAGGCCGGTTCCCTCGGCCTGCCCCTTGGTGGTGAAATAGGGATCGAAGATCCGCTCGATGAGCGCGGTATCCATGCCGTGGCCGGTATCACTCACAGTGAGACACACGTAAGGCCCCTCTTTCAGATCGGGATGTCTGGAAACAAGGGAGGCATCGACCACTGTATTCCACAACTTCACGCCCAGAATGCCCCCTTTGGTGCGCATGGCGTGTGCTGCATTCGTGCACAGGTTCATCAGTACCTGATGAATCTGCGTCGGATCTACGAGGACAAGGCTTTCGTCCGGACCGACCGCGATCTCCTGGCGAATCTCAATGGTTGTCGGGATTGAAGAGCGCAGCAGCTTGAGCGCCTCTTTGATGATGGGCGAGACCTTAACGGGCTTGCGTTCCTGCTCGGTCTGACGGCTGAATGCAAGGATCTGGGTCACCAGATCCTTGGCGCGAGAACCGGCATTGAGCACCAGCTCCAGGTTCCGCCGCAAAGGACTCCCGTCCGGAATCTTGGAGAGGGCCAGTTCCGTAAAGCCGATAATGGCCATGAGGATATTGTTGAAATCGTGAGCGATGCCCCCGGCAAGCGTACCGATGGCTTCCATCTTTTGTGCCTGGCGCAGTTCCCTTTCCAGCTTGACTTCGTGGGTGATGTCCCGGTGGATGCTCACATAATTGATGATGGTTCCCGAGCTGTCCCGAACCGGAGAAGCCGTGGCCTCCACTTCATAGTAAGTGCCGTCCTTCCTCTTGTTCGTAGCGCGACCCGACCACACCCTGCCCTGGGTGAGGGTGTCCCGTATGCTATTGAAGAAGGCCCTGTCATGCTTATCGCTCCTGAGAAGGCGGGTATGCCGGCCGATGAGCTCGTCGCTGCCAAAGCCGCTGATACGTTCAAAAGCCGGGTTCACGTATTGAATGATCCATTCCGTGCTGGTCACAATAATCCCCTCGGCCGCCTGCTCGATAGCTGTCGCCAGCTTTTCCCTCTCTTCCTCGGTCCTTCTGCGTTCGGTGATGTCGCGGATTGACTCTATGGCGCCTACAATGTTGCCCTTGCTGTCACACAGCGGTCCGGAGATTCCCCAAAGCGCACGCATCTGTCCTTTTACGGGCACATTGGCCTCTGCCAGAAGATGGTCGCCGATTCTCTCGACGGAATAGTATTTCCTCTCGATTTCTTCTCGAGATTCGAACACCAGATCAATCAGTATCCGCCTCCGAACCCCATAAAACGGCAAAGAATATTCATAGTCCCCTTTCCCCAGCATGCATTCGGCCGAAACCCCGGTCATCTCCTCAATCGCATGGTTCCAGGCGATGACCTTACCGTTCCGATCGATGGCAAACGTGGCATCCGGCAGGAAGTCAATGATCTCCTTCAGCCGTTGTTCGGACTCCCTCAGCGCCTCCTCGGTCCGTTTGATATCCGTGATCTCCTGTTCCCAGATATACACGGTATCCACTTGCCCCGCATCGTTGAAGTCCGGCAGGTAATGGGAGTACATGCGACTCACCCCGCCCCGGGGCAGAGGCAGATCATATTCACAAAAGAGCTTTTGCCCGCAGATGGCCTTTTCGACGTTCTTTCTGACCGCTTCGTAGGCTGCTTCACCCAGAACATCCAACATGTGTTTTCCAACAAGCTCGGCTGTTGGCTTGCCCAAAAGGGTTTCGAAGCGTCTGTTCAGGAACAGATATTTCTGCTGAGTGTCGATTTGGGCAATAAGGGCCGGAAGGGAGTCTGTTATGGTGCGCATACGTCTTTCACTTCGTTCCAGCGCGTCCTCAGCCAGTCTTCGTTTCTTTCGAACCTCGGCGTCTTTCAGCTCCCGCTGCACGGCGGGAATCATGCGTGCCAGATGGTCCTTCATCACATAATCGTGTACTCCGGCCTTCATCATGGATACGGCAGTCTCTTCTCCCATGGTGCCCGACACGACAATAAAAGGAATATCCCGGCCGGTCTCCTGCAAGAGTTTCAGTGCGCTGGGAGCATCGAACCGCGGCATGGCGTAGTCGGCGATGACAATATCCCACTCTCTCTTTTTCAAAGCCGACATCATCGATGACGCCGTTTCCACTCGTTCATAGACCGGTGCGTAACCCGCACGCTCCAAACGGCGTACAATCAGAGCCGCATCGCTCTCTGAATCCTCGACAATCAAAACACGTAGTGTGGTACTCATAAAAAGCTTACCCCAACTTCAGATCAGACACCGGCTGTGTTGATCCGAATCGGTCTATGACCAGATTTGCCAAATCGCCGCCTGTCCGGTAAGGGACGGCAAACGCAGCGAAATATTAGAATTTCGGCGGATCGGCCGGAATCTCAATATGAAAGGTCGTCCCTTCACCCGGCTGGGACTCCACCCGGATGGCGCCATTATGCCTGTCGATGATCCTTTTGACAATCGTCAGCCCCAGGCCTGTCCCATCAGCCTTTGTGGTATAGAACGCTTCAAATACCCGCCCCATCACTTCGGAGGGTATTCCCGGTCCGGTATCCGCTATGGACAGAAGGATTCTTCCTCCCTTCCGTTTCCCTGTGATCCGCA
The DNA here is from genome assembly GCA_964441945.1 of uncultured Syntrophobacteraceae bacterium. GTDB lineage: Bacteria > Desulfobacterota > Syntrophobacteria > Syntrophobacterales > Syntrophobacteraceae > JADGQM01. The sequence continues at coordinate 11,305 of CAYTWB010000098.1, forward strand.
ACTCCCCCACTCCCTGCATGGCGTGAATGGCATTCAAGACCAGATTCAGGAACACCTGTTTGAAGCCGTTCAAGTCACACCAGGCCATAAGGGGGGTATCCCATTCCTTGTGGACTGTAATTCCATATTTCCAGGCGTTCTCGGTCAGCAGGAGAGTATTCTCCAGTGCTTCACCCAAATCCCGAAATTTGGGTTCAACACGATCCGTGCTTTTGCATAATCCCCGGACATTCTCCATCAAATTCTGAACCCGCTCGATTCCGTTTTGAACGATAGAGTAGTGATTCGTCATCTTCTCGTGGTGTTTCTCGATGGAGAACCGGTTGTTGATCTCCAGGCATCGATTCCTGAACGACAGGGGAACTTCAGGGTCATGAAGGACTTTCCCGTATGCCTCAACAGTGCTCCGCAGCTTCTCCGCTCCACGGGCGCATGCCTCTGTGCCGCCGATGATTGCCTGCAGGGGATTGTTTATTTCGTGGATGATTCCAGCGGCAATCTGTCCTATTGCGGCAATCTTCTCATTCGTTAGGTACTGTTCCTGCCTTCTCACATTCTCGATGACTTCCGAGGATGTTTCCAACAGCA
>CAYTWB010000099.1:0-11835 GCA_964441945.1 uncultured Syntrophobacteraceae bacterium
CCCCCCTTTGTCTAGCGCTATCTGCACCGCTCTAGGTTATTGTTGGATGACTCCTGAGCAAGATGTTCGCGCATGAGACGCATCTTTTGTGCAAAGGATTCTATGTGTTCAAACAGCACGGTATTCTCAAGGTCCCGCATTATTTCGTGGCGATATCGGACGGCATCCATATCGCTCAATGAAATGTAGAAGAACGGTTTTAGATCGTATTCCTCTTTGCCGGCCGTTATCGCATCGACAATCTGGTCGAGATTCAAATCAATGAAAAAACCGGGTGCATCAAGTACCTCTTCTCTTGAGCAGCCTTCACTGCTTCTGAAAAGGATGCTATGGAAGGTCATGGAAAACACCTCTCCTTCAATCCACATTTCCCGGCGGCAACGGTCGACGGGCTGGATCGAAACCGGCAACCCGGAAGAAGGGCAAACTTCCGGGGATTACGGGTCCAGTGGCTTTGGGTATTGCGTTCCGAGCCGGTTCCGGTGCTTTTGGGAAGGTGAGCGAAAGGGAACTTCGGGTGACAAAGTCCATACAAAACTCCTCCAGCTTTCCTGGTAGGAGCTCGACCAGCCCCACCTTTGAACTCCTACCTTCGGGGGATTGCCCGGGTAGGAGTCATCAGCCATGAAGGCGATCCTCGGTGGACTCCATCACCATACTGTTTTCACAAACTTACTGATCCGATACGGTCAACCTCAACCAGAAACCGGGCCTGACGTTCTGAAATGCACTACTGAAATGCTTGTTCTATTGCTGAATTGTAGGCCAACAGTTCGTTTCGAATGGTCGCAACCGAGCCGATTCGTTTGGCCAGTTCGCCAAGGTTGTGGGCAACATCGTCCTTGCTGCGCTGATGCAGGGCCAGGGCTTTCTGAAAAGAGATGCGGATACCGGCCAGGGTCAGGTCGATCTTTTCGTTGAGATCCTGCTGGAAATCTTTCACGGTGCGGGTGAGGCGATTGACCAGGTCATAGCGAACGCGGCCGCAGTGACGGTCAAGAAGCTCGGCTACAGCCGTCTGCATATTCTTCAGAATCATCTTCCGGGCAATGAACCGTGGAAGCGCTGAGGTAACCGCCAGCTGAATCAGTTCGAGCCCTACCGGGTCGTCTTTGAAAAGAAAGTAAAAGTCGCTCTTCTTACTCAATGCTTCCACAGAGGTGAAAGGCTTGAGACGCAGTTCAAAGATATCGCTGGTGAGAGCCAGGATTCGCTCAATCGCCTGATTTGTCTTGGCGGCAAATTCCAGGTGCGCCTCTTCCAGGCATGAGGAGATTTTTCCAGTAAGATCCTGGCGCCAGACATTGAAACTCTCTTGAATGCTGCTGAAGACAAACTGCTCCAGTTCTTCTCTGAGGTTGCCCCGGCTCTGCTCTGATTTTCGCAAGTATTCTTTTTCCAAGGCTTCCTGAAGGATGGGGGAGCGCTCCTTTTTGAACTGAGACAGTTCCTCGTCCAGCTGAGCAATGATCTTCCCAAGATGCCCTTTCAGCAAGTACTCGTTTTGCTCACGATCCTTACTGATGGTCTTCATCTCCTCCTCGAACTGCGAAATCTTTCGGGTGAGCTCTGTCAGCGGCAGCTTGATCGCCTCCTGCTCAAGCTGGAAGGAAATGGTTTCATCGGAGACCAGCTTGAGCAGGTTATTGGTGATGGCCTGCAAGAAGACCTTGCCCTTTTCGTGAACCAGAAAATCCTGCAACCTCCACTCAAAATCGGGCAGCAGGCTCCTTTGAAGCAAAGCAGCGTCCTTTTCTCTCTTCCCGTCCAGAGCCCAACGAGCCGACAAGGGGTGGATCTTAACTTTCCCCTTCCCGATATCTTCTTCGATGATGTGCGTGGTGAAATCCAGTGCCTCATTTCGGTCCGCTTCGCTCACCTGGTCAATCTTGTTCAAGATGAAGAAGAGCTTGTCCACGAAGGATCGAATATCGATCAGGAATTGGTGTTCGCTGTTGGAGAGGGGAGGGTCTGCCGAGGTGACAAAGATTGCAGCGTCTACATAAGGAAGGTAGGCGTAGGCGACATCAGTATTGTGGCTGTAAACGGACCCCGCCCCCGGAGTGTCGATGATGCGGACCCCGCCCTTGAGATATTCGGAAGGATAAAAGACTGTGACATCCTTGACCCTTTTCTTGTTGCGAGGGTTTTCCCGTTCGGTGATGTAGGCCGGGAGCTCCGCAAGCTGCACTTCCTGTCGCCCTTCATTCAGAAACTGCACTTCTACCTTGAGCTGAGGCCCATAACGCAAGATGGTGACAATTGATGTGAGCGGGACAATCGCTGTCGGCAGGATGCTCTCACCGAGCAGTGCGTTGATAAAGGTGGACTTGCCACGCTTGAACTGGCCCAAAACGACCAGATTGAACGCTTCTTCTTCCAGCTTTCTTTTCGTGTCGGTGAGGCCCTTTCGGGTTTCCTCGCGAACCACTCCTTGCAGCCGCTCAATTGCTGCAAACAAACTGTTCTTCATCTGACTGTAGTTCAGCATTGTTGCCTCCACCACAGGATCCCTATGCTCTGGGAATCCCAAGCAAAAAGGTTCACCTGAAGCATTTCTGCCGATCCATCGGTAACCGAAGAAAAAAAAAGACTTCCACTTCGGTCAGGAAGCAGAAGTCATCGTCCCCGCGGTCAGGGCAGTTCAGGTGAACCTCATCACCTTCGTCGATTCAATTTCCATCAGGTATAACCACGGCAACGACTGCAAGTCAACGGGAAATGCTCTATAGAACCATCACAAATGGAATGCCGAGCTTCCAGAACGTTCCAAAGAAGTTAGGGTTGGATGAAGAAATGCGGGCGGGAGCAGGACACTATGGACTGAAAGGAAGGTGTGCAGCTGACGATTGAGACACCCGGAATGCCTGAAGAGCACGAAGGTCAGACAACGATATCCAGGAGCCTTGCAGCGTGTTCCACCATTTTGGCATTGGAATCATAAACACAGGAACCGGCAATCATATTGACCACCTGCATGGAGACCTCCTTCTGATTGTTCAGGGTCGCCCGAAGGACCTTCAGCGAAGCCGACTCCACAGACTGGGAAGCCTTCTCCATGCCTGTTGCTGCGCTTTGAATTGCAGAGATCATAGTTGGCCTCCTTTTGCCGGAAACAAATGCTCCTTTTTTCTTATCGGCATGTTTCGGATTTTTGATAAGCTGCATTCACCAACAATATGCACAGCGAGGCTATTCGCTATCATGAAAACGATCTTCTTTCTTCTTGCCTGGTTGGCTTGTACTCATTCTTACTGCGGTTCGGCCGAAACCCGGGAACGCAGTCAGGAGACCTTCATCTCCAATGAAAAGCGCCTGGAGGTCCAGTCGGATTACCTCCGGCAGATTTACCCCGAGGTCAGGTCGAGCATTGAAAACGCGCTGGGCTGGAAACTCCTGTCGCCGCCAACGGTACTGTTGATCGGTGAAAAGGAGAGTTTTGAAAGAATGAGTGGAAATCCTCTGATCTCGGCCCTTGCGTTGCCTGAGCGGCAGCTTATTGTCATTCACATTTCGCCAACCACCTCAGAGCCCTATGTTTTGTACGAGACGTTCCAACACGAACTGTGTCATCTCCTTCTGCATGAGCACATCCAGGAAACGCTCCTTCCCAAATGGCTGGATGAAGGAATCTGCCAGTGGGTGAGCGGCAGCTTTGGAGAGATTGTTTTAGGCAAGGAGGTCTCTGCCGGTGGGATCGGCCTCCCAGGCCGTTTTATCGCATTGCGGCAGCTGACGGAGGACTTCCCTCGAGATCGGGAACCACTCCTTCAAGCCTACGAGGAGAGTCGCCTGTTTGTCGATTACCTGGCGGCTCATTACGGCAGGGAAGGCATTCTGCGCCTTCTGGCACACTTGAAGGCAGGACAGACAATTGATCAGGCCCTCTTCGAATCCTTCTCCCAAACCCTTGAAAGCCTTCAGGGAGCATGGCTGGAGGAGCTCCAGGGCACGAATGAGTGGCTGCTCTGGATCAGCCGGTATCTCTATGAAATCCTCTTTGCCCTTGGGGCACTGTTGACTGTCCTGGCCTATGTTCGATTGATAATCAGGAAAAGGAGCTATGACCCGGCCGAGGACGATGAGGAATGAATGTTTGCAAAGCGGAAGCCAGAGCCAGAGTCCATTAAAAGGTCTTCAACCCAACAGATGAGGTGGGCAACGTCTTTGTGCTGTTCCCCGGAAGATAGAGTCAAGAGCTTCTCTATCGCGTTTTCAGAATCGCATAACTGAATGCAAAACCAATGTTTGGGTATAGGGCGACAAATGGATCATCGAACGGTCTCAAAGGCCTCACTGAGCTCAGAGATCCTTCTTTGAGGATAATCCGGCTCAAGGCATGAGGTGTGGCAGAGGATACCAGCCAAAGGCGATGTCGAGAAGAGTGAGCAAAACCAGGCTCGAGCAGCCCACAATCAGTATCTTATCGAGAAGTCCATAGTGATCCTCGTTGACAAAAGTCCTCGTCTTCTTACACCCAAAGGCCCGGCCCTCCATCGAAACGACCAGGCTGTCCACACGCGAGAGCCCGCTCACGATCAAGGGCATGACAGTGCAGCGGATGCATCGCACCAACCCTCTAATACCCGATTCGTCGACCCTCAGGCCTCGCATCTTTTGCGCATTGGTTACGGTCTTCAGTTCCAGTCTGTAAACCGTGATCAGCCGCATCACGAGAATCACCATGAAGCCGTAGCGATAGGGAATCCCGGCTCGCATGAGTGAATAGACCAAATCGGCCGGACTGGTGGTGACGATCAACAGCGCGCTGACAAGCACGACCGACAGAAAGCGGAGTGCGACGACGATTCCATTCAAGAGGCCTGCATCCGTGATGCGCAGTTGCGCATAATAGACCGGGATGGATATCAGCACCGTTCCCGACTGGGTCATGACCGCCTGCATGGCCACAATAAAGATCACAAGCACGAGCGCAAAACGCGAGAGCATCATTGCGGTAATCTGTCGGCTGCCGATGCTGCGCTCCGCAGCCAGGACCGCTCCGAGGCACAGCCCCTCCAGTTGCAAACTGTCCAGCAGGAACACGATAAGGGAGTAGGAGACCACAACCGAGAGCTTGGCCACGGGGTTCAAACGGTGGAGCAGCGAGCTCCCTTCGGTGTACTTCACCATCATCGATCGGTCGGCAGGAAGTTCAGCTTCCCAAGCTCCTGGATTTTCTCATATGCCTTCCCGGGAACGTCGTCAGCGAGGACTTCTCCTGCATCAAAAAGCAGGACCCGAGTGCAGTGACGGAATACCATGTCGATATCATGCGAGACGACCAGGATCGTGTGTCCCGCATTCTTCAGGCGGAGCACTGCGCTCATGATCTTCGCTGCATTTCGCCGGTCCTGACCGATGAAAGGCTCATCCAGGATGATGACGGCGGGTTGATGCGGCAAAACCGAGCATAGATTCAGTCGACGCTTTTCTCCGTGGCTCAGCCGTAGCGGATGGAATGTCCTGTAGGAGATGAGATCGAACTCCGACATGAACCTGTACGCCGTTTTCGCTGCGTCCTCCGGGTCCATGCCGAAATTCCTGCCCGCGAAGGAGACTTCGTCTTCCACCGTGCTCTCGAAGATTTGGTGGTTGGGGTTCTGAAAAACAAACCCCACGTTCCTGGCGATGGCGGACGACTTCACAGCTCTTGTATCCGCCCCGCATACCACGACCTCACCTGAAGTGGGCTGGTTCAGCCCCGCCAGGCATCCCAGAAATGTCGTTTTGCCGGAGCCGTTGGCGCCGATCATCCCGATGAGCTCACCCCGCCGGGCCGTCAGGGAAATGCCCCGCAGCACTTCCGTATCCCCGTACCCGAACCTGAGGTCTCGGACCTGCAAGGTGATGGAATGCTCCGTCGATGGTCCAGCAGGCGGCCGGGAAGGCCCTTCCGTCATCCGGCAGTCTTCGTGGAACAGGGCTGCAACCTTTGGAAGCACATCGGTGGGCCTCCCGTCGGCGCGGATTTCGCCCTCCACCATCACGATCAAACGATCCGATAGATGCAGTAGACGATCGAGTCTATGTTCAATGATGATGAGGGTGATCCTCCTGAATTGCCGAAGTCTCTCGATGGCAAGGAGCACTTCGTGGGTCGAATCCGGGTCCAGATTGGAGGTGGGCTCGTCGAGGATCAGAATCTTCGGATTCATAGCCAGCATGGAAGAAACGGCAACTCGTTGTTTTTCACCACCGGAGAGATTGAGCACCTCACGGCCCCTCAGATGCAAAGAACCGGTTGCCGCAAGCGATTCTTCTTCGCGCCGCAGCACCTCGGCAACCGGCAGTGCCAGGTTCTCCGGCCCGAAACGAACCTCATCCTCCACTGTCAGGGTACACAGTTGCGATTCAGGGTCCTGCCGGCATAGCGATATCGTCAGCGCAAGGTCGCACAATGCCACCTCCTTGGAGCTTCTCCCGTAGACACAAACCTCGCCCGACATCGTACCCTCGATGACATGAGGGATATAGCCCGCCAGGGCCAGGGCCAGAGTCGATTTGCCGCAACCCGAAGGGCCCGTGATGACCACACATTGGCCTTCGGCTATCTCAAGGGAGACACTGTGCAGAGCTGGAACGGAACGACCTGGGAAAGAGAAGCCCAGGCGTCGAGTGGAAATTGCGGAGGAAGGCCCGCTCCGGTCCTTGAATGGTGAAGGTTGGGAGGTGAGATGACTGTCGGGCACTGCTGTTTCCCTTTGGAGCCTCAACGGGAGGATTGCAGTTCACCTGCCGCCTGCGGGATGGAATAGGTATTCACTATCCCCGCTCTTCGCAGGAGTCCGACCGTGATGTATGGAAAAATGCCCGCCCAGCATGCTCCCGAGGCAAAGGCAACGGCTCCGAGGCTCCAGGCAATCCATGCAGGCCCAAAGAGATGAAAGATCACCTGCATAATGATAATGTGCGACGTTGAGCTGAGTCCACCGGCCAGCACCATGGCCAGAGGCACACTCAATCGCCTCAGCGGCCAGTACCCGATTTCCGCCAGGAGGCCCTGCAAAATGCCGATCGGTAGGACCCAAATGCCAATGTGGCTCCCCATGAAAAACTGAACCACATTGTTCAAGGTGGCGCCCAACAATGCACTCCCTTTCTTATTCACCAGTGCCAGCGTAAGGAGGAGCCAGAAGGAATGGAGGCCGGTCAGCAGCTGACTCGCGTAAGGGATGCCCGTCGCGGTGCCAAGCATCCTTCCTATGTAACCAAGATACGTCGATGCCAGGGCCCCCAGGCAAGCCAGCGCCGCTATGGTCACCAGGTCTTTTGTCCGAAAGTAATGCTTTGTCATCATGCTCATACACCATTGAATGGGATAATCACCCTCACAAACCATGCCGTCATTTAATGACGTTTATCTAATGCAATTGTCTTCTTTGCAAGATATTTCTTGATCGTTCAATCATTTCAATTGAAGTCCTGTAGTCAGAACACGATTACACTCCGGTTTGTGGCCTATGACGATGTGTGGCAAGGAAATAACTTGACCCAATACTCTTCATTCGGTAAAGAGTGCTCGAAATATATATTTTAATAACGTCATGTTTATTGTTTTTACCATACTATCGAACGGTCCCATCCCTGAAATGATCGGAGGGTTTCCCGGGCGGGTGGAGGCATGCCCGCTTACGATTCCCGCTTTCCCTGTGAAGCCGTTTGATGGGTTGCCTCAGGCAAATCGCCAGGGCGGTCCCCAAGGAGAGCTCATGGTCTGTACGATCTGCGAAAGAAAGTGTGAGGTCCCAGAGGGCGGGATCGGCGGATGCGGCATGTATACGCTGGAAGCCGGCAAGGTCCGGGAACGGTATCCCGACAGATACCTTTCAGCGCTGGATACCGCCATTGAGTCCATGCCCATGGTCCACTATCATCCCAGGGGCAAGTTTCTTCAGGTGTGCACCGTGGGCTGCAATTTCGCCTGTCACGGGTGCGTTTCAGAATTGCTGACCCATCACCTCTCCGCCATTGAAGGCATCTTCCTGACCATGACGCCGGAACAGGTCATTCAAAAAGCCCTGGCGGAAGAATGCATGGGTATCATGTTCTGCTTCAACGAGCCGACAGTTTCCTATTTCACTTTCCGGCGTCTTGCCGAAATGGCCAAGAGAAAAGAGCTCCTGGTAGGGTGTTCGACCAACGCGTACATGACGGAATCGGCATTGGAAGATTTGCTGCCGTTTCTCGACTTTGTCAATGTCGGGCTGAAAGGGGTTACAGACGAGGCTTATCGCACCTGTGGCATCTCAAGTGTCGCCCCGATATTGCGCAACATCACAACGCTTCACCGAAAGGGCACCTACATCGAAATCTCGGCGATCTACCGGAAGCACGGCAACGCTGAAATCGTGAAGACGGCCGGGTTTGTTGCATCCCTTTCAAAGGATATTCCTTTCCAGGTGATGCGTTTTATTCCTTTCGGGGATGCGAGCATCGATATGGAACCGAGCGTTCGGGAAGCCGAATCGGTTTGCACCCAGCTGCGGCAACATCTTCGGTTTGTCTACCTTTTCAATACGCCCGGAACGGAGCATCTCCACAGTCATTGTCCGCAGTGCGGCGCAAAGATCATGGAGAGGGGATTTTTTGGTCCCATGTGCTCGAATCTCTTCCGGTGCATGCCGGAAGGCCGCTGCCATTGCGGGTTCCAGTTGCCCGTTCGGGGAACGATCCATGAGACGCCGCACAGGGAAACGGGGTATTTCGGTGGCTACAGGACCATCATGGCCATGAACATGATCCGCTCGATCCTGTCGGTCATCGGCGTGACGGAGAAGGCCCATGTCGATGCGGTCATGGCAGGAGTTTTGGAGGAAGACTTCATCAAAGATCTCTACGGCAAACTGAACCGGATCGACACTTACTTTGAGACCGTAGATTATTTTGGAGCATTGACCGGCCGGGAGAGCCGGGCCGCTACATACCGGGATTACGTTCAAGCACGACTGGACGTGATCCAGCGGAAGATCGAAGGGCTTGAAAAACCCGCCGTGTACTACTCTTTGGGACATCCCCTTATCGCCATGTTTGAAGAGAAGCTGGAGTCCCGACTGATTGAAACCGCGGGCGGTAGACTGGCAAACCGCCTGCTTGAAAGGGAAAGCAGGCCCGGAATCACCATTTCAAAAGAGCAGTTTTGCAGATTGTCTCCGGACATGATTATTGTGCAAGGTTTCGCGGCCTGGCCAGTGGATGACTTCATCGGCTATTGTACGGAAAATGAGATGGACGTGCCGGCGGTGAGGACGCGGAAGGTCTTCCATCTGCATCCCTACCGTTCCTCGGCCAGTCCCGACTGGATTTTGGGGCTGCTGTGCCTGGCCAACCTGCTCCATCCAGAGACCTTCCGATTTGATCTTCAGAAGGAAGCCGACGATTTCTACCGGGATTTTTACAATCTGCCTTTTGAAGAAGGCAATCGCCGGGCCTTTCCGGGGCACCGCTGAAAAACGAGCCCTTATATGTTAAAATGCGACCCAGCACACTCCGTAACAAACAGGAGATAAAGATGCACCAACAAGCCAACTGGACTCAAACAAGAAACCCAAGGTTCGACCGGGATAACGCCCTGGCAATGGATACCATTGCAAAGACCGTCTTTTCGCCGATCTATCCGGTCATCGCACGAAACGCCATAGCCGCCACGGGAGTCACTCGCGGTGTGTGCCTGGACCTGGGAAGCGGACATGCCATGCTGGCGATGGCCGTGGCCCGGGAAGCACCGGGAATGGAGGTTGTAGCCGTCGACTTTTCTTCCGATTGCAGACAGATCATTGAAGCGAACATCCATGAAGCGCATCTCGGCGAGCGGGTCCGCTACGCGGCAGGCGATGTCCACGCCCTGCCGTTTGAGGACGGCTATGCCGATCTCATCATCAGCCGGGGCTCCCTGTTCTTTTGGAGAAATCTGAAGGATGCCTTCCGGGAGATTTATCGTGTCCTGGCGCCCGGAGGGGCCACCTACCTCGGCGGGGGATTCGGGAGTCGAGACCTTCGGGAGCAGGTCGTTTCCGAAATGCTGAAACGCGACCCCACCTGGGACTGCTATGCGAAGAAGAAAGCAAATGAAGAGGATATTCGGCGCTTTGTGGAGCTGACTGAAGAGATCGGGTGCCGTTTCTGTCAGATTATCGACGATGAAACCGGCTTCTGGATTGTCCTCTCCAAACCGGCAAAGAGTTAGCGCGACCATCGCCGCTTCACTCCGGGAATTTGCCTTTGCAGCGGCCCTGAGGTCACTTGCCGCGATACCTTATGTACGCTAATAGTATGCCTGACGTTTCGCACACCCCTCAGATTGACGGGCGATTGAGTACCCCTTCTGCTTGTGGGTCCCAGCTTGATGCAGCAGAGTTTTGCTCCCAGACTCATTCAAGGAACGATTGGAAAGTGCTTTTGAACAGTCTGTCACCCGCTTAAGGAAATGGAGATGCGTGTCCTTTTAGTCTCCGCCAATACCGAACAGATCAACATGCCGGTTCTCCCGGTAGGTCTCGCATGCGTAGCGGCGGCCACAGAGAATGCCGGCCATGAGGTCCGCTTCCTCAACCTCATGGTCAAGGAAAATAGCCTCTCAATTCTTGAGGAAACCCTCGAAAACTTTCAGCCGGAGGTGATCGGCCTATCGGTCCGGAACATTGACGACCAGTACATGCCCAGCCCCAACTTCCTCCTGGAACCGGTGAGGGACATGGTGAGGTGCTGCCGAAAGTTCTCCCGGGCCCCGATTGTGTTGGGAGGCGCAGGATTCAGCATCTTCCCTCAAAGCACCCTCTCCTATCTCGATGCGGACATGGGCATTTGCGGTGAAGGGGAAGAGGCTTTCGTCAACCTCCTTGAAGGGATCTCCAGGCAAACCGACCTTGCGGATGTGGCCGGGCTGGTTCTCCCCAAAAGCGCGTCTGCCCCGCGGCGTATCCGAAGGCTCGACGAGCTTCCCTTCCCGAAGCCGTTGCTCTCCCTTTCGAGAAATTTCGATAACCGGAAAATCTGGCTCCCCTTCCAGACCCGTCGAGGCTGCCCGATGAATTGCAGCTATTGCTCGACTGCCGCCATAGAGGGCAGACTTCTTCGAAAGAGCTCGGTGCGGGTTGCAGTGGATTCCATCGCACGACTTGTAGAAGGAGGTTTTACCCATTTCTTTCTAGTCGACAACACCTTCAACCTTCCAAGTTCTTATGCAAAAGACCTGTGCAATGAGATCATAAGGAGAAAACTCGACATCCAGTGGCGGTGCATTCTCTATCCCTGGAGAGTCGATGCGGACCTGGTTGGCAGAATGGCCCAGGCCGGGTGCGTCGAGGTGAGTTTGGGCTGCGAGAGCGGATCAAGAACAATGCTAAGGGCCCTGAACAAGCGATTTCAGCCTGAGGAAGTCAGGTCCATTTCAAAGCTCCTCAAAGACCACGGGATCGCTTGCATGGGATTCCTGCTTCTAGGCGGGCCGGGAGAAACGAAAGAGACCGTGCTTGAGAGCCTGAGCTTTGCGGACTCTCTCGAGGTTGAAGCCATGAAGATCACCACAGGCATTCGCATCTATCCCCAAACAAAGCTTTCCCTCATAGCTGTCGGGGAAGGCCTGATAGCCAAGGGCAACGACCTTCTCTTCCCAACGTTCTACCTGGCTCAAAACCTGGACGGTTGGTTGCAGGAAACCATCCATGAATGGATGAGCAAGCGACCCCATTGGCACACGTAGAAGCCCGCGAAGAAACAATACTTCAAGTATTCAATCGCTTTCCGAGAGAGCAACCATTCACCCCAACAGATGTTCCACCGTAATCAATCACGGGGTATCTGGCGAAGGTTCAGCAAATCCAGGCCAAGTCCGGA
>CAYTWB010000100.1:0-11460 GCA_964441945.1 uncultured Syntrophobacteraceae bacterium
TTCGACACGGCCATCCCTGATTGCCTGAAAACCACCTCCGGTGAACGGTTACCATTTACGCGGTCTTCTCTGAACGTAACCTTATATTTTCGTTCATTGGCAATAGCTTTTTTCGGGTCCCATTCAAATTGCATTGTATGCCTTTGCCTCTCATATCATAACTCACAAAACATCATGAAGCCTTTCACCTTGAGAATTCCTTGCATGACTCCATCAGCCCATACAACCAATCCCCCCGGCGATATAGACAACCAAAAGCATGATGTCTCTAAGTGCCAAAGCCGCAAGCAAAGCCAGCACCAGCCCGATAATGACAAAGAACTACTCGTTGGGACCGACTGAACAGTAAGAACTTAACCGGCAATCAGCGATTTCACTTCTTTGAGTGGGAAATAAACGACTGATCACCGTTTCCTAAAGCGTTTCTTTGATGTATTATTGGTCTCCCCTGGGCCTGCAACAAGTGCCGGTCCCGGGAATGAGTACAGGCAATAGAGACTGAGGTCTATCGAATAAGCTGAACTTTTCGAGAAGGCTGATTATGCAGGGTGATTTGCTGACAGAATCCATGGTCTTTGCAGCCTATAGAGTCCTATTTGCCGACGAGGTGGAGTTCAACAGCAGGGTTCTGCAGTCCCTCGAACTTCCCGAGATCAAGAAAGCCTATCGCAGGAGAGCCCTGGATACGCATCCTGACAGATTTGAATCTTGTGGAGCGCAATATCAGAAAGTCACCACCGATCGCTTTATCGAGGTCAGTGACGCTTACGAAAAACTGAGCACCTATCTCACTCTAAGAGACAAGGGCTTCGAATTCACACGTGACGATGACGCATTGCCTGAGCAGGCCGGAAAAGGATACCCCTTCCACTGGCACCAACCAAGATCCACCAGCCGTTTCACCTATCGTGACAACGACGCTTTTGCATCCTCATTCTGGAAGCTGCAACTACCTCGAAGGCATCTCCGTCTTGGTGAGTTCCTTTATTACTCAGGGGTGATTTCCTGGAGGCATTTGATCCGTGCACTGGTGTGGCAAAGAAGGCAACGGCCCCGTATCGGTGAAATTGCCCAAAGATGGCGCTGGCTGAATGAATATCAGCTGCTATGGGTCCTGAAAGACAAACGGCCGGGCGAGCTCCTTGGGCAGGCACTCCTTCGCCGCAGGCTGATAAGCCCTTTTCAACTCAGTGTGTTGCTGTGTCAGCAAAGAAGGATTCAGGAGCCGATAGGATTGTATTTTGTTCAGCAGGGCATGTTGACAGAGAGAGAAATCCTGCAGTACTTGCAGCGTCAGAACACCCATAATCTGGGCGTCTAATCCGGCTTTCCCCTGCATCAGCATCCCCTGGCCGGAATTCAAGGATTTCAGCAACACCCCCGTTGCATCATCGTGCCGTGCTTCTGAGACCGGAAAACCTTCGCCTGGCCCATGAGGGGTTCCATACAGCAGGGAGAGGGAGATGGATGACAAGGTTCTTTTTGTGGACGATGATCCCAATATACTTGCTGCATTTCAGCGCCAATTGAGGAAACAGTTCGTCGTCGAAACGGCACTGGGGGGGAAGCTGGGGCTTCAGGCGGTCACTGAGAGAGGGCCTTTCTCCGTGATCGTTTCCGATCTCCGTATGCCCGAGATGGATGGGATTCAGTTCCTCTCCAGGGTTCACTCGATTGCCCCAGACAGCGTGCGCATGATGCTTACCGGCTACGCGGATCTCCATGCCGCTATGGAGGCCGTGAATGAAGGACATATCTTCCGCTTTCTCACCAAGCCCTGCGCTACGGATGTCCTGGTTACTGCGCTCAGCGCGGGAATCGCTCAGTATCGACTGATTACCGCAGAACGTGAACTTCTCGAAGAAACCCTGCGCGGCAGCATCAAAATCCTCAGTGAAGTGCTTTCTTTGCTCAACCCGGAGGCCTTCGGTCGTGCAACACGGATCACACGCTATGTAAAAGAAACCGCCCTTCGGATGGGAGTCGTTGAATTGTGGGAACTGGAAACCGCGACCAGACTGTCTCAGATAGGGTGTATTATGCTGCCCGAGGAGGCGTTGAAAAAGCTTTATCAGGGTCAGCCGCTCACACCCCAGGAATCGGAACTCTTCAATATGCATCCGTTCATCGCCTCTGACCTGCTGGTTAAAATCCCCAGAATGGAGAAGATTGCCGAGATCATCGCTTATCAGCAGAAGAATTATGACGGGTCTGGAATTCCTGTCGATGATCGAAAGGGAAACGACATTCCTCTGGGTGCAAGGATCCTCAAAGTGGTCCTGGATTTCGACACCCTTGAAGCGGGAGGGGTTCCAAGGAGTGAAATCGTATTGGACCTGAGGAAGCGGTCCGGGCATTACGATCCCAGGGTTCTGGCTGCGCTTGATACGGTCATTGCCGTCGAAGAGGGGTACGGTATTAAACTGCTGACGGTAGCACAACTCATGGATGGTATGATCCTCGCTCAGGATGTGGTGACACTCGATGGACGACTACTGATTGCCAGAGGCCATCAGGTTAACAAGACGATGTACGAAAGGCTGAAGTCCTTTGCTCAAAAGCCGGGCATAAAACAACCGATCAAGGTCATCGTGCCGCTGATTCAAGGGCCGCAGACTTCTTGAGTCGAGAATCCAGCCAGCGCGGGAGCTCCGGTGCAGAACAAACCTCAATGAGGATCCCTTCAATGCATGATGGTGAGTCGCCTAAAGAACGAGTACTCGTGGTTGACGATGAGCTTCTAACATGTGAATTACTGGAGGAATTGCTCACTATCGAGGGATATGAACCCGTTGTCTATTCTCACCCGGAAAAAGCTCTGGCAGAGTTCGCACACCAGCGCTTCTCGCTGGCCTTCATTGACATCAACCTGCCGGACATGAATGGCCTGGAATTGGCGTCACGGCTGATGGAGCACAGCCCATCCTGTCAGATCGTATTCATAACCGGCTATGGTACCATCGATAATGCAGTCGGGGCAATCAAGCTCGGAGCCTATGACTTCCTGCGAAAACCCTTCAGCATAGTAGAACTTGCTCTCTGCCTGGAGCGCTTTCAAGAATGGAAGGCACTCAAAGAACGGATCGGGCTGGCTGAGCAGCATTACTATCAGCTTGTTCAGAACATCCCCCTGATTATCTATGTGCTCAAAAGGGATTACCAGCTGAGCTTTGCAAACCAGTCATGCCTTTCCATGCTGGGCTATGCTGCAGAGGAGGCAATAAATGCCCCTGGCTGGTTTTTGGAACGGATTCACCCTGAAGACCGAGAGCGTGTGAGGAAGAAGTTCGATTCCGCCTTCGAATCACGCGGAGCACCTTTCTCAACGGAATGCCGAATGGTACACAGAAAGGGCCATTTGATTCATACCATTATCAAGTCTATTTCTTACTCTCAGCCTACTGTAGACTCTGAAACCGAATCTCTGGAAGGAATCATCATGGACATTACGGATCGCGTTTTTCTGGAGAAAGCGGTGGTTCAGAGAGAGAAACTCAAAACTCTCGGCGCAATATCTTCCGAACTCGCCCATGAAATCCGCAATCCTCTTGTATCCATAGGGGGATTTGCACGACGTCTTGAGAAGAAGATACCCGGCTTTCCCGAGGTGCCGATCCTCCTGCGTGAGTCTGAGCGCCTGGAGAAGATGGTGGACCAGGTGAGAAGGTATCTGGAAGCTGTCGATATTTCTCCTCGGGAGTGCTCCGTGAACCAGATGGTGATCGACTGCACGGATTTGCTCGCATATGATCTGGAGCAGAACCGGGTGAAATGCCGGCTGGATCTTGATCCTCACATGCAGCATATTCTTGTAGACCCCGACGTCCTGAGGCAGGTTCTCATCAATCTCACGAGAAACGCTCTTGCAGCTGTGGGCAAAGAGGGAGATTTAACGATCAGGACCCTGGAACGCAACCAGAACACCCAGATCGATTTCGAGACTGAGGCTCCGGGAATCAGACTGAGAAGGCCTGAGCTCTTGTTTCTCTCCTCCGAGGAAGGCCGCGAGAGTATCGGTTTGCCATTATGCAGCCAACTGGTGGAGAATATTGGGGGAGTACTCTCTTTCAGTGAAAAGCAGGATCGCATCGTTTTCACCGTATCGCTTCCTAAAGCTGTTCTCCCTTGATCGATCTGTTCAAAAAGCCTCCACGTGAATTGCGGCTGACGGATGCCGGGCGATTGCAGGGAATGGCCAAAGCCCGGGGCAGATGACCCCGGAGTGTATCTCGACTTCGAGGGAGACTCTACTGAATGGGATTCAAGCAGATCGAAGTGCTCCTCACCGTCGTTCTTTTCGGCTTGTTTTCCCTGCTCTCGGCCGGATGCGACCAGACCGGGCCAAACGAGACAGTGCGTGCACGAGGATCTGGAGCCGTTCCCTCCAATGCGTCCGACAGCCAGTTGAACCCGGACAACGAGCCTGACTCCGTCAGCTACCCCGACTTGCTCAAAGCCCTGGGACCTCTTTCAAAACCGGGCAGGCAATACAAGCTGGGTGTGGTAGTGAGGTTTTTTGGCAATCCATATTATCAACTCCTTATGGAGGGCATGGATTCAAAGGCGAGAGAATTGGGAGTTTACATCGATTATCGCGCCGGAGCCGGCGAATCGGATCAGCTGGGGCAGTGTGCGGTATTCGAGACGATGATCGACGGGGGCTATGATGCAATCCTCATTTCTCCCCAAACCGACGTCAACCTGATCACTGCGGTTCGGAGAGCCAGGGAAAAAGGCTTGTTGCTGATCAACATCGACAGTGCCGTCGTACCCGGTGCAGAGTACTACGTCGGCCCGAATCAATACGAGAGCGGCGCTATAGCGGCCAGGTATCTTCTGGAGAATGTCCCCGGCGGCAAGGTGGTCGTGATCAAGGGGCTTGAAGCGGATTATGGGGTAAACCGGCGCACCCAGGGTTTTGTCGACACGATCTCAGGCTCTTCATTCCAGATTATTGCTGAGCCATATTGCGTATGGGATCTGCAGATCGCTCTACAAACCGCCGCTCAGCTTCTCGAAGAGCACCCGGATATCAGCGGTTTCTTTTGCAGCAACGATATCATGGCTCTGGGGGTCGCGCAGGCTGTAAGGAATGCAGGTCGATCGGGAAAGATCGTCATCATCGGCAGAGATGGAATTGGGGATGCTTATGATTCCATACGTGCCGGTGCCATGACGGCGACTGTTTCGACATTCCCATCTGAGATCGGCAAAATCGCTATCGACGTAGCGGTAAGGGTCCTGCAGCATCAGAGAGTTCCCCGTGTCGTTATCACTCCGCAGGAATTGCTGCTCAGGGGAAACATGCACACATCGCGATCCGGGACCTCCAGTTTTCAATGACAGGAGGGACTTGCGGGTATCGGAGCCAGTCGGCAACAGAAAGATTTCACTCTTTTTCACAGCGGGGGGAGTTAATGGCGGACAAAACCAGACGACAGTGCTTGAGAATTGCTGGAATGGCAGGTGCGGCTATCGTTTTATCGGGGATAAGACCTCTGAGAAGCCTTGTGTATGCCGATGTGCCCGTCTACAAAGGAGCCTCCTTTCTTTCGCAGTCCTACAGAGGCATCAAGTACGGCATCTTGGGGTTTGTCGAACAGCTCCAGCAGAAGGCGCAAGACGTGCTGAAGATCGAGTTCTTTGACTCAGCCAGCCTGTTGAAGGCCGATGAACAGGTCAGCGGGCTCAGAGTGGGGACCATCCAGTTCATGTTTCACGGAACCACCTATATCACCGACGAGTTCCCGATCCTTGGCATCACCGAGCTTCCCGAAATCTGCGAACACCTGTACCGACATGGTGAGCGCCTGGCCATGGAATCCCCCCTCTGGAAACTGATCAACGACGAGCTCTCCAAACAGGACCTCTTTATGCTCTCGACCGGTGGTGGGATGGTTGAACCGGAGTACATCTGGAGCGGTAAAAAGAAAATCGGCAGCCTGGCGGATCTTGAAGGGAAACGCTGCAGGGTGGTGAGCAAGGCGGCCACAGAGCTCTTCAAAAGCCTTGGCTCAACCGTCGTGCGCATTCCTTCGGAAGAAACTTACCTTGCCCTTCAACGGGGCTCGGTGGACGGTGTGGTCGCCAGTGTCAACACGGTCGTTGCTCGCAATCTGCATGAACAGCTTCGATTCTGTTTCCAGATACCCGTCACGGCGGTCACGGTCGCCGTGTTTTTCCTGAGGAGTATCTGGGAGAAGATGCCGGGCAGAGTCAAAGCCGCCTTCTGGGAAGCAGGCAAATGGTACGATGAAAACCAGGCAAAGACCGGCTACAAGAAGATCACCCAGGAAGAAGACTGGCCGGTCATCAGGAAGGCGGGAATAGAGATCGTACAACCCACTGAAGCCGAGCGGGAAGTATTTATCAAGAAGGCCCAGCCCGCCTGGGACTTATGGAAAGCCCAGGTCGGTGAAGGAGTCGGGGGGCAGGCAATCAACCTGGCACTGGGGAGAACATGACAAGCCTTTGTCTGCCGTCGGTTTTTCTATTGGCAGAAACATTCTGGAGGAAAACATTGTGGAGATCAGAAATAGACGACGACAGTTCTTCAGAATAGCTGGAATAGGAGGCGCTATCTTCGTGCTCTCAGCGATAAAGCCGCTGAGAAGACTTGCCTTCGCGGATATCCGCACCTACAGGGGAATATCCTTTCTCCCGCCGGGTTACAGAGCAATCCGGTTCGGCATCTTAGGCTTTGTCGATCAACTTCGCAAGAATTCGTCCGAGGTACTGAAGATCGATTTCTTCGACTCAGCGAGTTTGATGAAGGCGGACGAGCAGGTCTCGGCGCTCAGAGACGGCTCCATTCAGTTCATGTTCCATGGATCGACCTATATCACTGAGGAATTCCCAATCCTGGGCATTGTCGAGCTTCCCGGCCTGGGCGACCAACTCTACGAACACGGCGAGCGCCTGGCTATGGAATCCCCCCTCTGGAAACTGATCAACGACGAGCTCGCCCGAGACAATCTGTTCATGCTTTCCACCGGCAGTGGAATCATGGAACCGGAATACATCTGGAGCGGCAAGACAAGGATTGCCGGCCTGGCAGACCTTCAGGGAAAGCGCTGCCGGGTGATGAGCAGCGGAGCCTCAGAGCTCCTGAAAAACCTCGGTGCTACTGTAGTGCGAATTCCCTCTGCGGAAACCTACCTCGCCCTTCAGCGAGGGTCGGTGGATTGTGTAGTCGCCAGTGTCAATACGATCGTTGCCCGCAATCTGCATGAATCCCTTCGACTCTGTCTCAAACTGCCCGTAACCGCTGTTACGGTTGCCATTTTCTTCCTCAAAGACGCCTGGGAAAAGATGCCGACCAACGAAAAGGCTGCCTTCTGGGAAGCAGGCAGGTGGTATGACGAAAATCAGGCGAAAACCGGGTATAAGAAACTCACACAGGATGAGGACTGGCCTGTAGTGAAGAAGGCGGGAATCGAAATCGTTCAGCCGACCGCAGCCGAGCGGGAGATATTCATCGAAAAGGCCAGATTGGCGTGGGGGGCATGGGAAAATCAGGTTGGCCAGGAGGTTGGCCGAAGAGCCATAGACCTGGCATTGGGCAGGCTATGAACGGAGGAAAGGTACTCCTGAGGCGATTCAGCACCATCCGCACCAGACTGCTTATCCCGTTTGTGGCTCTGGTGTTGTTGCCGGCCTCAGCGATCAGCATCAGCTCGATTATCCTGGGTATTGAAAACGGCAAACAACAGGCATTTGAAAAGCTGGAGGCTGTTGCCTCTCTCAAGGCAACCGAGATCAGGGCATGGCTCCAGAACTTGCAGATTGACCTGCTGAGCATCTCTGAAGAGGGACGACACCGGAGGTTGGCACGATTGCTCTCAGAGGGGGCCGCGGCGGACGGCTACCAGGAGGAAATCGACAGACTTCTCCATCGGTTCATCCAGGTTATTGATTTAACGAAGCGTTATGACGAACTCTTTCTGTTGTCACGCCGGGGGGATGTCATACTCTCCACCGACCCGTTGAAGATCGGTGAATTCCGCGGGCTGCAGTCATACTTCAGAGAAGGCCTGAAACGTGCCGGAACCCATGTTCAAACCGTTTCCTATTCGTCCGCTTCGGAAAGATTGAACACCGTCATGGTTGTACATCCGGTCGTGAATGAGTGCGGAGAAGCCGTGGGCGTAATGTGTGGCCAGGCCAAACTCCGTATGCTCAATGCCCTTATGGGAGAACGAACCGGGTTTGGGGGCTCGGGTGAGACGTATCTGGTTGGTTCAAACCACGTGCTGATGACCGTCTCTCGCAACCCCGGTTTCACGCCCGGCATGACCGCCGTCTACAGCCATGGGGCCGATGCCGCGCTGAAGAAACGAGAGCACGGCCGTGACTTGTACCGCGACTACCGGAATGTACCGGTCATCGGTGTCTATCATTGGCTGCAGGAGCTGAACGCGGTGCTTCTGGCCGAACAGGACCAGGATGAAGCCTACCGTTCCATCTATGCGGCCCTCACCCTCAATTCGGTTGTGGCCTTCATTTCGGTTGTGATAGCCGGACTGGCTGCACTTCTGTTCGCACGAAGCATTGCCTCTCCATTGGCCAGACTGGCGGGAACGGCATCGCGCATTGCAGAGGGGAACCTGGATCTTTCAGCAGAAGTGACTGCTCCGGACGAGGTCGCGTCACTCGCCCGGGCCTTCAACTCCATGACCGAACGGCTCAAGCGTCGTATCGACATGGAGCGACTGGTCGCCGATCTATCTCGAGAATCCATCGACACTTCAGCGCATGAGACCGACTGGGCCATTCAGTGGGCTCTGGAAAGCACCGGCATGTTCGTGGACGCAGACCGGAGCTATGCCTTGTTCTTTGCCGATGACAGAAGAATCATTTCCAAGAATTATGAATGGTGCCGACAGGGCATCAAGCCAAGAGCACCCGGACTCCAGGAATTGCCGGTTGACGCCTTCCCCTGGTATGCGGAGAGGATGAGGAGGCGAGAGATTGTCGCGGTATCCAATGTTGACGATCTACCCCATGAGGCGTTTGCGGAGAGGGAAGAATGGCAATTGGAGAGGGTTCAATCCCTGATCCGCGTTCCCATCCACGGCAAAACCCTTCGAGGTTTCATCGGCTTCGATTCAGTCCGTGAGAAACGCTCGTGGTCGCAAGAAGACAGCCAACTGCTGCGCATGGTGGGAGAGACTATCTGCAGCACATTGGAACGTAAATGGATGCAGGAGGAGCTTCAGAAATCGGAAGAGAAATACAGAAGTCTCTTCGAATCCGCCCCGGACGGCATTCTCATCACAACTCCGAAAGGGAAGATCCTCAGCTTCAACAATGCCGTTGTGAACATCTTCCAATGCAGCACACCGTCCTCGCTTTATGATCTGAATATCGGCGAACTCTACGAGAACCGGGACAGCCGATCGGATTTGATAGAACAGCTGATGCAGAAGGGCCGTCTTGAAGACTTCCGAATCCGGTTCAGGGACACCGGTGGGAGAGTGTTTCCCGCCAGCCTCTCTCTAACGCTGATCGAGTATGAGGGGGAAACCTGCATCCAGACAATCCTGAGGGATATCAAGGCCATTGAAGACATGGAGGCGGAGCTCAAGGGATACGCCGAAAACCTCGAAAAGATGGTGGATGAAAAGACCAGGGAACTCAAGTCAACCAACGAAGAGCTATCCGCCGCCATCAAAACCCTGGAAGAAACACGAGAGCAATTGCTTGTCAGCGCCCATCAGGCCGGTATGGCTGAAATAGTCACCTCGGTTCTACACAATATCGGTAACGCCATCACTCCGGTGAATGTCAGAGTGCACCGGCTGAGCAAAACGGCGCAAACCCGTGAGATCCAGTCCCTGGAGAGGGTCCACAATCTGCTGCTTGTCGAAGCGGCCAAGCCTGAACTGAGTGAACTCGAGAGAGAACGAAAAGCGAATTTGCTCAATTTCATCGCTGTGACGATTGAAATCCTCAAGACGAAGAACGAAAACATCAAGGCCGACCTGGAAGCCATAGAGAAGGGTATGAGCCACATCATAGAGATCATTGCCATTCAGCAGAGATACGCGGGTCTGCGGGGGATGGAAACACGGGTGAATGTCAACGAGCTCATCGCGGATTCCGCTGATATGCTGATGGACTCCCTGCTGAAAAGAGGGATCAGAATGAATTTCAACCTGGGAGAGCTGCCTCTGATCCTTTTGGATAAAAACAAGATGATCCAGATTTTCATAAATGTTATCAAGAATGCCTATGAAGCGATCGATCAGGCACCCTCTGGAAAAGACAGGAGAATAAGTCTGAGCACATCCGTCGATGAAGAAGGCTATATCCGTGCGGCCATAACGGACACAGGGGTGGGACTCTCCGAGGAGGTCAAGAGCCGTGCTTTCAGAATCAATTTCTCTACAAAAGGGAGAGGAACCGGATTCGGACTTCATGATGCCGCCAACTACATCAAAGCCCAAGGGGGCACTATCGATCTTTTGAGTGAAGGACCGGGGAAAGGCGCCTGCGTGGTGATAAGACTGCCCATATCGAAAGGAGCAGTTCCATGAACAAGAGGATCATTGTGATCGATGATGAAGAGTCTGTCCTGAAGGCTTTTCATTTGATTCTGTCACCACCGGAAAAGGACCTTTACGCTCTCGAGGCAAAGGCAGCGGCCCTGGAGGCCAGCCTCTTCGAGGGACCCTCGGAACAAAAAGCGATGATGCAGGAACACTATGAATTGACGACCGCACTGCAGGGGGAAGAAGGATTCGAGAAGGTGTGGGAGGCAAGGGAAAGCGGGTGTCCCTATTCGCTGGCTTTTATCGATATTCGGATGCCGCCCGGATGGGATGGACTCGAGACCGCCAGGAGAATACGCGAGACGGATCACGAGATCGAAATCGTTATTGTTACCGCCTATTCAGACAGAAACCACAGTGAAATCGTCAGGGAGGTGGGGACTCCTGAAAAGCTGCTTTACATAAAAAAACCTTTTGACTCGGATGAAATCAGGCAACTCGCGCTGTCCCTGACAAGAAAGTATGATCTCGAGCGAAAGGCCCAAAGACACAGGGAACACCTCGAACGCCTGCTGCAAGCGGTAAGGCGCCTCAAGACCCTGAGTATCTCGTCCATCAGAGGCGTGTTGTCGGCGGTTCTTGATGAGGTGCTCTGTTTCGTCGGAGCTCAAAAGGGGTTCATAGCCAGAGTCAACGAGGGAGTTCACGTGGAAATAGCCTCTGAAGGATTGCCTCAGGCTGAGATCGACCTGCTCATTAAAAGGCTTCCGGAGCGACTGTTGAGCTGCGAAGACATCTCCAGATTCGACGAAATTTTGATCATTCCTCTGAAAGACGCCGGCGGAGACCTTTTCATCCTCGTATCGGATGCATTCTATCCCTCCTCAGATGAAAGACTGAATCTGTTGCGGCTGCTGTTGGAAACATCCTCGGAAGTCATCGAGAATGTGAGAAGGCAGGAACAGTA
>CAYTWB010000101.1:0-11429 GCA_964441945.1 uncultured Syntrophobacteraceae bacterium
GAGCGTTGGTCTCCGGAACCAAAGGTCCCGGGTTCAATTCCCGGGTCGCCCTCCAATGAAAACAACATGTTATATTCGAAATATCAGATCCAGTTGGACTTTGTGCTATCCTATTGCTACCCAGGAGCGTCACCTACCCTATGTTCATTTGCGTTAACCTGGGTTCCTCAGGGTTCATATTAGGCGCACCAGGTTGACCACTACTCACTGATGTGCCGCTTTGCATCCAATCATCGAATTTGGGTATCGTCGGTTCCTCCCCATGGGTGAAAGTTTGCGGAATACGTGTCAATTTTCACTTGACCATTCTACTCGATGTGGCTAGACTTGGTTGAAAAATCATTTATATTTTGATTTTTTTCAACTTAAATTGGAGATGTGGAATATCTATCCGACAAGACTGGTCCAAAAACTGACTGGGGCAACGCTCAACCAACTCAAGTATTGGGTCCGAACCGGTTTGGCTTATCCGGTGAGAGAAGGTAGATGCTTCTTTTACTCGTTTAGGGAGATCATCAAGCTGCGCGTGCTGGTTTCGCTCCGGGGCAAAGGCTTGAGTCTACAGAGGGTTAGAGTCGGGATCAATAACCTCTCGGCCATACTACCGGATGCTGAATCCCTGACACGCCTGGTCATCTACACGGACGGGGTGGATATGATCGTTGCCGAGAAAGGGAACTACTTCAGCGCCATTACCAGGCAGCGCTATATGTGCTTTGACACCGAGCAAATCGGCGCGGAGTTGTTCAACCTCCAAGAACGCACAAAGGATGTCGCTCCAACGGCAGAGCTTGCGGCTGCAGACACGGCAGGGCAATTTCGCCTTGGGTAGCATTGGGAGAACGAGTTAATGAACGCACGCGACCCTGACATCTTATCAACGGTTCGTGATGAGTTGATCGGCCTGGGATATGTAGATCAACTCCTGCAGGTGGACTACGAATTTGATGACGCGTCTGCGGCAGGGACTCGTGAACTCCGTGTCCCCATGGCGACGTTCGCCCAATGGCCCCCATCCTACCGTAATGCCTGTATTGGGGTGCTTACTGCAAACGGCAGGGCAGGGCCAGAACATGTTTCAGCCCACAGAGCCTTGGGTGCCCCCATGTTTTTCGAGGTCTATCCAGATCGTGCCGACCGATACCAAGTCGTTGCTTCCGGCCAGGCCCTCTTCCTGGAATCGATCCAAGCCCCATACATCCCGAGAGCATTCGAGCTCAACCGACAGAAATGGATGCCTGATGCTATCTTCCGTGCCAAGGCTATCGCGCCTCTCACGGGTTCAGTTCAGCTCGATTTCGTGGATATCGGGCTTCTCCCCGCCCTGAAGGGCATGATCCATGGAAAGCTGGATCGTTTGCTGAAGGAGATCCTGTTTGAAGCCACTGCTGTTTACAAACGCAATACAAAGGGTTTCGAGCTTGACGATACTTCCCTGTTTCGCATGGTTTTTCGATGCCTTGCAGCGAAAATCTTCAAGGACAGGAGGCATCCCGGCAATTGGACTTTGCCTGATGCTCAAACCGTAATCAACGAGATCCAGCGATTTTACGGATTTGAGGGGGTCGATTCGGGGCGGATCCTTGATGAGCCGAATACGCAGCAGCTTGTATGGGATAAGTTTAGGAATGCCTTCAACTTCCAGAACATTTCCGTGGATGATCTTGCTTTCATCTATGAAAATACACTGATACGTAAAGAAACCCGCAAGCAGTTCGGCATCCACAGCACCCCTCCGGCCATTGCCGAGCTCATGGTTGACCGCCTTCCGGTTGAATCATTGCCCCAGCAAGACCGTCACGTCTTGGAGCCTTGCGCCGGCCATGGCGTTTTTCTTATCGCCGCGTTGCGGCGGCTGCGCGAGCTCTTGCCCATGGCCTGGAGCAACCAGGAGAAGCACAGCTATCTCAAAGATCGTCTGATAGCCATAGAAATGGACACCTTTGCAGCAGAAGTGTGTCGCCTTTCCCTCACCCTAGCCGACTATCCCAACCCTAATGGATGGGCAATCCTTTCTGACGACATTTTTGCCGCTGATGTGCTGGAACAGCAGTTGTCAAGGGGGCAGATCGTCCTCTGCAACCCCCCATTCGAGGATTTTACCGTCGCTGAGAGAAATCGCTACGGGCAACGGATATCGAGTGCCCATAAACCCTATGAACTGCTCCGAAAGGTTCTGACAAATCCCCCCGCCATGTTCGGATTCGTGCTGCCCAAATCCGCCATTCTTGGAGGCAGGTACGGAGACCTTCAGGACCAGATAGCCAAGATTTACCAGGCCGTAGAAACGGTCGCATTGCCGGATCGCATTTTCGCCTTTTCGGATCAAGAGACGGTGTTATTGCTGGCTTCGGAACGGAACGATTCGGCGCAAGCCAAAGTTCTGACGCGCACTTTCTGGATACGGGATAATGACAGGCAGGCGCTGCTTGAAACGGGCCAACTGCCAGAAGAAGCGGTGAAAGTCATCAATCGCTCAGTCCTTGAAAGACCAATGAGGCTCTGGAATCCACCTCTTTCCGAGCTCTGGGACTATTTGCATGCTTATCCTAAGATGGCGGATATAGCGGAGATTCACAGGGGCATTGAGTGGAATATTTCACTCAGGGACAGCAGAGGTATTCTCATATCACCTATCGAGAAGTCCGGCTTCTCAAAGGGCCTAGATACTTCCCATGGAAAGATTGAGCCATACCATGCCACAGAATTTGTCTATCTTAATTTGGATGAACAATATCGACGCACAACCGCTCATAACTTGCCGTGGGACAAACCCAAGGTAATTGCCACTAGTCGCAGAATGAGCCGAAGCCCATGGCGGATTGTTGGGTACTCAGATTATGAAGGGCTGGTTTGTTACAAGAATTTCTTTGGAATGTGGCCGAAAGTTGAGATTAGTTTAGAATCTCTTGCCACAATAACTAATTCCCCATTGGTCAACGCGTTCCTCTTTTCCAAAGGCTATGGTCGTGACAATTCCGTCGGTGTAGTTGAACAAATACCAGTCCCGTTTGCCAACGCCATGGACAGTGAAAAGGTCACAGAACTCGTCAAGCACTATGGTGCATTGAGACCGCAGTTGGACACCAATGCCCACAAACAAGCCATCATTCAAGACTGTATCCGGACTCTTTACAAAATCGATGCCTTGGTCTTAAAAGCTTACGACCTCCCACCCAAGCTCGAACGCAAATTGTTGGAGTTCTTCAGGGGATATCCGCGACCCTTGCCGTTTCCATTCCCAGATTACTACCCGGCAGACTTCAGGCCGTATATACCTTTGTATAGGTTCATTGAGATGGACCTTAAACAAGCCAGCGCTGGAGAGTTGCTTAAGAGGATTACCCCAATTGATTCCGAAGAAATCCATGAATTAGTCTTGGCGCTCGAGCAGAGGTGATATCCATGGACGGTTACCTGCTGGATACCAACGCGGCCAGTGTGCTATGGGATGCCAGACATGCAGACCATGACAAAATCAGATCATTTCTCTCATCCGTTTCCCCCGCCCCGGTTTGGATATCCATCATTGCCCTGGCTGAGGTTGAGTATGGGTTGAAGACGGCTCCGGAAATGCATGTTGAACGCCAGAAAGCTGTGAGAACTGAGATGGCTAGATATCATGAAGTGCTTGAGCCCGACAAGCACACTGTCGCCCCTTACTCAGATCTCCGTGCGGAGCTCTTCAAAGCCTATGCACCCTTAGACCGCAAAGGAAGAATTACCAGGAAATGGCCGGAAGACCTCTTCGAGCGCACAAGCGCCAAAGAACTGCACGGGACACAGGAAAACGATATCTGGGTGGCGTCGCTGGCAATTCAGTACAACCTGATACTCGTAACGGAAGATCGAATGACTCCCCTCATGGAGGTCTCCAAACCCCTACCCGATCCACTCCAAATTATGAAGTGGAGGTAGGGCAGGCACAGTAAGCGTACGCCATATGCAACATCCCATCCTGCCACACAGTTTTATGCGACCTTCGCTGGGGTTTCCCCATAGGTCACAGCCTGAGTACCTATCGGAAAGCCCCTCCCGAGGGTTTAAGAAGCTGAAAGAAATGATATACTCCACCCCGCTGCCGCTGGAGATCGAGCCTGAAGCAATCTGTATTGGATGTTAGTTTCGATCAGGCCAAGGCCGATGATTGGCCGTTGATACCGAGGGAAAAGCAATTGGCAACCGTATCCCACAAGCTCTCGAATTCTTTTGAAGGAGCCCTTGCCGGCGGCGGCGATCCGGCAACTTCCCCCCTTTACGTTTTCGGTCCGTTCCTGAAGCTCATCGTGGTGGCAGGCGTTGCCCAGATCACCTTCGGCGCCAGCATCTGGCTTGTCGTTCTGACCGTGATCATGGTTTCGGCGATGTATCGCCTTGTCATGGTTTGGGTGGTGGATGGCAGCGGCGGCAGCGGGCTCAGCGAGGAGGAATTCGGTAGCTGGGCGGTCAAGGTCAACGCCGGCATCACCTTCATTGAATATACCCTGACCTTCCTGGTCAGCATGGCGGCGCTGGTGACTTTCATTGCGGACCGCATCCCGATCTTGAATCAATCCTTTTTGGGAATACAGTACCGCAGCCTGACGGCGATCGCTTTCACCCTGCTAACCGGCTACCTTGTCAATCGAGGACCAAGAGTAGCGGCGCGTGTTTTTGGCCCAGCCACGCTTGCGGTCCTGGCTTTGCTCTGGATCCTGATCTTCGCCACAATCTGGAAACTGGGTTTTATGCTGCCGGCTCTGAACCTGGAGGCCTTCACCCCTCCCTACCTCCACTTCACCCTCAGCGGTTATGCCCACATCCTGGCGCTGATGACAGGCATTGAAATCTTTGCCAACCTCGTCGCCGCTTATGACGGCACGGCACAGCAAAAGAGCCGCAAAGCCTTCATGAGCCTGCTGATCATCATGGGGACAACGGCCTTCACCATGCTGATCGTGGGGCCGGCGATTTTTCGGCTGTCCGATCCCACCAATCCGGAGGTATCGGTCTTCACGCAGACTATGGATCGCCTTCTGCCGGAGCCCCTGCCCTACGCGGGCACGCTTATCGGTGTCATCGTTCTGGGTTCAGCTGCCGCTGCAAGCGCCCAAGGACTGCAGAATCTCGCTCTCGGACTGCGCTATCGCCACTATATCCCCGCCTTCTTCGGCGAGAGGAACAGGTTTGATGTAGCCGACACCCCAGTCTGGCTCGAGGCCGCCCTGGTATCTTTCTGCTTCCTGGTTCTCGGGACCCACGAAGAGACTTACCTGGCCGTCTATGCCGCCGGAGTTTTTGTCCTCCTGAGCATGACCGGCTGGGCGGCCGCCAAACGACTGGGGAGGGAACTGCGCGCGTCATTTTCAGGGCATCGACTTGCTTCACTCGCGGGCACGGTGATAGCGGCCATGCTCACCTCAGGTGCCACCGTTATCATTTTCGCTGAACGTTTCCGGGAGGGAGCCTGGACGTATTTCCTCTTCGTTCCGGTTCTCTATCTGGCTTTCGGCCACTTCCGATCCAGGCTGGGGGAGCCGAAACCGCTTGAAAACCATCTTGGCAGGTTTTTCGTCGGTCAATACCTTTTACCCTTCCAGAGAGAGAACCGCCCGGAGCACGAGACCCAGTTCCGACAAATATTGGTGCCGCTGGACGGAACGGCATTTGCCGAGCATGCCCTCCCATTGGCACAGGTTCTTTGCAGCGTCTATAAGTCGCATCTCACCCTGGCCAACGTCATGCCGGCCCGGGGTACTGATGGTCCCTCCGAAGACGAGGGCGACCTAAGGATTTATCTCGATCATTTCCTCTGGCAATTGAGAAAGCTCCAACTGCCAGCCGAAGCCGTGCGCAAGGACGGCCCGGCAGCGGTCGGGATAAACAGTCTGGCTGTGGAGATCAAAGCGGATTTGATCGTCATGAGTACCCACGGGATGCCAGGCCTCGACCGCCTTTACGCCGGTGACGTCGCCAACCGACTGATCCGCATCCTTAAGACCCCTTTGCTGTTGCTCCGTCCGACTGCGAGGTGGCAGAGCAGGACCAGCCGGTTTAAGAAACTTCTTGTATGCCTGGACGGCTCCGAGGCTGCGGAGGGGGTGCTGCGTTACGCCAGAGCCTTGGCGCGGACATTCGGAAGCGAGATAACGCTCTTGTCCGTTCCTGAGAATGAGTCCGAACACTCCGGCCTGGAGACCTACCTGGAAACCGTGTCACAGGCCTTACGGGAAAGGGGCTACCAGGCTAGCAGCCTGGTCATGGGCTCCGGCGCCGTCCGCACCATCCTGGGCGTCAGCGCCTCTGAGAAAGCGGATCTGATCATGCTGACGACGCACGGCCGCGGCCGGCTGGAGCGTCAGGCTTCCGTGGGCAGCGTGACCGACCTTGTCATCGACGGCGCCAACAATCCGGTATTTTTGGTTCCAGTATGAATCCGAAAGCTCAAGGGCTGCCATGCGTCGATGGTGGCTTTTTCCGGCTGGTGTGCTCATGCGCGCATCTGCTATAATGCCGCCCGGCCAGGGATGGTGGAAATTCATCCCGCGCCCGCTGGCCCGCATTGATGTGGCATGTCGGATGGCTTGGAAGTGAGAAGCACACGCACGAACGTAAAATGAAAGGACATCTGTATGGACGTTTTTCACTACGGCCTCTCTATTGCGATCTCCCTGTTCCTCGGACTGTTGGGATTCTTTTCCGCCTTCAAAGTATTCAACTGGATGATCCCCAGTATGGATTTTGCGAACCAGCTCAAAGCCGGCAATGTGGCGGTGGCGGTATTTCTTGCCGGTCTTTTCATAGCCTTGGGAATCCTCCTTGCGGGAGCCATTCAGTGAGGCCCCGGGCGGTGGCGGTATTGTTGGCAGTTCTTATCTTGTTCGCCGTTCCGGTGACCCATCTTGCAGGAAGCGGTCAATCGCCCGACGAATCCCGGTTCGAATGGGCCAATCAACTCAGACGGACCATTGGGCGCTATCTCGGATACCCTTACGGTTACGGGTGCGCCGGGCCCAAGCGTTTCGATTGTTCGGGTTTCGTATGGCGTGTGATGGTCGAGAGCGGGATCCGTATCAAGCGAACGGGCGCGCGTAAGCTGTTCTTCATGCTGCCGAAGGTTGATGAAGGAGAACAGTGGCAGCTCGGGACGGTCGTTTTCTTCAATCGGCTGGGACACTGCGGACTGGTGGAGGACACCGCGCTCTTTTATCACGCCTCCAGTAAGCTGGGGACCACCTGCTCAGCCTTTGAGCCGTATTGGCATTCAAGGATCACGGGTTTTCGCAAAATACCTCGAAAGCACGGTGAAGAATTACCCTCCCTTTAGCAGCCTGTCCTCTGGCCTTGAGGAAAAACTTAAGCTCTATGTCGTCCTTCCCGCAAACGCAATGACCGGGGAGCACAACGAACTAAGAAAACCCTTCCGGAGTATCATGCCGTCCTCTTGCAGGGTTTAACTAACCGCACGATGATCGGAAGCACGAAGTTCCGTGCTCAGAGTCTTCTTAGAAGGAGATCAACAGTGCCAAGGACAACCAACGGTTTCGGGACTGCCCCGGTCTTTCTGGCAGCCATTTCGACGATTCTCGGGGCCATCTTGTTCCTCCGTTTCGGCTACGCTACGGGGAACTTGGGTTTTCCAGGCATGGTGGCCATGATTCTTCTCGGACACATGGTCACGATCCCCACCGCACTTGCCCTTGCCGAGATTGCCACCAATCAGAGAGTCGAGGGTGGAGGGGAGTATTTCATCATTTCACGTTCCTTCGGCCCTCTTATCGGCGCGGCTGCCGGGCTTGCGCTGTACCTTTCGCAGACCATCAGCATCGCCTTCTACGTCATTGCTTTCGCCGAAGCTTTCGGCCCGGTTTTTGACTATCTTCGGGAAACCTTCGGGATCGTCGTTGCGGACCCGCGATTGATCAGCCTTCCCACCATGGCGCTCCTTGCTCTGCTTATGAGCTTTGGCGGCGCCAATGTGGGGGTGGCGGCGCTCTATGCCATTGTCGGCCTCCTGTTCCTGTCTCTCGCTCTCTTCTTCCTGGGAGCTCCGGTATCGGCGCCGGCAAACGGTATTCACCCTCTGCTTGCCAGTGTCCAGCATCCGGACAGCTTTTTTCGTGTCTTCGCCATCTGTTTTCCCGCGTTCACGGGCATGACCGCGGGAGTCGGACTGTCAGGAGATCTCCGGGACCCCAAGCGGGCCATTCCGCTGGGCACGTTCTCCGCAACCCTTTGCGGCATGATCGTCTACATCTTTGTTGCCCTGAAACTAGCCTCGTCGGCAAGCCCCGAAGATCTGGTCGCAGACCAGCTCATCATGGCCAGGATCGCCCTGTGGGGGCCTATAATCCCCATCGGGCTCGCCTGCGCAACGCTGTCGTCGGCGTTGGGTTCGATCCTCGTAGGTCCCCGCACGCTCCAGGCCATCGCCGGTGACGGCATGTTGCCCTCCGCGGCCGTCAATCATTGGCTGGCCAAAGGCAAGGCGGTCACCAACGAACCTTTCCGAGCCACGCTGGTAAGCTCCGTCCTTGCCGTCACCTTCGTGGCCGTAGGCGATGTGGATTTTGTCGCCCAGGTCATCTCGATGTTCTTCATGGTGACCTACGGCTCGATTTGCCTCATCTCTTTCCTGGAACATTTCGCGGCGCACCCCTCCTATCGCCCGCTGTTCCATTCCCGCTGGTACATCTCGCTGCTCGGGACAGTGACCTGCGTGTGGCTCATGTTTGAAATGAGCGCCTTCTACGCGGGCCTTGCCCTGGTGCTCATGGGGGCCGCCTATCTTCTCATCAGCCACGCTCACCCCCAGCGGACAGGCTTGGCCAGGCTCTTTCAGGACGCAATCTTTCAAATCAGCAGACAGCTCCAAGTCTTCCTCCAGCAGTCCCGGCGGCATGAGGAAGTGGAGAACTGGCGGCCTGCGGTGGTCTGCATTTCGGGAAGTTCCTTCGAACGTCTCGCTGCCTTCGACTTGCTCCGGTGGATCTCCCACCGGTACGGCTTCGGTACCTACATTCACTATATCGAGGGTTACCTTTCCAAAACAACCCACGAGGAGGCGAAGAACACCCTCCACCGACTGGTTACCATGGCGGGCACGAGCGAGGGGAATGTGTACGTCGATACCCTCGTCAGTCCCTCGTACACCAGTGCCATCTCGCAACTCGTCCAGCTTCCCGGTGTGTCGGGGAAGGAGAACAATGTCATTCTGCTCGAGTATTCCAAGTATCAACCGAACGGACTCGCGAGGATCATCGAAAACTACCAATTGGTCGTAGCCACGGACTTCGATGTGTGCATTCTGGCAACCTCGGAGAGGGGTTTCGGCTACCGCAAGGAAGTTCACATCTGGCTCACGGCGAATGACTACGAGAACGCCGGCTTGATGATCCTGCTGGCCTATATCATTCTTGGTCACTACGAGTGGAAGGGAGGGATCATCAAGGTCTTTGCCATCTTTCCGCCAGGAGGGCTTGCAGTGGAAAAGGAGCGTTTCACGTCTCTGGTGAGTTCCGGAAGGCTCCCCATATCCGAGAAGAATATCCGGTTCATCGCTCAACAGGCTGACAAAGATCGCAAGGCCATCATCAACGAGAACTCAATAGACGCCGATCTGACCATCGTGGGCATTCAGAGCAGGGCCCTCAAGCACGAGAAGGAGAAAGTATTCGAGGGATATGAGCACCTCGGCAATATACTGTTCGTGAGCGCCTCCAAAGAGATCCTGCTGGTCAACGAACGGGAGACAGAGCAGGATGCCGTCCCGCTGAGTGAGACGTTTTCAGACAAAGATGATTCAGGAGCCGTTGAGCCGGCAGCCGGCGATGCAGCAAAGGGACAATCGGATTCCAATAACGGTGTCAGCGAAGCCGTTCCAGCGCCGCCACCGGTAACCCAGCGGGATGAGGAGTCTCTCAAAGAATGAACAATGAAGCCGGCAAAGGTTCGGGCTTTGCGGCGGACCAGCCGCCGCACTTTGGCCGGCAAAGGAAACGGAGAATGGCTGCATTACGGGTGAAGAGGATCGGCAGGAACGATCGGCTTGGGCAAGTCTTAATCATGAGCCTCTGGCTCGCTTTGTCCCTTTTGACATCCCGCGCAACAGCCCAGGACCTTCCAGTGGAAAACAATGCCAGGCAAAGCCTTCAGAACAGGCTCCTCTCGGTGGATGCCGCACCTGACTCCGAGCTCAAGCAGCGTCTCGGCGCGATCTTCTCTCGCATCGATGAATTCAAGGAGGTGCGCGTCGACGTGGAGGACGGGGTGGTCAAGCTTTCCGGCGCGGTTCTGCGGGCCAAGGACAGGATAGCCGCCGAGGATATGGTCGCCCGTTTCAAGGACGTGGTCTATGTGGTCAACAGCATCGAGGAGAAGACCGATGTTGAAACGCGCGTCAATCCCGCCATCAAGAAGATCGAGCAAAACATCAACAAGGCGATGAAGTACCTGCCTCTGCTCATTGTCGCCGCCGTGATCATATTCCTCTTCTGGCTGCTCGCCCATTACGCCGCCCGATGGGAGGTTCCATACCGGCGTTTTGGCATCAACCCGCTGCTGCGCAATCTGATTCACCAGATACTGCGGGCTGCCATCATGCTCACGGGTGTGATCCTTGCCCTGGACATCCTGGATCTCACAACACTGGTGGGCGCCCTGGCCGGGACTGCGGGCGTAGCCGGACTGGCCGTAGGCTTTGCCTTTCGGGACATTGTGGAGAACTACCTGGCAGGGGTGCTGCTGAGCATTCGCAGTCCATTTGCCATCAACGATCTGGTTCAGATCGGCACGCACGAGGGAAAGGTGGTCAGGCTCACCTCACGCGAAATGGTGCTGATGACCCTGGACGGAAACCACGTGGTGATCCCCAACTCAACGGTATTCAAGACCACTATCTACAATTACACCCGTAACCCTATGCGCCGTTTCCGGTTTCATGTAGGTGTCGGCGTGACCGAGGACCTGGCCAGGGTCCAGGAAGTGGGCTGTAATGCCTTGCGCAGAATCAAGGGGGTCGTATCCGATCCCGGCCCTTTCATGCGGGTGGAGGAACTGGCGGATTTCAATGTT
Organism: uncultured Syntrophobacteraceae bacterium; assembly: GCA_964441945.1. GTDB lineage: Bacteria > Desulfobacterota > Syntrophobacteria > Syntrophobacterales > Syntrophobacteraceae > JADGQM01. Next base: position 11,053 of record CAYTWB010000101.1, read on the forward strand.
GTCGTGAAATTCTTCGGCTGGGTCGATCAGCGCCAAGTCGACTTCCTCAAGGTGCAAAGCGAAGCCATTCGCGTCGTCAAGGCGGCCTTGGACGGCGCCGGGGTCGAAATGCCCGAGCCCACTCAGAAGGTTCGGTTCTATCCCCTGCCGCCGGAAGAGGCCCAGGCGGGGTCGCGCATACCGCCCGTTACTCAGGCCCAGGTTGAGCAAGCGGCTGCGGAGGCCGATGTCTCCCCCGACACCTACCTCGACGATCAGATTAAGGAAGATCAGGCTCAATCGGACGAGGAGAACATCCTGGTGAGACCGGCAAGGGAGCGCCCATAGATTCTTACACGTTGACTCTGAGAGTCCATCTCTCACATTGTTAAGCGGCT
>CAYTWB010000102.1:0-11297 GCA_964441945.1 uncultured Syntrophobacteraceae bacterium
CCCCTTTGTCTAGCGCTATCTGCACCGCTCTAGGTTATTGTTGGATGACTCCTAATCATGACAAAACCCACAAAACCAATCACGATCTTCTTTGTCACCTGACACTCCTTGAAGAATCTCGACTCGTTGTGATGCGCTTCAGGCCCTTGCCCGGCTCACCTGCCTGAATCCATCGAAACATAGCGTGATCCAGCGGGCGATTCAACATTCTTACTGCGCCAATCCCGTTGATCAGGCATCAGCTGCCGTCCAAGATTCAGCGAAAGCCTTGCACATTGTCCCGAGTCAAATCAGGTCCCGATCCGGATATCGTCCAACACCGTTCCCGCCATGCTCCTGTCCGTCGTCGAAAAATATTGGAAGGGATACAGGGAACAGGAAAAAGCGAAATTCCTCCAGATCGAACTGAGTCGGAACGTTACATCAAGGCTCAATCAATCCATGCATTGTGGAACTATTTGATACCCGTCGCACGATAGGCGTATTTGCCGGGCGAGTCAAGATGAGGAACAGCATTACTTGGCATCTCGATCAATCCCTGGACCATGGGACCTGATTATGCAGTAAATCCGGTTCGGCTTCAGACAAGACAGGAATCATTCGTGATACTGGCGCTGAGACAAGGCCGAGTTGGCGGCACATAGATTGCTTTACAGCCGAATTGCGCCAATGAGTCTCTTTGAGAAGCACAGCATGTCCGGATTATCCGACAATGCCATTCCCAGCTCTGGTGACGGCGGCAGAACCAGAGATGACCCTGGACCTGAAAACCCGACAACCAGATGTGTGCATTCTGTGATTCATCCCGAACCAAAGGGCATTGAATGATTCTCAGTCTGGTCCAAAACATCTCCATATTGATTGCCCTTTCTGCGGTGCATCAGATGATTGTGCGCCAGTGCGATAAGGATACCTTCAAGTATCAGGTCCTGTCCGGTCTGCTGTTCGGTGGCATTGGAGCTACGAGTATGGTGCTGCCCCTGAATTTTGCGCCCGGGATCTTTCTTGACGGCCGTTCCATCATTCTTGGGGTTTCCGGCTTGTTTGGCGGTCCCATTGTCGCCTCGATTGCCGCTGCAATTTGTGCTGCATACCGACTCCTTCTAGGTGGTCCCGGAGCCCTCACCGGAATCGGGATCACACTGGAGTCTGCCGGTTTGGGCGTTGCCTTCTACTATCTTCGGCAGCGAAACGAGCGTCTGATGGGAATCATTCCCCTGATAGGGTTTGCATTCTTGATCCATGCCGTCATGCTGGCCCTGGTATTGGCTTTGCCGGACGGTACCGGGCATGAAGTGCTTCGACAGGCAGGCTTGCCGCTTCTCGTTGTGTACCCCCTGGCAACGGTGCTGCTCTCCTGGACTTTCATCGATAATGAAGAACGACTCAAGCGAGACGAAGCTCTCAGACGGAGTGAAGAGAAATATCGGAACCTCGTGGAGAATGTCACGGGGATTATCTGGGAAACGGATACTTCGGCACGTTTCACCTACGTGAGCAATCAGGCACAGACGATCTTGGGATACGCCCCCTCGGAGATGCTCGGGAAAACAGTATTCGATTTCATGGCCCCTGACTCGTCGGAGAACAACATGAGGCGGTTCACCACAGCCTATGAAGACCCTGGTGAGTTCCTCGGTTCTAAGAACTCTCTTGTCCACCGGGACGGGCGTATTGTCATGGTTGAAACGTGCGCAACGCCAGTCTTCAGCTCAGAAGGGCTTTTGAGCGGCTTTCATGGGATTGATATCGACATCACCGAACGCAGGCAAACCGAGGATGCTCTTTGGGAAAGCGAGCGGAGGTTCAGGGCGATCAGCGATTCAGCTCAAGATGCGATCATCATGCTCGACAATCAAGGGCTAGTCACCTTTTGGAACGCTGCTGCCGAGAGAATATTCGGCTACGGTGCTGCTGAAGTATTGGGACAGAATGTCCATTCCCTGCTTGCTCCGAGCCGATATCTCGACAAACACCTTGCCGCCTTTGAGGCATTCAAGGAGACCGGTTGGGGGCAATCAGCGGGTAAAACCCTGGAGCTGTATGCCCTGCGCAAGAACAGAGAAGAGTTCCCAATCGAGCTCTCCCTCTCCAGTTTTCAAATAGACGGCCACTGGCATGCAGCTGCCTTCGTGCGCGACATTACCGAACGAAAGCGAGCGGAAGATTCGCTCCTCGATAGTCAGGAGCGGCTAAACCTGGCCCTCGAGTCCTCACGGGCGTGCATTTGGGATAGGAACATCCTTGAAAACAAGGCCATCTGGGACGATTATCAACACCGGCTTTTCGGCCTGCCACCCGGCACCTACTCCGGAAACTCCAGAGATTTCTTCAGCATGATCCATCCAGATGACCGGGAACGTGTCAGAGATGAGAAGACCGTAGCCCTCAATGGATCTGCCGACTATTCCACGACCTACCGGGTGATCTGGCCGGACTCCAATGTTCATTTTCTTGCCGATCGGGGAAGAGTGTACCGTGACGACGCAGGACAACCCGTGCGCATGATCGGTGTCCGCTGGGACATTACGGAGCTCAAACAAGCCGAGGAGGCACTTAGAGAATCGCAACAGCAACTCGCCAATATCATTGACTTCTTGCCCGATGCAACCCTTGTCATTGATAACGAAGGCAAGGTGATCGCCTGGAACAAAGCCCTGGAGGAGATGACGGGTGTCAAGGCCCAGGATGTCATAGGCAAGGGAGACCATGAGTATGCCGTGCCGTTATACGGAGAACGCAGGCCAATTCTTATTGACCTTGTTCTCAATCCCGGGGAGGAAGTCGAGCCGAACTATCATAAGATTGAAAGGAAAGGCACCGTGCTGGCGGCCGAAGCCTATGTGACCGGGACGATGGGCGGTGAAATGTACCTGTTGGGGAAGGCAAGTGTTCTACGCGACTCCAAAGGGTGTGTTGTCGGAGCCATTGAGTCGATGCGGGACATTACCGAACGGAGGCGTGTGGAGGAAGCGCTCGCAATGACAGAGGAAAGATATCGAAGCATATTCGAGAATGCAGTAGAGGGCATATACCAGACAACTGTCGAAGGACGTTGCATCAACGCCAATCCGGCCCTTGCCGAAATCCTGGGATATGACTCGCCGGAAGAGCTGATGAACACGATCTCGGACCTGGCATCACAACTCTATGTCAACCCCGAACGCCGCACCGAGCTTCTGCAGCGGATCGAAGAATATGGTTCGGTTAGAGAATTTGAGACTCAGTTTTATCGGAAGGACGAGAGCATTGCCTGGGTAGCCCTCAACATGCATGCTGTTCGTGACAAGAATGGAAAGGTAGCCTATCTGGAAGGTACGGTTCAAGACATCACAGACAGCAAAATCCTCGAAGCCCAACTGAATCAGGCCCAGAAGCTGGAAGCCATAGGGACGCTCGCCGGGGGAATTGCTCATGACTTCAATAACATCCTTTCTCCAATCATTGGCTACTCGGAGCTCTCGCTGAATTCAGTCCCCGAGAACAGTCGGCTTCACCACAATCTCGAACAGATTCTTCTCTCCGGGAAACGCGCGAAGGACCTTGTCAAGCAGATCCTGACCTTTAGCCGGAAGACCGAACAGGAACAGAAGCCGGTGCAAGTCGCCCTCCTTGTCAAGGAGACGCTTAAATTGCTCAGATCGTCGCTGCCATCCACGATCGAGATTCGCCAGGCCCTTGATGAGGATGCCTTACAGAGCACCGTTATGGCCGATCCCACCCAGATCCACCGGGTGCTGATGAATCTCATCACGAATGCGGCCCACGCCATGCGCGAGAAAGGCGGTGTGCTTTCTATCGCTCTCAGGAATGAAAATATCGACTCAAGCGCCAGGACCGAAATTGCGGACCTTGAGCCCGGAGCCTATCTGAGACTTTCGATTTCCGATACAGGACACGGCATGGACGAGACGGTGAGGCGGCGCATCTTCGATCCATACTTTACTACCAAAGGACCCTCCGAGGGGACCGGTCTCGGTCTGGCCGTAGTCTATGGGATCGTCAAGAAGTTGTCCGGAGGGATTACTCTGTCCAGCAAGACCGCGGAGGGCACCACCTTCAATGTCTATTTACCGAGGACTAGAACGATTCAGCCCCCTGTGGTCGCCGGGTCCGCATCAATGCCCACGGGAAAGGGTCTCGTTCTGCTGGTTGACGACGAAAAGATGATAGTCGACATGCTCAAGGACATGCTGGAAAGCCTGGGCTATGAGGTTGTCGCAAGATATAGCAGCTCGGATGCGCTCCAGGCATTTGAAACACATGCCGAGAGTTTTGACCTGGTCATCACCGATATGACGATGCCTCACATGACAGGGCTTGACCTGGCGCGAGCAATTCTCGCCGTCCGAGCCGACATTCCTATAATCCTCTGCACCGGATTCAGTGAAGCCATCGATGAGGACAGAATAAAACTTTATGGAATTCAGGGACTGCTGATGAAACCCATAGCTTTGCACGACCTGTCCATCACTGCGAGCAAAGTTCTGGCTCGGAACAATCTCCAAATCAATAAAGCTCAATAGCATTCCGGCAACAATCTTTGGCTCAACACGGTTTAGTGGGGGACATGAGTTCTTCGCCCATCCTGTAAAGATTTACGCGGAGACGTAGAGGCGCGGAGATTCAAGAAAAAGCTCTGCGTCCTCCGCGTCTCCGCGTGAGGACCTTTAACGGAAATCCCACTAATACGCGATGACCCCAATCGGCGCAACAAGTCATCTCGATCCATGGCGAGAGGTCGTCGGGTCCCTCACTGCATGATCCCGCCAGCCTTGCGGAATCAAGAAGAAGGTCATCCTGAAAGGGCTTCAATCCCGGCCTATCAGAAGGGTAATCCGATGATGGTGTACCGTAAATCGGAGAATTGCATTGAGGAAAAGGCGAATATTGGATAAGGATAGGGTCGATGGGAATGAGTGCTTTTCGGCGTCCTTCAACATACGAGTCTGCCTTCCTCCCTGATCGAGGCGCAAGGATGAATGATCTGGATCTGGAAACCCTGCTGGCTGACAAAAAGAATCTCGAACAAATCCTCGATAACCTGATGGAGGGGATCATCGCTCACGACAAGAGCCGGCGCATCCTCTTTTTCAATCGGGCGGCGGAAATGATCACCGGGTTCAGGAAAGAGGACGTCATCGGGAAGGACTGTCATCAGGCCTTGGGCGGGCCTTTTTGCGGCAATCACTGTTCGTTTTGTGGCGAGGTACCCCAGACTCTGACCCATACGAGTTACTCCCTGAATATCCTCACCCGGAGCGGTGATCCCCGTCGGCTCGAGATGTCCGTCACAGGAATGACTGATGAGAAAGGATGCTTCGTCGGCGTGCTCGCCGCCTTCCGGGACATGACCGATCTCCTCGGCCTGAAAACCCGTTTGGGGGAGTTGACCAGCTTTGCCGGCATAATCGGCCGAGATCGGAAGATGCTCGATATTTTCGAACAAATCCGGGATTTGGCAACCAACGATTTTCCGGTGCACATCAGCGGCGAAACGGGAACAGGCAAGGAACTGGTCGCAGCCGCCATTCACCATGAGAGTTACCGGAGCGGGGGTCCATTTGTTCCGGTTAATTGTGGAGCTCTCCCCGAAGGACTGCTCGAAAGCGAGCTTTTCGGCCATGTCAAGGGGGCGTTCTCCGGGGCGATCCGGGACAAGAAGGGGCGTTTTGAGCTGGCTCATGGCGGCACGATCTTCCTCGATGAGGTGTCGGAGCTGCCCAAACCCATGCAGGTCAAGCTGCTGAGGGTGCTGCAGGAAGGGACTTTTGAGCGGGTTGGCGGCGAGAAGACCATTACGGTCAGTGTGCGGGTCATCAGCGCCTCCAACCGCGATCTCAAGCGCGAAATGGAAAAACAGGCTTTCCGGGAGGACCTCTACTATCGCCTGAATGTAGTTCCCATCCATTTGCCCCCGCTTCGCGAGCGCAAGAACGATATTCCTCTGCTCGCGGGCCATTTCCTGAAGGAGGCCTCGGTGAGGGGCCAGAAATCGAAAGGACTCTCCAGGGAAGCCCTGGCGCTTATGATGAACTACGCGTGGCCCGGCAATGTCAGAGAGTTGCGCAATGCCATTCACTTCTCCCTGGTTACCTCGAAAGGAGGAGTGATCCATCCGGAGAATCTGCCCATCGAATTTCGCCAGGGCGCTTTGACCAGCCCTAAACCGGGCCCGTCCAGGAAGCTTGATGAAGCTGCCGTAATCCACGCATTGAAACAATCCGGCGGCAACAAATCCAGCGCAGCCAGACTTCTGGGAGTCGGCCGAGCAACCCTCTACCGTTTTCTTGCTGACATGCCTCGTGTTTCATAATACAATAGTGTCTCGGGATCATACCTGAGACATCCAGGACCCGTTTTTTCTCTCTCGCTTGCCGTATTTTGAAAGCAGATCCTGAGGATCATAGCTTGAATGCCGGTCAGTTGTGTCTCACACGGTGTTTCATGTCCATCTCGGCCATCATTCGAAGTCGCTCTTGCAGACCCCTGATTTCTGGTGCTAACTGACGGAAAACAGGATCGATCATTGTAGTCTTTGCAGAGATCACCCGGATGGTATGGACCTTGCCTCTGTACGTCGAGGAATCGTAGAATAACAGCAACAAATCTTCCGGAGCGTGCAGGATGACAAGGCCATGCGACGACCTGCTCATTCAGACCCTTGACCTGGCGGATCGAATGATCAAAATCGCGGACAGGGGTGATCTGGCGAGAGAGGATGTCGGTTGTGGGGTCTTGTACGGCGTTCTCAGGGATTCGGCCTTCAAGATCAAGAAGTTGGCTGAAGAGGAAAGAGCGGCTCACAGGAGAGTTGATCAACACGATGAAGGACTTGATTTGAGAAGGGAGAACAAGATGAGCAAAACAGAACAGAACCTGCTGGAAGCTTTTGCCGGTGAATCTCAGGCCAATCGCAAGTATCTCGCATACGCCAGGCAGGCCGAAAAGGAAGGTTACGCCCAAATCGCAAGGCTTTTCAGGGCTGCAGCCGAAGCCGAAACGGTGCACGCTCACGCGCATTTACGCACCGCAGGGAAGATCAAGAGCACTGTCGATAACCTGAAGGACGCGATTGCCGGCGAGACACACGAATTCACGAAGATGTATCCGGAAATGATTGCTGTTGCCCGGGAAGAGGGCAACAAGGCGGGCGAACGCACCCTCAGCTACGCCAACGACGTCGAGAAGTGCCACGCAGCGCTCTACGAGAAGGCCCTCAAAGAGATGGGGAACCTGGAGCAGGTCGACTATTATGTCTGCTCGGTTTGCGGTTATACCTGTGAAAAGGGACCCCCGGAAAGATGTCCGGTCTGCACCTCGAATGCCAAAGTCTTCTACAAGGTCGAGTAGTAAAGGATGTCCCTTCCGGCAGGTTTTAAGCCGGAATTCAGGAATGCCCAATGAGCAGGCAACCGGCAGTAAACATTCTTAAGGGAGGAAATGGACATGGCTGAAAGACTTCAAGTGTACAAATGCGACTTATGCGGGAACATCGTTGAAGTTCTTCATGGGGGTGTGGGAGAACTGGTTTGTTGCGGCAAGCCCATGAAGCTCTTCGTGGAAAACACCGTGGACGCAGCAAAGGAAAAGCACGTGCCGGTCGTCGAGAAGATAGACGGCGGAGTCAAGGTCACCGTCGGATCTGTCGCACATCCCATGGAAGAGAAGCATTACATCCAATGGATTGAGGTGGTTGCCGGCGACAAGGCTTATTTGCAGTTTCTGAAACCGGGTGACGCACCCGAAGCGGTCTTTTGTATTGACGCATGGCCGGTCACGGCGAGGGAATACTGCAACCTGCACGGGCTCTGGAAGGCCTAGGACACCGGTCAAAGGGTGGGCAAGCCTTTCCTCTTGCCCACCGGAATACGATTTGGTTTTCCCCTGCTTTTCAGTGGGGTCAGCCCGGCCTTGCATTGCCGATCACTCTATTCTGTGACGCTGTACTGAATTAAGAGGTAGAGCAGGAGGAGACGGGTATGGATGTCTTATGGCTCTCGCGGTTGCAGTTTGCCGCTGCGACTTTTTTTCATTTCCTCTTTGTTCCTCTTACCTTGGGGCTTTCGATCCTGATTGCCGTCATGGAAACAATCTATGTCAGGACAGGAGACGAAGACTACAAGAGCATGGCAAAATTCTGGGGAAAGCTCTTCCTCATCAATTTCGCCATCGGTGTGGTGACCGGAATTACGCTCGAATTCCAGTTCGGCACCAACTGGTCCCGGTACTCACGATACGTCGGTGACATCTTTGGATCACTCCTGGCCATTGAGGCTTCCGTTGCTTTCTTTCTGGAGTCGACCTTTGTTGCAGTGTGGGCATTCGGCTGGAACAGGCTGTCTCCCAGGGCCCACGCGGTCACCATCTGGCTGGTGGCGATCGCTTCCAGCCTCTCGGCCGTGTGGATCCTCATCGCTAACGCGTGGATGCAGCATCCGGTCGGTTATGTCATTCGCAACGGACGAGCGGAACTCACGGATTTTCTCGCCGTAATCACCCAATCTGCAGCCGTCCATCAGTTCATTCATACAGTGAGCGGCGCTTACATTCTGTCCGGATTCGTAGTGATGGGGATAAGCGCCTACCATCTTTTGCGCAGGCAAAACACCGTATTTTTCACGAAATCGTTCCGGCTGGCTCTTGTGTTCGCTCTGATCTTCTCAATTGTGGAAGTCGTTCAGGGCCATGCGAACGGTGCCAAGGTCGCCGCCCTCCAGCCGGCCAAGCTGGCTGCCATGGAATCGCTTTGGGAGACCCGCAAGAGCGCCCCGCAGTACCTTATGGTTATCCCCGACGAGAAGAACGAACGAAATCTGGTTGAATTCGGCGCCATTCCGGGGGCACTGAGCCTGCTCGCCTATCATGACGCAGAGGCGGCCGTGACGGGGCTAAAGGATTTTCCAAAGGACGAGAGGCCTCCGGTCACACTTCCTTTTGTCTCCTTCAGGATCATGGTCGGCCTCGGCTTCCTCTTCCTGGCGTTAACGCTCTATGGCTGGTTCAGGCGAAACGATCTTGAGGGCAGTCCGGGTTTTCTGAAGGTGATGCTTTTTGCCATTCCGCTTCCCTATGTCGCCAACGAGGCCGGATGGATGCTGGCGGAAGTCGGACGTCAACCATGGGTGGTCTACGGTGTGATGAAGACCTCGGATGCGGTTTCGCCCATCAGCGGTGCCCAGGTCATGACCTCACTGGTGGCTTTTGTCCTGGTTTATACCTTGCTGGGGGCCGCTGCGGTCTATCTCATGGCCGGCCACGCGCGAAAGGGGCCGGGGCCGTCACCGGCAGCCGCTCAAACGGGAGGGCCGAAAAATGCTTGAATCGATCTGGTTCATTTTGTGGGGGGTATTGTGGGCGGTTTATTTCATGCTCGATGGGTTCGATCTGGGCATCGGAACGCTGATGCCTTTTCTGGCCGGGAACGAAGCGGATAAACAGATGTTCTATGGGGCCATGGGTCCTTACTGGGACGGCAATGAGGTCTGGTTGATCGCCGCTGGAGGGGTCACGTTTGCAGCCTTTCCCACTGCTTACGCGGTGATGTTCAGCGGCCTCTATTCGGCCCTCATGCTGGTCCTTTTTGCCCTGATCTTCCGCGGTGTAGCGATTGAATACCGCAATAAGGTCAATGACCCCACCTGGAAAAGGACCTGGGACTGTTGCCTCGTGGCGGGGAGCTTCATTCCGGCACTCCTGCTTGGCGTGGCTTTTGCGAACATCTTCAAGGGAATTCCCATTGATGCCGAGGGCGTTTACCAGGGGACCCTCCTTACCCTGTTGAACCCGTACGGGATCCTTGGAGGAGTGCTTTTCGTAGCAATGTTTCTGCTGCACGGCTCTCTCTGGCTCCTGGTCAAGGCCAGCGGTCCGGTGCATGAAAGGGCCGCAGCCGTCGTCAACAGGTTTTGGGTGGCCCTGGCGGTTGTCCTCGTGGGCTTCCTCATCGCCACATGGTTTGCCACAAGCCTTTTCGACAACTACATTCAGGGCCCTCTGATGGCCGGGGTCCCGATCATTCTCATCCCCGTCATCGTGGTGGGAGCGCTCATCATGGTGCGGGTCTGCCTGGGGAAGAAACGCTGGTGGTCAGCCTGGTTTGCTTCGAGCGCCCTCATCGTGGGTGTGACACTCTTCGGCGTCGCGGGCCTGTACCCGAACCTGCTGCCGTCGAGCCTCGATCCGACCTTCAGCATAACCATCCATAACTCGGCTTCAAGCCAGCTGACCTTGAAGATCATGCTTGCCGTGGCCCTGACCTTTGTGCCGGTGGTTATTGCCTACCAGGCGTGGGCTTACAACCTCTTCAAGGAGCCAATAAAAGAGGGAGGAGCCGACCAGGCGTATCATTGATCCTTCCCCGAAGGGGATTTCAAGAGAGTCGGAGTGTGATACATCTGCAAGGAGACAACATCAGATACATCAATGAATCGATGGTGAGTTAAGGAGGCTGTCCGAGAAACCGAAATTCCTCTCCCCTTGAGGGGAGAGGCCAATGCTGTTGAATTAAGCGGGACTTCCCTGCGCGGTACCGTCACCCCGGCGAAAGCCGGGGTCCAGAAGATATTGAAATCACTGGATTCCGGCTTTCGCCGGAATGACGCACAGTGCTTCACCTGCACCTTAATTCAACAACATTGGGGGGAGAGGCCAGGTGAGGGTGTTCAATTTTAACCAATCAAGCCCTAACCCCAACCCTCGCCCTCAAGGGAGAGGGCGTTATACAGGATAATCTCAACGGCCGTGCCGGTCGGAAAACACTCCTCCGCGCTGCTCAAGTCGTAGCGATAAACGGCTATTGATACGGGCACTCTCCCTTCTGCAAATGCCAGTCACCGGTCGTACCACACGGCCCAGGATAATCGGGGCAGGTAATGGTTTCGAAGGTCCCATTGTATTGACCTTTGCGGCCTTTGACAGCAATCTCCAGCGATTCGTAACACTGTTGAGAGCACAGCCCGGTAGCAATCATGTTGATCGTTTTCCCTTTTTTCGTTCCAGTTACAGGGAATTCGCCTGGAAGCTGATATTGAGAAAACGTACCGGTTATCTTCCCGTTATTGATGGCAATCCTCCAGGTATTCCAGCCACTGTCCCAATATGGTTTTGCCTTCTTCCCCGACAGCTCATTTCCTTCCAGAATGTCATTCGCCTCGTCTAGGCTTTCCGAAACGGTGGTTGGATCAGTGGGAACAGCGGTTGTTACAGGCTCTCCTCCGATGGAGAAACCAGCCCATAACAATACAAGAAACAATGCTCCAATAAATGTCTTCATTGCTGCTTCTCCTTACGATTAG
>CAYTWB010000103.1:0-11147 GCA_964441945.1 uncultured Syntrophobacteraceae bacterium
AAAAAAGAAGTACCGGGAAGAGTGGACTATCGAAAAGTCGTCAGTGCTGGGTCAAAAGGTCGAGTACTTCAAAGAAAAAAACCTTGATGGGTCATTTCTCGTGAGCGCAGGTGGGTCATTTCAAATTAGCGCCAAGGGATAACAGCTGTCGTCGATTATTCCAAGAGCATTTTTCAATCAATTTGAGGGCAAGGCTGGAAGGGTTGTCAGATATCATTCACAACGCCGCAGATGACATAGAGAAAGCCAGTGCTGCCGAACAGCGAGTAATGGTAGAACTGCGTAGAATTGGTAATTCCGTTGGACGATTTCCTATGCTATTTCTATGGCTGGAACATCATCTACCGCCTCCAGGCTAAGTCGCGGATGAAAATTGGCCACCGGTTTGAATCGGTACAGGACTCCCGGTATTGGACACTCGATTGACCAGAACAGGCAAACAGCACTCGGTTCAGCGGATCGTTCTTGGCATGCTTCTCTCGGCACTGAGCTTCTGTGCCTCTTTATCTTGGGCTTGGGAAGGCACGGTAACATCTGTTGCGGATGGAAGCACCATTACGGTCACGCGTGAAGGCAAAACAGAGCGGATTCGACTCTACGGCACAGAATGCCCCGAAAAGCGTCAGGATTTTTTTCAGAAGGCCAAGGATTTGACCTCTGAAACGGTATTTCGAAAAGTGGTCGAGATTGTACCTGTCGCTATTGACCGGAAAGGGCACACCAAGGACCCCTATGGACGAACGCTGGGTCTCGTATACACCGCCAGCCGCGTATGTCTGAATGAAAAACTGATCGCCTCAGGCCTTGCCTGGGTTGACATCCGATCCTGCACCAAGCCGGAATGCAAATCATGGAAGGAGCTGGAAAGGCAGGCCAAACGACAGAAACTGGGCCTCTGGTCCATGCCCAATCCAATCCATCCCTGGGAATTCCGCCATAGCAAGGGATCAACGATTCCGATCTACCATGGTGATATCGTGAAGCATGTGTTTCACTCTTCAAATTGCGAGGAGTTTGACTGCAATAGTTGTATCGTCCTATTCAGGGGCCGGGATGAGGCTGTCAGAGCAGGATACAAGGCGTGCAGCATCTGTAATCCCTGACCTGTCGTAAACATTCCGAATTCTCGATCATTTCGGATTGGTTGTCTGAGGTAACCCGGAAACCTTGTTATCGCAGCTTCATCCAGTCAGTGCGCTTTTCCCTCGCTTTTTCGTTTTGGCCACAACCAGGTAGAAGGCATATTCATCCCTGAATTCCACTATTTCAAAATCAAATCCGTCAAGCAGATTCCTCAGTTCGGCCTCGTCTGGCAGCAGATCCAGGTGAAACGGCGCGTGTTGTCTGAGTTCGGCAATGAAGCTTCTGCCCAAAGGATGGCTGATAACCAGTCTTCCTTCTATTCGCAACAGGCGATAGATGTTGCTGAGGCTTCTCGGTTTGTCCAGGATATTGGAAAAACAACCGTTGATAAACACTACGTCCAGACTGCTATCCGGAAGCGGCAAGTCCTTGATGTCGTATAGGTGGGTGATCACCCTTGGAAACTTCTGCCTTACCCGTTCAAGCATGTTTTCAGCTAAATCACAGGCGTGGATTTCAGAAGGGTGATACTTGAGGATATAGCTTATGAGAATTCCGGTTCCTGTTCCCACATCCAGGACCTTCTCGCCTGCCTGAAGGCCGCTCGCCCTGACCGTAAACCTCAAACGTTCCGGGACCCCCTTTGGAAGGGGAGGTTCAAAAAGATCTATGTTTTCATTGAAATACTTGCGCTGAAGGTCATTCATACTTTTGATTTGTGCGAGGGTGAAACGATCAGACATGGTAAATCCCAGCAGTTATCGGTTTGAAAACATGGAGTCCCTGCTCATCCAGATCCGCGACAGGCACGGGCCGATAGCCAATAGAGACTGCACTGCAGATACACCGTCTTTGACCCATTATCTCGAATCAACAGAAACGCCCTTGGTTATTATACAACATTATTGTGAAGAAAGCAGAAGGCGAAATTGAATCCGCATCACGGCAGAGAGGATAAGCGTTTGAAAAGCTGCAGCAATCAGGGGCAACGCTCAAACCTGGATGATATCTGTTCCGAACTGCTTGAATAGATCGGGCCAGAGGACGCCTCATGCAGGCGACGTTTTTTCGACTGAAGCGCTTACAGCTTTTACAGTTGACCCATCTGCGTCAAGACTTTATTCTACTGGCCTCAATGAAAGGATGACTGATATGGACAATGGCATTTACTCCCGAAGAGATCGAGCTGTCGCTCTTCAATCAGGTTTTGTGGCTCGGGTTTACAACTGGATGGGTCTGGGACTGGCCACGACGGCGGTAGTGGCTCTCCTGACAGCTTCCAGCCCGGCTCTTCTCAGTTTCATTTTTGGAAATCAGCTGGTGTTCCTCGGCCTGATCATCGCTGAACTGGGACTGGTTTTTATTCTGAGCGCAGGCATCGGCAAAATGCAGGCGACAACCGCCGCCTTGATGTTTTTCTTCTATTCGGCACTGAACGGCCTGACTCTCTCTGCCATTCTCCTTGCCTACACCAGTGCATCCATTGCCAACACTTTCTTCGTGACAGCCGGGACATTCGCTCTGATGAGTTTCTACGGATATGCAACGAAGCGTGACCTCACATCCTGGGGGAGTTTCTTGTTCATGGGATTGATCGGAGTTGTTTTGGCTTCAGTGGTGAACCTCTTCCTGATGAGTGAAGCGATCTACTGGCTGATGACCTATGCAGGCGTCATCGTCTTTGTTGGGCTTTCAGCTTATGATGCTCAACAGATCAAGCAGATGGCTCTCCACGGTTTCGGGGATGAAGAGATCGAGCGCAAGAGCGCGGTCATTGGAGCGCTTCGGCTTTACCTTGACTTTATCAATCTTTTCCTGATGCTCCTGAACATTCTGGGGCGAAGACGATAAAGCATCGCTCATAGTTTGCCATATCGGTTATTCAGAAAGCCTGACCGATGCTGAAGTAGAACTGAAAAGGGCTGAAGGAATTCTGCTGTTCAGGAGGATTGAGTTGATACCCGAAGTCCAATCGTAGCGGGCCAACCAGGGTAAGATATCGGATGCCGCAACCAGCCGTATACCGAAGATTGCTCCAAAGGACCTCAAAACTTCGTTCAAAGACATTTCCAAAGTCAGCAAATAGCACGCCTTCAAAGGATTTCCTGAGAGGGAACCGCCACTCCAGGCTACCTTCAACCAGTGTCATGCCTCCAATCGGGTACCCGGCCGAATTCAGAGGGCCGAGCTTCTGATAGGGGTAACCCCGGACGCTCTCCGGGCCACCCGAAAAAAAGCGTTTGAAAATGGGGATGAATTCCGTGTTTTCCAGCGTCTGAATGCCCCCCCACTTGAATTTTGCCGCCAGGACTCCATACTGGCTGAGTGGTACGTATCCCCTGCCCTCCAGAATCAGTTTCACAAAATCGACTTGTGAACCGATGGCACCTGAAGCCCATTCGACCGTCTGAAAAAGCCGCAACCCCTTGCGGGGGTTTCCGGGAAAGTCTACGTTCTCCCAAGTATTTCCTTCCAACAGGGATGCCACGAAATAGTTCTCACGCTCCCGATCCAGAGGCCTCTGAACGGTTGGCATGGTTTTTACGTTCAGGAGCTGGTTTGCCTCCAGATCATACCCAACAAAAGAGGATAACTTTTCATTCCATTTGTAGTTGAATACCGGGTAGACATACTCCTTCTGATTTTCGAACGAAACCTGGTCCTCGTGCAGTATGCCTCCATCCAGGGTGAAGTAGCTGCGAGGAGTCAAGAAATACGGTTGCAGGAACGTTCCTGCCAACAGCTGGATGAGGGAGCTGGCTTTGGCATTGACTTGCAGACGTCGACCGTCGCCCAGGAAGTTGCGGATTTCCCATTGCAGCTGGCCGCGGAACTGCTCCACAGTGCCATATCCGAACCCGACCCTGACAGTCTGTTTCCTGGCCTCTTTAACGAGAATGCGAACCGGCAGAACCGTTTCGTTACCATCCATATTCTCGACAGTCAGATCAACAAACTGAAACAGATCAAGGCCAAAAAGGCGCTGTTGCGTGTTCTGAATTTGAGTGCCGCTGAAACGGTCGCCAGGCTGAAACGTCACTTCCCGGAAAATCACATGATCTGAGACGCTCTCTGTCCCTTCGATTGCAATGGGCCCAAAGGTGCAGATCGGCCCCGAGGCTACGTCGACCGAGATCTCGGCCGAATTGGTGCTTTTGTTGAGCCTGGCCTTCATATCGACGCGTGCTTTCGGATGTCCCCAGTCCGAAAGATATCGTAGAGCGGCTTTTTCCATGTCCTGATAGGAGGGGGTCGAAAACCGATCACCGGGATGCAGCGGCATGACACGGAGCAGTTCGCTATGCCACGGGCCTGTGGCTTCCCCGTCCACCGTAAGTGTCACTCCGGAGACCGTCATGGGAGGTCCTTCATCAACCTGGATTTCGATCGTCACCTCATTTCCGAAAAACGGTACGATTCGATGAGACTCTACCCGGGCATGATAGAAGCCCTGACTGTTGTAATACGTTCTGATTCGTTCCAGGTCTTCGATCAGGACCGCTTCGTCCAGGGGAGCTTTGGTGAATAAACCAAGCAGCTTTTCTTTGGTTATCAGGATCGGTTTGAGGTCGCTCGATGAGAGTGAGTGTACCCCTTTGAATTTGATGAAACGCACTTCCAGGGAGGGATTTGGCGGGGCAGTCTCCTCATGAGCTGCGGAAGTCCCCGTCGCCTGCAACAGCTGAAAGATAAGGACGATACCAACCCACAAGAGGAGCTGTCGGTTCAGTTGCTTCTCTCTGATGATCGGCGTTCTAGCATACACTTCGTCTTACATTCTGCTACTGAAGTTGCTTCAATTTCTTCTGTGCGGCCTGGCCTTGAGGACTCTCGGGATACTTTTCCACCACTCGCTCGTAAAGAATCCTTGCGGCAGTGGTATCACCCATTTGTTGAAATGCCGTTCCCTGTTTGAACAGAGCTTGCGGCACCTTGCCGCCCTTAGGGTAGCGCTCAATCACTTGTTGGTAGACTTCAACCGCATCCTGGTAGCGCTTCTCTGAAAAGTAGCATTCCCCCACCGAATAGAGTGCACTTTCAGCCTGCTGGGATTTGGGGTACTTGGAGACAAAACTCTGGAAATCCTTCCGTGCGGCATCATACTGCCCCTGCTGAAAGGATTGTGAGGCTTTGTCAAAGAGCTCCTTCTCCGGGTCTTTTTCCGGTACGGCGATAGTAGGCTGCGGTGGTTGCACTGCAGGGGGTGGTTTTGCAGTCGAAGCCTGCGCCGCAGTCGTTGTTGGAGGAGGGACCGTCGGCACTACGGTTATGGACGGTGTGGCGGCAGCGGCAGTCGTTGCCTGTGGCGAAGACGCGGACGCTGCAGAGCGTGCCATTTGCTCGATCTTGCGATCCGCTTCATCAATTCGACCATTCAGAGCTCCAACCTTAAGCTGCAATTCCTGCAACCGGGCATACAAATCAGCCTTCTTCTGAGACTGCCCGTCAAAGCCTTCGATGCGCCTCTCCATCGCTTCAACCCGTTCACGAAGCATGGAGATGTTTTGTTGCATGGCGTTCATCTCATGCACCGTGTTTGTGGCACATCCCCCCAGAAAACCGATCGTGATCACTGCCTCCAAAACGAGCAGGGCTTTTCCTTGCATCCATTTAGGCTCTGCCTTCATCGTTCCCTCTTGCCCATTCTGCACTTCGAATTCTACATATCGGTCCAGGATAGGAACACCCTGAACAGCCTCCGATCAGCAGGTATCTAGTAGTTCAAAACAAAATGATCTCTTCGATTCTTCGCCCAGCCGGCTTCGTCATGGCTTGTGGCAGCAGGGCGCTCCTTGCCGTAACTGATTGTCGTGAGATTCGTTCGAACAATTCCCGAGTTATTGATATATTGCAGAGCGCTGTTGGCCCGCCGTTCACCAAGTGCCAGATTGTATTCGGTTGTACCCCGTTCATCACAGTGGCCTTCGATCGTCACTTTGACCTTTGGATAACGCTTCAAAAAGGCAACCTTCTCATCCAGAATGCGCTTCGCTGGTTCGCTCAATGTGTAGGCATCAAAATCGAAGTAGATGTCTTCATTCTCAAACCTCTGAGCCTTGGCCAGGAATTCCTTTTTCTCCGCTTCTGAAGTCAGTCCCAGCTCCCTCCATCTGGCCTCATCCAGTCCGGCACCTCCAGCCTTACCCATTCCGGCACTCTCCGGCGGTCCCCCAGTCCCGGCACCGGCACCAAAACCCGGTTGAGGAGGAGAAACAGCTGTTTTGGAACAAGAAAGCACTCCCAGCACCAGAGCGAAAAACAGGAAAACTCGAACAAGCGAACTAGACCTCATCTGCATCCTCCTCCATGTCTTGCGGGTTACTTCGAACAATACAAGCTTTTCTATAGAGCCCATCAGCGTCCGCTCACCCGTGGCGACCAGTCAGGAAGCTCCTGTCCTCCACCGCTACGGGTAAGACGCCGAACACCGGTCCCATTGGTCTGCAAAACCCAGATCGCTGGACTACCCTCCCGGGTTGAGCTGAAAGCCAGCATACGGCCATCCGGAGACCACGTTGGGTCCTCATTGTTCCCCTCACCGTGAGTGAGTTGACGCACATCACTCCCGTCCGGCCGAATGACGGCAATGTTGTGTCGCCCTCCAGCCAGGCTGCTATAGGCTATCCAATCCCCTTTCGGGCTCCAGGAGGGGGCCGTATTGTAGTTCCCACTATAGGTAATGCGCCGTTTTTTCCCGCTGGAGATGTCAAGAATGTAGATCTGTGGATTCCCGGTTTCGTCTGATACATAGGCCAGTTCTCTTCCGTTCGGGGACCATCCCGGCGAAACATTGATGGAAAAACCCTGGACCAGCTTCTGAATGACCTCACCCGACGACGATATCATATAAATGTTCGGATTCCCGTCCTTGGACAGCGTAACCGCCAGTTCGCTGCTGCCGGGCCTCCAGGCCGGAGCGATATTCAGGCCCGGATATCCGCAGACGAGACGGTGAGTCCCATCCATTAGATTGGCGGAATAAACCTTGGTGCCCCCATCCTTATAGCTGACATACGCCAGTTGTGTGCCGGTTGAGCTCCATGCCGGCGAGAGGTTCAGGTTGTTGTCATGCGTGACCTGGATTGGATTGCTGCCGTCGAAATCCACAACAAAGATCTCTTTCCCTTTACCCATAGACTGTACATAGGCAATCTTGGTATCGAACACGCCCCTTTCCCCGGTCAGAGCAAAGAGGATCTCATCCGCAAAACGATGAACCATCAACCGCCAGTTTCGGGTATCCCCTTCATACACTTTTCCAAGGACCATGCGAGAGCCCACAACATCAAAAAGCCGCCCCTCGATCCTGATTTTGGAGCCCTGGACCTGGTAGGCTCCTCTGGCCAGGAAATCCGCGCCCAGCTTACGCCAATCCGGAAACTTGATCTCTGAAGCGTTCAACCCGACGGCCTGAGGATCTTCCAGAAAACCCTTGGGATCCAGGGAGCGAAAAACCCCCGAATAATCAAGGTCCTTTGCCAGTGTTTCCCCCATATCACGAGCCAGTTGACCCTGATCCGTGGTCTGTCGTTTGAAATCAGGAATGGCGATGGGTATCCGCTCAAAGCTCGGTTGTGTGATATCGATGTAAACACGCTCTGCCCAGGCAACCCCACCCCAGCCGGCAGAAAAGGCAAGAGCGAAAAGGAGGAAACTCCACCCGATGACCAACTGTTTCTTCGACAGCATCTTCTTGCAGACCCCTTCGAATAGAATCACAATCACGACAAGTCTTCAGGGCGAAAACGGAGCCCTATCTCCTCTTGAGGAGGACTATAAATAGCAGGAAAAGGCGGAAGCGGCTCAGCTTTTCGCACCGCTCGCCTGGCTGATTCATCGTAGACCTCATTTCCGGAGCTTTTTTCCACCCGCAGATCCAACACTTTCCCATCGCGCCTGACCACGACAACCAGGACCGTCTCCAGGTGCTGAGACTTGAGAAACTCAGGAAGGGCCCACTGCCTGCGAATGGCATTCCAGATTTCCGTATAGTACAGCCTGCGAGCCAGGCCAACCTGGGCCCCGTCGGTATTGCCAGGCGGCCCTCCCTGCTGAGCGCCCTGTTGCCCCCCTTGTTGACCGCCGCCCTTTTCATCGCCCCTGGCACTGCCCTGGCGGGCCCCCGTGGCAGCCTTCTCACCCTTCTGGGCGCTTCCAGAGCCATCCTGCACGTTCACATTCTTTTGTGCAGTGCCTGATGCTGCCGAGACGGTCTTCTCGCTTCCCTCTTTGGAGCTCGAAGCAGCCGGAGGCCTTTCCGGTGTTTTAGGCTTATTGATCATTTTTTCCAGATTCTTTTCGACGGCAGCGGCACTCTGCGTATTGGTCGAAAATTTTGGAGCTTCAGACGCATCCATCTTCTTGATTACTGTGTCGGTCTTCGCCAGCACATCATCCACCTGCAACCGTTTGACGGGGACAAGAGGACCGGTCCTGGCACGACCGGAGGAAGACGGCTTCGGGCTATCCTCACCTTTCGCTGCACCAGGACCCTGGACTGATGTCCCTTTGGGCGGAGCATCCTTCCCCAGACCAATGTCCTGCATGGTGACCAGGTTCACCGTCCAGAAGGGGTTTTCAACCGTCTTCTTAGAAATCGTGAAAGGACCGATAAGCGCAAGGCAGAGAATGAGGGCATGCACGAGCACCGATCCCCCAAGCCCGGTCAACATATCCTCTCTGGATAGCCTGCGGGGTGATAAGCTCAAAGAGTCCAATGGAACAACCCCTTATTCACTCGATGAAACAGACCCACGAAATACCTACTGAGGTGGGGACTTTTGCGGATTTTTCACCGGTTCGGTCACCATACCGATCTGGTCGATTCCAGCCTCGCGTATCAGCCCCATAACCTGAACCACAAACCCATAGGCTATCTTCTCATCTGCCCTCAAAAAGACCCCTTGGCGCCGGTTCTGATTCTGATAGATCGTCGACAACTTGGAACCCAAGGCATCCAGTTCAACGGGATACTCGTTGATGAAGATCTTTTGATCCTGATTGATCGTCACCATCAAGCGCTCATCCTCAGTGGGAATTGCCGGTGCTGAAGCCTGGGGAAGACTCACGTCAATACCCTGGGTCATCATCGGCGCAGTCACCATGAAAATGATCAGGAGCACAAGCATGACATCCACGAAAGGAGTCACATTGATCTCGGACACCATATTGCCATTCTGATTGTTTCCGCCTGTTTGCATCCCCATTATTGATCTCCGACCCCATCAACCCGTTCTTGCCTCACATCCCGATTCGAAAAGAGCAGAAATACTAACACCCAATGGTCTTCAAGTGGAGATCTCTCCTCAGGGTGTTGAAAGAAGGGATTTCCACAGTGACCCGCTAATCCTGGGCCGCCACCCGTTGCTGTTCGACCGGGTATTCATCCTGCCGGCCACGACGCATCAGATCGCGTTTGAGTATATTGAGATAATCCGAGGAGAAATGACTCATCTCATTCTCAATCACACGAATCCGGTTGGCAAAATGGTTATAGGCGACAACCGCAGGAATAGCCGCAGCGAGGCCCATTGCCGTAGCAACCAGGGCCTCCGAAATGCCGGGGGCGACTACTGCCAGGTTGGCCGCTCCCTTGAGACCGATATCCTGGAAGCTCGTCATGATACCCCAAACCGTGCCAAAGAGGCCAATGAAGGGGGCTGTGCTGCCCGTTGTGGCGAGAAGAGGCAGGAAGCGCTCAAACCGCTGACGCTCGGCCATCATTCCACCTTGTATTGCCCGATCAACGCTTTCCATCAGGACCTCGGGATTCACCTTCAGATCCTGAAGACTCTTGGTCTCCAGAGACTTGCTGAGGCGATTCAGCTCGAGATAGCCAACCCTGAAGAGCTGGGCCAGATGGCTGTCCTCCAGGACCTCGCTGTCCCTGTACAACGCGGCGTAGTTCTTGCGCTGTCGAAACAGGTCGATGAACTCGGCGGATTCCCGCTTTGCTCTTCTGATCAACCGTGCCTTCAGCAGAATCACGCACCAGCAGGCAATAGAGAGTACTACGAGAGCCACGAGCACGAATTTCACCATTGGGCCGGCGTGACCGACCATCTCCCATATGCCGTTTCCTCCCCGCTGATAGGGCGTGTTCATGGCTTCAGGAGCCGCAAAAACAGATGCCAACAGTAACGAGACATTGTATATCATCGCTTTGAGTCCCTAAGAACGGTCTTTGTTATCCAGTGCGGCCACGATACCGGGCAGAGCGATGCCGGCAGGCTCGGCAATGAGATAATCCGTCAGGTGGTAGGACAATTCTGAATTCTCCGGATTGACTTCAAGGAGAAAGGCCCCATTCTGCTTGGCAATCCGAGGAAGATACGATGCCGGAGCCACTGATGCCGACGTTCCCACCACCAGCATGAAATCGCACTTCTCGGCCGCTGCGGTGGCCTGCTGATACGCATCTCGTGGGATATGCTCCCCGAAGAATACGATATCAGGCCTCAAGGCCTTTCCACAGGAACAGACCGGCGGAAGCTTCTTGAGCGAAACGGTTTCGCGAGGATATCTCCGGCCGCAGGCATCGCAGCGCAAAAGGCGATTGTTCCCGTGAAATTCAATCACCTTCACACTGCCTGCACGCTGGTGCAGGCTATCCACATTCTGGGTGATGACTGCCCTGATGATTCCCCTCTTCTCCAGTTCCGCCAACGCCAGGTGGGCGGAATTGGGAACGGCGCTCATGAGAATCTCATCAAGCTCCACCAACATCTTCCATACCTTTGCGGGATTGGATCGGAAAGACTCAATGTAACCAAACTCTCTCGGGTCGTATCTGGACCATAACCCTCCCGGACTGCGAAAGTCAGGGATACCACTCTCTACCGATATTCCCGCTCCCGTCAGAGCAATCCCATACTTGCATTGACACATCCTCTCGGCTATCTGCTGATAGTTATTCATCCCTCACCAAAAACTATTGAATTTCTAATGCCTTATATGAGCTAGGTATCGTAAATCTCCAGGCTACAGTTGTCAAGCACTTCATTATTCCCTCCCACGGTGAACCTGTTCTCAAATAGTTCATAATTTAAATCAAGACCTTGCAA
>CAYTWB010000104.1:0-11028 GCA_964441945.1 uncultured Syntrophobacteraceae bacterium
GTTCGACACGGCCATCCCTGATTGCCTGAAAACCACCTCCGGTGAACGGTTACTGCTCATTCGAAATCTGAAGAAGAAATATCAATACAGCGAACAGGGCGCAAGGGAAGTGTGCCTTTACGTGCTCGACAACGACCTTGCAACCAGGTTTTCTCAATAGACTCATCACAAGCGGAAGCCTAAACCCTTGCCACATTCTCAGCAAAAGACGGGTCCACCAACAGCCTCTTGGCAAATCGTATATACTTGGTCACAATGCTTCGGATTGCCAGCTGCAGAGCATAGGGCCTGATCGGTTTCTCCAGCAAATGCGTGATGTCCGAAGCCACGCACATATCGACCACATCATCGCTGGCCAGTCCTGTCATAATGATGGTGTCCTGGGGTGCCATGGGGAACTGGTCCACAATGGCATCGAGGAAATTGAAGCCGGTCGTATCGGTCAGATAGACATCCAGAACAAAAATAGCCACTCCCGTTTCCCGGCTCAGGCAGTAGGACGCCGCCTCTTCTGCGTCCGAGAAAGCGATGACTTTACCCCACGTGTAGAATTCGCCGATCATCTCCGTAAGGAGCTCACACATCATTGGATCATCATCCACTACAATCACATCCAAACCATCCGACATGCCTTTCGCCTCCTCGCTTCCTCTCACTGTCTACACTGTTTTTCCCGAGATTCCTGAGGATCAGTGGCCCTTGTACCGCCCGCCCGTCAGGCATACTGAATCGACTCCAACAAGAATGCAAGGGCATTTTGTTGCCTGCAGGGCTGTTAACAAAAAGATCCTGAACAGTTAGGGTACACCGGACAGAAAGGACCATACCCCTCTCAAGCTGGAGCAGGACAAAAGAGGGGAGAACGGCGCTGGTGAGGGACCGCCCGGGCGGAAAAGGACTACACTGCGGGAGACTCACAAAAGATCTTGCTGCAGATGGTCTCTTTTTGATCATCGGTCAGACTCTCTGGATCGAAGAAGAGCATGGCCGATTCGATGACTCTTTCCGGAGGGCCTCCGTCTTTCATGCATTCAGCACAGATCTTTATCGAGTCTCCTTCGCTCTGTGTCAGGAAGTGCTCCAACGGCCCGGCCTGATCTCCATTTTCATCAAAAGGCCCTCCCTGCATGCATCCGCAGTCGAGGACCAGATAGGCCACTCCGATGGCTATGGGGTTGGTATTCCTGATGTGCTTTGCGAAATTCTGGACCGTTCTTTGCTGCTTGTCGTTCATCACTCTCCACCTCGAATCTCAAATCGATGTTCTCTGCCATGTTGCGAGAAGAGTTCCATGCCGTATCAATTCACACCGCCGATTGGGATCGGGGATAATTATCACATCGCTGCAGGATATGGGAACATTGAAAAGCAGGTGATCACATTTTGGCCACAAAGTATCTTACCCATTCTGGAGTCCCACTCAGCTGAGGATCGCAGGTTACCGCCTTGGTCTTATTGGTTCTGAACGGGTCTCCTCCAATCGCCCGGTTAGGCCTGTCGGGGTCACGAGACAGTATTGCCTCCGACTTGTTCTCTCTTGGCGTAGAAGGCTTTGCGCCAGGCACTGAAACGGCCGTCTTCGATAGCCTGGCGTATGTCTGTCATGAGCCTCAGGTAGTAATGAAGATTGTGGAGAGTATTCAGGCGATACGCGAGGAGTTCCCGAGCCATGAACAGATGCCGCAAATAGGCCCGTGAAAAACGCCGGCAGGTATAACAGGTGCAGCCCGGCTCGATTGGGGAATCGTCGTCTGCGTAACAGCTGTTCTTGATCTGGATACTGCCCCAGGAAGTGAACAGCATTCCGTTGCGGGCGTTTCGCGTCGGCATAACGCAGTCGAACATATCCACCCCCAGCCTCACGGCTTCCACAATGTCCTGGGGTGTCCCGACACCCATCAGATAGCGGGGCCTTGAAGCGGGAAGCAGAGGAGTCATCGTCTCCATGACCGCCAGCATCTCTTCCTTGGATTCACCCACTGACAGGCTGCCCAGGGCATACCCATCGAATCCGATCTGAGCCAGTTGATCGAGGCAGGTCTTTCTGAGATCCAGGAAAACACTTCCCTGAACGATTCCGAACAGCGCCTGATGCGGATGGTCATGGACCGCCTTGGAGCGAACAGCCCACCGCACGGTGCGTTGCATGGATTCAGAGGCGTAAGCGTAGGATACCGGGTAGGAATTGCATTCATCGAAAGCCATTGCAATGTCCGAGCCCAACAGCATCTGAGTTTGTATGGCAGTCTCGGGGGTGAGCACGTGCCGGGAGCCGTCGATGTGCGACTGAAAAACCACTCCCTCCTCTTCGATCTTGTTGATCCTGGCCAGGCTGAAAACCTGGAACCCGCCGCTGTCGGTCAGGATTGACCGGGGCCAGTGCATGAATCTGTGCAAGCCGCCAAGTCGGGCGATCCGTTCTGCACCGGGTCGCATATGAAGATGGTAAGTGTTCCCAAGAATGATTCCGGCACCCAGGTCCTCCAATTCGTCAGGGGTCAGGCTCTTGACGGTTGCCTGAGTTCCGACGGGCATGAAGACCGGCGTTTCAATCGTGCCATGGACGGTCAGCAGGCGGCCGCGACGAGCTTCGCAGGATGGGTCGGTAGTGAGTACTTGATACATCACCTCTATTATCCCTCTCACAAGATCAGCATGGCATCGCCGTAGCTGAAGAAGCGGTACTTCGCCTCGATCGCCTCGTGGTAGGCGTGGAGCACCGCCCGACGACCGGCGAAGGCGGAAACCAGGAGCATAAGGGACGTTTTGGGCAGGTGGAAGTTGGTGATCATAGCGTCAACGACCTGGAATCGGAATCCTGGATAGATGTACAAATCGCAATACCCGGAAAACCCCGCAAGGGTTTCGCCCTGAAGGGCGATCCATTCCAGGATTCGAACCGAGGTCGTTCCGACAGCTACAATGCGCCTGCCTTCTCTTTTCGCCTTGGAGACCCTTCTCGCCGCATGGGAGGAGATTTCGGCATACTCGGGGTGCATGCGATGCCGGCGAATGTCCCGCACCCGGACGGGGGAAAAGGTCCCGTATCCGACATGGACGGTGACCTTGACAATTTCAACGCCGTGCTCTTCCAATTCTGCGAGCAGGTCCGTACTGAAGTGGAGGCCCGCCGTGGGGGCGGCGACGGAGCCCGGTTTCGTAGCATAGACGGTTTGATAGGATGCCGCATCGTTGTGTTTGGAGCAACCGCCATTGCGATGGATATAGGGGGGAAGAGGAACTTCACCTGCACACTCCAGCAGTCTCAATAGGGGCTCTGATGTGAGGAAGCGGACGCGGGTCATACCCTCTTCCGGCGGATCAAGAATCGCCGCCCGCAGGCCGTTTCTCAATGTGATGACACTTTGTGGCTTTGGCGGTTTGGCGGCCTTCACCAGGCAGGTGTATACCCTGTCATCGTCCTGTCCAGCGGGTCTGAGCGGCTCCATAACCAGAAGTTCGATTTTGCCCCCAGTCTCTTTCGTGCCCAGCAGCCGGGCCGGAACAACTCTCGTATCGTTGAGGACCAGTACGTCCCCTGGCTTCAAGCGCGAAGCGACTTCGGCAAATGCCGTGTGTTCTATAAACCCTTGTCTGCGCTTCAAAACCAGCAATCGGCAGGCTTTGCGCTTTTCCAGAGGTCCCTGGGCTATGAGGGGCTCAGGAAGATTGTAGTGATAGTCTTCCAGGTCATAGTGAAGATCGGCGTTATCCTCCATGCCGGCGACCCCAGTAGACGAGCAGAAGCCCGATCACCATCAGAACTCCCCCGATGGTGCGGAGTTGAATGCTGGGCATTTCAATCAGCTTCTCCAGCCAGGTCTTGAGCTGGCCGGGAAAGGCAAAGTAAGGTAAACCCTCAATGAAGCAGATCAGCCCGATAATCGTAAGGATATACTCTGTAGACACGCTTCTTCCTCCCAGAGTGTCGAACTTCTAAAGATCCTCTTCCCATTCTTCGGGGATTCGCCTAACATATTTTGAGTAACTTGCAAAGAGACTCAACAGAGCTCAATCCGGTGGTGAGTGAATACGGGATTGACCAAGGGGCGGAGTGGTGCCTGTCTGCATGGCGTCAGTTTCCCGCTTCGGCACAGAAGAGCAGGTTGAAAACAGCGGAGAGGGGGATAGGAGAAGATGATGCCTCCAAGCTGGGTAGAGATTGATCTGGCAGCCCTGCGACACAACTTGAATCAGGCATTGAGCCGGACAAGAGGGAATTCGCAAATCCTGGGGGTGGTCAAGTCGGACGCCTATGGACATGGAATGGTCCGGGTTGCCCGGGAACTGGCCGCCTGCGGCGTTCGATTCATGGCTGTGAGCAAGTTCTGGGAAGCTCAGGAGCTCCACGCTCATGGAATCCATGTGCCGGTCGTTGTGCTTCTTGGGCTGGAACCGAGCGAAATGGAAGAAGCCGTCAAGCTGCAGGTCAGGCCGGTCATCTTTCGCCTGGATCATGCCAGGCTCTTGAGTCGCATCGCAGTTCGCCTGCAACAACCGGTTCGCCTGCACCTCAAGGTCGACACGGGAATGGGGAGGTTGGGGGTCCGCTTTGAAGAAGTCCCGCATTTTCTCAATGAATTGTTTGACCTGCCCGGAGTGGAACTGGAAGGGGTGCTATCCCATTTCGCTAGTGCCGATGAGGCCGATAAAGCCTTTGCAGAACTTCAGGTGGGACGCTTCCGAGAGGTACTGAACCTCTTTGCCAAAGCAGGCCGCTCTGTCGACTTTGCCCATATGGCCAACAGCGCCGGTATCCTCGATCTTCAGCATGCTCACTTTCAGCTGGTACGGCCTGGGATCATGCTCTACGGTTCTTTGCCATCGGATGCTCTCCGGAATCCCGTTGACCTGAAGCCGGTGATGAGCTTCAAGACCAGGGTTATCCAAATGAAGGACGTTCCTCCCAACCGGCCCATCGGCTACGGGTGTACGTATACCACCCAGGAAGCCAGCCGCATTGCCACCCTGCCGGTCGGATACGACGACGGATATCCCAGAATCCTCTCAAACATCGGTCGGGTAATCGTTCGCGGGGAGCGGGCACCGGTTGTCGGACGCATCTCGATGAATATGATCACCGTCAATGTGACCCATATTCCTGAAGTCAGTGAGGATGACGAGGTTGTTTTGCTCGGTGTGCAGGGGCGGGAGCGCCTCTCCGCGGAAGAGATCGCACAGTGGTGCAATACCATCAGCTATGAGATCTATTGCAGCATTGGCCGAAACCGCTTCAAGACCTTCCACAGCGGCCTGGATGAGACGAAAGTTGCATAAGCCTGCGATTCTGCGAGGATAGACTTGCATCGGCGGCTGTTGGTGATATATAACCCAATACCGCGACCCTTCGCTAACACACTCGGAAATAGAGAGGATGTATCCACTATGAGCCTTGTCAGAGGCCGGCTTATTCAAATGCTCTCTGGCGCCATTTTGCCTTTGCTGCATTCGGAAGCCGAAGTTTCATCGAACGACTTTTCCATCGAGCTCGAGATTCCCAGTGTGCCTCAGCATGGAGACTATGCGACCAATGTCGCATTAGGTTTGACCCGGCGCCTTCGGCGCAATCCTCGAGAGATTGCATCGGAGATTGTGGGCAATATTAAGGATTGTCAACAAATCATCCAGCGGACCGAAATCGCAGGTCCGGGATTCATCAACTTCTTTATTCAGCCGACCGCCTGGCATGATGTTCTCCTGGAAATCCTCAGCAGCCCTGCGGCCTACGGACGTCAGGACCTGGGTAAGGGGAAAAGCGTTCAGGTGGAGTTTGTCAGTGCCAATCCAACCGGACCGCTACATATCGGTCATGGACGAGGGGCCGCGACAGGGGATGTCCTTGCGAACATTCTGGGGGCCTGCGGTTATCGGGTGGAACGAGAGTACTACATCAACGATGCCGGCAACCAGATGGATACCCTCGGCAAAAGCCTCTTCTATCGTTACCGGGAGCTCCTTGGGGAGGAAATCGAATTTCCCGACGGCCTCTACCGGGGGGATTATATGCTTGATCTGGCTCGCGATTTCCTGGAACAGTCCGGGAAGCAGTACCAGAACAGCTCCATTGAGGAGGTCTTGCCCGTTTTTGCCCGGTTTGCCGGGAGTCGAATACTCGACGGTATCAAAGACGACCTGGACAGCTTTGGGGTGCACTTTGACAATTGGTTCAGTGAACAAACGCTCCATGATGCCGATGGGATCTGCGGTACGATTGAAGCCCTGGAAGCTGCCGGCTATGTGTATGAAAGCGACTCTGCCAGGTGGTTTCGAAGCACCGCCTTTGGTGATGAGAAGGACCGGGTGGTGATCCGCTCAAACGGGGTCAGCACCTATTTCGCATCCGATCTGGCCTACCACAGGAACAAGTTTGAACGCGGTTTTGACACCGTTATCGACATTTGGGGGGCCGACCACCACGGCTATGTGGAGCGTATGCTGGCCGGGGCCCAGGCACTGGGCCGAAAGAGGGATGATCTGCGGATCATCCTGGTACAGCTGGTCAACCTGCTGCGTGCGGGCAGACCGGTTGCCATGTCGACACGTGCCGGGGAGTTTGTGACCCTGAGAGAAGTGATTGATGAGGTCGGGAGGGATGCGGCGCGGTACCTCTTTCTCACACGTCGCACCGACAGCCCGCTCGATTTCGATCTGGATATCGCTAAGAGTCAGAGCAATGACAATCCGGTCTATTATGTTCAGTATGCCCATGCCCGACTCTGTAGTCTTTTTGAGGTTGCAGAAGAGCGCGGCGTGGAATACTTCAGACCAAATGGAGCGAATGCTGCTATCTTGAAGCATTTGACTCTTCCGGAAGAATTGAACATTATCCGTTTGCTGGGTGAATACCCGCAAGTGCTGGCCAGATGTGCAGTCGCTCTGGAACCTCACATTGTGCCCTATTACCTGCAGGAGCTGGTGTCGCTGTTTCACAGCTATTACAATCACAACCGCATCCTTGGTGAGGATGCGGAATTGGCAGAGGCTCGCCTGGCTTTAGCGGATGCTGTGAGGACAGTCATCCATAATGCCATGGGGCTCCTGGGAGTGAGCGCACCGGAAAGAATGTAAACCACCTTGAGCAACAGGGTTACGGCCTCATGACCCACGCCGCAAAGAAAGAGAGCCATTACGACCAGGCCGAAGCGGAAAAGAAATCCAAGCGCTTTCGGTTTGAGTTTGGTTTCAGGGAAGTGTTCTTCTATGGCTTCGGTCTGTTCCTGGCTTTCTTTTGGATGTTTGTTTTTGGAATCCTGATTGGCAGAGGGACCCCGCTGGTGAATTCGGAGGATATCTCCTTGCGAGGTCATCTGATGCGGTTTCTCGGGCTGGGGAGGGAATCGGCCCAACCCTCCTCCACGATGGCTCCGGCAGATTGGGATACTCCCAAGAAGATGCTCGAGTCGCTTAATTATTACGAAGACCTGACCCAGAGGAGCTCGACGACTCCACCAGCCCTCAGGCCTGTTCAGTCCGTGCCCATGCCTGCTGCCAAACCACTTCCCAGTGAGGCTTCTTCTCAAAAGAAAAAACCCCCGGAACAGCCTTCCCAACCAGCAATTGAACCAGGGAACGGCCCTGGGCCGCAAGCTTCCGCTCATGAACCAAACCCGCCGGAGAAGACTTCTGAACACTTCAGTCTGTTGGTTTCCTCCATGAAGGAGGCGGAGAACGCCCAGCGCCTGGTGGATCAACTCCGTTCCAAGGGCTACACTCCTCGGATAGAAAGTCTAAACCTGAGCGGCAGTGGTCGATGGAATCGCGTTCTGGTAGGCTCCTTTCACAGTCGAGAGGAGGCCATGCGCTTCATGGCCGAATTCAACCGCAAGGAGCATATGGAGGCATTGGTCATTCGGGAATCGCAATGATGATGAGCCTCCTGCAAAAGTTCTCAGAAACTGCAGGGGGGTTCGTCCTCTCCCCCGATTTCCGAGAAGTTCATCAAGGAGTCAGGCCCCTTTTTGCCCTCCATGCCTTTCTTGGGGCAGAATTCCCCAGCTTTGGTGAACGCTTCTCCTGTTATCTTTATGGGTGATCCTTATTGTCCTCGATATTCAGCTAGGTTGCGAACTTGATCAGCTGATCCTCGAAAAGCGCTATGACATCTCCTCTTTCTTCCGATAAGGTGCTTATCCACACGCGGTCGATTGGTCAATCGACTGTTTCGCAGGACTGCCGGTCGCTCACGCGATTATGGCGCAGTAGTGTGGTAACTTTTCTTTCTATATTCAAGAAAATCGGCACAAAAAGGGTCTATGAGTCATCTTGATACTGGGGCCAATAGCTGATACGATAAAACCCGGAGAAAGTGTTTTCCTATCATCTCACATGGAGGGTCGACATGATGAAAACAGCAATATGTATCACATTATTCTTGGGCATGCTGTTCATTGCTCCAGCATTCATTTTTGCTGCCGATTGCGGCAAATCCCCTCTCTCCGAGGATGATATGGAGCTGTGTGGCAACGGATTCACCGAGGATGGAGTGGTAGCTCCTACTAAAGCAAAAAACACACTGTCTGGTGATATTACATTTCCTCCAGCTGTTTGGATCACAAGAGGCTATGAGTGGCGGAAAGTTAACATTACTATCAGTAAAGAAAGTAAGGCTAAAAAGCTCTATGTCTTCCAGCCCATTACACTGTTCAGGATAGATGGAACGCAAGTTCCGATCAAGAGTATCAAAAACGCGGTTTGGCGAGGGGTTTCGTGCAAAAAGGTCAAATTCGCGAAATTCAAGCTTGCACCTGGTGCACATGAATTGGTCATGCTGTTTGACCCGGCCTATGACAGCCTATTGACTCATACACAGCGAGGTGCCGGTCAAGATGTCAATGGCGACGGGAAATCTGAGGTCATCTATTCCCAGGATGGAGTCAACTGGTCTACGGATGTAGGGGTGGACCTCATTTATGAACTAGTTGGCAAGCAATAGTTTCAAGGCTGTTGCCGAGGAATACATCGTCCCTCTTCCGGTGATTAGCTGTGCACATATGTGACTGTAGCACCATGTTCGGTCTTGACCATCAATCCCTACAGACATCTGTGAGAGAAATCTTTCGCGGAGGACACCTCTCACGAAAGATTTCCCAGCCTGGCTTCGAAAGATAGATCTCAAACCGCTAACGAACTTCACTGTTAGGGTCGCTAGCTCTCTTCACGCCCGGTGCCGCTTCCGGAGCTGCAACGCTAACCCGGCAGGTTTCAGTCCCTTTTTTAACCTTGACATCCAGGGTCCCACTGGCTGCAATGAACTTTACCAGCGCATTCTTGGGATAACCACCGTGTCCCGTGTCCTTCACCTTGATGCTGACCGTGCCCTTGGTGAAATCCGGCAGGTTGACGCTGTGAGCGGTATCCGTATCCCAATCATCTACCGCAGCAGCGCAGAAGTCGGCAAGTGGAGTAGATGAGTAGAGCACATTCTGCTTGGCCGATTTCTTGTTTGGGCTCTTCTGCTTGGCCTTTAAAAGTACCGTATCGGTTGCTCCGTAGGGGTCTCCGGCCTGGACCGTGAGCCCCTTGCCGCCCGTTATGGTGACATTGTAAACAACGGCCGTTTTGGGGTTTGTGACATGAGGGAGAACACCCAGCTTACTGCCGCTGCTGCCTCCTTCCACCACGACGAAGTTGACGGCTTCCCGGATCTGATCATAGCGCATCTTGAAGGTCCCATCCCCAAACGGTCCCGTTAGACCCCAGCTGTTCTTGATCAGATAGCAATTCTTGCTGTCGTCCCAACCAAAAGCCAGCACGGCATGCCCGCCTGCCACAGCGCCGGAATTATGAAAGTAAACGCCGTCGGTCCAGGGCGGGGTCCCGAGAGGGCTGTTCCAGTAAGTCCTGAAGTCGCTATAAACCGTGAACGCAACAGGAGCCGGTCCGTCCTGGTAGATGGACGATTTTACCTGAGCCGAGTCGCTGGCCTTGATCGTGTAGAAACCGGTGGTGTTGTAATTGACGGGTGAACAGCTGTTGGAGCATGCCACATCCGAATAAGGAGGGCAGTCATCGTGCTTGGAGAAGAAGGCCCCGTCTCCATAAGGATAGCAGCTTTCGAGCAGGGGTTGTTCGCTTTCGTAGAACCTTATGGCGCTCATATATCCACCGCAGCATCCAAGATTGGGTGGGCTATAGCATGAGACAAGCTTCTGTTCGGCCAGATCCAGGGTTTCGTCGAAGAGAATCTTGATATGGGATTCGAATGCTCCGGTTGCAGAAAAAGACCAGCATGAACCGCAGTTGGCCTGGTTCTTGGCAGGGGTTACCGCGCCAAGGTCTCGCCAGTCATACGATGCGGGTATGGCCTGGAGAGCCGTCAGCGGCTGTTCAGCCATGAAGAATTCATATTCGGCCGGATCCATGGGGATCCAGCCCAACTCTTGCGCCTGGGCGAATCCTGTCATACCGATCATGCCCAGGAACACAACTGCCACAATGAGACCAACCATCCATTTGTGCCGCATAATACCCTCCGTCTACCTTCTGTCCAAAGTCAACTGAAAAAACCATCAATCGATGAGACCATTAGAGACCAGATCGTGACGCATTGAGCCTCCTTTCTTTGCAGGTCGCTGCCCTGTAACCAGCCAATAGCGCTATCGATCAGTGCGAGAGGTCCGGCAGGGTAAAAAGAGGCTGGACAACAAAACATACTGCCAGATCCCTGCAGGTGGGAACCGACAAAACCTGAAGAGATGCAAAAAGCAGCACCTGCTTCCCCGCACAACTGACGATTTAGTGTAACATTTCGTCCTCCACAGAGGCAATCCCGATGAGCATCTTCCCTGGCATCACGGTTCAGGACTTTGCGGTCGCAATCCATATCGATATTCCGGAAATCGAGGGCCTGTTGTGTCGAGAATCCCCTCGCGTGGAATCCTTGACGCAATTACAGGAGCTGCAAGGCTTCAATTCCGGCATTCAGAACAGAGCTTGAGTCAGGAAAGGTCAAAGGGGCATCTGATCAGCACCCGTTCTTTAGATTCTTACACGTTGACTCTGAGAGTCCATCTCTCACATTGTTAAGCG
>CAYTWB010000105.1:0-9482 GCA_964441945.1 uncultured Syntrophobacteraceae bacterium
GGCAATAGGTTTGTTCCGTCCTGGGGTGGCGTTACTCTCACTTTTGATTGCACCCCTGTTTCTTCGCTGCGGTTGTATGTCCCTACCAGAGACGCTATACTGATCCTATCATCCGGAAGGGGTTGTGAAGATGGAGCGTAGCCTAATGAGAACGGGTCGTGCATGCTGACTACAGAGTCGTACTTTCCAAGAACAACGGTGCCTTCGGGCAGTTATGTGATCAGTGAAGGGAAACAGGGGACCCTTGAAGCCTACCTTGGGAGTTGCGTAGGGGTTGCGCTCTGTGATCCGCATGCCAATGTGGGCGGATTGATCCATTTGCTTTTGCCTGAACCGCAGAGCATCGACGCTCCCTGGCGACCGGAAGTCTATGCTGCAACCGGACTGCCGCTCGTCATTCAGCATCTCTACAGTGAGGGTGCCCGTAAAGAAAACCTTCAAGCCACGATTGCCGGAGGGGCCCTGGTGGGTCCGTTATCCAGGCAGGACCTCGTTCTGGATATTGGAGGGCGCACCGCCGATGTTGTGGAGAGGATTCTCCATCAGGAAAAGATTGCCATCTGGAAGAGTGAAATCGGAGGCTATTTTTCTTGCCGTCTGAGCCTGAACTTGCATACATGGGATAGTCTGATTGATCCCATTGGAATCTCTACGGCTCTGCAAGGTGAAGCCGACTTCGAGAGACCGGACGCCCGACAACTTGACCGTGTCATCGCCAATATCCGTCCCATTCCCCAGATAGCCCTCAAAGTCATCCGCATGATCTCTGATCAGGACTATAGTGCCGCCGATGTGGCGCATGAAGTGATGCAGGATCAAGTGTTGAGCGCCAAGATCATAGGGTTCTGCAATTCGGCTTTCGGCGGTCTGAGAACGGGAGTGGACTCTATCGAAAGAGCGCTGCTTTTGGTAGGGGAAAGGTGGTTGCTCCACCTGATTGTCAAGGCTGCGCTGGAAAGCTTTCTTTCGCAAAAGGAAGGAGGGTATTCCCTGTGCAAAGGAGGGCTCTTTCAGCACTCTTGCAGTACTGCGGCAGTTGCCAGGAGCCTGAGTCAAGTCGCCGGGAAACCCCCCCCGGACCTTGCCTATACAGCGGGGTTGCTGCATGACATTGGGAAGGCGGTCCTGGACCAATACGTGGAAGCCGTGCGCCCTCTCCTGTACCGGAACGTTCAAATGCCCGGCATCGACCTGGTCCGGGCAGAGACTGGATTGTTTGGGACCTCTCATCCGGAGGTCGGGGGGCGGCTGGCCAGGCTTTGGGCGGTCCCGGAAACGCTCGCCGATGCAATAGAGTTTCATCATCAACCGGAACAGGCGACTATAGGGAGTGAATTGACGCACCTCATCTATCTTGCCGATTTGATCACGTCGCGGTTCATGGTTGGACAAGAACTCGAGAAGCTCAATACTGAAGGCTTTGCATCCAGAATGCGCAAGGCGGGGTTCAGATCAGACCAGTTGCCTCACCTGATCGACAACGCGTTAGTGGAGATGCACAACGCTGCCTGGCCGGTTGCCTGTCAATGAAGCGGTTTTCTGAAAAACCTTAATCCCGATCAGTATCGGAGAAGTATCAAATCCCCAAAAAGGCCTGTTTCACCTGCTCATTCTCCAGCAATTCCCGACCTCCGCCTTCCAGGACCACTTTGCCGTTTTCGAGCACATAGGCCCTGTCACAGATGGCAAGGGTCTGTTTGACGTTCTGTTCGACCATGAGAATGGTGATGCCTTCTTTGTGGATCTTGCTGGTGAGACGGAAGATCTCCTGGGTGAGCAGGGGAGAGAGACCGAGTGATGGTTCGTCAAAGAGGATCATCTTGGGGCGGGACATCAGACCGCGGGCGATGGCACACATCTGCTGTTCACCGCCGGAGAGTGTTCCCGCCAGTTGCTTTCGCCGCTCGGCGAGCCGCGGAAAGATGCTCAAGACCCATTCCATGGTCTCTTTGCGTCGCGATCTTGCTTCGGGTGTCAGAGACCCCAGTTCCAGGTTCTCCGTGACGGTCATTTCCGGGAAGAGCTGACGCCCTTCAGGTACGTGGGCAATGCCCAGATTAATGATGCGGTATGGGGGGACCGTATCGATGCGCTGATCTTCGAACCATATGGCACCCTTTGTCGGGGAGATAACACTGGATACGGTTCGCATGATAGTGCTTTTCCCGGCTCCATTGGCCCCCACCAGAACAACGAATTCATTCGTCCGGACATGGAAGGACACATCCCAGAGCACCTGAATATCCCCATAACCGGCATGAACATTTTCCACCCTGAGCATGATTTCTATTCCTTTCCAAGGTAGGCTTCAATGACAGCCGGATTGTTTGCCACTTCCGCCGGAGTGCCCTGAGCAATCTCCTGACCGTAGTTGATACAGAGGATCTGATCGCAGAGGTTCATGATCACCTGCATGATATGCTCAACAATAATGATGGTGACTCCTGAGTCACGGATCTTGCGGATCAGCTTCACCCCCTCTGCCTGTTCCTGGGGTGTGAGTCCCGCCATGGTCTCATCCAGCAGGAGGAGCTTGGGGCCGGTGGCTAAAGCACGCCCGATTTCGAGCCGCTTGCGATCGCCGATGGTGAGGCCCTTGGCCGGATAGTCCTGCTTTTTGGTCAGCTCGCAGAAGCTGAGGACCTCCATGGCTTTCTCTCTTGCCTCTTCCTGCCTGGCCGTTTGGTTGAACGCCGAAGCCATTACATTCTCCAGGACCGTCATGCGTCGCAAGGGCTTGACAATCTGAAAGGTCCGACCGATTCCCCGCTTGCAGATTCTCCAGGTTGGAAGGCTGTTCAACGGCTGCCCCTCAAAAAGGATCGTTCCTGACGTGATAGGATAGTAGCCGTTGATGAGGTTGAAAACCGTGGTCTTGCCGGACCCGTTTGGACCAATCAACCCGAAAATCTGGCCCTTTTCCACTCGAAAGCTCAAATCATTGACGGCGATCAGCCCACCAAAAGCCTTTGTAAGATGAGTCGTTTCAAAGAAGCTCATGATCAATTCCCAGTGGTTGCAGAGGGCAACGGTTTTGCCTTCGTCCAGATTTGCCTGATTTTAGGCCAGTCACCCACGATACCGTTGGCCATATAGCGAATGACGAAGATCACCAGCAATCCGAAGACCAGCACATGACCCTCGCTGACCCATTTGGGGAGAAGGCCGAAGAAGGAGCTCCGGAAGGTTTCCTGGAGTAAAACCATGATAAAGGCGCCGGCGGGAGGTCCCCATAGTGTTCCAACCCCGCCGATAATGCCGACCAGAATGGACATGATGGAAATATAGTGCAGCGAGAAGACCACATGAGGGTCGATGAAGGCCATGTAATTCATGTAGAAAGCACCGGCAAGCCCGGTGAAGAATGAGCTGACCACCAGGGAGAGGCTTTTGTACCGGAAGCCGCTGATGCCCATGGACTCCGCGGCGTCCTCATCTTCCCGTATGGCAACGAAGTAGAACCCCCATTTGGAGTTGATGACCCGATGGATTGCGTAGACGCACGCGGCGGCAAGGAAAAGTGCCAGGTAGTAATAAGGGATTTTGCTGCGGAAAGACTGAATGATCAAAATACCCTGCATCCCTTCAGTCAGATCAACCCATACTGTGGCGCCGATGCGGAAGATCTCTCCCACCGCAATGGTCGCCAAGGCAAAATAGGGGCCGCGCAGGCGGAAACAGACCCAGCCGATGAAAATACCGACCAACACAGCCACTGGGCCGCCGAGGAGCATCCCCCACCAGGCGGAGATGCCGAGCTTGGTTACGCACAAGCCGGCTGTGTAGGCCCCGGTGCCGAAGAAAATGGCATGGCCGAATGAAACCTGTCCGGTATAGCCGGCCAGGAGGTTCCACGAGGATCCGATCACTACCCACATCAGGGCGATAATAAAGATATGCCTGTAATAATCCGAGGACACGACCACCGGAAAGAGTAGAAGGATAAGCAGGAGAACAAGAGTCGACCAGCGAATTGCTTTCATGAGGCATCCCTGTTTAGATTTTGGTCCATGCCTTGAGACCACCCGGCAGGAAAATGAGCACCAGGAGGAAAATGACCATACCGACAGCATCCTTGAGGGCCATGGAGATGTAGGTGGCACCCAGGGATTCGGCCACTCCGAGCACCACTCCGCCGACTATGGCTCCGACCGTGCTGCCCATGCCGCCCAGGATTGTGATGACAAAGGCTTTCAGGGTGAAGGGGCCGCCAATATCGGGAAAGAGATAATAGATGGGCAGCAGCAGGGAACCTGCCGCCGCTGCCAGGGCAGACCCGAGCCCATAGGTGAAAACAGTGATCCATTCGGCGTTGATCCCCATGAGTAGAGCAGCTTCCTTATTTTGCGCCGTTGCCCGGACAGACCTGCCCATGTCGGTCTTTAGCAGGAACAGGAACAGAAAAAAAGTCAGCAGGCCGGCGATAAGGAAGGCGACAAGCATGGCCACATTGTACGAAATGTCGCCGGCATAGATGAAGGCCGAGCTGTAGGAAGTCTTGACGGACTTGTAGTCGGACTGAAAGATGAAACGAATGATTTCCGTCAGGACCATCCCGATCCCGACCGTCATGAGGACCTGATTCTCGGGAAGAATGGATTCCACTTTGAGTAGAGGGTTCAGAAGGTACTTCTGAAGGACTGCCCCGAGAACAAAAAGGGACGGCATGGCTATCAGAAGGGAAAAATAAGGGTCCATGTGAAGATATTCAAAAAGCACGAAGGTGATATACATGGCGATCATCATGAGCTGCCCGTGAGCCAGGTTGATGATCTTCATGACTCCCATGATCAGGGTCATCCCGAGCCCAACCAGCCCATAAATGCCTCCGATGAGAATCCCCGATACCAATGTCTGTAAAAAGACTTCCATGCTGTGTCTGTCCTCAATCGCTCAACACTAAGACCTGATCAATCTTGCTGCCTGTGGGGGTGCAGCCGGTGGCCGCCCTACAGACCGGAATCCCGGGCCGGCCGGAAGCCTGCCCGGGTCCAACCACTACCTGACGGAGCCTGTTGCCGTAGATCATTGGCTGATGCTCTACTTCCAGACTTTCTCCCAATCGATGGGAAAAACATAGGGCTTGCTGGCAATATCCCTGGGCCAGACCAATTCGAGCTTGCCGTCTATCCACTGAACCAGGTAAGTGGGCAGCTTGTTCTGATTGGTCATCTTGTCATAGGCTATGAATTTCACCGGGCCAAAAACAGTCATCATGTCCGTTGCGGCAAGCGCTTGACGGACGTCCTCGGGTTTGAGCGATTTAGTGCGTTTCAATGCATCGGCGATGACATAGGCGGCTGCATAGGCCTCTGCACCATGGTATTCCGTGTCGACACCAAACTTCTTGACAAACTTGTCGAAGTATTCCTTTGCCCCGGGATAGGGAAGGGTCTGGTACCAGAGGGTTGCAGAGAAGACCAGGTCGGAGGCTTTCCCGGCATTCTTGGGAAATTCAGGCAGTGTGAAGCCTGCAGCTCCCCCAACGAAAGCCTTGGGGTTGAGGCGCAACTCTCTGCTTTGATTCATCAGGAGGGAAGCATCCATAATATAGGATATCATATAGACCAGATCGGGATTGGCCTGTTTGACTTTGATGAGGAGCGGTTTGAAGTCGACGCCGCCGTGTTCGTAGCCTTCTGACATCAATACTTTTATGCCGAGGCGCTCACAGGTTGCCTTGAATTCCTTGGACCCGGAGGAACCGAAATTGGTGTTTTCATAAAGAATGGCGACCGATTTCGGCTTGACCACCTCGGACAAAAAGGACTCCAGCCCTTTGGGGTATTCACTCACCGGGGGGTTGAGGCGGAAGATATACTCCCATTTTTGTTCGGTGATCTTGTCGTCTGAGCCCGTATTGACCAGGAAGGGAATTTGACTCTGCTGAGCGACACCGGCAATGGCGAAGGTTTCCGAGCTCCCGTACCCGCCTCCCAGCATGACCACCTTGTCTTTTGTGATCAGCTTTTCCGCCGCTGAGCGAGCAACGTCGGGTCGTCCTGTGTCGTCCTCAAAAACAAATTCAAGTTTCTTTCCATTGACGCCGCCGGCGGCATTGATCTCTTCGAGGGCCAGCTCAAAGGACTTCTTTTCGATTTCTCCGAACTTGGCCTTGTCCCCCGTTACCGGAAGGATAAGCCCCACCTTGATGCTATCCTGCGCCAAGGCAGGCGGCACGATCAAGGCTGAGAGCATCAAAACCGCCATAGCCATCATTGAGACCTTCTTCATCTTCAATCCTCCTTCTAAAGGTTTTGCCAATCCGTCGCATTGCAGCGCTTTTTCGCTACCATACGATACCAACCAACTTTTGCAGCAGGTCCAGGCAGTACAGGGTGTTTGATGGGAAGGTCGGGAAATGAAACTACCGACGAACCGAAATTAGTACAAAACCCCCTTGAAAGTCAAGGTTCAGATTGACCATCATCCGCGGAATACTGTCTAACCGGCGTGAATGCAGAAGCAAGTGCCCGGGTATTCCGTTCCTGTAAGGCTTGTGGTAAGAGGCGATTGTCTCCTGAAAACAGAGAGCGGATGATACGTTATGGACATGCTCACCGAGAAATCTCCTGTTTTAGCCTCCCTGAGGCCTCTGGTCGGACGATGCCGATGGGTGTCATTCCATCCGGAGCGACTGGGACCGGCTGTGGCTCAGTGGGGAGATCTTGCACCCGGTTACGATAGTTGGACTCATCCTTGCCACTATTTCGACGGAACGGAAGAGACGATCCGCTGGATCTTTGTCCTGGATACTCTGAATTTCTGTTTCTGGCCGGATGTGGGCAGGCCGACCTGGACGGTGCACTATGAAGGACAAGCCCACTCGGGGTACTGGGGCCTGGCGGCGAGTCTCAAGCGTGCCCTGGAAAAAGGGCTTCGCATAACGGATCCCCTCTGCCTGGCTGAACTGACGGGTGAGCGATTGAAAGAAGTGTTCTCGGGAACAGGAGAAATCCCCCTTTTCGAAGAGCGACTGTCGAATCTCAGGGAGGCGGGGCGGGTCCTTTTGACGCGCTGGCAGGGAGATATAGTTCATCTTCTCGAAGACACACGCGGCAACGCTGTTCAGACGGCGCAGCAGGTGGTCGATGCTTTCCCGAGTTTTCGAGATGAGGCGCAGTACGGGGATCTGAGAGTTCTCTTTTGGAAGCGTGCACAGCTCTTTGTGGCGGATGTTTACACTGCATTTTCCGGCTCGGGGATCGGGTGCTGCAAGGATATCCACCGGCTGACGGCATTCGCCGACTATAAGCTGCCCCAGGTCCTGCGGGAGATGGGCATCCTGTCCTATCAACCCGATCTTGCTGAAAGAATCGACCAAAGACAAGACCTGGTCCCGGGCAGCGAAGAGGAGATCGAAATCAGGGCTATGACTCTCTGGGCCGTGGAAGGATTGAAAGAAGCCTTCCTTGGCTGCGGGAAAGAGGTGACCGCCGTTTGGGTCGATCACTGGCTCTGGCAGCTCGGACAGCTCGATCCCTTTAGAAGGAAACCGTATCATCGCTGCCGGACGATTTTCTACTGAGAGAAGACCCCCGGCAGCCTGCGGGAAGGCTTGCAATGTGGCTTCGGATTCATCTATAATCCAATCGATCGCTGACAAGAGTGGGATGGGTTTGGGCCCTTGATTTGCATCAACTTACCGATAAGGAAAGGAGATCACCATGCTGTTCCTGGCGATTTTCAATTACGCTCCTGAAGACCGGAATCTGGTTATTGAAAGACGCGCAAAGGGAATGGACAAAGATGTCGGGGTGACCGTCAAAGGAGAATGGTTCGACATTTCAGGCCATCGCATCTTTCGCCTCTTCGAAACCGA
Source organism: uncultured Syntrophobacteraceae bacterium (assembly GCA_964441945.1). Classification (GTDB taxonomy): domain Bacteria; phylum Desulfobacterota; class Syntrophobacteria; order Syntrophobacterales; family Syntrophobacteraceae; genus JADGQM01. The sequence goes on from CAYTWB010000105.1 coordinate 7,823, forward strand.
AGACGATGTTCATCTGGCTTCTTCCATCTACAACTGGACCGATATCGGTGTTGCCGAAATCATTCCGGTCATGGAAACGGAAAAGGCGATGAAGTTCCTGAGGAAGACCAAGAAAGCCCAATAGGGGGCGGAGCAAATCCTTTTTTTGGCCTCTTCGTGGTGCCGAGGTCCGGCTCAATAGGGAAGACGGTGAAAAACCGGCACGTTTGGTCAGCGCTGTGAACGGGGATGAAATCTGATGATCCGCCACTGTTCCGAAGGCAGGTTCTTGCCGCCGGGAGCGGGAAGGCTCAGAGAGTAAAGCGAACCGCAAGTCAGAAGACCTGCCAGGAAGAGAAAACCCCACGTTGTGTGGAACAAGGCTGTCTGATTGCCGAAACCATTAAGCAATCCTTCAGACCTCAAGCAGAGGTTTGAAGGATTTTTTGTTTTCCAGGGAGTGAGCAATGCATGAACTCGACCGACTGATAGAACGCATTCAGCCTGCTGACAGGGTATGGGAAGAGAAGGCCTGGGATCGGTTGCGATCGCAAATCCGCCCGCGAGGATCTCTCGGCCGGTTGGAGACCATCGCCTCACGACTGGCTGGGATTGAAAGAAGCCTGTCGATGAATCTGAAAAGGAAGCTCGTTTTCACCATGGCAGGCGACCACGGAGTTGCTTCTGAAGGGGTCAGCGCCTACCCCCAGGAGGTCACGGCACAAATGGTGTACAGTTTTGTGCAGGGATGGGCGTCGATCAATGTGCTGGCCGGGTATGTCGGGGCTGAAGTCCGGGTGGTGGATTGTGGTGTGGCGGCTGATCTGCCTGGCGAGTGGCCGATCATCCACCGAAAAATCGGAAAAGGAACAGCCTGTTTTACCCACGGTCCGGCCATGACGCGGGAAGATGCGGTTTCCGGTTTGCTGCTGGGGGCGGACCTGGTCGAAAAGGCCTGCACCGTCGAGAAATACCAGCTGATCGGAACCGGTGATATGGGGATTGCCAATACCACTCCCTCTACCGCGATCATCGCCGTGCTGAGCGGCAGACCGGTTGCGCAACTGACCGGGCGCGGAACCGGCATTGATGATGCAGCGCTCGGTCGCAAGGTGGCAGTTATTGAAAAGGCCCTGGCAGTCAATCAGCCCGATGCGAATGATCCACTGGACATCCTGACCAAAGTCGGAGGATTCGAAATTGCTGCATTGGCCGGTGCATTATTGGGAGCTGCAGCCGCAGGAAAGCCGCTGATCTGCGACGGCTTCATTGCCACTGCGGGGGCGCTGATCGCCTCCCGGCTGGCCCCGGCAGCCAGGGATTATCTCTTCGTGTCTCACAGGAGCCTGGAGATTGGCCACAGCGCCATGATCGAAATGCTTGGAATCGAACCCATACTCGATCTCAACATGCGCCTGGGGGAAGGGACGGGATCGGTGCTGGCGATGACGATTGTCGAAGCCGCCGCCAGGGTGCTCATGGAGATCAAAACATTTCAGGAGGCCGGCGTTACCGATACCGGGCACTAATCCGGTATCAGCTTTCGCTCTTTGACAGAGTGTTTTCACCTGTCTTAAGACTCACACCCAAACCGACAGGCTAACAGATCCCGTTCCCCCCTTTTTCAAAACTGACAATTACCCACACCTGCCCCCATGGTCGGGGAATCTGGGGGAGGGTG
>CAYTWB010000106.1:0-9062 GCA_964441945.1 uncultured Syntrophobacteraceae bacterium
TCAAACTCAGCGATCGTTGTCATGAAAGGATCCAACTGACATTTGTGTTCATAGCCGGATTGGGACATTAGTGTAGATTGAAATGAGCGTCAATAGCAGAACTCTGCTTTTCAGTGGCTGGAAAGTGTGGTACTAAAAGCGAGCAGGTCGTTGTCAGCGATGCACTCTGAAGAAGATCGCTGGGTCCGGCCCCCGGGTTGCAACAAAGCCTCTGGAGGGATGATCATGTTAGGTGTGCCTGAAATTGCCGTGATTCTAGCGATTGTGCTCGTCATATTCGGACCCGGCAAGCTGCCGGACCTCGGGTCAGCCATCGGCAAGGGCCTGCGGAGTCTGAGGAAGGCCAATGAGGAGGTAGACCGTGTCACAGAACAGGCTCGTGAAATGGAAAAAGAAGAAGGCAGGAAAGTCGAACGGATTATTGGCGGAACATCTTCTTCCGGCCCGCCAAATGCGCAACACTAGCTGATTATCCTTTTTCCGCCTGTGGCACACATCATGCAAATCAGCGAAAGGGTGAGGATTTGGAATGGAAGTGGTGCAGCATTCATTCTATCTCCTGATTTCTCCAGGCAAACGCATCTTTTGGAACCCAGCGGTTCTTGGGGTCGCTGCACCGGGGAGGTTTTGAACAATTAACGCAGAGAACAAAAACCACGTCTGGATCAAGCTCCTCCTTCTCTTGCTCATTATCGGCGGCCTTTCCTTCTTGCTTTATCAGTCCAATATGCTGAGCCTTTTCGTCAGCAAGAAACGTCTGCTCCATTTTCTGGACTCATTGGGACCGTGGGCCTTCGCGGGTTTCATCGGCGTGCAGGCGCTTCAGGTCGTTGTGGCGCCCATTCCGGGAGAGGCAACCGGGCTCCTTGGCGGCTATCTTTACGGCCCATACCTGGGGATTTTGCTCTCGACTGCCGGACTCACGCTTGGCTCCTGTGCAGCGTTTGCCCTGGCGCGCATCTTCGGAAGACCTTTTGCAGAAAAGTTTGTGCCGAAGCCCGCGATGGAGCGTTTCAACTATCTCCTGCAGCATAAGGGTCTGGTGCTGGTATTTTTGCTCTTCCTCATCCCCGGCATCCCCAAGGACTACCTTTGCTATATTCTGGGACTCGGGCATCTTTCCACGACGCAGTTCCTGGTTGTCGGGACAGTCGGTCGACTTTTCGGAACGATACTTCTGACCTTGGGCGGCAGCTTCCTGCGGGTTGAGCAGTACGGAAGATTCACCGTGCTTCTGGTCATCTCAGCGGTCATAGTGGTTCTGGCCATGGTTTTCAGGGAAAAGATCGAAAGAGCACTCGCTTTTCTGCATGTGAAGCATCTGGAGGAAACAGCGCAACTCCAGGCCCCTGACAACTGGCGATAAGGCCAGTGCCATGTGACGGGAGTCTGGAGACTTCCGCGCAGGTCTTTCCATGCCATCATTCTCTCCTTTAGCGGCTATTGTTGCGGCTTGACACGGGTCAAGCCTTATGCTACCTGACCCATGCCCCAAAGGGATTTTTGGTTCTGCGTGCCGTAAAGTGAACCTCAAAACGATTGGTTAAGCCATGCCCGGTTTCGAGCTTTTTGGTGACGAAGAACGCAAAGAGGTGATGGACGTCCTGGATACAGGCGTTCTGATGCGATACGGGTTTGACGGCGCCCGCAAGGGCCACTGGAAGACCCGTCAGCTTGAAGAAGCCCTGCAGGAGACGCTTCGTGTCCGCTATGCTCACGTGTGCTCAAGCGGCACCGCCGCTGTCTGCGCGGCCCTTGCCGCCTGCGGTGTCGGCGCCGGCGATGAGGTCATCCTGCCGCCCTTCACCTTTGTGGCGGACCCGGAAGCGGTCCTTCTTGCCGGTGCAACGCCGGTCTTTGCCGATATCGACGATACGCTGTGCCTCGATCCCAAGGCGGTGGAGCGAGCCATCACACCGCGCACCCGGGCTGTCCTGCTTGTCCACATGTGCGGCTCAATGGCCCGCATCGACGAACTGGAGGGGCTCTGCAAACGCCGTGGCGTTGTGCTCATCGAAGACAATGCACAGGCGGTCGGAGCAACCTTTGACGGCAAGGCCCTCGGCACCTTCGGCAAGGCAGGGATTCTCTCTTTTGACTACGTCAAGACCATCACCTGCGGTGAGGGTGGTGCCGTCATTACCGATGATCCGCGAGTTTATGAACTGGTCGACGCTTTCTGCGACCACGGCCATGACCATCGAGGGAACGATCGCGGGGCGGAAGGTCACGAGCATATCGGAACCAACTTCCGCATCAGCGAGCTCAATGCGGCCGTGGGGCTGGCACAGGTGCGCAAGCTGGATCACATCCTGCAAACGCAGCGCCGGTGCCAACATTTCTTTATTGAAGGACTGGCTGATCTCCCCCGTGTCCGTTTTCGGACTGTGCCCGATCCGGACGGCGATTCCGCCACTTTCTTGACTTTCTTTCTGCCCTCCGAGGAAGAGGCCAGGAAAGCAGCGGGTGAGTTAGCCTCCGCCAGGGTCGATGGCTGCTTCTACTGGTATGACAACAACTGGCATTACCATCGGAAGTGGGATCACATCAAACAGCTCCGAAGTCCCGGTGAACTGGCGGTCCGCAGGGCCGGATGGTCAGCCGGCCTGCCCGATTTGAGCATGCCCCGCTCGGACGAAATCATGGGTCGAACCATCTGCATGCAGATCAAGCTCTCCTGGACACGGGACCATATGGCTGAACGACTGGCGCGAATGAGATCAGTCCTGCGATGAAGTTTGCCATTATCGTTCCAGCCAGGCTCGCCTCAAAGCGCTTCCCGCATAAACTGCTCCACAAAGTGATGGGAAAACCCGTGATCCTCTGGACGGCGGAGCGCATTCGCGCCGAAGCTCCGGAGTTCCCCCTTTTCTTTGCAGTGGACAGCGATGTCCTGCTTCACCCCCTGCAGAGTGCCGGCTATCAAGTTATTATGACCGATCCCGCTCATTCATGCGGGACGGATCGGATTGCTGAAGCAAACCGCATCGTCCAGGCGGAATATGTTATCAACGTACAAGGGGACGAACCGACGGTCACGGGAGAGCAAATCCGCCGGCTCGCCGCGCTCATTCAACGCGATGTCGCCATGGCAACCCTCGGCACACCGCTCTTGAGGCAGGAAGACTACTGCAATCCGAACCACGTCAAACTGGTTTGTGATTCCAGTGGAAACGCCATCTATTTCTCCCGGGCCCCAATTCCTTACTTCCGGGATTCTGATGGGGCCTTTGACTGCGAAGCGTCGAAGCGCTGCCCGGTGCTTATTCATCTCGGGCTCTATGCCTACCGCGGGGACTTTCTTGAAACCTTCTCCAAAATGCCCCCCGGAAAGCTCGAGGATATCGAGAAACTGGAAATGCTCCGTGTTCTCGAAAGCGGCTATCACATTGCGGTTGGTACCTCCAAGGATTTTCTGATCGAGATTGACACACCGGAGCAGGCCCTTGAATTTGAGCAGTTTGTCCGGAACGGCTTTCCTTCCACATCCCATTGACTCATGAGGCAGGTGATCATGTATCGAAATCTTCGCGTTGTCCCACAACTGATCTTCGGTCGCGGCAGTCTCAGCCAACTTGCTGATATTCTAGCTATTCAGAAGCAGAACGGCCCTTCTCCAGTGGTCTTTCTGGTTGACGATGTCCACAGGGAGAAAGGCTTTGTCCGAGGACTGACAACAGCAGACAGCGATCTGATCCTCTTTGTCAATGTCGACGCTGAACCCAAAACCAGCACTGTGGATGAACTGACCCGACGCATCAAAGACTTCTCGCACCTGCAGCCGTATGCGCTTGTGGGGATTGGCGGTGGAAGCACGATGGATCTTGCCAAAGCGGTCTCTCTCATGCTCACCAATTCCGGCTCCAGTGCAGACTATCAGGGCTGGGACCTGGTACCCCGTCCCGGCGTCTATCATATCGGCATCCCAACCCTGGCCGGCACGGGAGCGGAAGTCTCACGAACCACCGTGCTCACGGGACCCGTTCGGAAGCTGGGAATCAATTCCGACTTCACACCCTTCGATCAGATCATCCTTGACCCCGACCTGCTTGCCGGCGCACCCAAAGACCAGCGCTTCTACACGGCCATGGACTGCTTTATCCATGCATCCGAGTCGCTTTGCGGCACATTCATCAATACATTCAGTCGGGCTTACGCCGAGAAGTCGCAGGAGATGTGCCGTGAGGTGTTTCTTGGAAACCTCGATGAAGCGGTTGCAGACGAAATGTTGATGGTCGCTTCCTATTTCGGCGGGATGAGCATCGCCTACTCCCAGGTCGGCATCTGTCACGCACTCTGCTACGGTCTCTCCTATACGCTTGGTGTCCACCACGGAATCGGCAACTGCATCGTCTTCGATCAGCTGGAAGAATACTACCCCGAGGATGTTCGGACTTTCCGTTCCATGATGGAAAAGCACGGGATCAAACTGCCAAAGGTTGTCCCGGATGGACTGAGCGAGCCGCAGATGCATGACATGATCCGCGTGGCGCTCAGCCTCGATCCTCTCTGGCAAAACGCTCTCGGTCCGGATTGGCGGGAGATCATGACTCCCGAGCGGGCTCGAGAGCTCTATCTCAGGATGTGAGGCAACGATCCTCAAGCGGGGGAGAGGGCTTTGAACATTCTGATCGTCAAGATGAGCGCCATTGGGGATGTTACGTATACCCTGCCGGTGTTGAGCGCTCTTCGCCGCCATTACCCTCATGCTCATATTGCCTGGCTCGTCGAAGAAGCCGCTGCCGAAGTGGTGCGAGCACACAAGGCCCTGGACCGCATGCTTATCTGGCACCGGGCAAGCAGTATCAAGCAGTTTCATACCGGAAACAGGTTTGCTGTCGTCCGCGAAATCCGTCGACTGGCAAAGGATTTGCGTGACACCCGGTATGACCTGCTGATCGACTGCCATGCGCTCCTCAAAAGCAGCCTGTGGGTAGCGCTGGCCCGGGCGGACCACAAGGTGGGTTTCGGCCGCGGGATGGAGCACTCCGAAGGAAGCTATCTTTTTCTGAACAAGCGCATTCCCGCCGTATCCATGGAAGTGCATGCTCTGGACCGCGGACTTGTTCTTCTCAATGCTCTAGGTATTCCGACCCCTGGAGTGGTCTACGATTTTCCGATCCTGGAAAGCAACCAGGCAGAGGCGCTCAGTCTGCTTGAGGCTGGAGGACTGAAAGCCGGAGACCCAACTGTAGCCGTCCACCCGATGACCCTGTGGCCCACAAAGCTTTGGGAAAACGAGCGGTTCGGGCAGGTTGCCGATCGGCTGATTGAAAAGGGATACCGGGTTGTTTTCACCGGTGGTACAGGTGATCGCGCTGCCATTGACGACATCTGCCGCAGCATGACCAGGCGGGCCATCCGTCTTGACGGTCAAACCAGCCTGAAGACCCTGGCTGCGGTCTACCGTAGGGCATGCACCGTGGTTTCCACGGACACCGGACCCATGCACATCGCTGCAGCGGTTGGAACTCCGGTCGTGGCCCTGTTCGGCCCAACGGCCCCCTGGCGGACCGGCCCCTACGGCAAAGAACACACGGTGTTGCGCACTGCCCTGACGTGCAACCCCTGTTTCCGCAGGCTCTGTCGAACCGGCCTGCACGAGGAAATGGCCTGTATGCGACGCATTACTGTGGATCAGGTTGTCGATGCCGTGGCCCGGACTGTCCACGGGCGGGTACCCACCGGAACATCTCCAAACGGTCCGAACGCGCCTCAAGATGTGGCGCATCCTTATTCCTGAGCCAAGATGGGGCACCCTATTCTTTCCCGCATCTGCCTCCTCGCCTACCTGGCAGTTTTCAACCTGCTGGCTCCACCGGTGCTCCTGCCCTGCCTCCCCTTTCTGCTTCTGATCCGGAAACGCAGAAAGACCATCTTTCAGAGGCTGGGGTTCGAGTCTTACCCGACAAGCGACAGGTCGACCGCCAAGCCCGTTTGGGTGCATGCACTGTCCGTGGGTGAGCTGCTCTCGTGTGTTCCGCTCATAAGAGAGCTAAGAGACCATTTGCCCGGCAAACGGCTGCTCCTTTCTGTATCAACCCTTACTGCACATGAAATCGCTGCGGAAAAGCTGGGTGTCTATGTTGACGGGCTTTTCTATTTTCCCTACGACTTCCTGCCGGCTGTGCGGAAGTGCGTGGATCGGGTCCGGCCGGCACTCTTTCTTTTGGTTGAAACGGACATCTGGCCCGGTTTTCTCGCGGAAATGCGGCGAAACGCGATCCCCTGCCTCTTGTTGAATGCGCGTCTCTCCCCACGTTCCCTTCAGTTCAGGCGCATGATATCGCATCTTCTTCTGCCGGCGTTCGACACGTTTCAGCGGATCTACCCCCAATCCGCCGAGGAAGCGAAGCGGTTCGTCTCGCTGGGCCTGAAACCGGAGAAGATCCAGCGACCCGGCAATCTGAAATTCGATCTGGCGGGAGGTTTTCCCTCCCCTGAATTGATTATGGGAATGCGCCAAAGCCTCAACATCCGAGACGAAGACAGGGTGCTCCTCGCCGGCAGCACCCACCCCGGCGAGGAGGTAATGTTGCGCTCAGCGTTCATTGACTTGCGGCAGTGCTCTCCTGGGCTGAAACTGGTTATCGTTCCCCGCCACCCCGATCGAGCGGCTGAAATCGAACGACTTTTTCACCATGATTCCTTCGGCGTAAGACTCCTTTCCCAGGGAGTGCCTCCGCACACGGATGTGATTGTGGTGGATTGCATGGGCCTGCTTGGCAGCCTTTATGCCCTGGCGGATGTGGCTTTTGTGGGAGGAAGCCTGGTCAAAAAGGGAGGACAGAATCCCATCGAACCGGCAGCCGCCGGAAAGCCGGTGCTGTTCGGGCCTGATATGAGCGATTTTCCCGATGTTTCACGGATTCTCATTGAGGCGGGAGGCGCAATACCAGTGCAAGACGCAGGCGATCTAGCCGAACAGTGTGCCCGGCTCCTCGCCACACCCGAACTGGCTGTTGAGACCGGAAGACGAGCGCGGTCCGTAGTGCTCGAACACCAGGGCATCAGTCGAAGGCTGGCCGCCGACATTGCAGCCTTTCTTGACCGAATAGAAGCCCGCCCCGCTTGACCGCAATGCTGGTGAAATAAGGTCGAGGCGGGCTGAAATCCCTATGTAAATTCATCGTCCGGTCTTTCCGCATGCCTTTCAGGCGATAAGCCTTGCAATATCTTTGTAAGTCACCAGCACGGTGAGAATCAGGAACAGCACAAGACCAACGGCTGTCGCTGCCTGGTATACTCTCGGGTTCAACGGCCGCCGCCTGATGGCTTCAATGAGAAGCATTGCCAAATGGCCACCGTCGAGTGCAGGCAGAGGCAGAAGATTCATTATGCCAAGACTCAGGCTCAACATGCCCGTAAAGGTACAAAGGCTCAACACGCCTTTGCCTGCTGCTTCGCCCGCCATGACAGCGATCCCTACAGGCCCGGAGACTCCTTCCACGGCGCCATGACCGGATAACGCCTTCATGATGAACAGGAGTGTTCCCGACAGGATCTCCCAGACCGTTTTTGCGCTCAGCATCAGGGCACTCACGGGGTCAGAATCTTTTCCGACAGCAAACACCACAGTGAATACAGCAAAAGCAAAGAACACGTTGAACAGGGAGCCGGCGGAGAGGATAAGCGCTCTCTTCCAATACGATACCCCAAACAGCTCCATATCCTCTTCGCCGTTATTCTGAGAGAACCCCACAAACCCACCGAGGGGAAGAAGCCTTACTGTGAATACCGTTTCCTTGTGGCGGAACAGAGTGAATAATCGCGGGCTGAAAGGAAAGCCGATTGAAAACTCATAGACTTTGACCCCGGACTTTCGGGCAGCCAGAAAATGACCGAGCTCATGGACAAGCACGACCAAAGAGAACACTAGAGCAAACGCCAGCAAAGTAACCATCAAGTCCTCCATCGATATCTTTCCCCACAAATGATACCGCTCTCAGGCAGCGGAACCATACCTCGCAGCGGTATATTCGGCACTGCCCGGCGAGCTACTGCAGCAGGAAGCCCGCTACCTTACCGTCCTTGAGAGTCAGCCGGGCGAGTGTATCGTCTCCGCCGTCCTTGTAGGCCAGCTTCCAAAGGGTGACCTGACAGCCCTGCTGTTTTAGCTCTCCCAGGTAGGTGACATCGTACCCCTTTTTCATGCGCGGCGCCATCTGTAAACTCACCCCTTCCAGCATCTGCCTGGTCAGTCCCGCCTTCACCTCGGATGTTCCTTCGGCGACGAAACTGTCATAATCGTTTGCCTTTACGGCATCGAGCAACTTGTCCAGGAGCGGGCGCGCCGTCTCTTGAGCACCGGCTGCCATACATAGAGCCGCCGAAAACATCCAACACCCGCACACAATCACCGTCACCCACCTCTTTGCATTCATTACGCGCTCTCCTTCCTCTAAGGCCCCCTTTTTTCGGCTAGTGACATAGAACCTAGCGACCGCCACCCCGGTTCCAGGGAACGTGCGATGTGGATCCGGAGTAACAACCTGAACCGAGGATGCCCCATTTACTGAATCTTCCCGCACTAGTCCAGATCCGGCAGATCTTCCCGTGACAACAAGAGCTTGATACTGCGAGGCTGATTCGGTCGCCTCTCAATAAATCCCCTTTTCTCGAGTTGAAGTACCATATTGTGCACAGTAGGCGGCGTGGTTCCGAAAAACCTTTGCATGTCGGCTTCCGCCGGTGGGCGGCCGTTCAGTTTTGTGTAGTAGTGAATGAATGCCAGGTATTGACCCTGCTTTCGTGTATATCCCGGTCTTGGTTTCTGAACCATCCTGGAGGGAGTGTGCGGAAAGGAAATGGTTATTTCGAAGCTGTACATACAATAGAACCCGAACTGCCTGGCGATCCGGTCAACGACATCCCCTTGTCTTGCTTTGTTGATGGTAAACTCAGCCACAATAGTGTTCGGCTTATCTTTCAGGACATAGACCGCCACGCTCATCGCGTCGTTGGTCAGATACCTTGCCGAAGAGGAGGCATCTTCCAAATTGGTTTCTGTGGGGATCGAATCCAACTCAAGCTCAACTCTCACATTCATATCGTTTCACCTG
>CAYTWB010000107.1:0-8315 GCA_964441945.1 uncultured Syntrophobacteraceae bacterium
CCAGGATTGCTTGCCTTTCCTCATCGGTTAAAAGCAATGATTCCGCCTGGAGCCGGTCCTCTCTGTAACTCCGGCAATACTGCCTGAATACCCTTATGGCGCGATCGAGATCCGTGGTCCCATTCCTCCTTCGGGCATTGACTCCTGCCATGATGCTTGTCGGGTTTTGAATTGCGTCGAGAAGTTCGACTGAGGTGGTCCCGGCACTCCCTTGAAGTGAGTGCTGACACTTCTTTCAATAATCCGATGGCGCAGCTTGTCAAGAGGGGGACCTGAAAATCATTCCCGTGGCGTCACAGCAGAAAGTCTATTGAAAATCAAGCAGTTAAGATCGGCACCCACCTGGCAAGGGAATTGACTAACCTGCGCCCGGGACCGCCGGTCATCCTCTGCACGGGCCGCCCCGACGGCACTGACCAGGCCGTGGCCGGGGCCGCCGGAATTCGAGAATTGATCATGAAACCGCTCAACCGGACGGCACTGGCGCAAAGCGTTCGCCGGGTCTTGGATGGGAAGAAGGCCGGGTGATTCATGACCGGATGATCAAGACCAGCCGGGGGTGAGACGACCAGGACGATCGCCGGTCGATGCTCTCTCACTCCCTGACCGGGCTGGGCTGTCAGGGGGGTGAGCGCTGTTGGTGTGGAAGACGCCGCCCGCCACCCGGCCGAAAAAACCTTTCACCTGCTCATCCCGGATGTCCGCACGAGGGGAGTGGGCCGGCCGCTGTATCATGTCGTCGGTCCCGCCCCGAGCTTTGCATTGACAAACAGTGCTGTGTTTGGCAAAGATCCAGGCGACAGACCCTGAAGCTTCTTTTCCCATCGTTAATGATGAATAGAATCGCTAGATCCATTCATTGAATGAAGTGTTGAAGGCATGGTTCATGCGTAGCTCAATGAGTAAGCAGTCCGAATCTGCGGCCCCCGGCTTTTTGAGGAGCATCCAGGGAAATCTGATCCTCCTGCTTCTATTCGTTTTCATTCCAGCCATTCTGATCCGGGTGTACATCCATCACCAGCAATTGCAGACCCGGTCCAGCGAGGAACTCCAGGCGAATCTTGAAGTGGCGCGGGCAACCGCCAGGAATTTCGAATCATTCGTCCGGGATATCGCACGTAGTGAACTCATCGTCGGTCTGGCGCTTACAGCCTCTCCACCCTTGTCCGAAGCGGATCGACGTCGCCTGTTCGAGCAATTCAATGCGGATTATCCCACTGTTCGGAGCGTTCACTGGATCAACCCGAACGGGCAGGCGATTGGGCCCGGTCCCGAGGACACGATCGGTATGGATGTGAGCGATCGTCCGTTTTTCAGGGAGATCAGGAACGGACGGGAGTGGGTTGTCAGCGAGGTTTTTTCTGGAAAGGTTACGGGTCAGGAGCTCTTTGTCATCTGCCGCGCAATTCGCTCGGAACAGGGTGAACTGGCCGGGATTGTGGCAGCGGCCATCCAACCGGCCGACCTGGACCAGGTCATGGCCATCAAGCGCTATCGGGATGCAGGCGTGAGCCTGGCCGACAGCCGGGGCATGCACGTCTATCGTTTTCCACCCATAGACTATACCCCGGAACAACGCAACTGGCTCAAGGTGTTTCCCGTCATGGGAGAGGCGCTCGCCGGAAAGGAAGTCGCCACCGTCGTCACCTCCGTTTTGACCGGCAAAGAGCGCATGGTCGCCTTCATTCCCGTTGGGGACACCGGCTGGGTGGCGGCCGCGAGTCGCGCCAAAGAAGACGCCATGGCCGCCATCAGTTCGGACCTGAAAAGCCAGAACCTGCTTTTTGCGGGTCTCATCCTGCTGGCCTTTGGCGCAGCGCTGTTCTTCTCTCGCTATATTGCCGCCCCCATCAAGCGACTCCACACTCAACTAGTTCGCCTGGGCAACGGAGAATCCTGCAGCGTCAAGGTCGATACCGGTCCCGCCGAAGTGATCGATCTAGCCTCGGCCTTTCGCCGCATGCTCGAAAGGACCAAGGCCCGCGAATTAGAGCTCCGCAAGAGCGAGGAAAAATTCCGAATCCTCTTCCATTCCCTTCCGGAGCCTTTAGCCCTGGCTATCGGCGACGATGCGACCGTACTCGACGTGAATAAGGCCTGCCTTCGTTTTCTGGGTCTCTCCCATGCTGAAATCGAAGGCCGACCCTTCATGGCTCTCGACATCTGGCACGAACCCGAGGAGCGCGACCAGGTCCAGGACCTCCTGGCGGCAGACACCGAGGTATTGGACCTTGAATGCCAACTGCGAACACAATCCGGCGCCGTCAAAGATGTCCTGCTCTCTACGGCGAAGGTCGAAACAAGGACGGAGTTGGGCAGGCTCTTCATCTTAAAGGACATCTCCGCGCACAAGGCCGCGGAGAGGGCACTTCAGGATCAGAACGCGGAACTGCAGACGATTTTCGACTCCGTGCCGGCTTTGATCTTCTATAAGGACCTGGAAAACCACCTGGTGCGCGCCAATCGATTGTGGTTTGAAACCTTTGGTCTGATGGAAGCAGCTGTGGTCGGCAAATCCCTCGAGGAGTTTCTGTCAAAAGAGGAGGCGGAAAGATTCTACTGCGACGACCTGGAGGTCATCGCCTCAAACCGGGCCAAGAAGAACATCATCGAGGAGATTCAGGTCAAGGGCGAGTCGTTATGGTTCAATACGCAGAAGATCCCGTATCGGGATGATGCGGGTCGAGTCACCGGTGTCATCGGATTCGCCGAGGACATCACCACGCGCAGGAAAACGGAGGATGAGCTGCTGGAGTCCCGTCAACGGCTGGCCGATATCATCAATTTCCTGCCGGATGCGACTTTCGTGATTGACAAAGAGGGCTCAGTCATCGCCTGGAACCGGGCCATCGAGGAGATGACGGGGGTCAAGGCTTCGGAAATGTTGGGGCGAGGCGACCACGAATATGCCCTGCCCTTCTACGGCGAAAGGCGACCCATTCTGATCGACCTGGTCCTTAAACACGAAGGCGAGTTTGCAGCCAGGTACGAAGGCATGGCAAGACGTGAATCGGTACTCGAGGCGGAAGCGTATGCGACAACCCTGAAGGGGGAAAGGGCCTACCTTTATGGCAAAGCCAGCGTCCTGCACAACTCGAAGGGAGAGATTGCAGGGGCCATCGAGTCAATCCGGGATATCACGGAGTTCAAACGGGCGGCGAAGGAGAAGGAGACCCTCGAGATGCAGCTGCGCCAGGTGCACAAGAACGAAGCCATTGGTACTCTTGCCGGCGGCATCGCCCACGACTTCAACAACATTCTCGGAATCATTATGGGTTATGCCGAGCTCGCCAGGGTGGGGCTCCCAGCGGAAACCACCGCGCGGGAGAGCATCGACGAGGTGCTGCAGGCAACGCATCGAGCCAGGGGGCTGGTCAGACAGATCCTCGACTTCAGTCGAGCGCCCGAACTCGAACGGAAACCCCTGCGACTGCTCCCGGTGGTCAAAGAAGTTCTGAAGCTTCTCAGAGCTTCCCTGCCGTCGTCCATTGAAATGGATCAGGTCGCCGAATTGCCTGAAGGAGAGGATTTGATCCTGGCAGATCCCACGCAGGTCCACCAGGTGTTGATGAACCTGGCGACCAATGCGGCTCACGCCATGCGAGAGAAGGGGGGAAGGTTGCGCGTGGCGCTTTCTCCTGTCTTTTTTGATTCGCTTGATCCAACCAGACCGGTTGAGCTCAGCTCGGGCAAGTACCTTGACCTTACCGTTGAAGATACCGGGCACGGTATGAACCAGGCCATCATCGAGCGGATATTCGATCCGTATTTCACCACCAAGGGGCCGGGCGAGGGAACCGGCTTGGGACTGGCGGTGGTTCATGGGATTGTGAAAACCTACGGTGGGGCCATCCGGGTCTTTTCCGAACCGGACAAGGGAACGGTCTTTCATGTCTATCTCCCTGCGATCGAGAGCGTTGAACCGGAGGCACCGGGACCCTCACAGCCCCTTCCCGGGGGAAACGAACGGATACTCCTGGTCGATGATGAAGAGACCTTGGGCAATGCCCTCAAGAAGATGCTGGAAACCCTGGGCTACCAGGTGACAGCAGTCACAGGCAGTCAAGAGGCACTCGAAATTTTCGGCGGGCAGCCGGAGGCTTTCGACCTGGTGATCACCGATTACACCATGCCGAAAATGAGTGGGACGGAGCTCGCCCGTGAGATCCTGAAGGTCCGCTCCACCCTTCCCGTCATCCTTACCACCGGTTTCAGTGAACGGCTCGATGAAGAAGGAGCGGCGGCAGCCGGCATCAGCGCGCTGATCATGAAACCGGTGAGCCTGAGGGGAATCGCCGAGCTCATTTTGAGGGTGCGGAAGGAGCGTGAGGCCGGCTTCGTCTCCAAGTGAGTCGAGCAGGTCTTTTCGATAACAGCAACTGAGGACCTTTCATCGAGGCAATTATGGGACGACATGAAGGCTCCGGCCTGGGAAGTCCCCGCTCCAAAATCGCTCTCCCTTACACTCTTCTGGTAGTGATCGCCTTGCTGGTGTTGGGCATCGTGGCGGTGGACCGGGGAATGAAGACACTGACGGAAAGGGCCAAGGAATCACAGTCCATCCTGGCTCATGCTCTGGCCGATGCTCTGGAAAACACGGTCCAGGACAGATTGACCCGCCTGGAAGGCATCAGCCGGCTTCCTTCCCTCAAACAGATGGACCCCGCTCACATGGACCAGGAGATCCATACCGCCCGAACGATGGAAAGAGGGGTGACCTCTTTTATCGTCCTGGACAACAACGGCACGATCGTCTCCTTTGTCGACCACCCCGAACATGTGGGCAAAAGCCTGGCCATGAGACCGTACTTTCAGGTGGCGCGCGGCGAGGCTCGTCCCTTCATCTCCGATAGCATTCTCACTCTGGACAAGACCATCACGGTGGCGGTCTCGATGCCCATCGTCGACTCCCTCGGCAAAACCGTGGGGGTCCTGGCCGCCACCTTCGACGTTCACCATCAGAACTTCAATCAAATGATTCAGGACGCCAGAATCGGCGCTCGCGGCCGTGCCTTCCTGGTCGACCGCCAGGGGATTGTGATCTCTCACCCGGAGACGAGGCGTTCCCTGGAACAGCAGGATTTCAGCCAGTATCTACCGGTTCGTGAGGCCATGAGCGGAGAGCGCGGGGTGGCCACCTATGACTTCGAGGGCACCCCGATGCTGGCGGCCTTTACTCCTGTCACACGGAGCGGCTGGGGGGTAGTGGTGCAACAACCCCTGGCCGATGCCAACACCCCCGCGATCCAACTGAGAAATCTCATTTTGACCGTGATGCTCTTCAGTGCGATAGCCGCCGCTCTCCTGGGAATCCTGATCAGCACCCGCATCACCGCTCCGTTGTCCCGGCTCGAGGCGGTCGCCCGCGCCATTGGCTCCGGCAATCTGGAGGAACCGGTGCCCGACATCCGGGGAGGCGAAATCGGCACCCTGGCCCGGACGCTTGAAGCCATGCGCCTCGGCCTGAAGGAATCCACGGTACAAAGGACACAGGCCTATGAAGCCTTACAGGCGAGCGAAGAACGGTTCCGCAAAATCATTGAGACGACCGATGAAGGCATCTGGATCACAGACCGCGAGTGGAAGACCAGTTATGTCAACTCCCGGCTGGAGCGGATGCTTGGGTGCGCGCCCGGTGAAATGCTGGGGCGGCACATCGAGGAGTTCATGGACGATGAAGGACGGCTGATCGCCCGGGAAAAGATGGCCGTGCGGGAGACTGGGGTATCATCAACTCACGAGTTCAAATTCATCCGACAGGATGGCAGTGAACTGTGGACCATTCTCTCGACCAGTCCGGTTGTGACTGCCTCCGGGCAGTTTGACGGCGCCCTGGCGATGCTGACCGATATCACCCAGCGCAAGCAAACGGAAGAGGAACTGAAAGCGCGCGACAACCGGTTCGAAAAGCTCTCTTCCAACGTTCCCGGAATGATCTATCAGTTCAAGAGAAGGCCGAACGGCACCTATTGCGTCCCGTTCACCACGGCCGCCATAAGGGAGGTTTTTGGCTGCACACCGGAAGCGGTGCACGAGGATTACTCTCCCATAACCAGCGTGATACTGGCCGAAGATTGGGGTGGCGTGTTCCATTCCATTGAATGGTCTGCCGCACACATGACTACCTGGCAATGCACCTTTCGAGTCCAGGTCCCAGGCCGGCCCGTCAGATGGATGCTCGGGAATTCGACACCCGAGCGGTTGGACGACGGCAGCATCATCTGGCATGGATTCATCACCGACATCACCGAGCGCAAGCAAGCAGAAGATGCGCTGATCCAGAGCCAGGAGAGGTACAGGCGACTTTTCGAGGATGCCGTCCTGGGAATTTTTCGATCGACCCCGACCGGCGAGCTTATCGATGCCAACCCGGCCTTTGCCGTCATGTTCGGCTTTGAATCCCCTGAACAAATGAAGGGTTCTGTGAACAATCTCGCCAGCCTCTATGATGATCCCGCGTACAGAGGAGAGGTCGTTAAGAGACTCATTGACGCCAGGAAGCCCATCCGGGCGGAAGCCAGGTTTCTGCGCCGGGACGGAGCTCGCTTCACCGGCAACGTTCATCTGTGGGCCGTCCGGGACGAACACGGCAATGTCCTCCATATCGAGGGTTTCATTGAAGATATCAGCGAACGGAAGCAGGCGGAGGAGGCAATCGAGCGACTGAGGCATCAAAATGAGCTCATCTTGAACTCGGCCGGAGATGGCATTCTGGGGCTTGACCTGGAAGGGAAACACACCTTTGTCAACCCCGCTGCCGAGGGAATGCTGGGGTTCAAGCTTACCGAGCTCATCGGTCAGGGGGGCCACGGCCTGTATCATCACACCAAAGAGAACGGAGACCGCTACCCTGAAGAAGAGTGCCCAATCTATCATAGCTACCGGAGCGGCAGGTTCTGTCCGCTTACGCAAGATGTATTCTGGCGAAAAGACGGATCGAGTTTTCCGGTGCGGTACAGCAGCGCCCCGCTCATCGAGGACGGGAAGGTGCTCGGGGCGGTCGTGACCTTTCGTGACATCACGGAACAACAGCAGATTGAAGCGGAGAAGGACAGACTGACGACCCAACTGGCACAGGCCCAAAAGATGGAGGCCATTGGCACCCTTGCTGGAGGAATCGCCCATGATTTCAACAATATCCTTGGGATCATCATGGGGTACGCGGAGATTCTCAGCCTCGATCTTCCTTTAGCGTCCCACTCGAAAGAGAGTATTTCCGAGGTGTTAAAGGCTGCGCGCAGGGCCAAGGACCTCGTGGCGCAAATCCTCACCTTCAGCCGCAAGCAGGTCCAGGAGAAAAAGCCTTTGCTCCTTGTCCCGATTATCAAGGAAAGCCTGAAGCTTCTTCGAGCCTCCCTCCCGGCAACCATTGAGATTCGCCGGGAGATCGATCTCCTGGACGGTGATGACCTGATTCTCGGGAACCCCACCCAGATCCACCAGATCCTGATGAATCTGGCAACCAATGCCGCTCATGCCATGCGGGAGCATGGGGGCGTTCTGTCAGTATCCCTGGCCCGGGAGGCGTTCCACGCGGCCGACGGTGCCGCTGTCAGGGAGCTCAGCCCAGGGCAGTATCTCAAGCTCACGGTTCAGGATACCGGGCATGGGATGGATCCCGGCATTCTCGACCGTATTTTTGATCCCTATTTTACCACCAAAGGCCCCGGCGAAGGGACCGGTCTCGGATTGGCTGTGGTTCACGGCATTGTCAAATACCACAATGGTGCAATCACCGTTCACAGCGACCCGGGCGAAGGGACTGCGTTCCAGGTTTACTTGCCGGCGCTGGAGCGAGAAGCATCGCCCATCGAGGTAGCCCCCGTCTCGATCCCCACGGGAAGCGAGAGCATCCTCGTGGTGGATGATGAAGAAAGACTGGCTATCGCTATCCAGCGCATGCTCGAGCACCTGGGATACAAGGCCCTCGCGATGACCGGCAGTGCGGCAACCCTCTCGCTGTTTCGGCAGCAACCGGATCGTTTCGACCTGCTGGTCACGGACTATACCATGCCCGGGATGACTGGAATCGAACTTGCCAAAGAGATCATTGGCGTCCGACCCGGCTTTCCCATTATCCTCTGTACAGGCTTTAGTGAGAAGATCTCCGAAGATGCCGTCAAGAGTGTGGGCATCAGGACATTGCTGATAAAGCCGGTCACGCTCCGCAGCCTTGCGGAGACTGTCCGCGGGGTCCTGGAGACTGAATAGCGAAAGAAAAAGCCGGGAAGCTGTATGCTTCCCGGCTTTTTCTTGTTCGATTGGGGCGGCAACGGCCTACTCTGCCACGCAGTTGCCCACGCAGTACCATTGGC
>CAYTWB010000108.1:0-5007 GCA_964441945.1 uncultured Syntrophobacteraceae bacterium
GCACTGGGTGCGCCGCCTGGAGGCTGAGCGTGAGGCAGCGTGCAGAACGGTGGACGAAGTGGTCTACCGCACGTGGCGGCTTTACATGTCAGGATCGGCCCACGGATTCGAAATCGGGCAGATCAACGTCTACCAGGTGCTGCTGGCAAAACCCGACCGAGGCCACAGCAGCCTCCCGCTGACACGCGCCGACTGGTATAGCTGATCAGGAAGTCGATGTGCGGCTGAGGTAGAAAGCGATGAAGACGCAAAGCGAAGACGAGTCCCATGAGATCGTGGACAGGCTGGAAGAAAGAGAGACGCTCTGGGAGCAGTTTACTCAGTGCTTAGACTGCGAGAACTGTCCACAAAGAAAATCCTCTCTGCGTCTGAAAACTACTGTCTGTCTTCGCTGTTTTGAGGTACATCGAAAACGTTTGGCAGCCCAACGTTCTTCATGATTCCCGGTGACAATGAGATCGCCCTGTGGACTGTGTGGGTGAGAAGTGGTGAGTGTAAGAAGGTTTCCTGTCAACGAGGTGAAGGTGCCCGACTTGTGCCCTCAAAGTACTCTTTGACCATCTCCAGGAAGACATCCAGGGTGGGTGACAGCCATTTGTCCTTGTGCCAGACCATAAAAATGGCCACCTCAAGGGGGTCTTCCGATGATCGCAAAATGCTGAGCGCGCCCGACTCAACTTCCCGCCGAACCGCAATGATCGGCATCAGAGCGAAGCCCAGACCAGCCGTGACACACTGCTTAACAGCCTCGACACTATTCAAGTCCAGCAAGCTGGCCAGCTTGATTTTCTCGTCAGCGAGCATCTTCTGAAACTTCAACGGATAGTCGCAATCCGTTCTCGCATAAAGCAACACTTGCCCTTGAAGATCCTGGAAGCTGACAGAGTTTCTTCCGGTAAGCGGATTTTCAGGATGGGTCACAAGAACCAGCTCCTCAAATCCTAATACTTCAGTTTGCAGACTGGCCGCTTGAACGGACTCGGTCAAAAGAAAAGCCAAATCGATGGTCCCTGCACTCAGTTCCTGCGCAAGCGTGTGCACGGTACAGCTCTGGAATTCGAAACGCACCCGTGGATAGGACTCATGGAATTTCACCAAAACCGGAGGCAGGTAGTATGTGCCTATGGTTTGGGGAATACGAATGGTCAAGGAGCCTCGGAGCTCCTGTTGGCCCTTGATCTCCGCGTAGGTTTCCTCGTGGAAGGCCAGAAGCCTTCGGGAGTACTTCAGCAGCTTTTCACCGGCATCCGTCAGGACGATCTGCTTGCCCAGGCGATCGAAGAGGGGAAGCCCCAGTTCGTCTTCAAGTGCCTTGATCTGGGCGGAGACCGTCGACTGAGCATAGTGAAGCACTTCCGCAGCACGATTGAAGCTCAGGAGGGTAGCTACTTTTTGGAAAGTCTTGAGTTCTCGCAGCTCCATGGGAACGACGCCTATCGCAGCTTTCGATTGGGCTGATCGAAATGAATCATTTGAAGGTGAGTTATCTCCTCAATATCCTCGGAGCTGCACAAATGCTGAGTCAATAAGTGACGAATGAACCTAGCATTGATGAGGCGCTGAGACAAGACAAATGGATGGGAATGGTAAGGTGGGAATGATTCTGAGTAGACTTCAGGGAAGGAGAACTCATGTTTCGAGAGCATTGGAATAAGACTTTTGTGGACTTCCACAACACGAAGGTTTCCAACGGAATTCTTGATCCAAAAACAATGGTCATAATCCAGCTGGGGGCAGCCATGGCGATCTGTTGTTAAATGTTCTCAAGGATTCCGACTACGCTCTGAACGCACGGTACACATATCTTTTTCAAGAAATCATTCTCTTTGAGGTACTTCTGACCTTCCTCCGTCGTCAACTCACAACCATGCAGCAATTCACGGCAGATGAATGTACCATGTTTCTTGGCGAACTGGTCCATGAGCTCCCTTGTTTTCAGATAAGTCAGTTCCCTGGCTGATCGATCGTCTTTCGCGCCTCGGCCATGCCGCGTTCCCAAAACAAGAATGCCGCCTGTCACGGCACCGCAAACTTCCTGTTTTCGCCCCATGCCTGCACCCAATCCGCAAGCGATCTTCAGGGAGATTTCTTCTGGCAAGCCGCTTTCTTCCCGGAAAGCGTAAAGCACCGACTGAGCTCAATTGTATCCACTCAAGAACTTCTCCGTCGCAATGTCAGTTCTGCTTGGCATCATTCCTTCTTCTTTCTTTTAGGGACACAGAAATTGCTGGTATACCGTTTAAGGCATCCGTCATTCCGGCATGTTCCTGGCCGGAATCCAGCTTGCTTCCTCCTGGATTCCCGCCAAAAGCATGCGGGAATGACGAGAGTTTCACATCGCTAAAATGGTACATTGGTAAATTCTATATCCCTTAGCTCAACAATGAATATCAATATGGCATCAGTAACAACAGGCTCCGCGTAAGCCTTTCACTTTTCGTTCCTTGAACCATTCAGCAATGAGCCCGGCGGCACAGCCGACCCCGGCATCAACCTCAATGACCGCAACAGGGCAGTTTTTGGCGCATGCGCCGCACTCCATGCAGGCATCCCGGTCAATCACGCGCACCTGCTTCCCGACCAGCTCAAATACCTGGTGGGGGCAGACTTCCACACATCGGCCGCATCCGGCGCAACCCTTCGGCCAGAGCTCGAGGGTCGTTGCGTTTTTGAGATAACGGAATTCTTTCATCGATCCTCCTCGGCGCCGCTACAGCAGTTTCCCAGCCAGGACCAGCAGGATACTGACCGCCAGAGCACTCCCCATGGCAGGTATGGCAATGCGCATTTCCTTCTTAACCCCGGAACGGGAAGTAAACGTGGTAGCACCGGTGAAATTTAGCGTATAGAAGGCGCTGACCGCCGGCAGCGCCAAGAAGGCGGCAAGGGTCACCGGCATGCTCCAGCCACTGCCCCCGGCGAAGACATACAAAGCTATACTCCAGATCAGCCCAACCGCGGCGCCCTTTACGGAAAAACTGGGTCCTGGAAGCCAGGGGAGAAGAAGCGGGCCAAGAACAATGCCGGCCAAGGTTGCACCGAGGTAGGCAATACCGGCTATCAAGCCTGTCTTCACACCGCTCAGGAGCGTCCCCAGGACGAAAAGGCAAAAGGTAATAAGTGCCGTCGACTTCATGGCAAGAACCAGCTCCACCGACACCAGGACCAGTCGTTCAAGGAAGCTGAAGGTCAGCTCCCGCATGGCTGGCGTCGTAACCATTCCGTTGGCGAGGTATTCCGGGAGGTCGTTGGCTCGGATGGTCGCATAGCTTATGGAAAAACCGGTGCGTCTGGTCACCTCGTGGGCTGCTACACCAGGTGCTCCCAGAATCGGCAGGATCAACCGCCGATGGTTCACAACCTTTGCCAGTCCGGTAGCTCCGATCCGCCGAACAAGTTCTTCGGTACCGAATGTTCCCTTTCCCGCCGCACACCAGACATTAATACCGAAGGTTTCGAGCACCAGCAGCCAGGCGCTTTGCCCAGCCATGGCGTTACGAACAATATCGAAGCTCATTTTGTAGTTGGCGGTTACCAGTACCGGCGCGTCCGACGTAGGATGACCGAGAGCATAGAGTCCCGGCGGAACCGTATGGTTCGTACGGCCAATTCCCCAGCGCACCTTCCAGGTTCCCAGTCGGTCACTCAAAAGGATTTTGGAGCCTATACGCGGAACCTTCCCCACTTCGGTCATCAACCATTCCTGAAAACCGGGCGCCGTCTCATCTATTTTGCCGCCACCGGCAGCTGTTGGAGGCCCTCAAGAGGGAGGCTTCTCGGTCCCGATTCCCGGACCGCAGCAACACCCGGACATGACTTCGCCCTGTTGATCGTTTGCGACTTGCTTGATGTTTGGGATATCCACGGCCGTTCTCCACTCGCGTTTGATTGTAAGATGCAAATTGTTTATTCTAAAGACTGCAACAGCCTGATTTGGCTAAAGCCTCGTTAAGGAGTTCCAGAGACCTCACCACGCTTTCTCGTTCAAAGGGAGTCATGTCCGAAAATATCCGTTCCAGCTTTTCCACCATGTAGCAGTCGATTTGCTCCAGGGTCCGCATTCCTTCATCCGTCACCCCCAGCAGGTATACCCGGCGATCATCCGGTGACATCTGGCGCACCATCAGCCCCTTGGCTTCCAGGCTTTTGGCCTGTCTGCTGAAGGTGGTAACGTCCATTCCCAACTCCTCCGCCACCCGCTGCATGGAAGGGCTACCCTGTCGGCGAATCTCGAACAAGATGTGACTCTGCACCATAGAAAGCTGTTTTCCGCAACACTCGTCACAGCAGAGGGCGTTCAGCAACCCGAAGCGGCGAGCAAACATATGAAAAACCTCTCGCACTGATTGCACCGGTTTTCTCCTTACCGAATATCATATCCCTTTTACTTGCATTATGCAATGAGTATTCTGAGCTTGGCGAATTTTGATTGACCCCGTTGGTACATTGGACTAGAATACATCGGTGTTCTAGGCATCTGACAAGAAGGTATAGCAAGGGGAGATGATGATCAAATACGAGTCTCAAGAATACTGGTCGAACCTGATCAAGATGAGCCTTTCGCGGTTTTTCATTTTGCACGTGCTCCATCATCAGGCGGTTCACGGCTATGAGATCACCAAGAAGGTAGCCGCGATCACTCACGGATGCTGTGCCCCAACGGAAGGCAGTCTCTACCCGGTGCTGAGGGAGTTCATGGACGCAGGGCTGGTTGAGGTGGAGGCCGAAGTGGTTTCGGGGCGTGAACGCAAAGTATACACCCTGACCCCTTCGGGCGAAAGGGCTTATGAGATGGCGGCCAACGCCTGGAAAGAAGTGGCCGGTTATATCCTGTCCTCCATCAAACTGGATGACGAATCCAGGGTTCAAACAAAGTCTCAGTAGCAGAACGAGGAGGAATTACGGTGATGCGGATTGGATGAGCCGCTCGCTCGTGGAAAGCGTCTGCTGGTTATTCGTGCTTGTGGGTAACCTGGTTGCATAGAACACCAAGGAGGTAGTGATGGG
>CAYTWB010000108.1:5058-5684 GCA_964441945.1 uncultured Syntrophobacteraceae bacterium
CTGGTAGTGGGGGCGTGGTTCCTGCTGTATTTCCAGCTCGACCCGTTCGCGGCGTGGTTCACTTCCAGTCTCATGGGACTCGCACAGGAGAGTCATCTTGCCGGGGCTGTCGAGTTCTTCGTGGCGGATGCACCGAAGGTGCTGATGCTGCTCATACTGATTACTTTCATTGTGGGGATAACCCGCACGTTTCTTACGCCGGAGCGTATCCGGGGCATGCTTGCTGGGCGGCGAGGGGTTGTAGGGTATGTTTTGGCAGCCATCCTCGGGGTGCCGACCCCATTCTGCTCGTGCTCGGCCATTCCGCTCTTCCTCGGCTTCCTCCAGGGCGTCCCCTTCACCTGGACCCTCGGCCTGCAATCGGGAATACCCATGGGAATCACCATGTCATTCCTCATCTCCTGCCCCGTTGTGAACGAAATTGCACTCGCCATGCTCTACGGCATGTACGGCTGGAAGATCGCCACGCTTTATGCCACCCTGGGCATGGCCAAGGCCGTTATTTCGGGAATGCTCATCTCGCGGATGCGGCCGGAGAGGTTCCTGGAACCCTGGGTGGCGGAATTGCAGTCGACCGCCGGACACTCAACTGCCGAATCTTTCGACGATGATGCACCCCCAACCAT
>CAYTWB010000108.1:5694-8284 GCA_964441945.1 uncultured Syntrophobacteraceae bacterium
TTCCGGGCCTTTGCGGACCTGTTCGGGCCCGACGGCATGGAGGCGCTGACGGCCGTCAATCCCGGCCGGCTCCTCAGGGAGATCCTTGCCGGGACCTGGCATTATCTCGTGGGTGGAATTGCCCTCGGCGCTCTCATTTATGGCTACATTCCGGTGGCGTTTGTCAGTCAGTACATGGGCGACGAGGCGTGGTGGAATGTTCCCGTGGCGGTGATCCTCGGACTGCCGCTCTATGCCAGCGCCGTAGGCGTCATCCCCATCGTCCAGGCGGTTCTGGCAAAGGGTGCCGCCCTTGGAACCACGCTTGCGTTCATGATGTCGGTGATCGGTATTTCCATTCCGGAACTGGTGATGATGCGAAAGGTTGTTAAAACATCGCTCATCATGCTGTTTATCGGCTTTGTGGCTTTGGGATGTGTGATCGTGGGATATCTATTCAATGTTGTGCTTTAGGAAGCACTGAGGGAGACAAGGAGGAAGGGCTATGGTGATCAAGGTGTATGTTTCGTGTTGCGGCGGAGACAAAGCTGTTGCCGCGGTCGAGGAAGCGCTCAAGCAGGCGAAGGTGGAAGCACAGATCGAAGTCGTGGATGATCTGAAGGAACTGATGAAAGCCGGTGTATTGTCACCTCCCGCTATCCGAATCAACGACCGCATGGTGGCCAGCGGGAGAGTGCCGAAAGTGCCGGATCTGGTCAACTGGCTGGTTGAGGCCGGTGCCCGCTAGAGGTGATGTCAACGCATCGGCCGATCGCTCAGACAAGTGGGTATTGCTGAGCGACCGGCCTGCGATGCCGTCACACTGGCCTGAGTGAAAGCCGATTTAGCCTGGAGCCGGGCACAACCGTGATCGTCCGGAACACTCCGGTCGGACTGATGCTCTTTCCCCAAGACCCACCCCTCCGGAAAGTCTACATTGAACCCACATCCGCGTGCAATCTGAACTGCCGGTCGTGCATGAGACATTCCTGGAACGAAGCAACCGGGACCATGACCATGACGACCTTCGACCGGCTCATGGCAGGATTACGCAACGCACCCGCATTGCATACCGTGTCCTTCTGGGGCGTGGGTGAGCCGTTGCTTCATCCCCATATCATTAGCATGGTCCAGGCGATCAAAGAACTGGGAGTTGAAGCGGAACTCATCACCAACGGTTTGCTTTTGGATGCCGAGAAAGCCGAGGGTCTGATCGATGCAGGCCTGGATCGGCTGGTGGTCTCCGTGGACGGGGTTAGCCCGGAGGTTCATGCCGAAAACCGTACGGGTGCCGACCTGGAAAGCGTGAAGGCGAATATCCTCACCCTTCGTCGCCTGCGCTACGAAATGCGCAAGGAGAACCCGGAAATCGGTATCGAGTTTGTGCTCATGCGGCGCAACCTGGCAGAGGTTCGGAGACTGCGAAGTCTGGCGTTTGAGATGGGCGTGAGCTTCATCATGCTGACGAACCTGCTGCCCTACACCGAAGAACTCAAGGAAGAGATTGTCTATTGGATTTCGACCGACCGACCTGCTGCGGAAGGCCGGTCGATCTGGTTTCCCAAAATTGTGGTGCCGCGATTCGATGCCCGCCGCGAATACCTCGAAACGATGACGAGCATGATCTGGCCGGCCGGAGGCTCGGTCGAGGCGATCCAGCGTCTGAACCGGGTTCCAGAAAACGATGGGCATTGCCGGTTTGTCGAAGAGGGGGCAGCGGTAGTTGGATGGGACGGAAAAGTCAGCCCCTGCATCGCTCTGATGCACTCGTACCGATGTTTTGTCCTGGGGCGTGAGAAAACCATCAAGCGTTACACCGTCGGCAACGTTGGGGAGGAGGACATTCTTCAGATCTGGAGGAAGGATGAATACGGGAAATTTCGCCAACGCGTGCTGGATTTCGACTTTTCCCCCTGCATCCACTGCGGCGGGTGCGAGTTCGTCGAATCCAACGAAGAGGATTGCTTCGCAAATCCCTTCCCCACGTGTGGGGACTGCCTCTGGGCGAGAAACATCATTGTATGTCCCTGAGGCACCACAAGCTGGAGCGAACCACAAATAAGAGCGCTGTGCGGTCATTTCGAGCGGAGCGATAAATCCTCAATGATTGCCTACAATAATGCAAAGATCTCTCCCTTCGGTCGAGGTGACACGGTGATTGGGAGTCCATCTACCGGCCCTTAACCAGCGACTGCTCTGGCTTTTGCCCACCCCTCCGACCATCCCACCGTTTCAATCTGAAGGCTTGACAAATTCTTCCACTATGAAATAATCAGGTTATTCTGATTATTCTGATTATACAGACAAGCGTGCATTGGAGAAGAGAGATGGCAAGGCGAAGTCAAAGGCAGGCATGCTGCGATCCAGAAGCCAGGAAGGGGGACTGTTGCAGCGTCGAGTCGCTGGTTACGGTCGACGAAAGGGGGCAGATGGTGCTGCCGAAGGAATTGCGTGAGCGGGCCAACATCCGACCCGGCGACAAACTGGCCCTCATCAGCTGGGAGAAGGACGGGACCATATGCTGCATTTCGCTGATCAAAGCGGACTACCTTGCTGAGAGCGTAACGGAATTCCTCGGCCCGATGATGAGCAGTTTGAGCAAGGGCGGCGG
>CAYTWB010000109.1:0-7765 GCA_964441945.1 uncultured Syntrophobacteraceae bacterium
GTTCTTCCGACCAGCGGTGACGCAGTCCAAGCCAGCCAAAGTACACACCCACTAAGAGCACCAAAACCAGAGCCCGCCTCACTGGATGAATCTCCTCCAATCGTTCTTCTTCACTATTCCCCCTTTCTCAACTCCTCGCTATGGCTGAACGACCGCTCCTGCTGCCCTTCAGTCCCCCACCCCCGTTTCAGGAACACCCCATAAAAGAGATATCCTCCCAGCAACAGGAAGAAGGCATCACGAACCACGTACCAGGTGGTCATGGGATCACCCTGGGTATTGCTGCTGAAGCAACCGCAGTGAATATTTAGGCCGCGGGCCAGGTTGAAGAGCAACGATCCGAAGAAAACGAGGAGGAGCAGGTTCGCCAGAACGACCGTGCCCGGAAGCCACAGACCGGCAAGGAGCAGGCATCCCAGAACAAGCTCCAGCCAGGGCAGAACAATGGCTGTGACATTGATGAAGGTATCGGGGAGAATTTGATAATTGTAGACCATCTGGGCAAATGCCGCCGGATGCAGGATCTTGTCAATGCTGGCGGCAATGAAGATGATTCCGACCAGCAAACGCACCCAGAACAGCAACGGCATCCGCAAGAGGACATTCCGACGACTTGCCGCGACGTCGCCGTCGGATTGACCGGATGGCTTGTCCGGGCCGGCACAATTCAAGCCGCACAAGAGATCGCCTTCACCACACGGGGTTGTTTCAAACTGCAGCACCGGGTGGTCAATCCCAAAATGATGCAGCAACTGGTGACGGATTCTTTGGGACAGCCTCTCGATCCTGCTCAAACTTTGATCCGGCACCACCACATGGCAGGAGAGAGCCACACTGGAGGAGCACAAATTCCAGGCATGAAGGTAATGAATCCCGTCGACACCGGGCACGCACTCGAGGAAATCCTTCACCTTGGTGATATCCAGACCGCCTGGGGTCGCATTCATCAAAATGGTGACGGCGACTTTCAAAATCTTCCAGCAGTTCCAGGCGATGAACAAAGAGATCAGGATGGACAGGATCGGGTCAAGCCAATACCAGGGTTTGAAAGTCAGGATGATCCCATTCAACAATACCACCACCGAGGTGAGTAGGTCCCCCAGCATGTGCAGGAAAGCACCTCTCATGTTCAGGTTGTGTTTTGAGTCACGGTGCAGCAGCCATGCCGACAGCCCGTTTCCCAAAACACCGATACCGGCGGCCATCATGACCAGCGAACCGGTCACGCTTTCCGGCCGATACAGCCTCCCGATTGCTTCATAAACGATGAAAAAGGCAATGCCGGTCAGCACCGCAGCGTTAATCACGGCGGCCAGGATTTCCGCCCGGCGGTAGCCGAAAGTATTGCGAACGGAGGCCCCTTTTCTGGCTATACGACTGGCGATATAGGCAACCAATAAGGCGGTGAAGTCGCTAAAGTTGTGGGCCGCATCCGAGATGAGCGCCATACTGTGAGCGCGCACGCCAAGAACGACTTGCACCGCCGGGATGATCAGATTCAACGCGAGCGCCACCAAAAGCCTTACGGCGCCTGTACGGCTCACCTTGGGAACACATTCGCCAACATGACAGCGGTTATGAACATGGACCAGATCGCGGCCTTCCGACTTCACCGTACCGGGTGCTTGCTTTTCATCTGTAACTTCCACCACTCTCCCTTCACTGAAAGATGCCAGGCGATACTGTCTTTTTAGCCAATGCCCTTTCGTTCGGGCTCAACCCGTCGTTTTCAGACTATCCATTCTTAGCCATCGATGATCCTGCCAGCTTCCTTAGCGGGATGAATCGAGTCATGCACACAGGTCGGGCAGACGAGCACATCCTGGTCGCCCTGCCGGCACTGAAAAACCATGGAGCTGGCCACCTCAACGCCGCAGATGCTGCACGTAGAAGGCGCGAAGTACTTTTCCCTGAACTTCAAGGCGACGTTTACCAGAGCGATCAGGATGGGCACCTCCAGCAGCGGCCCGATCACAGTCGCAAAAGCCTGTCCCGATTCAATCCCGAACACGGCAATAGCAACGGCAATGGCCAACTCAAAATCGTTGGAAGCGGAGGTGAAGGAGAGCGTTGTAGCCGTGGGGTAATCCGCCCGAAGCTTCTTGGCGAGATAGAAGGTTACAAAGAACATGACGAGAAAATATACCGACAGCGGGATGGCAATGCGCACCACATCGAGGGGCAGCGTGACGATGTACTCACCTTTGAGCGAGAACATGACCACGATAGTGAAGAGCAGCGCGATGAGCGTGATCGGGCTGATTCTCCGAATGAATTTCTCTTCGTACCATTCCTTGCCCTTGGCCGGAATGAGAATCAGACGGGTGATCAAGCCGCTGAAGAAGGGAATTCCAAGGTAGATCATGACGGTCTTTACCACATCTAGAATGGCGACATTGACCTTCATGGCGAAACTCAGTCCCAGCCATTTGGGAATGACCGTGATAAAAAGATACGCATAGACGGCATAAAGCGCCATCTGAAATATGGCATTGAAGGCCACGAGGCCCGCGCAGTATTCACGATGACCGCAGGCCAGCTCGTTCCAGACAATCACCATGGCGATGCAACGGGCCAGCCCTACGAGGATCAGACCCACGGCATAATCGGGGTATCCGGAAAGAAACAGCACGGCCAGGGTGAACATCAAGATCGGGCCGACAATCCAGTTCAAAATAAGGGAAAGACTAAGGATCTTGAATTCGCGAAAGACCAGATGCAGTTCTTCATATTTGACCCGCGCCAGGGGCGGATACATCATCAGGATGAGGCCGATGGCAATGGCAACATTGGTCGTCCCGACCTGAAAGAGATTGATCACTTCACGCACGCCGGGAAAAAAATACCCCCAACCGACTCCCACGGCCATGGCCAGAAAGATCCACAGAGTCAAGAAGCGGTCAAGAAAAGAGAGTTTCTTAGTAACGGATGCTTCCATGATCCTCCTCCTCGGTCGGTTTTATTTATCCAGTATGTTTGGAAGCTGTTCGACGAACGCCTTGATTTCATCGCGGACTCGCCGGTAGTGAACCATTGCCTCCTCATCCGTCTGCGAACCGGCAGCAATACGGGGAGGATCGTCAAAGCCCACGTGCATCACCCTGGTTCTGGCGGGGAAAACGGGGCAGGCCTGATGAGCATTGTCACAGAGGGTGATGACATAATCGAACTCCATGTCTTCCAGGGTATCGACATCTTTTGATTCCTGACCTGAAATATCGACGCCGGCCTCCGCCATGGCCTTGATTGCCCTGGGGTCGACACCGCGCGGATCAACACCGGCCGAGTAGGCTTCAACCAGGTCACCCTTCAGAACGCGAGTCCAGGCTTCCGCCATCTGACTCCGGCATGAATTGCCCGTACATAGGAAAAGGATCTTTAGTCTTTCTGTTGCCTCTTTCATGGGCGTGCTTCCCTTGGCCCTGCCAGTCTGCTACCAATCGAGATCAAACTGATCAAGGTATTCTTGAAGTTTCCGTTGGTTGTTCTCGCTGAGCGGTGGACAATCCTCCGGCCCTTTGCCTCCCTCTGCCACCTGCACGGCAAAGACCATACAGGTGGGTTGCCCACATTCCCGACAGTTGGTCTTCGGCAAAAGCCGAAGGATCTCTATTACCCGAGGTTTGGGAGCGCCTTCGAAACGTGGTTCGATCTCGCCTCGCTTCTCCCAGGTTTCGTTGATCTCCCCCTTGAGCCATTCAAGGACCTTGTCAGCCTCCGTCTCGTCCTTCAGGGCGTTGACGGCTATCTCGCGGGGATGCACCGTAATGAGTTTCCCATAGGTTTTGAAAGTAACCGACGGCGGTTCCCTGGTGTACTGATCACCTCCCAAAACGGCATTGAGATAGGGCAGAACCTCAGAAATGTCGTCATCTAAATGGGCAATGCAGTGTAATGACTGGAAACTCGGGTTGCACTCCGGCCGAAAAATTTCCTTTCGATAGCTTCTCAATAACATGCGACACCTCCGTCGCGGCACAAGGCAGACTACTTGAGCCAGCCCAGGACTTCTCCCTTCGAGGGGATCTTCCCCGTGCTCTTGACCGTGCCGTCAATGACCACTGCCGGGGTCGAAAAGATCCCATGTTTGGCAATCTCGGCGAAATCCGTGACGTACTCAACCTCGGCGGTGATTCCGGCTTCGGCAACGGCCTCTTTCACAATCCTCTCCGTTTCGTGACATTTCTTACAGCCGGGTCCCATGACTTTAATCTTCATTGCTTCCTCCTTGTGTGACGATGTGTTGTTGATGGATCTCAATTCCTGAGTTCTAAATCAACATGTTGAACAAAAATCCGACGATGATGATACCGACCGCGACCACCCCGGTAAAAACCATAATCAACGCCGGTTTGAGAACCTTTCGTAAGATAACCGTCTCGGGTAAGGACATGGCCACGACCGACATCATAAAGGCCAGCACCGTTCCCATGGCCGCCCCCTTCTCCAGGAGGGCGGAGACTACGGGTATGATCCCGGCCGCGTTTGAATACATGGGGATGCCCATCAGCACCGCGACGGGTACCGACCACCAGCTTCCCTTGCCCATGATCGAAGCCAGATACCCCTCCGGCACATAGCCGTGGATGCCTGCCCCAACGGCAATGCCCACGATGACGTAGATCCAGACTTTCCCGACTATGTCGCGCACGGCTTCAATGCCGAATTGGATGCGATCCGCGAAACTCGTGCGGTCCTCGCCATAGACGCCGCTTTCGCCCATCTGAATCTTATAAACCCAATCCTCGACGTGGTTCTCCAGCTTGAGGCGACCAATGGTCCAGCCGGCAAGCATGGCAATGATCAAGCCGGTGCTCAAATAGATGGCGGCGATTTCCCAGCCGAAGAGGCTGTAGAGCAGCACCAGAGCGATCTCGTTGACCATGGGGGCGGAAATGAGAAAGGAGAACGTTACCCCAAGAGGGACTGAAGCCGTGAGAAATCCGATGAAAAGCGGTACCGCGGAACAGGAGCAAAAGGGGGTTACAATGCCGAGCAGCGCAGCCAGCACATTCCCAACCGATTCTCGTTTCCCGGCAAGGATCTTCCGAGTGCGCTCCGGGGTAAAATAGGAACGAATGATGCCCACGCCAAAGACCACCAGTAGCAGAAGCATGAGGACCTTAGGGGTATCATAGAAAAAAAACTCCACTGAACTGGTAAGATGCTCCGTGTTCCCGAGCCAATCCAGGTGGGAGGACAACAACCCTACAAGGTGGTGAGCCAACCAGGTGGCAAAAGGTAGCAGGTGGTTATAGATCAACCACCATGCCGCCAACATGGGGAGACTGATCAGACCGTATTTTAGATTCTGTTTCCAGGTGTCTTCCGAGGAGATGGCCGTCGCTCGGACATCCTCACAAGGCAAACAGATGCATTTCCCACTTCCTTCCGTTCTCATTTCTTCGCTCCGTTCCGGATCGGACTGGTCGATGCTCAATCCCGATCCGCATAAACTCGAAAGCTCCATCAATTCCAAATTTGCTACTTGGCCGCATGCGCTTGCCCAGCTTCCATAAGCCAGGCCTTGATCTGATTGCGTGGAGGCACCTTGCCGACCGCTACGACCTTCCCGTTGATGATGAGACCTGGGGTTCCCATCACTCCGTATTGGGCAATCTCCTTTATGTCGGTAACGTGATCGAGGCTTGCAGGGAGATCCAGCTCGGTCAAGAGCGCCATGATCATTTGCTCGAGGCTGTCGCATTGCGCACAGCCCATTCCCAACACCTTGATATCGAGGCCCTGATGATGGCTCCCCTCTACCACCTGGCCGATAGCTTTCCGAAATTCCCGCACAAAGGCCTGTCCGTATTCATCCCTTGCCCCATCGGGAATGTAATTGCGCGCAGAGAGCTCTTTCACCATGAACGTCGCAACTTCCTCATCGCTCTTTCCCTTATGAGTCGCCGCCATTTGATCGATGAGCTTCTTCAACCCGAGTATTCCGATATCAGATTGTCCAACCCTGATCCGCGTGAAATCCTTATCATCCATGATTTTTCTCCATTCATGAGATTGCGCTGCGTCGGCACTATTTCTTGCAGATCTGCCCACGATCTATTCCAGGGAGTCTTTCGGTCATGCCAAGAATGTCCGGATCGTTATCCAGCCAATGCCGGAGATTGCCCAGCAGAGTCGCTGCATAAGGATTGCTTTTCCCATCAGCCAGCGAATAATTGACCCACAAGCCGCTCTTGCTGTAGGTCACCAAACCCGCTTCTTCAAGAATCTTCAGATGGTTCGAAACCGTAGGCTGAGCCAATTGGACGGCGGCTTGAATTTCGCAGACACACATGGAACGATGCTGCAGCATCTTCACGATTTTGACCCGGTTTGGGTCGGAAAGGGCCTTGGTGACTTTGATGAATTGCCTCATGGAATAACCTCCACTATATAGGTGTATTGAGATATAATATAATTCTCTTGAGAGATCAAGTGTTTTGTAATGGCAGAGCACAATATTGCCAATGCAGTGAAGTACGATGTATTATGTATTAGCAATTTAGTGTAAGATGTCCGCTTATCCTTACAGCTTTTGAAGGGATAGCGCGCTCCGAACAATGGAGCGTACGGTTTTGGGTGTACTGTCCATGGGTTTGGGTTTCGGCAGGACGCAGAAACAGACTCAAGGGCACTCGGGGGCCTGGTACGCTTGAAGCAGTGCCTGGCTTTCTTCTGAATGAGGTCGGCTCAGAGGAATATCCGGGTATCCGGCCAGTATGATCATATCGCTCTGATGGCTCACATAGCCTCCGAATACATATTCGTTCCAGTAATGCATGCCCGGGCGTCGGTATTTCATCTGCTGTCTGCTCAGACCGTACTTCATGAGCCATTCATAGGCGGCGACAGAGTCTTTTTTGCCGGTCTTCTGAAGGTTTCTTTCAAAGAAAGCGATCCACTTCCCCCGGCTTTGACCGATTGCCTTGGGTCCTCCCGGTTGATCTTCTCTTTCAAAACGCCCGAGCATTTGAAGGTGACCACGGTGCGAGAGGGCAAGGGCATCGATTCACCGGTCTGGGGGTTCCGGCCGGTTCGCTGGTGCTTCCGGCGCACGCAAAACCTCCCGAAGCCGCTGATGAGGACATCCTCACCCCGCTCCAGTGACTGCTTCATCAACTCAAAAGCGTCTCGATGATTTGAGCCGATTCGCCTTTGGTAAAGAGATTCCGGGCGAAGAGCCTTTCCACCATGTGGGCCTTGGTGAGAGTCATCGGGCACTCCTCGAAAACGAAAGGGCTAAAGCCCTCAGATTCTGACAGAGCTTGTGAAACGAAGAGGAAAACATACTACTCCAGCGGGTATCCGGAGACAAGCTGCGAGCACTTTCCAAATCGAAACAGGACGAGAATCGGCTGCGGAATAGGGCCGCCCGGCAGTCTACATCATTGAATCGGGGGAATATGAAGCGCCTTTTGGTCGAATGGGCGGAATCGCAGAGATAGGAAGGCGATGAATCGATGAATTGGTCTCTTGTTTCCCTGACCGGCCTTCTCCGAATCTCCATGGTGACAGTATCGGAGTATAAGATTGTCCTACAAAAAGGCCGTTGCCGTCTTTTTCCCTCAGTCTGCCGGTTTGGCTGGTTTTCCGCTTGAGGTCCTCTCTCTGCTTTTCCCCTGGTACACTTCCGAGTGCGCCTCGTGCTGATTCCAGTTTCGACGATACTTCTCCGCCAGGTCCTTGTCGCGGATCACCAGGAGGTTTTCGGCATTCCTCTCTTCGGCCGCCTTGGTGAAATTGAAGCTGCCGGTGATCACGA
>CAYTWB010000110.1:0-4098 GCA_964441945.1 uncultured Syntrophobacteraceae bacterium
TTGTGAGCGAACGGGAAGAGGCGCGACCTGGAAGACTTACAGCCTTCAAAGAGGCTCGCATGATTCTCCCGGTCGAAAATAATGAAATCGCCGGCGCCCGCAAGACAACCGATGGCACCGAGATTGGCCTGGAATCCCGTTGTATGAATGATGGCCTTCTTCTTCCCGACGAATTCGGCCAGCCTCTCCTCTGCAATCGTGTGGAGGGTCAAATTCCCACTCAGAAACCTCGATCCGCCGGGACCGGTCCCCCATTGCGTCATAGCGGCGGCGGCTTTTGCGACGACCCGCGGATCATGGCTCAGCCCGAGATAATCGTTGGAACCAATCATCACCAGCCTCTTGCCGTTGACCTCCACTTCGGGGCCGGACGAGCAGGCAATAGGCCGGAAATAAGGGTAGTATCCATCCCGTTGGGCCTCTGTGATACGAGACGCAAAAGCCTGACAACGTTCTTTCAAGATCATAGGATGAACTCCCCCAGATACCAGCGAATCATCAAGATTTATCAGCTCAAAGGCGCTACCTTTATGCCTTCCGTTCCATAACTTGTCAAGTTCATTGACAGAGCGATCCCCAATGAGCGGTGTTTGTTCAGGATTTGCCTCTGCCTCTCCCCATGAATTGATGCGGTTCGCGTGGAGGACCCGAACCGAGCGGACCTGAATCGAGTTGACAAGGTCGGAAGGCAAACGTTATAGGAATGGCTCGGCAGAAGGGCCAGGAGGTTGTTCAAGGATTTCATCTCCCTTTCTTTCCGACACACAGGCAGGTGCACTCCAGATTGTCGACCGGACCTGACGGAGGATCTCGAGCATGGGGAGTATCCAGAGGTGTCTGGAGATACTGCGGTTGAGTATTCGCGAAGTATTCCGGCAGCGCAGGCGTTATTTTGGAGTCATGCTTGCGATTGCCCTCGGTACGGCTGGACTGATCGTCGTCATCACAGTGGGCCGAGATGTCAAGGCCAACCTGAACAATGATCTGGATCTGCTGGGAGGGGCAACGCGGATCAAGGTCATCTTCCAGAGTACACAGCCCGGCCGGGAGACGGTCCCGGCACCGCGCTGGTTCAGGCCCACTACCGTCGACGCCGTGAAGGCGATCCCGGGAGTGTTGCAGGTGAGCCTGGCGGCTTTCAAGAATGGTCCGGCATTTTCCCAGACACATGGGCCTGCGTGCAGGTTTCCCCTCGTCGGGGTGGATGAGGCTTTTTGGGAGCTCAATCGGTTTACGCCGGTTGCTGGACGTTTTTTTGGACGTGAGGCGGTCGAAGGCCGACAACTGGTGTGCGTCCTGGGAAGGGACCTGGCAGAGCGCCTCTTTGGCCGCATAAACGTGGCGGGATCTTCCGTCCTCATTGACCACGACCTGTATGCTGTCGTGGGTGTGCTGGGGGGGATCGGCATAGCAGACCGGACAGGATTTGCCTTCATCCCCTTCTCAACCGCCCAGGATCGTGTTCATGGGTTCGCACATCCGGATTGCCTGTATGTTCGCTGCACCACCTGGGATGACGTCGCCGGCGTGGCGGAAGAGGTCCCGCGAGTGCTGGATCGTTTTCAGCCAGGCGATGAGATCCGGGTCGAAGTGGCCTGGGAACAGTTGAAACGCATCCAACGCATTGCGTGGTGGGTGGAAACGTTCATATACCTCGCCATCGTGGCAACGATGATCTTGGGTGGAATGGGGATCTGGAATGGGATGATGACCGCCGTCCGGGCACGGACTCATGAGATCGGCATCAAGAAGGCAATCGGTGCTGAAGGCCCGCACATCCTGCTCCAGTTTCTCACCGAATCGCTCTGCCTCAGCGTGGGCTCGACCCTGCTCGGGATCGGACTGGGCTGGTGCGGCATCCTGCTCATCAGCCGCATCCTTTCGAGCGAACCGTCACCTGCCCTTTTTGTGATCTCGGGATGTTCGAGCATAGGCTTTTCCCTTTTCCTTGGCCTGGCGGCAGGTTTGATGCCTTCCATCAAAGCCAGCCGCATGGAGGTCGTATCGGCGCTGAAATATGAATAGACGCAGTAAGGTGGACGTTGGGATTTGTTTCAAGAACCTGCATCGAATCCTGCCTCATCCATGGGTTTGGACCAAACTTGCCGCCCTCCAGAGCGACAAATGGTTTTTCAGCCTGCAGCGCGGCACCGGTTCCAACGGTCTAGGCGGGAAGATCCGT
Source organism: uncultured Syntrophobacteraceae bacterium (assembly GCA_964441945.1). GTDB lineage: Bacteria > Desulfobacterota > Syntrophobacteria > Syntrophobacterales > Syntrophobacteraceae > JADGQM01. The sequence continues at coordinate 2,183 of CAYTWB010000110.1, forward strand.
CAGGTCAGCTTCCGGATCACGGATCTTTGCAACCTCCGGTGCACCACCTGCGGCCAGTGGGGAGAGAGCGGATTTCTCCGGACAAAAGACCCCAAGATGCTCAGAAAGGAGGAGGTGCCCCCCGGTCGATACGTTGAACTGCTCGAAGACCTGGTGCAACAAAAACACAGACCGACCGTTTATATCTGGGGCGGTGAACCGATGCTCTACGGGGGAACTCTGGAGCTGATCGAAAGGTCAACGAAGCTCGGACTTCCCGTGGCCATCGCAACCAACGGGAGCCGCGTCTCACATGTTGCGGAACGCCTGGTAGGAGCGCCCCTCTTTTTGCTCCAGGTATCCATAGACGGCCACTGCGCATCCCTGCACAACCGGATCAGGCCTTCGGCGGGGGAAGGCAATAACTTTGCTGAAATCGAGTCTGCACTGCACGCCGTTCGGGATGTCCGGAGAGTCAGCGGCCGGTCGCTTCCCCTGATCGTCGCTCTCACCGTCATATCCCGTGAGAATGTGCAGCATCTGCTGGATATCTACGATACTTTTCACCAACGGGTGGACCTGTTTGTCTTCTACCTATCCTGGTGGATCGATGATGAAAGCGCCGTCAACCACGAAAGGGATTTCCGACGCCGGTTCGGCTTTGAACCGAAGCTACACCGGGGCTGGCTGGGGAGCTGGAGACCCGATGACTTCGCCGCACTGGACCTCCAGTTGCGTGAGTTGAAAGCCCGCTCCCTTTCATGGGACTGCACGCCCGTAATGATCATGCCCGAGATCATGGGTATTGAGAGCCTGCAGCGCTACTACACAGAACATGAACAGACCTTCGGGTACAACCAGTGTGTTTCCATTTTCCACGCCGTCGAGATCGACAGCAACGGGAATCTTTCGCCTTGCCGCGACTACCACGATTACGTGGTCGGCAATGTCAAAAGTTCAACCATCACAGAACTCTGGAATTCCGATGCATACCGCAGATTCCGGCAAAGCATTGCTCAGGATGGGCTCATGCCCGTCTGCACTCGGTGTTGCGGGTTGATGGGGTATTGAAGCCATGTGGGCGGGCATGCAGACCGCCTAAGGGACAACTTGATCGAGGGGGAGTGTCGAGGGTGTGCCGGGGACTCTTTTCTATACTCTTGATCGCCCTGGTCATGACAGTGAGCAGCGCTGGTTCAGCGGCTGCCGAGCTTGACATGTCCGGAACCTGGGAAGCTCATTTTATTCTTGCCAAAGCGGTTGCCTTCGTAAAGCAGGACGGGGACTCGCTCTCGGGTGTGGTATACGTCATTCACAAACTGACTGGATCCTGCGATACCTACCACTTCACGGGCTCAATACGCCAGGGAGTGGTTGAAGCGGCTCATCACGAAGGGCATTCCGTTTGCGGCTGGCTGGTTGACTCAAACCAATGCACAGGGCTCCTCACGACCCAGTCAAAGGTTCAATTGAAGATAACCGCCTTACGGTGCCCCAATCCAGCGCCGGCAAGGAATACAGAATCTACCAATGTACCATTTTAGCGATGTGAGACTCTCGTCATTCCCGCATGCTTTTGGCGGGAATCCAGGAAGAAACAGGCTGGATTCCGGCCAGGAACACGCCGGAATGACGGGTGCCTTAAACGGTATATCAACGATTTCTGTGTCCTAAGCGCTCACGACCAGGCTCAACCGGAATAGAACAATCCCAGGCGGGAATGAGGAAGTGGAATTCATTCCGAGATCTCCCTCCGCACCCCTGAGAGCGTGACCGGTTCCACGGTGAAGCTTCGATTCAGCCATTCCATGAACAGCCTGATCCGGCGGACGAGTTGCCGCACGTCCGCTTCAGATTTGAATCCGGGCGTTGCACCCGGCTGAAGCTCAGATGAATGCAGAAAGAGATTGAGTACCCGCCCTCCCCTCCTGTGATGC
>CAYTWB010000110.1:4198-7435 GCA_964441945.1 uncultured Syntrophobacteraceae bacterium
CGCCACCCTGGGGTAGTTTCCCGAAAAAAGGCCCTCTTCCTCGACATCGATGCTTATAACGAGCTTCACAACCGTGACCCTGAATCCGCCCTGAGCGAGAAAGCCACCTTCATGCTCTTCCATGTCCGCTTGTCAATCGCCGTCCGGAAGGCATCCTGATAGCTCGCGAGCGGGAAGATGTGAGAAACGAGATTGCTGAAAAGAGTCTTCTCAGAGGCAAGCAGGTCGATGGCACACTGGTAGGTGCGCATCCTCCGGCCCCGGAAATCGGACTCGGAATAAGATGCAGAACCCGTGACGTGGAGTTCCCGGAACCAGAGACTCGAGAAGTCCACGGGGCCCACACTCCCGATGGTGGCCACCATGACGAGCTTCCCTCGGGCTCGCAACGCGAGCAGACCTTCCTGGAGCGAGTGCCGTGTTCCCACACAGTCAAACAGGAGATCGGCTCCCCCTTCGAGGTTGCCGCCTCCAAGGGTAGTGGGCAGAAAGCGAGCCTTCACGGCACGGCCGATCTCAATCCGGGATGGAGATATGAGCACCTCGTCCGCGCCGCCGGCGTACGCCAGATCTCTTTGGAAGGAATGTCTTGCCACCACGATCGTTCGGGCGGAAGATCCCAGGGCCCTCAAGCTCCGCAGCACCTGCTGGCCGAGGATGCCCGCTCCGAATATGAGCACGCACTGGTCGTTTCCGGGAAAGTGCCGTAAGACGGGATGGAGTGCAGAGGCGAGGGAATCCGTCAGCACCGCCGTTTCGTCGGGGAGGTTCGGGGGCACGCGAATGAGCCGGCTGGGATGAGCGATGGAATAATCCGCCATTCCTCCACCGAGGCCCCGGTTGTAGCCCTGCACCGGGCCGGGGGCCACCTTGCCCATGGTGAAGTTCTCACAGAGATGGTATTCTCCCTCGGAACAGAATTTGCAATGTGGGAGACCCCGAATGAAGCAGGGCAGGATGGGTTCGACGACCACGCGGTCTCCGGGGTTCCAGTCCTCGCCGGGAGCTGCCGAAACGATCTCTGAAACCGTTTCATGTCCCAGCACGGCCGGGAAGGAACCGTACGGTTCCAACAGGTAAGATTCGGAGCCTTGCAGGAGATGAAGGTCCGAACCGCAGATGCCACACAGACGATTGCGAAGCGTGACCCAGCCCTCGGGTGCCGCAGGCGCGGGAATCTCTCTGAGATCGAGAGGAGTAAGCCGGGAGAAGAATCGGCGAGGAAACAAGCGGCTCGCCAGGGAGCCCGCGAGATAGAGCGGTACGGATCGTCTATAGACAAGAGCTTTCAAGGTGCAGCTCCGGGCTTTGTCGGGTTCATGGGTATAAACACCTTTACAGGGGGGCCGGCAGCCGAAGAAAAGGGTGCAGGCGAACATCGGGCTCATCATGCATGAACGGTGCAGATTGTCAAGACGTTCACCCAATGCGCGGCGAGCCGAGGTGCCGCGCATCAGGCGTGTGGACGGGCTAGTACAGCGCCACAAACATAAGTATCCGGATTGCCGTTCGTCATACCGGCAGGCTTTAAGCCGGTATCCAGGAAGCGTTTTTGGATTCCGGCCGGATACATGCCGGAATGACGGCTTGCGGTAAAGATCACTCTGATGAGGATCTTGGCTGGAGACTGCGGCATCGTGTTGTTCTTTGTTCCGCCCTTTCAGGGCTTGTGTTGGGTGGTGATTGGTGCATCTCTTCCCAGGGCGTTGCCCTGGGCTGGTATGTTTAGCCCCATTCGGGGCCGATTATGCTCGTTACTGTGTTTGGTCCTGCACCCCGGAAATGAGTGTCCGAATCCCCCTTCGTCATACCGGCAGGCTCTAAGCCGGTATCCAGGAAGCTTTCTGGATTCCGGACGGATGCACGCCGGAATGATGGCTAAGGGTATGGTCACTCTATTCTGCAGCGCTGTACCTGGAGCGCGGCGCACAGGGGGTTTCAGTTAAGGATTGACGATACGGCGAACGACCGGCTTTCCTGAAAACGGAGTTTCGAGAGCAATGCATTCTTGCACTGAAAGCGTTGGGATGGCGGTTCCACGAAATGATTCTCCAGCGCGGGTGGTGATGCTCCTCCAGGACCTGGAATTCGGTGGAACTCAACGTCAGACGCTGGACCTCGCCATGCGCCTGGATCCTGAGCGCTTCGATGCTCATTTGTGGATGTTGCGGGGTGGGGATGACATGGCGCACCTGGCACAACAAGCCGATATCCCGTTGACGTGGCTCACCCGTTCGAAGAGAGTCGGCCCACACGCCATCCTGAGGCTATGGAAGCGGCTTCGAACTTCTCGCGTGGACATCCTGCTCCTGCTCACCGTTCTCCCGAACATCTGGGGCAGACTCATCGGCAGACTCTGCAAGGTGCCCGCTATCGTGGGAACATGTCGGGGAGGAGGCTCCCCCTACCGGCAACACGAAAAACTGCTGTGGCCTCTGGCGGACCACATCGTCTGTAATTCCAGTGCATTGAAGCAGGACCTGACCCGGCATTACGGAGTGCCCCAGTCGGCTGTCACGGTAGTCCCCAATGGAGTCGACACCTCACTTTTTCGGCCGCCTGCGGGATCATTCGACCGAGACGCGCACAGGGTGCTCTGCGTTGCGCGCCTGGTGCCGGATAAAGACCACGAGACGCTTCTCAAGGCCTTCGGGATTCTGGCCGGGCGGTGTCCTGAAGCCGAGCTTCTGATCGTCGGAAACGGAGAGCTACGAGGACGGCTTAAGCGAATGGCAGAGGGCGGCCCTGCCGCAGAGCGAATTCGCTTCCTTTCAGGATGTTCGGACGTGCAATGGCTCCTTCACCGCAGCGCTTTGCTCGCCCTTAGCTCTCGCCGGGAAGGGCTGCCCAACGTCGTGCTCGAAGCCATGGCGTGCGGACTGCCGGTAGTTGCCACCGCTGTGGGGGGGCTTCCGGAAGTTGTAAAGCACGGAAGGACCGGGCTCCTTGTTCCACCTGGCGATCCAGGCGCTCTCTCCGCTGCAATGGCATGCCTGCTGGAGGATCAAGAGGCCAGGGTGGCCTGTGGAGACAAGGCCCGACGGCTTGTTCTTGCGCGCTACTCTCTCCAGACCATGGTGCAGGCCCATGAGTCCATCTTCCGAAATGTCCTGCGGGCGAATTGAGAGGCTTTCCGAGAATTGAAAATGGGTGATCTTTTGGAACAACGCCCCAATGGGCTGCGAATCACGGACCAACGTGGATTTCCGCGCGAGGAGCATCAGCCGGAATCCCATC
>CAYTWB010000111.1:0-6860 GCA_964441945.1 uncultured Syntrophobacteraceae bacterium
ATGGCTTTGAACCCTCCGGGTTCACTCTTTATCGTCGTTTCAAAAGAACCGCACCGACCGCCTCTGCTTAGGCGTACCCGACCGGCGCCACGGGCTTTCTTTGCCCGGCCTTCATATTGCTAAAGCCGGGGTCATGTGCTACAAGTTCGAAACATCGCATCGTCGCCTGGATTGTGGAGTGTAGTACAGCACGGCGGAAATCCTTGGTACAGCGCTGCACAATAGAGTGACCATTACCGCAAGCCGTCATTCCGGCATGTTCTTGGCCGGAATCCGGAAAGGCTTCGTGGATACCGGCCTTCGCCGGTATGACGAAGGGGAATTCGGACACTCCTTTGAGCAGAGCAGTACTCAGAGGCTATCTCAAGCAGTAACTGAGGAGTTCTATGGACGCTCGATATTCACCGAAGGCAATTGAGAAGAAATGGCAGGATTGCTGGGAACGGGAAAAGCTTTTCGAGGTCACGGAAGACACCACCCGTGAGAAGTATTACCTGTTGGAAATGTTTCCCTACCCTTCCGGCCGCATTCACATGGGACATGTCCGCAATTACTCGATTGGCGATGTCGTTGCGCGGTTCTTGATGATGCAGGGATACAACGTTTTGCACCCGATGGGCTGGGATGCCTTTGGGATGCCGGCCGAAAACGCCGCCATCAAGGCGAAGACCCACCCGGCCAGGTGGACCTTGGACAACATCGACTACATGCGCAGCCAGTTGAAAAAGCTCGGTTTTTCTTACGATTGGTCGCGAGAGTTCGCCACCTGTGACGTTTCCTATTATCGCTGGGAGCAGTTGTTTTTCCTGAAGATGTATGAAAAGGGGCTGGCCTACCGGCGCAGCGCCTATGTCAACTGGTGCCCCGGCTGCCACACGGTGCTCGCCAACGAACAGGTTGAAGGCGGGGCCTGCTGGCGCTGCGATCAACCGGTTGTGCAAAAAGAGATGGATCAGTGGTTCTTCCGGATCACTGCTTATGTCGAAGAACTCCTCGACTATACTCTGAAGCTGCCGGGCTGGCCGGAGCGGGTGCTGACCATGCAGCAGAACTGGATCGGCAAGAGCTTCGGCAGCAGGATTGTCTTTCCTCTCGCTTCAGGAAACGGTGGAATCACCGTCTTCACCACCCGTGCCGATACCCTCTTCGGGGCGACCTTCATGAGCCTTGCCCCCGAACATCCCATGGTGGGCGAGCTCTGCCGCGGGACAACCCAGGAAGAGAGTGTTCTGCAGTTTGTGGAGAAGACGAAGCAGGCCAAGCGCAGTGATCGGGAAACCGAACTCCTGGAAAAAGAAGGGGTGTTCACCGGAAGCTACTGCATCAATCCCGTTACGAACGAGAAGATGCCGATCTACATCGCTAATTTTGTTCTCATGGAGTATGGAACCGGAGCGGTCATGGCTGTTCCGGCTCATGATCAGCGCGATTTCGAGTTTGCCTCAAAGTACGGGCTCCCTGTCAGGGTGGTCATCAAACCCGCGGATGGGGAAGGGCCCCATGAGGCCCTCACCGCCGCCTTCGAAGAAGACGGCGTGCTCCTGGATTCGGGCCCCTTCAGCGGGATGAGCTCTGCTGAGGCGCGAGAGGCCATCACGAAGGCGCTGGCCGAAAAAAAACTGGGCGAATTGACCGTACAGTATCGGCTCCGGGACTGGGGAATATCCCGCCAGCGATACTGGGGCGCTCCCATTCCGATCATCTATTGCGACCGTTGCGGAACCGTGCCGGTACCGGAAAAGGACCTGCCCGTGGTGCTTCCCACTCATGTGGAAATGCCCGAAAGCGGCGTATCGCCTCTTCCAACCTACGAACCGTTTTTCAAGACTTCGTGCCCTCGATGCGATGGCCCGGCGCGGCGAGAGACCGATACCATGGATACCTTTGTCGAATCCTCCTGGTACTTTGCCCGCTTTGCCTGTGCTACCTCCCATGATACCCCACTGGATCGCCGGAGGGTACAGTACTGGCTGCCGGTCAATCAATACATCGGCGGTATCGAGCATGCCGTTTTGCACCTCCTCTACGCGCGGTTCTTCACGAAAGTCCTCAGAGACATGGGATATCTCGATACCGATGAACCCTTCCAGAATCTCCTCACTCAGGGCATGGTGATCAAAGACGGCGCCAAGATGAGCAAGTCGAAAGGAAACGTGGTCGACCCGGATGAGATGATCGGGGCCTATGGCGCCGATACCGTGCGTCTTTTCTGCCTCTTTGCCGCACCCCCTGAAAAAGACCTCGAATGGAGCGACCAGGGCGTTGAGGGCTCCTCCAGGTTTCTCTCACGGATATGGCGCCTGGTGGCGGACCACCTGGAATCGCTGGAGCCGGCTGTGAGCTATCAAGGTGGAGCGGACCTCTCGAAACCGCTGGCGGACCTCCACCGAAAAACCCATCAGACCATCAAGAAGGTGACCGAAGACATCGGCGACCGTTTCCACTTCAATACCGCTATTGCAGCAGTCATGGAACTGGTCAATCACATGTACCTGATGCTGGAGAATCCTTCCCGGGATGAGCTCTTCTGGCCGGTCATGAAAAGCGCCGCGGAAGCCATGATTCTCCTCATTTCGCCCATTGTTCCCCACATTACCGAAGAGCTCTGGCAGGCCCTCGGACATTCGGAAAGCCTTCTGAAGGCCCCCTGGCCAAAATGGAATGAAGAGGCGCTGCTGGCCGAAGAGGTGCTCCTCGTCGTTCAGGTCAACGGAAAGCTGCGGAGCCGTATTCTGGTTTCGGCCGATGCGGGAAGGGAACAGGTGGAACAGGCCGCTCTTCGCGACCCCAGGGCCCAGGATTTCATAGGCGGCAAGACGATCCGGAAGATCGTTGTGGTGCCGAACAGACTCGTTAACATCGTGGTGTGAACCGTGAAACAAACAAGAAATCGAACTATCCTCCTCGCCCTGCTGGCCGTGCTGTTCCTTCCCGTTTCATGCGGATATCATTTTACGGGGGAAGGAGCGGGACCTCGCCCGGGTTTGCGTAGTGTGGCGATCCCGGTTTTTGAGAACAGTACGTCCGAACCGGACCTGGGAAGCATCTTTGCTGGGGCCCTGCGCAATGAGTTCCTGCTCAGAGGACAGCTCCAGGTTGTCTCGGTAGAACAGGCCGAGGCGATCTTTCGAGGGCGCATGACCAGCGTTTTCTCGTCGGCGGTGGCTCACCGCGAAGCGGAAGCCACCATTCAAACCCGATTGTACCTGACCCTCGAGATCAAATGTGTGGACGTTCGGGACGGCTCGATCCTCTGGCAGGATCCTTCATTCACCTACTACCAGACGTTCATTCAGAGCTCAGACCCCAACGTGAGCTTCACCAACAGGCGGGCTGCCATCGAGCTGCTGGCCAGAGAAATGTCGGTCCGCATTCACGACCGCTTTCTGAGCAATTTCTAGCGTGTACCCGGACACCTTCATCCAACGGATCGACGAGAACTCCATCGCCCCCGTCTACCTCTTTCTCGGGGAAGGCGAGCTGTTCAAGGAGGAAGCGTGGGTCCATCTGGTCAAGAAGGTTGTTCCTCCCAAAGCACGGGGGTTCAACGGCGAACGCCTCCTGGCCAAGGAGCATCCGGTGCCCGAAGTGTTGGGGCGGCTGAGCGGCCTGTCCCTGTTCGGAGACATCCGGTTGCTGATGGTTCAGCAGATTGAAGCCTGGCCCAGGGATCAGCTGAGGTCGCTTGAATCCTATCTGAGTCACCCCTATTCAAAGGCCTGCCTGGTCTTGAGCACCTCCCAAAAGAAAGGAATGGAGAAGCTTCAGACTGCCGTGGAAGCGGTGGGCGCGGTGGTACATTTTGCGCCCCCGACGGAACGGGACGCTCCCCGCTGGCTCCAGGCTGAAGCGCGCAGGGTCCAAAAACAGCTGTCACCTCAGGCGGCTTTTTTCCTGGTCGAACAACTCGGGGTCGATCTATACCGCCTGCAGAGCGAACTGGAGAAGCTCGCCCTGTATGTAGGGGACCGCGATAGAATCGAACTGGAGGATGCGCGGGAGACGGTTTCTTCCCAGCGTTCTTTCACCGTTTTTGAACTGCTGCGCTATATTGGTCAGGGACGGACGAGAGAGTCAATCGCTTCTCTGAGGACTCTGCTGCGCGCAGGAGAATCACCGCTGGGCATCCTGGCCCTCCTGGCCAGGCAGATTCGAATCCTCTGGCAGGCAAAAAACGGAATCGAGCGAAGGATATCCGATGCGGAACTGGGGCGAAAAACCGGCGTTCCCCCCTCAGTCCTCAAGAATTATAAAGAACAGACCACGTTTTTTTCGGAAGAAGAGCTCTATCATATCCATCAACTGATTCGTGAAACGGACCTGGCCCTCAAAAGCACCGGAACTTCTCCACAATTGCACCTTGAAGCACTGGTATGGAAACTGTGCCGGAGAGGACCACTGCAGTCGAAGAACTTGTCGCCTTAGTTCATCTATCGCAAGTCGTCGTTCCGGCATGCTCCTGGCCGGAATCCGGAGACATGCCGGAATGACGACTTGCGGTAAAGCTCGATCTATTGTGCAGCGCTATACGAAGGAAGTTCAAGGACATGGCGGCGGCCCTTGGGGTAATCATTTCTCCGTGGCCCGAAGGGCCTGAACATACCAGCCCAGGGCAACGCCCTGGGATTTGAACCCGCCACCCAGGTCCGAGCCCCAAAGGGGCGCAACAAGTGGGCCTGACGGCATCGCCCTGGACCTCAAAACAAACACCTCAATCCCAAAGATATCGCTCATCATACGCCAATCGATATCTCTCCAACAATGCCCGGTATTCCTCTTGGAACGATCGGTGCCGATGATGTTCCTCCTGAAGGACATGGCGGCGGCCCGCGGGGTAATCATTTCCCCGTGGCCCGAAGGGCCTGAACATACCAGCCCAGGGCAACGCCCTGGGATTTGAACCCGCCACCCAGGTCCGAGCCCCAAAGGGGCGCAACAAGTGGGCCTGACGGCATCGCCCTGGACCTCAAAACAAACACCTCAATCCCAAAGATATCGCTCATCATACGCCAATCGATATCTCTCCAACAATGCCCGGTATTCCTCTTGGAACGATCGGTGCCGATGATGTTCCTCCTGGTTGTCGATATAAGTCACCATAGCATCCACCGCCGACTGGCCGATCGAGAATGCCCCGTATCCGTTTTGCCAATGAAAAGTGAGAAATTCCGAACCTCTGGTCTTGATCCATTTAGATGAACCGGTTTTGGCCTCCTCGACAAGCATGGCAATGGTTAGGGTGCGGGACAGATTGCAGAGGATATGAACATGATCGGCAGTCCCTCCGATGCGGATGGCTGGAGAGTGGCATTGTTTAAGGATACCGGCAAGGTAACCGTATAGCTCGCGGCGAAGAGGTTCGGTGAACACGGGAACTCTGTTTTTGGTGCTGAATACGATGTGGATGAGGACCTTGGCTAGAGACTGCGGCATTGTGTTGTTTTTGTTTCGCCCTTTCAGGGCTTGAATTGGGTGATGATTGGTGCATCTTCCCCCCAGGGCGCTGCCCTGGGCTGGCATGTTCAGCCCCATTCGGGGCTTCCAGGGCTCGCTTGCTGTGCTCATAGCTTTTCAGATAATAAATTTCACAAGCCTGCCCCACACCTGCATAGATAGAACCTGAAACTGTTTTTCTGAAAATCTATCAGTAGCCGGGTCTCAGGAGAGCATTATGGGCATCACCAGGCTGAAGTAGTCCGGGTCCTGCGGACCGACAAAGACACCTCCATGAAACGAATCCAGCCATTCGAACCGAATGGTTTCGCTTTCAATGCTCTGCATGGTATCCATGATATACCTGACGTTGAAAGCGATGGTGAACTCTTCTCCCTGGTATTCCACGTCCAGAAGGTCATCCGCATTGCCGATTTCAGGGTTTCCCGCCTGCAGTTCCAGGACATTTTCTCTGACACTGATGCGGATATGACGCCATCGGCTGTTCGTCAAGACAGCCATGCGTTTGAGCGCTGAAAAGAATTCCTCCCACTGCAACTCCAGGCAGAAAGGTCTTTCTTCGGGTATGATTGCCTGGTACTCTGGGAACTGGGAATCCAACAACTGGATGCTCAAAATGGTCCCCGGAGTCTTCAGGGTCAGGCATTTTTCATCGATGGAGAGCGAAGCCCGGTCTTCCTTCTCCAAAACACGGATGATCTCCTGAGCTCCCTTTCGAGGAATAATGATGCCCTGTTCCATCTCGATCCCCAGGTTAGGGAATGACTCATCGGGGACCTGGTAAAAGGCCAGGCGGTGTCCGTCGCAGGATACAAAACGCAGATAACCGGGTTCAGCCAGATGCCAGAAGAGGCCGGCAACACTGAAATGATCCTCTTCCATCGGAACACCGTAGAGGGTCTTGCTCAAGGACTTCCTCAACAGGGATCCACTGCATTCGGAAAAATCCGATCCCTCATGAAAATTCACATAAGGGAAGTCTTCGGCCGGGATCGTCTGAAGCTCAAATTTCGCCCGCCCGGAATGTACCAGCAGCTTGCTCTCCGGCAGGTCCTCCATGGTCACGTGTTGATACGGCAGCTCACGGACAATCTCCAGGAGCTTTCGCGCTGAGACGGTTGTCATGCCCGGAGCATCGACTTGCGCCTCAATCTCGGTTCGAAGGCTGATCTGAAGGTCCGTCGCCGAAAATTCGATTGAACCGTGCTCTGTTGCCCTGATCAGCGTGTTGGACAGGATGACGAGATTGGTCTTCTTTTCAGTAATGCTCAGCAGTTTTTGCAAAACTCCATTGAGGGATGCCGTTTCGACTCGGATTTTCATGGATAAGATCCCCGGTTAAAAGGAAGTGTGATTAGATTCTTACACGTTGACTCTGAGAGTCCATCTCTCACATTGTTAAGCGG
>CAYTWB010000112.1:0-6363 GCA_964441945.1 uncultured Syntrophobacteraceae bacterium
TCAACCACCGGCTAATGGCTTTGAACCCTCCGGGTTCGCTTCCGATCGTTGTTCCGAAAGATCTGGTTCTTCAGAAAAATAGCTTCAAATCCTGTATGGGTGGCGGCTGGCATTGCATTTGCTCTTGAATCAGCAAGCAGTCCTGTCCTGGAGCTGCCCGGTTCCCTCAAAAGGACGTCGTGGGCAGAACGGGGCCGCAGGCACGGAAGGGCTTCAAGAATGATCTGAACTCATTTTATCCCGAGTATTCCTCTCAAATACTCGAAGGCATGGAGGAGAAACCATGACAGGCATTGGAAACATGAAACTCAGGACCAGGCTCGTTGCGACGGGCATACTGCTCACCGCCTTCCCGCTCCTCCTCGTTGCCGGTCTGAATTATTACCTCAACCAGGAAAGTGCGTCGATCAGCAGGACGGAGAACCTTCGCCTTGCCTATACGGATCTGGACCACGTGGCCGGCCTGGTGTACAGCGCCATCCAATCGCACCAGGAATTGAATCAGATCATGCTGATGAACGCTCTCAACGTGGCACGGGAGCTCGTCAACGCCAATCACGGGGTTTCCCTGACAGCGGAGAAAGTCGCGTGGGACGCTGTCAACCAGGCTACAAAAGCAACATCCCGTGTGGAACTGCCAAAGATGATGGTTGGCGATGCCTGGCTCGGCCAAACCAGCGATATGCAGGTGAATGTGCCCATCGTCGATCAGGTCAAACAGCTGGCCGGATGCACCTCCACGGTGTTTCAACTCATGAACCCCTCCGGAGACATGCTTCGTGTAGCCACCAATGTCGCCAAAGAGGACGGATCGAGGGCAATCGGGACCTACATTCCAAGCACCAACGCCGACGGCAGGCCTAACCCGGTGATTGCTACCGTGATGAAGGGGGAAACCTACAGCGGGAGAGCAATGGTCATGGGTTCGTACTTCCTCACCTCCTACACTCCCCTTTATGATTCCGGAAAGAAGCTGATCGGCATGCTCTACGTCGGCATTCCCCACGAGAGTACCATCAAGGGGCTCAGAGAGGCCATCATGGGAGTCAAGATAGGCCATACAGGATACGTGTATGTCGTCGACAGCAAAGGCAACTACATCATCTCGCAAAACGGCAAGCGCGATGGGGAAAACATCTGGGAATCCAGGGACAGCGACGGGAAGTTCTTCATCCAGGAGCTCGTGGCCAAAGCCGGGAAACTGGGACCGGGGGAAATCGGCGAACACTCATACCAGTGGAAAAACCCGCAAGACCCCAAGCCGCGCTTGAAGGTGGCAAGGATGGTCTACTTCCAGCCATGGGATTGGATAGTCGGGGTCGGATCGTACATGGACGAATTCCTGGAAGGGACGACCAGGCTGGAGGCGACTGCCGAACGCGGCTACTGGTGGATGCTCGGCGCGGTATGCGGGGCCATGATCCTGGCGGCCCTGATCTGGCTGTTCGTTGCCGCTCGCATTGCCAATCCGCTTAAGCGGGCAATTGAAACACTGGAGGAGAGCTCCACCCAGATAGCCTCAGCGTCGTCACAGGTTTCGGCTTCCAGCGAAATGCTCGCAGAAGGCTCGTCGGAGCAGGCGGCATCCATTGAAGAAATCTCCGCTTCCCTCGAAGAAATGTCTTCCATGACCAGCGCCAACGCAGACCACACCGGGCAGGCGGACATCTTGATGAAGGGGGCAACGGAGCGCATCCACAAGGCCGGCGAATCCATGGAAGAGCTCAAGACGTCCATGGATGAGATCAACCGGGCAAGCGAGGAGACATCAAAAATCATCAAAACCATCGATGAAATTGCCTTCCAGACCAACCTGCTTGCCCTCAACGCAGCCGTGGAAGCGGCTCGGGCCGGGGAAGCGGGGGCCGGATTTGCAGTGGTGGCCGAGGAGGTCAGGAACCTTGCCATGAGGGCAGCCGAAGCGGCGAAGACCACCGAGGAGCTCCTTGGAGGCACCATCAACAAGGTCAAAGCCGGTCAGGGAATCGCTGCCGCGAGCAATGAAATATTCCATAAATTGTCGGAGGACATTACGCGATGCGCGGCGCTCATCAGCGAGATCACCAGTGCATCGAGGGAACAGGCCCAGGGTACCGAGCAGGTCAACCGGGCGGTCGGGGAGATGGACAAGGTCGTGCAGAGGAATGCCGCCAATGCTGAGGAGACCGCCTCCGCCTCCCATCAGCTTGACGCTCAGACTGAAGGGCTCAAGGAACTGGTCACCACGCTCCTGGTGCTCATAGAAGGCACCAATTATAGAGGAATATCAAATCGCACTGCATCGGTGAGGCTTGAAGCAGAGGACTCAAAAGCACTGGCAATCACCTCTCCATTCAAAGTGAAGGGCCAGGGCAGCGGCAAAACCCTGCCGTCCCGCAGGAAATGAATGAAAAGGTGGTGGGAACAAAGCCTCTCACAGCCTGGGGGTTTGCCATGGGAACGAAGCAAACGGTCCTTGTCATCGAAGACAACGACCTGAATATGGAAATCGTCGCTGCCGCCCTGGAATTATGGAATTACGAGGTATTGCAGGCAGCCGATGCGGAAACCGGGATCCAACTGGCCCTCAAGCACATCCCGGACCTCATTCTGATGGACATCCAACTGCCCGGCATGGATGGCTATACTGCCACACGCCTCATCAAACGAGATCGGACCATAAAGGACATTCCCGTGGTCGCTATGACAACCTATGCCGGGAAAGGGGGGCAGGAAGAAGCCTACCGGGCAGGCTGTTCGGGCTTTATCAATAAACCCTTCTCCCTGGACTCTTTTATAGAGACGGTCAAGGGCCACCTCGAACAGAAGGGAAATCCTTGACTTAAGTCAAAGGATTGAGGAGACTGCTTGTGCTATTTGAGCAGAGGTCCTGTTGAGTCACCGCACCGCGACCACGTTCATAAACCTTAGCGCATAAGGATGCCTCATGGGAAATCGCTCATCACTTCGCAATAAGACCGGATTGATGCGAATCTCCGCAGTGGCAGTCCTGGTAATTGCTGCTGCAGGTCTTTATGTGAGCTTCGGCCCGCCTGGGCTGTACGCGAAATCGAAATCTCCTGAATTCTGTGCACAATGCCACGTGATGGAGGCCGAATACGAGAACTGGTTTCACAACGGCGGGCACCGTCGCTCGAAATGCATCGACTGCCACCTTCCCAACGACAACATGATGCGACATTTGACCTGGAAAGGGTACGCAGGGATGTGGGATGCCTATGTCTTCTACTCCGGCCGGGTCCCGGAGACCATTGAGCTCTCTGCCTCCGGTGCGCTCATTCTGCAGGAGAACTGTCACCGCTGTCATGAAGAAACCGTGGCAAGAATCAATGAAGATCGAAACTGCTGGCAATGCCACCGCCGCCTGTCTCACCGGCACAGCGGGGCGATGTGATCGTGATCCGGTTCAGAAAAGGAGATATCGATGAAGGGTAGCAAAACCATCCTGCACTTCCTGGTTTTGATTTCCCTGGCGGGCTGGGCGATCCTGCTTTCCTGCGCTCCCCCGAAGGTGGAACCGGTCAAGACGGTCACCATTCCGGACGGCGAAATCGATCCCACCGTTTGGGGCAAGGCCTATCCGCTCGAGTACGACACCTGGGTCAAGACCAAGGAGCCGCGTCCCGCCAACAAGAGCAAGTACAAGAAGGGTTATGACACGGATTTGATCACCTACGACAAGCTGAGCGAGTTCCCGTACATGGCCCTGCTCTTCAACGGTTGGGGGTTCGGCATTGAATACAACGAGCCGCGCGGGCATCATTACATGGTCATCGACCAGCTCGAGATCGATCCCTCACGGCTCAAAGCGGGGGGAGCCTGCCTGACCTGTAAGACCCCGTTTGCCCCGAAGCTCCAGCAGGAAATGGGCAAAGCCTATTTTGCCGATCCCTATCTCGATGTTCACGCCAGAATTCCCAAGGAGTTCCAGCAACTGGGAGCTGCATGCTCGGACTGCCACAACAACAAGACTCAGGCCCTCGAATTCTCCCGCTGGACCCTTCAGAAAGCGACGGCCGACACGGGGATTGACCTCAAGCAGGTGACCCGGCAGGAAGCCAGGTCTCTGGTGTGCGCCCAGTGTCATGTGACCTACATCGTCCCCAAAGACGCCGAGATGAAATCCACCGCGGTCTTCTTTCCCTGGCAGGGAAGCAAGCCTGAGGGCATTTCCATCGAGAACATCATCAAGGTCATCAAGAGCGACCCTGCGCATCTCGAGTGGAAACAGAATGTGACCGGCTTCAAGGTTGGCTTCATCCGGCATCCCGAGTATGAATTCTTCACCTATAACAGTGTACATCGAAGGGCGAATGTCGCCTGTGCCGACTGCCATATGCCCTACATCAAGATGGGGGCCAACAAGATCTCGGACCATAATCTGATGAGCCCACTGAAGAACGAAATGAAAGCCTGCCAGCAGTGCCATACGGAGACTTCCGCCTGGCTCACGGAACAGGTTTTCGCCATCCAGGACCGGACGGTTTCCCTGATGAACCGGGCCGGCTACGGGACGGCGGTTGCCGCCAAACTCTTCGAAATCGCCCACAAGGCCCAGGCCGATGGCAAGACCCTGGACCAGAAGCTTTACGACCGGGCAAAGGACCTCTACCTGGATGCCTTCTACCGCGTGATCTTCATCGGTGCGGAGAATTCTACCGGTTTCCATAACCCCAGTGAAGCCGGTCGCATTTGCGGAGATGCCGTGGCCATGGCTGCCAAAGCGGAAGGCCTCTTGAGACAGGCGCTCGCCGCGGCCGGGGTGAGCGTTCCCGCCGATGTCAATCTGGAAATGGCGAAGTACCTGAATGGTCGCGGCAACAAGAAGCTGAACTTCCGCCCCGAGTTCGAGTTCAAAGACCCATTCAACAACCAGGAATTGCTGACACCAGCGAGCAGCCTCGGGCACTAGTTTAGTTCTTCTACCCGTAAGCTCGTTTCCCCTCGTTCCCACGCTCTGCGAGGGAATGCACACGCTGGGCGCTCCGCGTCCACTGGCGCGGAGCGCCCGAAGGCATGGGCCCCCACGCAGAGCGTGGGAGCCAGTGAAAGTGACCATTTTCGCAGGCCGTCATTCCGGCATGTTTCCGGCCGGAATCCAGAATAACCTCCTGGATTCCGGTCTGCGCCCGTATGACGAACGGGAATTCGGGCACTTGTTTCTGAGGCGCTGTACTAAAACGGCGGATCTTGCTTCATTCGGCGATCCGGCTGTCAGCCGAGGGCCACATCGAGGACCATCATCACGCCAAAACCGGCCATAGTGGTCAGGGTCACCAGGTCGATGTGGGCTTCGTTGCGCTGAGACTCCGGGATAAGCTCCTCGACGACCACGAAAATCATGGCGCCGGCTGCAAAACAGAGCGCGTAAGGCAGGACGCTCCGCATTCGGAGGACGAAGAGGGCCCCCAGCACCCCGGCAATGGGTTCCACCATGCCGGAAGCCTGACCCATGAGAAAGCTTTTCAGACGCCCCAAGCCTTCCCGCCGCAGCGGCATCGAAACCGCCGTCCCCTCCGGGAAATTCTGGAGACCGATGCCGATGGTCAAAGCGATGGCCCCACCCAGGGTGGCTGAGGAAAGACCAGCCGACGCCGCCCCGAATGCCACACCGACGGCAAGACCTTCAGGGATATTGTGAAGCGTTATGGCCAGGACCAGCAGGGTGCTGCGCTGCCAGGAGGTCTTGATGCCCTCCGCCTGCCCCATGGCCAGACCGGGGTGAAGATGCGGCAGGAGGAAGTCGATCAGCCTCATGAAAAGGCCGCCCCCCAGAAAGCCGATCAAGGCCGTCAGCCAGGGAATCTGTCCCATCTGTCTCGCCATTTCGATGCCCGGGGCGAGGAGCGACCAGAAGCTGGCTGCAATCATGACGCCGGCTGCAAATCCGAGCATGGCGTCCATAAGCTTGTCACCGACTGCCCTGGTGAAAAAAACCAGTGCCGCTCCCGCAGCCGTAAGCCCCCAGGTGAAAAGAGTCGCCAGCAGCGCCAGGATCGCGGGGTGGCCGGATTCAAGGAATTCGGTCATTGGATGTCCTTTCGTCGGGTCGGCCGACAGCCCGGGCGCATCCTGCATCCAGGGTGAAACCTGAAACGGCTTTGGGCGCGGATCTTTTGGAACAACATCCCAATGGGCTACGAATCACGGACCAACGTGGATTTCCGCGCGAGGAGCATCAGCCGGAATCCCATCGGGAGTACGGTTTCATCATCCCGGAGGGATATAAGCCATTAGCCGGGGGTTGAGGCCGTAGGCCGACACCCCCGGAAAACGGAGGGAAACGAGCCGACCCCGGAGGGGGTCGGAGCTCCATCTGCTGGCACCCCTATGATTGCGCAAAATGGCGTGTTCAGGTAAAAG
>CAYTWB010000113.1:0-6074 GCA_964441945.1 uncultured Syntrophobacteraceae bacterium
GGTACCTTGATTACAATAGATAAAGAAACATGTCATTGCGTAGCAGTTCGGCTGTCTTTCGCTCTTCAAGCACGAGTCCACCATCACAGTACATACTGATCGGCGTTGCGCCGCAGCCACTCTTCATGAAGCTCATATTCGGGCGCGGCGCACCTCAAGCGCTCATAAAAGGCCGGGCTGTGATTGTGTTCATGCAGATGGACACATTCATGCAGGATCAAATAGTCGATTCGCTCGGGAGGCAAGAGGATCAAGCGCCAGTGAAAAAAGAGCTTCCCTTTCTGGGTGCATGATCCCCAGCGAAAGCCCAGGTCTCGGATTGCGATGGATTTCGGCTTGACCCCAACCCTATCCTGTAAGGACTGAATCCGTTGAAGAATCCATTCTTTGGCGCGTGTGCTGTACCAGGCTGCGAAGATCTCATAACCCCTGGGAGCAAATTCCCGCGGCATGAGGAAGCGACCGTTTCGGAAAACCAGTTGTCCACCACTTCCAAACGGCAATGGTTCATCCAATAGCTTCAGCCGATATTTCCGTCCTCGATAATAGAACCCTTCTCCGGAGACAAATTCCTTTCTGGGCGACTGGTGGAGCTCTTCCTCTTTTCGGCCCAGTTGCTGATAAATCCAGAGCAACTTCTCCCGAATAAGGGGTTCCAGGGTATCAACCGCAGCATTTTGCGGTGCCTGGAGGAGAATTCGGCCATCCCGTTCGACGACTAACTCCACCGTTTTGCGGTGCGCACCGCGCTTCACCTTGATGGTGAGGTCTCTAATCACGATGCTTTCCATTGCCCCAAACCAATAGTCTATGAAGGTTTCTGGCCTGCTCGACAACTCTCGTTGCCAGCTCTGCCAGCTTGTTCCTGGCGACCTTGCCACTTCGAAGCAGAGTTCGATAGATCGCTTTCTCGAGTGACGTGCGGCTGTTTTGATCCCGCCAGAAGTCTACCAGTCGGATTCTGGCCTGAATCTGGTCAACTGTGGAGACGGTCAAATCAATGACCTCCTTGAAGGCGGGATCGTCACTTTTAAGCTCTGTGCCCCTTTCTTTCTCGACAGCCTCTTTCAGTGTTCCGAAGAAAGGCGCGTGCAGTCGGGGATCGAGGCCCGGCACGGTCTCTTTTCCCTCCCGTGCCAGCTCCTGCTCGATAAACGCCCGCAGCGCCCTTTCCAGGGCTTCCCAGTTGTCTTTGAGCTGCCTGATGATCTCCTCCAACCGCTCGCTCAGCTTGCGGTAGTGAGCAGGGTCTTCATCGTAGTGCAGCTTGATGTGATGCCTCAGGGCATGTTTCATCTCCGATGCCCGAGCCCTGGCATTTCGCTTTCTTTTGACCTCATCCATGAATCCCATGTCGGTGATGCCGACGGTTGCTATCCGCGGATCGATACCCTGGGCCGAGACATACTCGTCGATCAACTTCTTCATACGGAGGTCGACTCCTTCCAGATTGAGCTGATTGTCCCGGTAAAGATTGGCCGCCACCTTGGCGATAAAGCCCAGGACCTTGGCATCTCGAACAAAGGGCAAGGCCTCAGGACGAGGCATAACGATTGCCAGACTTGCCAGAAAGGCTCGCACCCGGTTGAGAAACTCCGCTCGGATTCTTTCATCTTCAAGCAGATCCACACAAGGCTCGATGGGAATCAAATCCGGGATGCTACGCGAGCGGAAAACATCCAGGGCCTTCTGATGCCGGTCACGCAGGCGGGGGATTTCATCCCGCACTCCGTCGATTCCTGTCGACGGCCGTGTTGTTCCATCGCCTCCTTCTTCCGAATCCGTTAAGGCGGTTCTCAGTTCCCGGGCGATGCCGACGTAATCAATCACATAGCCGCATTCCTTGCCCAAGCGCTTACGATTGACCCGGGCAATGGCCTGGAGGAGCTCGTGTTCGACCATTCTGCGGTCGAGGTAAAGGGCCTGTTCTCCCGGGGCATCAAAGCCGGTCAGGAGCATGCGCATAACGCAAAGGATTGCCAGATTGCTGCGCTTATCCGGGTCTTTGTGCTCGAACGGTTTCTTGAAGTTGGCAATGTTCCCTTCGATTTTTGATGGGTCGGTCCACTGGTCCCAGTCCGCGCCCTGGTTATGCCGTTTGGAGATGACCGCGGCAAATTCGAGTGCTTTCAGCCGTTCCAGTTGTCGGTAGGCCCAAACGACGGAACGATCGTCCTCGGAACGCTGTAGCAATTCCTCTTCGGAAAGCACAAGCAGGGCCGGATCAATGGCCTCCGCCTCACGCACGAGTTCGTCACGGGCCTCACCCAGCGCCTTCTGGTACGAAACCACCGCATTCTGGCTGACGGCAACCACCTGGGCCTTGCAGTCCCCAGGGAGAATATTGCGGACATAGTGGCGCAGCATGTCCCTTGCTTTGACCGCGATGACTTTCGAAGCTTCCATCACTTTCCGCTCGGTCGCGAACTTCTGCATGATGATCTGCTGTTCAGACTCGGTGAACTCGGCAAATCTTTTCGGCACCTGAGCATCAAGTTGAGCCGAGTTTTCTACCCGGCCCAGGGGGACCCGTCCTTCGTAAAGAATTGGGACCGTTGCTTCATCTTCTTGGGCCTGTTTCATAGAATACTTGTCGATGAAGTCGTCGAAGATAGCCAGGGTATTGCCGCGATCCCGGTTCATGATCGGTGTGCCGGTAAAACCGATCTTGGCGGCATTGGGCAACGCCCGCATGAGATTGGCATGCAGGGAAAGAGTGTGCGAGCGGTGACACTCATCAATCAGCAGCAGGACCTTCTCCGAAGAATTCACCTCCGGATACTGATCTTCTTTGCGAATCACCTGTCTCAGGGTCTTTGTCTGACCTGATCCCATCGCGGTCCGGACAACAGGGGGGGAAGCCCTACTCTCTGCGGCTTCCAGCCCAATAAGGTCGTCGGTTTCTTGAAAATCCTCATCGCCCTCCACCATCTTGATCCGGGGCGGAGCGACGGGGATTTGATACTCCAAAACCACCACTTCCCCCTCGCGATCCTGGTTCTTCTGCACCATGCAAAACACCAGATCCGGCCCCTCCTCACTCAAGATGCGCCGAACGCGCTCGCTGCTCGATTCTCCCGCCTTGAGGTCGTCCTTGTCCGGCCGCACCCGTTCGCCGGTCAGCCGAGCGGTCTCCTGCAGCTGCTGTTCAAGGGTGGTGCGGTCGGTGACCACCACCACCTTGAAGCCGCGCAGGCTCGGCACAGTACGGAGCTTTCGCACCAGTTGCACCATGGTGATGCTTTTCCCGGACCCCTGGGTGTGCCAGATGATGCCGCCGCGTTCGTCCCGGTGTCTGTCCGAAAGCTGCCGGGTTTTTCCCTCGGCCAGCCGCACCATGGCCTTTTGCACGGCGCGATACTGTTGGTAGCGCGGGCAGAGCTTGATCAAAGCGCCGTCTTCCACCGTGAACAGGATGAAGTTGCGCAGAATATCAAGGAGGTGTGCCGGACGCAGCATGCCGCCAACCATCAGTTCCTGGCTGCGGAGCTTGTTCCCAACCCTGCCGATCTCAGCCAGGACTTGGGCTTCGGAAAACGGGGCGGTGTCTTTCCACTCCACGTAATGTTTGTATCCGGCGCCGTAGGTTGCCACCCGCGCGGCATAGTAGCAGGAAGAGATCATGAGCTGGTTCCAGTGGAAAAGGTGTTCGACCCCTTCCTCCAGTTCCACCTCTTCGCGCCGGTTGGAGTAGCGGAGTAGCTGGTTGATTCCCGCTTCGATGGGCTTCCAAAACCCACCGTCGTCGGTTTCGGCCAGGCTCGGGCTCTTGCATTCGATGACTACCAGGGGAATGCCGTTAACAAACAGGATCACATCGGGGATGACGAACCCCACCCGCCCGATGAGATCAATGCGGAACTGGTTGATGGCAAGAAAGGTGTTCTTGTCCTGGTTAGCCGGATCGAAGTCGATAAAGTGCACCGTGACGTTGTGCGAGCGGGACTCTTTGCCGGGGGTCGCCCGAGGCACCGACACCCCTTTGATGAGCTTCTCGGTCAGCTCCCGATTACGTTCCAGCCCGCCCGGCTTGTCCGACCGTTCCAGTTCGCGGATGGCCCGATCAATGGTGACCTCATCCAGGTCTTCAGCTTCGTTGATGCGTCGGATGGCTGTTCGCAGATGCTCGCGCAGCAACACTTCGCGAAAATTGTCCCGGAAAGTTTTCTGCGGGTAGTCGAGATCTCCCTGGAGATAGTCCCACCCCATGGCCGTCAGTTGCTGCAAAAGCGGCCGTTCGACCATAGTCCATTCATTGGGAATCTCGCGATGGGGATCGGCATCCAGTTCCGGGATCATTTCAGTCCTCTTCGTTTCAGAATGACGTCTAACGGTATGAAGGTAGCCCCTTTCTACGGCAGACGGCAATTCAGCCGGGCGCATCCAATCGTATTCAACAAGCTGAGGGAATAGAGAGATATTTCTCGCTTTCTCTCAGCTGAAGCTATTTTGCGTCCGTGCACCGTTTCTGTCTTTCGCGCTACAGTAGCACTTCTCCCTCTCCCTCAGGGAGAGGGTCGGGGTGAGGGTGGATCAGACACCAGCATCCCATGGATGACCGTAAGCACGGATTCAAGCTCGCCCAGGACCTGATGGTTCCAGAACCTCACAACCTTAAACCCCCGAGACTCCAAATAATGAGTTCGCCTCCGATCCGCTTCAACCTGCGAGGCATGCTGTCCACCATCGAGTTCTGTGATGAGCCGGCGTTCTTGACAGACAAAGTCAACAATGAAGGGGCCAATGGGGTGCTGTCTTCGGAACTTGAACCCGGCCGGCGCGCGATTTCTCAAATGGTACCATAGCAGTTTTTCGGCATCGGTCTGGTTTCTTCTCAGGTCCCTGGCTTTCTCCTTCATGTATTTCCCTCACCCCGGCCCTCTCCCTGAGGGAGAGGGAGAAAACCACGCTCTCGGGAGTACGCCGCAGTCCGGTTTTGACTGCCACGGGTTTCTTTGCTGAAAACCCTACCCACCCGGGCTCGCGTGAGTCCGCGAAGGGAGAAGACCTGAGCTGGTATGTAAAGCTCAACCCTTCTTCATGCTACTCTAAAGATGGACCGGCATTGCGCTGAGCTGTATTCCGGTCGCGTTTTATGCACGCATTTTTGCACGCGTGTATAAACCTTTATGCACGCGCTCATACATGTGGACCAGGCGTGTAAAACGCCTTCTTTTTGGATTCGTGGGCCTTGAGAATTCCTTGGCCGGCCAGGCGCTTGAGCAGGCGATAGGCCTGGCTTCCGTTGAGACCGCATAAATCCATGACATCTTTGCGTCTGATTTCACCCTTGCGACGCACCAGGTTACGCACCAGTTGCTCCTGCTGCAAAACATCAAACCCTGCCTGCCTGGTGTATTCAGCCTCCTGCCCCAAAGTCCGGTAGGCCCTCAGGCTGAGCGTGTAGCTCCGCCCGCGCCCCACTCCATGAGGCTGCACCAGTCCATGTTCGACAAGGGCCTCGAGTACCTGCCCGGCTTTTGCCTCGTCTTTCTGGATGAAGCGCGCCAACTCCTGTCGGCTCACTCGCCGCTGCCGCCGCAGGGCCGAAAGGGCAATCAAGGAATCGATGGGCAGCCGGACCTGCCGGGCGTTCTCTTCGTCGAGCACCAGTTTGAGAAAGGCGAGGTCCGCTTCGGAGATGCTCAGCCGCACGGTAACGTTATTCAAATCGGTTCGGCTGTAGTCGGGAATATCGCGGCCATAGCGCAAAAGACCGCGATAGATTAGATCCACCCCTCGTCCCGTCCGTTCAACCAGACCAATCCGCTTGAAGGCATCGGCAAGGGCGGGATTCCGGGGGCGCGGTTCGGTGGTGAGGAGATTCTCCAAAGTTACTCCTTCAACCAGTCCACCCGGATTACTGATTGTCAGCGTATCGGTTTCCCAGCGAATGTGGACCGCCCCCCGGCGGGTGTAGTCCCGGTGCGTTAAAGCATTGCAGACGGCCTCGCGGAAGGCGCGGCGGTCCACCCGGGGAACCGGGACGCGAAAGAGGCCGGCTTGAAATTCCCTCTCCAGCAACTGTTTTTCTCTAAGGGGCGGTCGGTGAGGTTGTGTATTTCCACGGAACG
>CAYTWB010000114.1:0-5844 GCA_964441945.1 uncultured Syntrophobacteraceae bacterium
TGATAATCGAACTTGAAGGGACCTGACCCCATGGGGGGATCATAGGAGTCGATTTCCTTTTCTCCTGGATCAGTCGTTATCCACTGGTCCCAGATCTTCGAGGGAAAATCGGGATCATTCTTCTTGAGACAGATGTGCAAAGCGGTATCGCTGGTACAGATGATTCGATCAATTGTGGAAAACAAATCAGGGAAGTTGGGTTGAAGGAAATACAGCAGGGAATACTCGACATCCCGGGACGTCACACGGCGGCCATTGTGAAAGAGCGCATCGTCTCTGAGATGAATGGTCCAGATGAAGCGCGCCGGATCATATTCCCATCGGACCGCCAGGTCCGGCGTCAGCGCCCCTTCTTCATCGGGCACGAAGAGAAAGCTGTAAAGCAGCGGGAAGACGAGCGAAGAACCGAGGGCTCTCGACTCCTTTTGGCCAAAGGGACCCATGGGGGCCGGGATGTCAATCCTGAGGATATTTTCGTTTTGGTCTGCGATCTCGTTTGAGGCGTGATCGGGTTCACTGCAGGACAGGGTGCAGATGGCCAATAGAACGGTCAAACAAACCAGAGAGGAATTCTTCAGCATTGCCTTCTCTTCTAAGAAGCCGTCCGAAAAATACCCGCATACGTCAAACCGGCATACAAAAAGTCGGTTTTCATCATAATCTGGAAGATCCGTTCGGGTCAATTTCTCTTGGGTAATGATCAGACCTATTGGAACAACGAACGGAAGCGAACCCGGAGGGTTCAAAGCCATCGGCGGTGGTTGAGCCCGCGATAGCGGGCGATACCACCGGGATACGAACAGGATAACCATTGCACCCCGGAGGGGTGCCGGCAAGGGTAACCGATGTCTCCCATCTATCTCAGTCTTCATTCTGATGCTCCTCGCGCGAAAATCCACGTTGCTCCGTGATTCGCAGCCCATTGGGGCGTTGTTCCAAAGGATCTGCACCCATTTCTGTTAAGGACGTTGACATAGGGGTTGGATTTTGCTAATTCGGCGTTTCAGTTGGATAGTATCTCATTGAATTGAATAGATTAATTTGTCGAGACTCGACGGTTGGAGGCATCGGAATGATTGAGGCGCGAAGCCTGTCCAAAGCGTTTGGGCCGATCGAGGCGGTCAAGGACCTCTCTTTTGACATTCGTGAAGGAGAGGTTGTCGGCCTCCTGGGACCCAACGGAGCGGGAAAAAGTACGACCATCAAAATGCTGACCGGGTATATTACGCCCACCAGCGGGTCCGTAATGATCGCGGACATGGACGCTTCACGGGAGATCCTGTCCATACGCAGGCGCATCGGTTATATGCCGCAGGACATCCCACTTTATGAAGACATGACCGTAATCGACTACCTGCGTTTTGTTTCGGACATTCGGCAGATTTCCTCGACCGCCCGCAGAGAAAAGATCCGGCACGTGGCCGAGCGCTGCAGCATCGAGAAGGTGATCACCCAGTCGATCGGGACGCTTTCCAGCGGGTACAAGCAGCGTGTGGGACTGGCCCAGGCCCTGATTCACAACCCGGATATTCTCATCCTGGATGAGCCCACATCGGACCTGGACCCCAATCAGATCGTGGAGATCCGCAATTTGATCAAGGAAATCGGGAAAGAGAAGACGGTTATTGTGAGCTCCCACATTCTTTCCGAAGTCCAGGCGACCTGTGGGCGAGTCATGATTATTTCCGACGGGAAACTCGTAGCGGACGGCTCGCCGGACGAACTTCTGGCCAAAGAACGGAGTGACAACAGGGTGCACATCACCTTCCAGGGGGTCGGCCCCGAAGAGGGTATCGAGGCCCTGAGCCGGATCGATGGGGTGTCCAGGGTCAAACCCATCGAAGACGGGCGGTTTATCGTCATAGCCCGGAAGGGGCGGGACGTCAGGCCTGATCTCTTCCATCTGGCCGTGGCCCGCGACTGGGTGATCCTCGAAATGAGAACCGAACAGGTCAGCCTCGAGGATGTCTTCCGCAAACTGACCATGAACTGAATCGATGCCATTGCAGGGTGCCACTATGAACAGGCTCAAGAACATCTGGACCGTCTTCAAGAAGGAATTCCTCTCGTTTTTCAATTCGCCCGTTGCCTACATCGTCATCACCGTCTTTCTGCTCTTTTCCGGCTGGCTTTTCTTTCAGCAGTTCTTCCTGATTGGACAGGCCGGCATGCGCCCCTTGTTCGCCTTGATTCCAATCCTGTTCATCTTTTTCGCTCCGGCGATCACCATGCGCCTGGTTGCCGAAGAGCGCAAAACCAAGACCATCTCGCTCCTCTTGACGCTCCCGCTCGGCAACGCCGAGATCATCCTCGGGAAGTTCCTGGCCGCTGAGGCGCTACTGGGGGTGGCCCTGCTGCTGACGCTCCCCTATGCGTTCACGGTGTCGAGCATCGGCATGCTGGACTGGGGCCCGGTGTGGGGAGGTTATCTAGGGGCACTGCTCATGGGTGCGGCTTATCTTGCCGTGGGTCTCTTCTGCAGCAGTCTGACCAGCAATCAGATCGTTGCCTTCATTCTTGGGCTCGGGATTTGTTTCTTTTTTTTCATCATCGACAAGGTCCTGATCTTCCTTCCGGGGAACCTGTCCACCGTGTTTGAATACTTTTCCGTGGACTATCACTTCCGCAACATCGCTCGGGGGGTGATCGACCTGAGGGACATCGTCTTCTATATCTCGTTCGTTGCCGCGTTCATGATCTATTCGATCTATGCCGTCCAGCGCGAGGATTGGCGATAGCAGGGGGAGCAGAGCATGCAGAAGCAAACCACCGGCAGCCTGGTGACGGGAGTCTTTCTTGTCGTCGTTACCCTGATCCTTATTTGTGTCAATGTGATCGTAGCGCAGTTGCCGCCCATGCGCCTCGATCTGACCGGCAACCGGCAGTACAGCCTCTCAGATGCCACCAAGAACGTTTTGAAGCGCCTGGAAGACCCTGTCAAGGTGACCGCCTACTTCACCAGGGACTTGCCGGCGCCTTATAACCAGAGCGCGGTGTACGTGCGTGATCTGCTGGAGGAGTATGCCGTCTATGCCGGAGGGAACCTCGAATTCGAGTTCATCGATCCGGGCGCTGACGAGGCGAAAAAATGGGAAGTGACTCGCAGGGGCATTCCTCCGGTGCAGATCCAGGAGTACAAGAACGATCAGATCGGGATCAAGCAGGCCTTTATGGGAATTGTCGTGACCTATGGAGCCAAAAAGGAAACGGTCCCGCTGGTCCGCCGGACCGAAAATCTGGAGTTTGATCTGACCAGCATCATCAAGCGGTTGAGCTCACAGGAGATCAAAAAGGTGGCCTTTTCCGCAGGCCATGATGAGCCCGTTTTGGAGCAAACGATGCGGCAGGTGAAGACCGAGCTGGAGAAGAATTTTCGGGTCATTACGCATGACTTCGGCACGGTCAAGGAAATCCCCGGTGACGTGAGCACCTTGATCGTCGTGGGTCCCAGGGAGAAATGGAGTGATGAAGACCTGTTCCATCTCGATCAGTTCCTGATGCGCGGCGGCACGGCCGCCTTCCTGCCCGACGGGGTAAGCGTGGACCTGAAGCAGCTCTCGAGCGCGGAGCCCATTGATCATGGACTTTTTGAAGTCCTGGAATCCTATGGGATCAAGCTGGAGAAAAACCTCATTCTGGATCCGCAATGCCAGCGCATCACTCTGGAAACGCATCAGGGTCTCTACCAGGTGAGGAATCTCGTCAACTATCTCTATATCCCGATGCTGACGGATCTCAACCGCAAGCATATGCTCACCAGGGACCTGGGGGCGCTCTCCTTGCCGTTCATGTCATCCCTGACCGTCGCCGAGGACCGGCCCGGTGTGACCTGCACGGTGCTGGCCCGCACTTCGGCCAGGAGCTGGGAGGAAAAGGGGACCTACTCGATCAACCCGTTGGAGCACAAGCTTCGCCCCGCGCAGGCCGCCGTGGGACCCTTTAACGCGGTGGTGGCTGCGGTCGGTAAATTCTCCAGCTTCTTTGCGGACGGGAGCAAAGAAGCCGGGGCCGACTACATCAAGGACCCATCCAAATTGATCAAGGAAAGCCCGGAGACTCGGATTCTGGTTGTGGGGTCGGGATTCCTGCCGCTGGACGGCGTTGCCAACCAGGATGATCTGGTTTTCTTCGTGAACGCTGTGGATTGGCTCGTACAGGATGCCGAAATGATCAACATTCGCAACCGGGGCCTCTCCGATCGGCCCCTCGGGGAGCTGGCGCCGGGTGTCAAAAGCGCCGTCCGCTATGTCAATGTCATCGGCGTGCCATTGGTCTTCATCCTGTTTGGAATCGGACGATGGCAATGGCGCAAAGCCAGACTTCGGGACTTCAGATTGTAAGCGGGGAAGCAGGATTTTGCTCGGGAAAACCCGCTTCCGGTTTTTCTCTTGATTGTTGATACGGGAGATCGCGGATGAACAAAGGCAAACCGTTGATCGTTGCACTGCTGGTGCTCGCAGTGCTCATTGTGGCGTCCCTGCTGGTCTGGCGCGATCCGTTCGAAAAGGCTTCCACACCCACCTACACGGATATTTTCCCGGCCCGCACAGAAGGAAGCGTTGACAGAATCGCCGTGACCACCAGAGAAGGAGCCATCACTGCGGAGAAGCGCGGAGATCGCTGGTGGGTCATTGAACCACGGGAATTTCCCGCCGATGACGGCGTGATCAAGGCCGCTGCGGCTTCGCTGGAAAAACTGGCGATTCAGGGGATCGCATCAAAGAAACAGGAGCGGCAGGCGGAATACGGCCTGGGAAAAGAGAGCCTCGAACGCATTGAAGTGAAAACCTTTGCCGGAGGAATCGAGGTGCTGAGCTTCGCCGCCGGAAAGCGTTCCCCTGACGGCCCGGGGAGCTTCATTGTGCTGTCTAAGGAACCAAACACCGTTTATGTGACTTCGGAAATGGTCCCCTTCATACTGAGCAGGGGAGTCAAGGAATGGCGCAGCAAGTTCATTTTGGACCTTCGCCGGGAGGTAATCGACCGGGTCCAGGTGGTGAATAGCAAGGGAACCTTTGATCTGGGCAGGGAAAACGGTGACCAGTGGCGGAAGAGGAACGCCCCTTCCTGGCCGGTCGATAATACCCGCCTCGGGCAGGTGCTTGACAGCTTCAGCCGGTTGCCCTGGGCAGAGGTTGTCGACGCGCCGGACCCCGCCTTCGACTACGGCTTCAAGAAACCCCAGGCCAGGGTTACAGCCGCGGCGGAAGGCAAAGAGTACGTGCTCGTCTTCGGGAAGGATGTCGTGGGAGCAAGCGGGAACTGCTGGCTGAAACTCGATGGAGATCCGAAGGTCTACCAGGTGAGAAAAGCGATCCTCGAACGCTTCACCAGGGATTTCGACTACTACCGGGGTGAGGCGGCCAAACCGGAGTAAGAAGAGCTCAGCACGAACGCTCTATCGGCCTGTCACCCTTTGCAGGCAACCTGGTATAAGCTCTTGACATCAGGGAGATGCCATAATAAAGGTGGAGGCCGTTGGCATCAAATCCTTGCGCCCGTAGCTCAGTCGGATAGAGCGTCGGACTTCGAATCCGCAGGTCGCCCGTTCGAGTCGGGCCGGGCGCGCCAGAAATCAATAGCTTACGAAATCGTGAGCAACGGATTTTTGCGTTTAGCGTGAGAATGTGCGTGAATTTTCAGAATCTTGGAGAACATTTCGGGCAAGGACAGTAGACCATAGCAATACCTGACCCCCCGTGATTCCTGTCCTCTTCACAGACTTTTTCCGTAAGACAAATCTCACCATTTTCCAGCCTGTCATCGTGTATGCTTCTATGATAGCGTTCAGGTAACCGTTCAGGGGGGTAGAAGATATTTTCCCAAGCCTCCACTTTGGACGGG
>CAYTWB010000115.1:0-4160 GCA_964441945.1 uncultured Syntrophobacteraceae bacterium
TTCTGACTTTCTTGACAGCGCCTCTTGCTCTCGATAGTATTGGCTTGCTGGTAGAGTCACTAAGATATCGTTCGCACCGGCCATATTCCGGTAACCAACCGTAACTATTCGCGATTATAACTTTATGCTCTCTTTTGCAGTGTATTCAGAATCATTTTAAGAGCTCAACAAGTTAGACCGGAAACGATTCAATTCTATGCCACTGTGCAGGCCGAATAACGTGCTCGTTATCACGCGGTCTGCGTTCCCGACGGAGTGACCTGATGCGCAATAGCAAGTTGAGCCAACCCCCCAGTATGAGCATGTTCCGCATTGCTCTCCAGGCTATGGGATTGCTGATTATTCTCCCCAGTCTGATGGTTTTCTATCTTTTCAGGGAGAACATGAGCCCTAATAAGGTTTATGCCCTGCTGAGCTTACTTGTAGCGGCCTGCCTCGGCTACTACCTCCTTTGGCGAATCCTGATGGGTGTGAAGAATATCCTGAGCAGCCTCGAGGGAGTCTCGACCGGCCAGGCTGAAAAGGTCACCAGTGAAGGGGAGGTTTTGCAGCTCAAAGAGATGGCCTCGATAGTCAATGCGCTCAACCGGCTTGCTGAAGATTTCCGGGAAAATGCCGCACAGCTGGATAGACTCATCCAGCAATTCGCGACACTTGCCGAGATAACCGAAATCACCGCCAATGTTCCCGATATTACCGAGCTCCTGCACCTGGTATTGAAGAAAGCCATGACTGCAACGCATGCCCGGATCGGTTCGGTCGGACTGCTTCGTGACGATGGTGCCGGACTGGATATCGTTGCGCATGAAGGGTGGACCCCCTCATACGAGGGCCCCGCCGCTCTCGAAGGGTCTTTGGCGAAGACCATCATCGAAACCGGTAGCCCCATGCTGGTCGAAGACATCGAGCAATCCCCCCTCACGCAACGTCAGAACAAATCCGAAAAGTATATGACGAAGTCGTTTCTTATCATGCCGTTGAAGACCAAGCATGGAACCATAGGGATTGTCTCTTTGGCCGATAAAGCGACGGGGGGAGTGTTTCACGGCCAGGATCAGCAGTTCCTGCGCGTTCTCCTGGGACAGATGGGTTATGCCGTGGAGAATGCCAGGCTGCTCAAGCAGGCACGTGATGCAGCCAGCAGCTTAAGGAGGACTATCCAAATCCAGGAATCACAACTCCAGGAAGCCCAGTTGAAGGTCCTTCAGAGCGAGAAACTCTCGGCTCTCGGGCAGCTGGCAGGCGGAGTCGCCCACGACTTCAACAACCTCCTTCAGGCCATCCTCGGGTACGCCAGCCTTTGCCGGGCGGGATCTCAAGATGATCCAAAGCTGGTCCGAAATCTCGATCAGATCGAGAAGGCCGCCCAAAAGGCAGCCAACCTCACTGCTCAACTCCTGGCTTTTGGCCGCCGCCAGATGCTCAAGCCGCGAAATCTTGATCTGAACAGGGTCATCGAGGGGCTGATAAAGATCCTGGAACGCGTCATAGGGGAGGACATTGAACTGAATGTCACCCGCAAAAGCAACGGCTTGGTCTACGCCGACCCTCACCAGATCGAGCAGGTCCTGCTGAATCTTTGCGTCAACTCTCGTGATGCGATGCCGAATGGAGGAGCGATAGCGATCGAAACGGCCGATTTGGAAATCAGGCCGGTGGGAGACGAGCGATTCCCGGGGATTGATCCGGGATGTTACGTCCTTCTGAGCGTAAAGGACCGGGGTTGTGGAATGGACAAAGAGACCCTTCAGCGGGTCTTCGAACCCTTTTTCACCACGAAAGAAGTGGGCAAAGGAACCGGTCTTGGGCTCTCTACGGTTTATGGCATCGTCAGCCAACACAACGGCTACGTGGACGTGAAAAGTGAACCGGGTAGCGGCGCGGAATTTACCATTGTGCTGCCTACGATGCCTGTTTCACAGGGGGACGGCCAGCGTGAGTATCAAGAGGGACGCCCCCATAGGGCCCTTTCCTCTCGGGGATCCGAGACGGTGCTCGTTGCAGAAGATGAGGCCCTCATTCGGGACCTCTCGGCCGAGATCCTGAGAGGTGCCGGCTATGAAGTCCTCGTCGCTGCAGACGGACAGGAAGCCATCCAGTTGTTCAATGACCATGCCGCCAGGATAACGCTTGTGGTTGCCGATGCAGTCATGCCGAGGAAGGGCGGACGGGATGTTTATGAGGTCGTGCGCTCTGCCGGACCGAAGGTCCCGATGCTGATTTGCAGCGGATACAGCGCTGCGGATCTTATGGAGCTGCAGAGCGACGACATTAACGTGAAGATACTCTTCAAACCCATCGGGCCCGAAGACCTCCTGTGGGAAGTGCGAAGTGCCATCGATAAGTGCTTGTGACGCAGGGCAGCCTGCCCACATCCATTCACCCCGTATTCCCGTCCCCCATATTCGCTTTTGCACAGGCCTCTTTTCGGCATACCGTGCCGTTTCTCCCGGCAAGGATTGGTGCCGGCCGGTATTTTACTTCGTCCCCTAATTCTGCTAGAGAAAGGTTCACATTTATTGAGGAAGGAGCGCGGAAATAATCTAAACCCCTTGCAGTGCAGAGGCCTGTTTTGAGAATGCTGTGACGTTGAAAGGGAGGAAACGGTGTTATGGGTGAGACATCAGCCGGTATCCTGGGAACGGGCCATGTGGGACTTGTGGCGGCAGTGGTGTATGCGAACAGAGGTTTTTCAGTTCTTGCTTCGAGCCAGGACCCTGAGGTGGAGGAATACTCCGGCAAGAAGGCCGGAGACGCTTTCGGGGTCTGCATGAGCCCGGAGTTCCTGCGTCAGGGTGCGGCAGTCCATGACACTCAATCGCCGGACAGTGTGGTCATCGGCGAACTCGATAGGCGTTCCGGAGATATGCTCGAAGCATTTTCCAACGAGGTATACCGGGGACAGAATGTCCCCGTGTTCAGGATGAACCTGGAGAATGCCGAAATGGTGAAATACGGTCGCAACACCTTTTGGGCCATGAACATCTCATACATCAATGAAATGGCCCGGATTGCGGAGACCATACCCGGTGTGGACATTTACGAGGTCGTCAAGGGAGTTGGGGCGGACTGGCGCATCAACCCGGCCTTTCTCAACGCCGGCTGTGGTTACGGCGGGTCCTGTTTTCCCAAGGACGTTAAGGCGCTCATCTCCTATGCCCGTACCCGCGGCGTCGAACCTCAACTCCTCGAGGCTACCATA
The DNA here is from genome assembly GCA_964441945.1 of uncultured Syntrophobacteraceae bacterium. GTDB lineage: Bacteria > Desulfobacterota > Syntrophobacteria > Syntrophobacterales > Syntrophobacteraceae > JADGQM01. The sequence goes on from CAYTWB010000115.1 coordinate 3,203, forward strand.
GATGTCAACGAGCAACAGGCCGCCCACATGGTTGCCATCGCCATTCGGGAGCTGGGGGGCAGCTTAAAGGGCAAGAAGATGGCCATGCTCGGTCTCTCCTTCAAACCGGGTACGGACAACATGCGCGAGGCCCTCAGCATCAAAATCGCCAATCACCTGTATGCCCACGAGGCAAAGATCGTAGCCTATGATCCCGAAGCCATACCCAACGCCAGGCAGCGTTTCATCCGGGATTCCATCAAGATCGAGTACGCCGACAGCGTAGAGGAGTGCCTCAAAGGTGCGGACTGCTGCATGGTGATGGTCGAATGGGATGAATTCAAATCGCTCTCTGCGGAGGTTTTCAACCGTCTCATGAAGCGATCCGTGGTAATCGATGGAAGGCGAATTTACGGTCAGGATTTCCGCAGGTCCGTCGCCCGCTACCGGGGAATCGGTCTGAGCTGCAAGGATGGCCTGTTGCAGGCGCGATCCAACAACTCTCTTCCCAGGCCCTAGAGCGATCCGATATGAATCGGGATGAGATGATCAGGCACCTGGAGCAACATTCAGGCGTTTGGGACATCATCATAATAGGCGGGGGCGCGACGGGTCTGGGCTGTGCCGTGGATGCGGCTTCGAGGGGATATCGGACCCTGTTGCTCGAACAGCACGATTTTGCCAAGGGCACTTCGAGCCGGAGTACCAAGCTGGTTCACGGGGGAGTGCGCTATCTCAGGCAGGGGAATATCACTCTGGTGGTTGAAGCCCTGCGGGAGAGGGGCCTGCTGATTCATAATGCTCCCCACCTCGTGAGCAATCAATCCTTCCTGGTTCCCAATTATGTATGGTGGGACGGCCCATTCTATACCGCCGGCATGAAGGTGTACGATATTCTGTCGGGGAAGCTCGGCCTTGGGCCTTCTCGAAGACTCTCCAAAGCCGAAACGCTCAGGCACATTCCAAACCTTAAATCAGA
>CAYTWB010000116.1:0-3761 GCA_964441945.1 uncultured Syntrophobacteraceae bacterium
GATTGCAAGGTCGTGATTTAAATTATGAACTATTTGAGAACAGGTTCACCGTGCCGTGAGAGTTGTTCGCCTGGACAGTTTCGGGCTCCCGGTGCTATCATGGACGGCAACGCCGGGTCATGCCCGTGGAGCCCCCGCAGTCCGGCGGTCCGAAAGAGCAAACCTGGTTGGGGTGGGTGTACCGCAAAAACGGGGCCCTGCGGTTGGTGAATGACTCGATGCAAAGAAGGTGGCGGTATGGGTGGATTGTTCGGCATCGTATCCAGAGAAGACTGCGTTTCTGATCTGTTCTATGGCACTGACTATCATTCTCACCTCGGTACGCGGCGCGGCGGGATCGCCGTTCGAAACTCCGAGGGCATGCAACGATCCATCCACAACATTGAAAACAGCTATTTCCGGACCAAGTTCGAGGGGGAACTGGCGAGTTTTTGGGGAAACAAAGGCATCGGGGTCATCAGTGATACCGACCCGCAGCCGCTGCTTGTCGCCTCACATCTGGGCCGCTTCGGTATTGTCACCGTCGGCAGGGTGAACAATCTGGACGACCTGGTGGGCAAGGCCTTTGCCCACAAGCAGAGTTTTCTCGATACCACCAGCGGCATGGTCAATCCCACAGAGGTGGTAGCCAGGCTGATTTGCGAAGAAGACAACTTTGAGGACGGAATCCTCGCGGCACAGGCTTCCATCCGGGGATCGTGCTCGATGCTTTTGCTCACCGACAAGGGGATCTACGCGGCACGGGACCGGCTGGGGAGAACTCCGCTGGTTATTGGTCGGCGGGAGGGAGCGCTGGCCGTGAGCTCGGAAACCTGTGCCTTTCCGAACCTTTCCTTCGAGATAGATCGGTTTTTGGGCCCGGGTGAAGTCGTCTTGATGACCGCCGACGGCTGGGAGGTGCGGAAAGAAAAGGAACCGCAGATGCAGATCTGCGCTTTTCTATGGGTCTACTATGGCTACCCTGCCTCTGAGTACGAGGGGGTCAATGTGGAATTCGTTCGCAACGCCTGCGGAGCGGCCATGGCCCGCCAGGACGATGTGTTTGTCGACTATGTGGCTGGAATTCCAGACTCGGGCATCGGGCACGCCATCGGCTATGCAAACGAAAAGAAGGTCCCCTACCGTCGCCCCTTCGTGAAGTATACCCCCACCTGGCCGCGCAGCTTCATGCCTCAGAATCAGGAACTGCGGGACCTGGTGGCCAGAATGAAGCTGATTCCGGTCAGGAAGCTGATCGCGGACAAGCGCCTTCTGTTTTGCGAAGACTCCATCGTGCGCGGCACACAGCTCAAGGAGAACATCCAGGTCCTCTTCGATTACGGAGCTCGGGAAGTTCACATGAGGCCGGCCTGCCCGACGCTGATCTTCCCCTGCGAATTTCTCAATTTCTCAACCTCTAGATCCACTCTGGACCTGATTGGGCGCAAGATCATCGAGGAATTGGAAGGCGGGGGAGAAAAGGACCTGCATGCTTACGCACAGGGCGGGTCGGAGAAGAACCGGGCGATGATCGACGAGATCCGGCGCCGCCTGCACCTCTCTTCCCTGGTGTATCAGCGGTTGGAAGACCTGGTGGACTCCATCGGGATTCCTAAAGAGAGGTTGTGTACGCACTGCTGGGACGGGTCCAGCTATTGCTGATAAGGGCTCGTCAGTAGGACCGGGCTTTTCGACAGCAACCGGAAGTCAATGAGCCGGTGTCTGGAGCAATGTCTCAATCAGCTGATCTTTTTCAGCCCAGAGGGTGTTCAGCCAGCTGTTGAATCGGCGGCGGAACTCCCGGTCCGCGAGAAAATCCCCGATGAGCTCCCGGGAGACCGGCAGCTGCCTCACCCGCACTTCGATCGTCATGGACTGGCTGCACAGGAAAGCCCATATGTCTTGAACGCCGTCCGGGTAGACAATGGTCACATCGAGAATGGATCGGAGCTGGTTGCCCATGGTGCCAAGCACCAGGGCAATGCCGCCCGATTTGGGCTTTAGAAGGTGCTTGTAGGGCGATTTCTGTTTCTCCTGTTTTTCGCGGGTGAAACGGGTTCCTTCAAGGAAGTTCATAACGGATACGGGAATGCGTTTGAATTTCTCACAGGCTTCGCGCGTCGTCTCGAAGTCCTTTTGAACAGAGGACGTTCGCCGCATAAAAGGGAAGTCCAGGGCCCACCAGGCGATTCCAAGAATCGGCACCCAGATCAATTCTCTCTTCAGGAAGAATTTCAGCATGGGAATCTTGCGATGGAAAATCTTCTGCAGGACGATGATGTCAACCCAGGTCTGGTGGTTTGCTACAACCAGGTACCAGTCGTTCGGGCTCAGACCGTCGGTGCCTTCAACCTTCCAGCGGATCTCTTTGGTGAGCCGCAGGCCAAGGTTGTTGCACCTGATCCAGCATTGGCCAATCGCATTCAACAGCCTGCCGCAGGCAATGCGCCAGCCATCGACGGGAACGGCCAGTTTCAATAGCGCCACCAGGAACAACAGCGATGGCCAGAAAATGGTGTTCAGGACCACTACAACCAGCGAGAAAACACCTCGGACCTTATCCGACCATGATTCCACCATGTCTCGATAATCCCCCTGTAAGTGACGGGTTAAGCCTGTCCCCCGTCTTGGCCGCAGTGCCGTCCCATTGCCTGTTTCAGCCGAAACGTTTCAATGTTTCGACCATCCTGAGGACCTCGTCTTTTGTGTCAGCGCGGTTCATGCTGTCGCGCAAGGGCTTTGTGCCCCGGATCCCTCTTGTGTACCAGATCAAGAACTTGTGAAAACAGGCAACCGCTCTTCTTTCCCCATAGTAATCCACGACAAGGTCAAAATGGTTCCTGATGGTGGCGATGCGTTCCTCCATGCTGGGTTTGCAGCAAAGGGCACCATCTTGAAAGAAGCCGGCCAGTTCTCTGCATATCCATGGATATCCGAGGGAACCGCGGGCGATGGCCACGCCGTCGCAGCCGGTCTCATCGAACATTTTCCTGATGGAATCGACCGAGAGGTTGTCGCCGCTGGCAATAACGGGTATCGTCAGGGCCTCTTTCACGGCTTGTATGGTCCGGTAATCCACCGATCCGCCATATCCCTGAGCCCTCGTCCTGCCATGTATGCACAGGGCGCTGACTCCGGCATCCTCGGCACAAAGGGCGACCTCGCGTGCATTCACGGAAGTGGTGTCCCACCCGGTCCTGATTTTCACGGTTATCGGGACCGGCGCCTGGTCGACAAGGACTTTGAGCAGCTTGGCAAGCCTGTGAGGCTCTCTGAGCAGTGCCGCTCCCTGGCCTTTGCGCGTTATCTTGCTTACGGGACAGGCTGCGTTGAAATCCAGGAGGTCGAAGTCGTAACCCTCCAGGGCTTCGACAGCCTTCGCGATGTAGATTTCATCATTGCCCAGGAGCTGAACCCCCAGAGGCCGGTCATCGGGAGTGGATGTGAGCATCCGGAGGGTCCTCTTTTCGCCGTAACTGACGGCCCTTGCATCGATCATCTCCGCAAAGGCCAGCGGTGCGCCGAAGGAACGGGTCACAATCCGAAAGGGCAGATCGCTTACTCCGGCCATGGGCGCAAGCATATAGGGAAAAGGCAGGGAAATGTTGCCGATCTTGAGCACGTTCAAACCGATCGTTTTCACCCGGTTCCGGCAGCTCGCCGGGCGAAAGGGGATGAATCCCAGCACAAAAAAAAGGAGCCAGCTTCATGGGCTAGCTCCTTCGCTTTTACCTGGCGGGGTCGAAGGGACTTGAACCCTCGGCCTCCGGCGTGACAGGCCG
>CAYTWB010000117.1:0-3376 GCA_964441945.1 uncultured Syntrophobacteraceae bacterium
CTCTCTGGTGCACTCACTAAAAAACAAACCCTCATCGCCGCCCCTTGAAGAAAACAGTTGCTGGATTCCGGCCAAAAACATGCCGGAATGACGTTTGGAAAACCTCCCGGTTTTGTAACCAGTCGGTACCACACGGAATATCCTTAAATTGACGTGCATGGGCCTTCGCCGGGGTGACGGTGTGAGCGAGTTCTGAGATAGTCTCCTAATGGTGATTCTCTCCGAGTCATCGTCCTTTACCAAATGGGTCCTTAACTGCCCCTTCATTTGAATTTTCAAGGAGATACGAACCATGGCCGGCCAAAAAGCGGCTTGACAGTTCATTCTGGAGATGATAGGTTCCAGCCCGAGTCGGGACGTGGCGCAGCCTGGTTAGCGCGCTTGCTTGGGGTGCAAGAGGTCGGCCGTTCAAATCGGCTCGTCCCGACCACGGACAGTTCTCATGGCTTCGATGGCAATTCGGCCGCTTCCGCCCAACCACCGAACCATCGGAGCTCGTTTCGCAGCAATCTACAACCAAACCGGCCATCTCCAGGGTTGGATCCTCCCCTTCTTCTTTATGAACGAAGCCGGCTCGGCAACAGAAACTGTTGTCGCCTGAGCCTGGAGGGTCGCAAACCGTTGTGCCCCCGTAGCTCAGGCGGATAGAGCACGAGATTCCTAATCTCGGTGTCGCACGTTCGAATCGTGTCGGGGGCACCAGGAATCATGGACTACGATGGGCCAGTCGAACCTCCAACCTGTACTGATTGCATCGCTCTCTCAGAAGCCGTCTAAAAATGGGCTACGGTACCCTCAACGTCATGCCGGTGAAAACCGGCATCCAGGAATTACGCGGCTTTCTGGATACCGGCCTCCGCCGGTATGACGTATACGGGTATTTTTCAGACAGCCTCTTAAACTTCAAGTATGCCGTTTCCCAGGCGAAGGCCGCGGGGTCCAGAATGGCTTAGGACTGGATTTCGGCTTCCGCCAAAATGACGTTCGCAGGCCTTTTCACTCTCATAAGTTTTCCGTCACAGATGGAATACCTTAAATGGAAATCCATCACCAGTAAGCAGCGGGATCACGGCTGGAGACATACTGTTGTCCATAACCGCTGTACCGAAGTGCCTCACAGGAGGACGAGAAATGGAGGATCATGACAAAACAAGGGAACAGCTCATAGCCGAGCTGCATGAATTGCGTCTGCAGCTGGCTGAATCGAAGAAGGTCGAGGCGAAAGAGAAGCAGGCTTCAAAAGAGCAAATGGAATGGGAAACCCGGTTTGGACTCTCCTTCAATAGTCTGCGAGACGGACTGCTTCTGGTGGATCATGAGACAAGGAGGTTCCTTGCGGGCAATCGCGCAATCCAAGAGATGCTGGGCTACAGCGCAGAAGAGCTCGTTCAGATCGGAATGGCGGACATCCATCCCGCAGAGGACTTCCCCTGGGTGATCGACCGGTTTGAAGGACTGACAAGGAAGGAGATCGAGGTAGCCCGGAACATCCCGGTAAGAAGGAAAGACGGCAGCGTCTTCTATGCCGACGTTGGCGCTTCTTTCCCAATGGTGCTTGACGATAGAGAGTGTCTTTTGGGGGTTTTCAGAGACGTCACCGAACGCAAACAGGCAGAGGATGCATTGCTGGAGAGTGAGGAGCGCCACAGGCATATTTCAGAGATGATCTCCGATTACGCCTTCTCATGCGTCAAGCCCTCCGGTGGAGGATTCAGCATTGATTGGCTGGTTGGGGCTGTGGAGAAGATTTCGGGATACGCTGCCGACGAAGTGCGAAGTCACGGTTGCTGGAAGTTTTTGGTTCACCCTTCGGACATTCCGGTATTCGAAAGGCAGGTTGTCGGACTTGCCCCAGGGGATACCGGTGAATGTGAGCTGAAGATCGTCCACAAGAACGGCTCCATCCGTTGGATCAGGGTGGTATCGAAGATCATCAACGATTCGGAAAATCCCCTCTCTCATCGCCTGTTCGGCTCCTGTGAAGACATCACCGAGCGCAAGCAGGCGGAGAAAGCCCTGCAGCAATCCGAACAGGAAAAGGCGATATTGAACCAGATTTCCAACGTTTTTTTGACCACCCCCGACGCAAGGATCTACGAGGAGGTCCTGGCTGTTATTCTTCAGGCCCTGCAATGCAGACACGGTATCTTTGGATACATAGGAGACAGTGGTGACCTGATCATCCCCAGTTTGACAAAGGAAATTTGGAGTGAATGCAGGGTCGAAGGAAAATCGATCGTGTTTCCTCGGCATCAATGGGGAGACAGCCTCTGGGGAAGGGCAATCACAGAGAAGAAGCCGTTCTGTTCCGAGGGACCGTTCCACACTCCCGAGGGGCATCTGCCCGTTCACAATTTCTTGACGGTGCCGGTAGTCTTTGCGGACAGGACCATAGGGCTTGTTTCGCTGGCTAACAAGGATCGAGGCTTTACTGTGGAAGACAGGGCCGTTCTGAAACGTATTGCCGGAAGTATCTCGCCGATCCTCAATACCAGGCTGCAGCGAGACAGCCAGGAACTGGAACGAAAGCGCGCCGAAGATGCGCTGCAGGCAACGACCGCCGAGCTACAGCTGATATTCGACAATATGATCAACGCCTTCGTCGTTTGGGAATCGGTCTTTGATGAAAACGGCAGGTATGTCGGTTTTCGCTTCGGGCGATTCAATGAGGCTTTTGCCCGGATTGCAAAACTCAAATGCGAGGAAGTCCGGGGAAAGGACGTGTTTGAAGTCTGGCCGGCCACCGAGCAAAGCTGGGTGGAGGTGTATGGCGACGTGGCCGTCAGCGGCATACCGCGAGTGTTCGACATGTATCATGAGCCGACCAGGGGATGGTATCACTGCCATGCCTACCGCCCCAGCGAATCGCCCTCTCAGATCTGCGTTATCTTTGAGGACATCACCGAGCGCAGGCGGCAGGAGGAGGAGCGCAAGAGGCTGGAAGAGCGTCTGCACCGCGCGGAAAAGATGGAAGCTCTCGGAACCATGGCCGGCGGGGTTGCCCACGACTTGAACAATGTTCTGGGTATACTCGTCGGCTATTCGGAACTGCTCCTCTATGAAGTGGACGAAACGTCGAGCACGCTGAGATCCTATGCCAGGGCAATCCAGGAAGGCGGAGCACAGGCGGCCGCGATTGTTCAGGACTTGTTGACCTTGACGAGAAGAGGCGTCCCAAGCAGGCAGATTCTGAATCTCAACAGCATTGTCATGGATTGTCAAGCCTCCCCCGAAGTGGCCGGGATTCTGGCTCATCATCCCAACACAGGAATCAAGGTGGACCTGGAGGTCGATTTGCTCAACATTTCCGGATCCTCCGTCCATCTTCGCAAGACGCTGATAAACCTCCTTATCAACGCCGTGGAAGCCATGCACA